>JBMNVW010000001.1:0-148747 GCA_050947035.1 Patescibacteria group bacterium
ACTAAATTCTAAATAAATTCCAAATATCAAACTACAATTTAATTCCAAACATGGTTATTTTTTATTGTTTAAATCTTGTGATTTGAAATTTGTGATTTGTTTGGAACTTGGAAATTGGAAATTGGAAATTTTAAAGTCCTGCTTTATTATAACAAACAATATTTTTTATTTATTATTAATTACTAATTTAATTATTAAAAATTGAAATTTATTTGAAAATTGGTAATTGGAAATTTTAAGTTTACTTCTGTTTATCTTTCTTTTGAGCTTTAGTTTTTCTTCTAGAAATAATGTTTTTGTCACTATATTTTTTTCTTTTTCTGGTTTTTTTACCTAAAGTTTTCTTGCCCCAGGGGGTTTTAGGAGAAGGCATACCAATCCCGGATCGGCCTTCACCACCACCATGAGGGTGGGAACCAGGGTGTTGGGCTACTCCTCGCACTGTTGGCCGAATCCCTTTGTGTCTTTTTTGCCCGGCCTTAGTCATTTTTTTCAAACCATGAGCTTCATTGCCAACTTGGCCAATAGTCGCCCGACAGGAAAGCAAAATTTTTCGCAATTCTCCTGAAGGAAGACGAACATGGGCCATCTTGCCTTCTTTGGCGGTAATTGTGGCCATTGTCCCTGCTCCTCTAACCAATTGCCCTCCCTTGCCTGGTTTTAATTCAATAGAATGAATTGGCATGCCAACCGGTATTCTATCTAATGTAGTAGCCGTTCCTTCTTCAATCGGCGCCTTATCACCACTCATAACAGAAAGCCCCGGCTTCATCCCTTTAGTGGCTAAAATATAACGCCTTTCGCCATCTTCATACAAAACTAAAGCCACATTGGCACTTCGGCTTGGAGCATACTCAATCCTTTCAACTTTTCCGGGAACATCAAATTTGTCTCTTTTCCAATCGATTTTCCTAACTCGGCGTTTTTCGCCACCACCCTGATGACGAACCGCTACTCGACCACCCGATCGACCAGCTTTATTTTTTACCGATTTGGTTAAATTTTTCTTAATATTTTTCATAAAAACTTTTTTTGGGAATAGCGAACTTTAGTTCGCGCCCTTTTTAATGGCGCGGAGTACCTGTCCGCCTCGGGTGGAAACTCCGCTACTTCAAAAATTCCTCCTTATTTGTCTTAATTCGTGTCCTTATAATATTCGTTAAATTCGTGTGATTTATTTATATTAAGTTCGTGTCAATTCGTGTCCTTTTTATTCGTGTTTCTTAGCTTTCATAAATATCTAATTTTTCGCCTTTTTTTAATTCAATAGTGGCTTTTTTCACCGGTGATGGATAAATCGTTTTTCGGGTGGGAAGAGTTTTCTTTTTTTTCTTTAAAATCGCCGTTCTAACCCCAACCACATTAACACCAAAAATTGCCTCAACGGCTTTCTTAATCTGATTTTTAGAAGCAGCTGTATCAACAATGAAGGTGTAACGATTATCCTCAGCCATCTTCATTGACTTCTCGCTTATTAATGGTTTCTTTATAACATCAGCCAGTTTCATAATCTTTCTTTTAAAACTTTAATCGCTTTTTTGGTAAAAATTATTTTCCCCGACGATAAGGCCTGATAAGCATTAATTTTATTGGCCAAATCAATATTAACGTTAGGCAAGTTTCTAAAAGCCCGAATAATATTATCATTTTTTTCTGCTAAATATAGAGTGGCTTTTTTATCAGCAATCCCCAGATTTTCAAGAAAACCAGCTGCTTTTTTGGTTTTGGGAGTAGTTTTTTCTAAACCGTCAACAACAAAAATTTCGCTCTCGCCAGCCTTAGCAGATAAGGCTGATCTTAGGGCCGCCTGTTTCATTTTTTTAGATAAAGAAAGGCGCTTTTTTACTCCGCTTGGGCCATGGGCTTTGCCACCGCCAACAAAAATTGGCGCTTGTCTATCGCCATGCCGGGCTCGACCGGTCCCTTTTTGCCGCCAAACCTTTTTGGTCGAACCGGTAACTTCCGATCTAGTTTTAGCCTTAGGAAAAGCAGTCCGTTGATTAGCTAAAAACACCTTAACCGCTTGGGCCATTAGCGGCAAATTAATTTTAGCCTCAAAAATCTTTTTGGGCAAAAGCATTGACTTGTCCGTCTTTTTACCGTTTTTATCGTAAATTGAAATTTTCATAAAAAATTTTTAATTAATATATGTCCTATAGGACTCATAAGACCTATAGGTTGTTTATCTTCTCGACCGCCACATATCCTCCTCTTGATCCGGGCACCGCACCAGTCAAATAAAGACGATTATTTTCTTTGTCGATTTTGAAAACAGTTAAATTCTTAACCGTTACTTTATCAACCCCAAAATGGCCGGGCATTTTTTTGCCCTTATGAACTCGACCCGGGTCGGTGCCTTGGCCGATTGAGCCCGGGGCGCGCAGACGGTCCGATTGGCCATGAGTTTGAGGGCCGCCATGAAATCCCCATCTTTTCATCGCTCCGGCAAAACCTCGTCCTTTGGAGGTTCCAGAAACTTTTACTTTATCGCCTTTGGCAAAAACTTGGTCCAGAGTTATTTCCTGGCCGATTTTAACATCATCACCGAATCGGCCCCGAATTTCAACAATCTTTTCCGGGGCAAAATCAAGCTTAGCCTTTTTTGCCTCCCCTAAGGTTGGCTTCTTATTATATTTGCCCTTGCCTTGTCCAAAGGCCAATTTTACGGCCCTGTAGCCATCAGAATCTTTCGTTTTTGTCTGAATAACCCGACAAGGGCCAAGCTCGACAACAGTTAAAGGAACAACTTTACCATCTTCAGTAAAATCCTGTTCCATGGTAATTTTTTTACCAATTAAACCCGTAAGCATAAAGTTTTTTTAATTTTTCAAATTAAAAATAAATTCCAAATATCAAAATTCAAACTACAAACAAACTTCAATTTTCCAAATCCCGAACTTCTTTTTTATCCAGAGTAGCGGACTTACGGTCCGCGCTCGAACCGGCGCGCAATAAATTGCGCTACTTCGAAAAAAGGGCTGGAGTAGCGGACTTACGGTCCGCGCTCCCTCACTATCCTCATCCTGATCCGCCAGCCGGCGGAGAAGGATCCCCTTCTCAAAAAATGACAGAAAAAAAGAGCCTAACAACGAGGCTCTTTTAACACTTCTTTAATTACTTAATTAATTAGGCCAAAGCAAAAGCTTTTAGCCTATAAACTCCAGCTTTTTGTAAAAACTTTCGAGCCAATAAAGTCATTAAAATTGCCTCCTTGACAAGAGAGGAATTCTCCCCCATTCAAGACAAGTTCAATTCTATCACAAGGCTCTACCCTTATCAACCAAAACTAACGCGCGGCAAATTGCTCTAGCCCCCCACTTTTGCTAAACTGAAAACAATAACTAAAAAATAGGCCTTATTCGTCCTATTTGTCTTAATCTTTTAAAAATGACAGAAAGCAAGATTTTTCCTTCTCATGGCGGTTACCGAAATTTAAAATCGTATCAAACCAGCGAGATTATTTACGATGCCACTATCGATTTCTGCCGAAAATACATTAACCCTCGCTCTCGAACCACCGACCAAATGATCCAAGCCGCCCGTTCTGGTAAGCAAAATATTGCTGAGGGCAGCCAGGTTTCGGCTACTTCCAAAAAAAGTGAAATAAAACTAATCAGCGTCGCTCGAGGTTCTTTGGAAGAATTGCTTCAAGATTTTCTTGACTACCTTCGTCAAAATAATTTACCATTGTGGGGTAAAGACAATCCCCAGGTTTTAAAAATTCGTCAACTAGCCTACCAAAAAAATAGGTCATATCAGTCCTATAAAACCTATATAAAAAATCCGGAAAGCGCGGCTAATTGTCTTATTTGCTTAATCCATCAGGCAAATTTCCTCCTTGATCGACAAATGCAATCCCTAGAAAAAGATTTCTTAAAAAATGGCGGTTTCACCGAAAGGCTTTATCGGGAGAGGGTAAGAGTTCGTAAAAATAATTATTAGTCCTATATGACTTATAAGACCAATATTAAAAAACTTATCGACCGGGTTTATTTCTCCATCGAACCTCTCTTTAAAGAACCCAAGAAACACTTAAAAACCTGGCTAGTGATCTTGGGGGTACTAGTGGCCTCTTGGGCCCTGGTTTTCTTCCTCAATCGCCCCGAACCAGCCCAGGCCTCTTGGTGGAACGAAACGTGGTTATATCGAAGGGCAATACAGGTTAGCAATGATAATGGGCAAAATTTAACTGATTTTCAGGTGGCGATTACCCTAGATACGGCTTCTTTAATAACAGCCGGCAAGATGCAAGATGACTGTGATGATCTAAGAGTGACGGATAAGGGCGGAAACATTATTCCTCATTGGATCGAAGAAAATAATCCCGGGTGTAATGATGCTAATACTAAAATCTGGACTAAGGTACCAACGGTTTATGATGGCACTGATGCGACCACGGTTTATGTTTATTATGGCAATGCCCAGGCCAACAACGCTGAAAATGGCGATAATGTCTTTGAGTTTTTTGATGATTTTGGGGGAAACCAAATAAATACTAATAAGTGGGATATAGTTGACCCAATAGGTTTTAGTATTAACAGTGGAGAACTTAGGGGCACTAATAATACGGGAAGAATTAAATCTGTTGATACTTTTTCAGGTCCAATAATTCAAGAAGTAAAAGCCAGAACTGTAACTGTTGCTACTAATGGCCAAACTATTGGTGGCTTTTGGGATTCAAGCTCTGATGGGTTTTCGTTTTTAAATCATCCATCAACAGACTACATAAGAAATAACTCGTCATGGACCGCTCTAAGTGGAGAAAGAGTTCCTAGAAGCAACGTGCCTTATTCTATTAGTTTTGTTGCAACTGCCTCTTCAGTTATTTTAACAACGACCAACCTTAATACAGGTGCTCAAATTTATCAGAACACTTTTACCAACACTGTATCCAATGAATCAATAATGTTGGGCAGAAGAGCTGATAATAATACTTACGGAGGAGGTCAGAGCTACGATTCTTATTGGGACTGGATAATCGTCCGCCAATACGCCATCTCCGAACCCACCACCTCCCTAGACTCCGAAGAAATCTCCCCCAGCCCTGTCGCCTACTGGAAATTTGATGAGGGAACGGGAACAACGGCCTATGATTCAAGCGGGCAAGGGAATGATGGAACACTTGGCACCGGCTCCTCCACCCCTACATGGCAAACAGAGGATATGTGTATTGGTGGGAAATGTTTGTACTTTGATGGAAGTAGTGATTATGCAAATACAAACACCGACTTTAGCTGGTCCACATCTGACAGCTTCTCTATTTCTCTTTGGATCAAGGCCAACTCAGTATCTGGCAACCAGGGCATTATAGGAAAAGGAGCAGCGGGAGGTTATGGAAACTACAACTGGGAGTGGAGCTTAAAACTATCTGACTCAACACTAAGCTTTATATATTGGAATACCTCGGGATCAGGAATTCTCAATCTAACATCATCGGAAAGCATTTCTGCTAATGAATGGATTTATGTTTATGTAACATATAGCTCAACAGAAAAAGCAAAAATGTATATAGAAAATAAATTAGTTGCAACCGATACAGATATCTCTGGGACCCTTCAAGATCGTAGCACGCCAGTTTTAATAGGCCACGCTTACGGGTCCAATGGGGCAAATTACTATTTCAACGGCTTCATCGACGAAGTTAAAATCTACCCCTACGCCCGGACAGAGGAACAAATAAGGTCTGATTATGTTGCCGGAGCTTCAAGCAAAGGGTCAGGAGCGGTTTTTGGCCACAAGGCCGAAACAGCCCAAATAACGCCCATTGCTTCAAAGCTTATCGCTCATTGGAAATTTAACGAAGGATTTGGGGAAGATGTTCATGATTCTAGAGGATCTAATCATGGTTCTTTCGGTGTTGGTGGCTCTGCCCCAACCTGGACTAATGAAGGAAAATTCGGTAAGGCTTTGAGTTTTGATGGGGTGGACGACTATATTTCCACTATTAGCCCCACAGGAAATTTAAATCCAGAAACCGGAGATTTCACTATATCAGCCTGGATATATAAACCATCAGATGGAAAAAGTGCCCCAGGAATAATTTCTAAAAATGGAAATCCTGGGTTTAAATTCAATATTAATAGTGGTAACCGTCTTCTGCTAGCTATCTACGACGGCTCTTGGCATAATTTCCTTTCAAACACCGATGTTATCGAAATGGATAAGTGGCAACATGTTGCGGTAGCAGCAGATAGGGACAGCAACGCTAATTTCTTTGTAAACGGAGAAAGTGCTGGTTCTCAAGATATCTCCAGTATGTCAAGCGTCAACCTGTCAAATTCCTCTAGCTTGCGTATTGGCGATGATAATTGGTGCAGATCTTATTACTGCGGACAATACGACGGGAAAATCGACGAAGTAAAAATTTACAACGCCGCCCTTACCCAAGAAGAAATCCTCCAAGATTACAACCAGGGTGTAGCAGCAGTAATGGGACAATCAAGCACCAACACCGGTTCCACCGCTCCAGGCGGATCAGCATCACAAGAATATTGCGTCCCCGGCTCCACCGATACCTGCCGACCCCCCGTGGCTGAGTGGGATTTTGAAGAAGGATCGGGCGATACTGTTTATGATAAAAGTGGCAATGGGAATGATGGCGCCTGGTCTGGCTCGGGAAGCCATTGGGGAACGGGAAAAATTGGCAAAGCGGGGGCGTTTAATGGAAGTGATGCCAGAGTAAGTGTTGGTAATGACGAAACTCTGCAAATTAACGGTGGTATGACTATTGGGGCTTGGATAAAACCAAATGAAGATGCGATAACCGGTTGGGTAAGGCCAATTTTTGACAAAATGTATATTGCTGCCAGTAAAACCAGCGGTTATGCTTTGTATATTTCTTCTGGCAATATCTATCTTGCCTATGGTGATGGCACCACGGGCGAATCACTGTCTACAAGTGATCTTTCTTGGAACACAGCTCGTTGGTACCACATAATGGCAACTCACGATGGCAACAATACAGTTAAAATCTATCGTGACGGAGTTCTTGTTGCAGAAAAAAACGATGCGGTCGGACCAGTCTTAGATAATGGAGACTATGCGGGAATTATTGGCAGAAGAGTGGGAAGCTCTTATACATATTTTGATGGACTCATTGACAATATTCGTATCTACGACTACGCCCGGACGCCAGCCCAAATCGCCTGGGACTATAATCGTGGCGCTCCGGTCGGCCATTGGAAATTTAATGAGTGCCAAGGAACTATTGCTCATGATTCATCCGGCAATGAAAACCACGGCACAATTAATATCGGCGCAAGCGCGCCGCAAATAACGGGCGGAACATGTTCCGCCCCTACAGACGGAACCGGTGCTTGGTATAACGGAAGAGAGGGAAAAATAAACAGCGCGATGAGTTTTGACGGGGTGGATGATTATATAATTAGCCAAAACACTAACATCTCAGAACAGAATAATGGGGTAACATCTAGCGCATGGGTTTTTATTTCTTCTCCAATAAATAGTGAAACCGATTTAATTAGCCATGGTGGAGGAAATTGGTCACCATACTGCTATTGGAAACTAGGACTTAACTCAAGCGGCAGAATCCAACTGAGAACTGGCTGGTGGTCAGGGGTTGGCGGGGATGGATTTGTTTTAGCCAACTCCTCGAACGATATGGTCCCATTAAATAGGTGGTTTATGATTACAGGAATTATAAATTATGATTTTAGCTCTAATCTTACTCTCCTTAAAATATATATTAATGGTAAAATAATTACCAACGAGCAGCATATTGGTAAATATTTATATAATATTACTGACAGGCCTTTTGTAATCGGAGCCAGAACTCAATCAATCTATCCAGCCAATCCACCTCAAAACTATTTCACTGGCCTCATGGACGACGTCCGCATTTATAACTATGCCCTCACCAACGAGCAAATAAACACCTTATATAATAACGGGGCAGTAAGGTTTGGAAACTAAGATTAGATTAAAGATTTCCAATTCTAAATTTCAGAATAAAAACAATAATTAATAGATGTTTGTAATTTGTTAATTGAGATTTGTTTGGAAATAAATTGTAATTTGAAATTTGTAATTTACGATAATGATTAACTCTAAAAGTATTGTTAACAGGATTTATTCTTTTATCGAACCTCTCTTCAAAGAACCCAAAAAACACTTAAAAACCTGGTTGGTTGTTATTATCTTTTTGACTTCTATTTGGTCCGTTGTTTTCTTCCTCAATCGCCCCGAACCAGCTCAAGCCTCTTGGTGGAATGAGACATGGCTTTATAGAAAGGCAGTTAATATTAGCAATGATAATGGAGAAAATTTAACTGACTTCCAAGTCGCCGTTACCCTAGACACTGCTTCCTTAATTACTGATGGCAAAATGCAGGATAGTTGTAATGACATCCGAATTACCGACATTAATGGAAAAATGCTTCCTCACTTTCTAGATTCTGTCCCCGGATGCAATAACGAATCCACTGTGATTTGGACTAAAATCCCCGAAATACCAACCGAAGGCAAAACAATTTATGTCTATTACGGCAATCCTTCTGCCTCAAATCAAAATAACGGTGAAGAAGTACTAGAATCCGGAGGTATTTGGCTAACTAACTGGTATGATGGACACGCTTCTCAACCTATTAACGAATCCGAAATGGACACACTTTTTTCCGCAGTTTCTTATTCAGATAGAGGCGGATGGGGTCCTCGATCCCAAATTGACTGTAATAATAACGCATGTAACATCTACGGAACAGATTCAAACTACTTAACTTTACTGGAAGGGTGGATCTATGCACCGGAGTCTGGAACCTACGGGTTCGCTACCGATTCAGATGATGCTTCTGATGTTCACATTAATGGAGCTAATTGGAAAGACAATGTTGGTGGCACGAACGTTGTCAGCTGGTACGGTGGGCATGGAACCTCTGGAAATTGGACACACAACGGAACAATCTCCTTAAACGCTGGTTTTCACAGATACGTTTACCGACACGAAGAAGTTAGTGGCGGAGACGATTGGCTAGCGGGCTGGCAGAAACCATCTGATACCTCTTATACTTTAATCCCCACTGAAAATTTTTATTATAGAAAACATATAGATAATGAGCCAGTAGTCGACACCACTCTCTCCGAAGAAATCTCCCCCGGACCCGTCGCCTACTGGAAATTTGATGAAGGGGAAGGAACAACGGCCCATGACTCCAGTGGACAAGGAAATGATGGAACAATCAACGGAGCTACCTGGCAAACTGAAGATATGTGTATTAGTGGAAAATGCTTGGAGTTTGATGGAACCAACAATATCGAGATCCCGAACCCTCTTCATCAAGACAACTTAAACCAAGAATGGACAGTTAAGGCCTGGATTAAATTAGCCAACAACGTCGAAATAGGCACCCAATACTTAATATCTAGTTTTAACCTAGGACTGAGACTTAATCACCACTCAGCAAATAAGCCCTTACTTTACTTAAACTCGGGAATAGATGATTACTATATTTACGGCACCCAAGATCTTAAAGATAATAATTGGCATCACGTAACATTCATTTTCAGAAACTCCGACGGTTTGAGAAAAATATACATTGACGGAAAAGATGATTCTAGTAGCGGGCCAAATCACACCTCAACCCCTGCAGGTATTTCAGACACTATTTATCTTGGGACTGGCACTATCGGCTTCATCGACGAAATCAAAATCTACCCCTACGCCCGGACAGAGGAACAAATAAAATCCGATTATGTTGCCAGAGCTTCAAGCAAAGGGTCAGGAGCGGTTTTTGGCCACAAGGCCGAAACAGCCCAAATAACGCCCATTGCTTCAAAGCTTGTCGCTCATTGGAAGTTTGATGAGGGATATGGGAGTACGGCCCATGACCATATCGGAGGAAACCATGGAACATTAAGCGGGACAACTGTTCCCGAATGGACCAACGAAGGAAAAGTAGGAAAGGCTTTGATTTTTGATGGAATAGACAGTTATCTAACTGCGGATCTAAATGTGTCCCCGTCAGAAACAACAGTTTCGTTTTGGTTAAAAAATGCTTCTTATGGAGCTGGCCCTTACTTGTTTAGATCAAACGCTAACACCAGAACCTATATAGGAGTTAATAGTTCTAATAATTTGTATTTTACAAAGGGCAGTCCCTCTACTTCGATAGCCTCCATTAGTAATCCCACAACAAATTCATGGACCCATGTTTTACTTAAATGGTGGTCTGACTCTGGCTCTTTATATGGGCAAGCATTTATAAACGGAAAGCCAATAAATGATCCTGTTTTTTTTGAGGGAACTGCCAATGGATCATATATCACCGTGGGGGGGTTTTCTTCTACTGGTGGACAAAACGCAGCGGGTTTTATCGATGAGGTAAAAATTTACAATGCCGCTCTTACCCAGGAAGAAATTCTCCAAGACTACAACCAGGGCATGGCGGCGGTAATGGGACAATCAAGCACCAACACCGGTTCCACCGCTCCAGGCGGATCAGCAGCACAAGAATATTGCGTCCCCGGCTCCAACGATACCTGCCGCCCACCGGTAGCCGAATGGAAATTTGACGAGAAAACTGGTGATACTGCCTATGATACTTCCGGTAATAACAACGAAGGCACATTAGTTAACAACCCAACCTGGCGTTCAACCGCTTTTTGCAAAGAAGGAGGGTGTTTGGAGTTTAATGGAAGTAATTATGTTTCTAAGAATAATTTTTCGGGTTTGACAGGAAAATCAGGTGCTACTATTGAGTTCTTTGCTCGACCCACTACTCTAGCCGAAGGCTCTTACGCTTTTTGGGCAGATAGTAACACTTTAATAGAAATTGGCTGTTCTTCGACCTTCAGTTGCGATGAGAATGATGCTAGGGTCAGGTGGCATTTAGACGGTGCTTGGAGAAATAGTCATATCGCCACCGATAGCGTTGAACAAAATCAGTGGGACCATTGGGTTTTTCTTTTTGATAGCGGTAATACTAAAATCTATAAAAATGGGGTTGAAATCTATTCTGGTTCAGACAGCCAAACTTCAATTACTTCTTCTAATTCCGACTACTACATTGGCTATCGCGAAGAAGGCTATAACAACTTTAATGGCTTGATAGATCAGATCCTTATCTACGACTATGCCCGCACCCCCGCCCAAATCGCCTGGGATTATAATCGCGGGAAACCGGTTGGGCATTGGCGCTTTGACGAGTGCCAGGGTACTACTGCTTATGATGTTTCCGGCAATGGCAATCACGGGACAATTAATATCGGCGCTACCGCACCGCAAACCTCCGTCGGCACTTGCGCTTCAGAAAATTCCGCTCATGCTTGGTATAACGGAAGAGAAGGAAAATGGGGGGCAAGTTTGAGTTTCGATGGGATGGATGATTATGTTGCTATAACCGACAACAATCTGTTAGACGCTAATTCAAATACGGGATTTTCTGCTTTTGCTTGGGTAAAATTTTTTGACATTCCTTCTAGTGGATATCAACACATAATAAATAAAGGATGGAGTACAACAGAAGGATATTTTTTGCGCCTATACAATCTTCAAAAAAAGATTCAAGTGAAAATAGAAGACAATAATGGCAATGTAATAAGCGATGATCAAAGTGGACTATCTTCAAACACCAATATTGACACAAATAGATGGTATCATCTCGGCCTAACATTTAATGGTACAGAAACAAAACTCTATTTGGACGGCAGAGTAGATAATTCATCAACAGACGAAGACATTGGTGATGCAACCAACTCTTTACCGGTTAAGTTTGGAGTAGCCCAAGGAAACAGTGCCCCCGTAAACGGCCTAATCGACGATGTTCGAATATATAATTACGCATTAACCCCGTTACAAATCAAGACTCTTTATAATGACGGAGCAGTAAGATTTGGAGATTAGGCGCGGAGTAAACTCCGCTACTCCAAACTCGCGCGCAATAAATTGCCCTACTTCAAGAAACGAAGTAGCGAGCTTTAGCTCGCACTTAACTCCAAATCAACGAAAAAAAATAGAAAAAATAATAACTCTTGGTGACTTAAATTTGGCCAAAACCCTTTTAGCTTTTTACTTACCAGAATATTTTGATATTCCCTTTTGGTATCAATATACCGACCATGTAATAAGAAACGACAAAGATTTTTATTGTCATCTAAACTATATCCATCAAAATTGTGTTAAACACGGATTAAGTAAAAAAGTTTCACAATATAAATTTTCTAGTTATAATAGTTGGTTAAGGGAAAAGGGCAAATTATGGATAAGGGAAGTTTTGGAAAAATACCCAATTGTTGATTTTGGAGGCGAATGGCTGGAATAAAGCGCGCAATAAATTGCGCTAGTTCAAAAAAAACAAAAAAAAACGAAATAACGGACTTTAGTCCGCGCCTAATTACTATTAAACATGTTCAATAAGCAATCGTTTAAACAATTCATCGACAACGCCTACTCTTTTATCGAACCTCTCTTCAAAGAACCCAAAAAACACTTAAAAACCTGGTTGGTTGTTATTATCTTTTTGACTTCTATTTGGTCCGTTGTTTTCTTCCTCAATCGCCCCGAACCAGCTCAAGCCTCTTGGTGGAATGAGACATGGCTTTATAGAAAGGCAGTTAATATTAGCAATGATAATGGAGAAAATTTAACTGACTTCCAAGTCGCCGTTACTATTGATACTGCTTCCCTAATAACAGACGGTAAATTACAAAATGATTGTGCTGATCTAAGATTTACTGATATTAATGGTAAAGTCATTCCTCATTGGATAGAAGAAAACAACCCCGGTTGTAATGATGTTTCTACCAAAGTCTGGGTTAAAGTTCCTACTGTTTATGATGGCACTGATGCTACCACTATCTATACTTACTACGGTAATGCTTCTGCCACAAACTCAGAAGACAGCAAGGATGTTTTTGAGTTTTTTGATGATTTTTCTACTGATACAACAGATAACTATGCCTGGACAACCGTCGATACAAATTCTCCCACCAATTCTCATAATTGGAATCAAGAAAATAATTGGGTTGAAATAAGAACCGGCGATAATGACGCCGAGTCTTCTTCCAAAAACACAAACCTACCTTCCTCTGGCCATGCTCACATATTAATGACTAAAAGACTGGATTATCCAAGTGCTAACACACAGTATTTAGATATAATCCAGGATAGTTCGAATTATTATCGTTTTGAATGGCAAGGGTCAGCATATTCAGACCAGGGAATATATAAAAGAATTAACGCTTCAACCGTTGATTCATCTGAAGAAACAGGCACAATTGATGCAGATGATACTCAATACCGTATAGACACATATTGGACACCAAACAAAATGATTTTAGAAATTGACGGTGTAGAGAGAAAAAATATTAATACCACCAACACCACAGAAATCACACCAACTTCTTTTCTTTTTTTTAATAGCCAAATAAACCAAGATTGGGAATTAATTTTTATTAGTAAATATACTTCCATCGAACCTACCACTTCCTTAGATTCCGAAGAAATCTCCCCCGGACCCGTCGCCTATTGGAAATTTGATGAAGGCACAGGAACTACGGCCAATGACTCCAGTGGACAAGGAAATGATGGAACAATCAACGGAGCTACCTGGCAGACTGAAGATATGTGTATTAGTGGAAAATGCTTGGAGTTTGACGGAGACGATTATTTAGAGTTTGGCAATGAAAAAAATCTTGATTTAGAAAATGATTTGACAGTGTGTTTTTGGACTAAATTTAACAGTACCTCCGGCGACCAAGGACTTTTGCATCGCGGTTCCATTTCAAATAACTATTATAGCTCTAGCAATTATACTTTCAGAGAATCTAGTTCAAAATTAATTTTTGCGATTGGAGATAATACAGAAAATAATCAATATACGAAACAGGAAATTATTAGCGAAACTGAAGAAAATAATTGGTACTACGTTTGCGCTGGAACAGAAGGAGGCAATATGTTTTGGAGTGTCAACGGAAATAATAAAAATGAAAAAACATTAGCTTATGAAACCAAAGACACTCAAAACAACGTTCTTTTAATTGGAAAAAACGGCGGATCGGAATTTTTTAATGGCTTCATGGATGAGGTTAAAATCTACCCCTACGCCCGGACAGAAGACCAAATCAAATCCGACTATGCCGCCGGCTTAGCCGGAGTTGGCTCAACCAAAGGCTCCTCCGCTATCATGGGAAGTAGCGGACTTCAGTCCGCGCTCTCCGATGGCCTAGTTGGTTATTGGAAAATGGATGAATCATCCTGGGACGGAACCGCTGATGAAGTAATTGACTCTTCCGGTAATGGTAATCACGGTCAAGGTGTTGGCGCCACTCCCCCGACTACTGGGGCGGGAAAATTTGGTAATGGCGGGTTATTTGATGGGAGTGATGACCTAGTTAAAATTACTCACACAGATACTTTTAACTTTGACTCTGATGAAATTACCATATCCACATGGATCAACCCAACATCACTAAATACAAATGACTTTATCATAGGGAAAAGTCAATCATACAACGGATTCTCTCTTAGATTAGATTCAAGCAACGCGTCATATTTAGAGTTTTACATTGGCGACGGTAGTTCATACTACTTTACATCAGACCAAAAGGCTCACGGCATGACAACAGGAAATTGGTATCAAGTTACAGCAACATTTAACGGATCAACAATGGATCTTTTTGTCAATGGAGAATCAATTGGTTCCGCTTCTGCCAACTTTTCCCCGAGTTGGGGAACACACGATTTGATAATCGGAGCTGATGCCGCCGAAGATAATGAAATTCCTGGCAAAATCGACGAAGTTCGTATCTACAACCGCGCCCTGTCCCCCGCCGAAGTCAAAGCCCTTTATGAATGGGCGCCGGGGCCGGTGGCGCATTATACCTTTGATGATTCCAGTAATAACACCACCCTTGCCGACATTTCAGGCTACGGCAATGACGGCACTTGGTCTGGCAGCAGCACTAATCGCTATGCTCCGGGGAAATTTGGAAGTGCGGGGGTGTTTAATGGGAGTGATGATTATGTAAATGTCGCATCATTAACTGGAAACAGTTTTCCGAATTTTACTATTTGCGCATGGACATATGCCAATACCGCACCGATCAACGACGCAATATTTGCCTATAATACGTCTGGAGATAATCGTTTATATCTTACATATAATACCTCTACCTCAATAAAAATTGGCCTAAGCGATTGGAACCCCACTATTTCTGTGAATAATTTATTGAATAAGTGGTCTTTTAACTGTCTAACCCTAAATGGAATTCATGGTAAATACTATATCGATGGGATTTTGACAGCAGAAAATGAATCTATTAATGTAGATTTGCCTTCGGGAAATTTAAAAATCAATCACCTCAGTTACCCCTTTAACGGCCTCATTGACGACGTTCGCATCTACAATTACGCTCGGACGCAGAAGCAAATCCTGGAAGACATGCAAGGCAGCATGCCAGGAGCCGCCCGCATGCCCCAACCTATCGCCCATTGGCGGTTTGATGAGGGGTATGGGACAACAGTGAATAATTCCGGCTTTGGGGGTTCGGATTTAGATGGGACATTGGGAGCCGGCGACTCTGCCCCAAGTTGGACCAATGAAGGAAAGGTGGGAAAAGCGCTAGAGTTTGATGGAGATAAGAGCATTATAAGTATTACAAGTAACGAAACTAATTTCACAAATGAAGATTTTACTGTAAGTGTTTGGACTAAGGCAACGATTAGCCAAGGAAGTAATAAAAGAATAGTCGCACAAGGAACATACCAAGCAGATGGATGGGAAATATTTAATAGTGATGGTAAGGTAGAATTACGAACATATCAAACCGGGACCTTTCAGGGTTCAAGTGCAAATTATAACGATGACGGAAAATGGCACCATATAATAGTTATAAGAAAAAATACTACTGCTAAATTTTACATCGACGGAGTCTTAATAAATGAAGGCACTGGTCATAATAGTCCGACCATTAGTGATGACAACCTAGAAATTGGTGGAAACACAGATCATGCGGGATATTATTATAGCGGCCTCATTGACGAAGTCAAGATTTATAACTACGCCTTATCGGAAGAAGAAGTAAGACAAGACTACAACCAAGGAAAAGCTCTGGTGATGGGGCAATCATCAGCCAACACCGGCTCGACCGCTCCGGGCGGGTCGGCATCGCAGGAATATTGTGTACCGGGATCCAACGACACCTGCCGCCCGCCCGTGGCCGAGTGGAATTTTGAAGAAAACACGGGAACTACGGCCCGCGACACGTCGGGCAACGACAATAGTGGAAATTTGGGAGTTGGTGATTCGGCTCCATCGTGGGATATGGGCCATAATTCGTCTGGAGCTTCTCTAAATTTTGACGGGAATGATTATGTTGATACTGCAGATATTAACTCTATTGAACTCAATGAAGCAACCATTTCATTTTGGGGAAAAATTAATAATATCAGCAAGGACAATGATTTCATAACAAAAGGGACACATAGCACTAACCAGCCTCTGCTTATATGGTTTGATAGTGTTGTTGGTTCTGGTGGCGATAAGGGAACGGGAAATACCAATACATTGTCCGTTATAACTTATGACGGATCAACCCAACACTGGGTTGCCGCCCCCACAAACACCATAAACGACACAGATTGGCATTTTTACAGCATTGTCATTAACCCCACAAACAATAAAATTGAAATATTGGTTGATGGCATTCTTGTAGAGCAAAATACAAAAAGTTGGAACGGTATTCGAGATACAGCAACGGCTTTAAGACTTGGTAATCCCACACCCTCATCTTCTGCGGCAGGCTTAGATGGCCTGATGGACAATGTTCGCATCTACGACTACGCCCGGACTCCGGCTCAAATCGCCTGGGATTATAATCGCGGCGGGCCGGTAGGGTGGTGGAAGTTGGATGAATGTCAGGGAACAACCGCTTACGACTCCTCAGGAAATGCCAATCATGGGACAATTAATATTGGCGGATCGGGCTCGCAAGATACTGCTGGTTCCTGTGGAGTTGGCAATACTGCTGCAGCCTGGTACAACGGAAGAGAGGGAAGGATAAATAGTGCGATGAGTTTTGATGGGGTGGATGATTATGTGGATGTTGGGAATGACTCCTCAATAGCAAATTTCTCGTCTAATTTTACAATAAGCGCGTGGATTCATCCTAATAGTGGTGATGCAGGCGGAATAGTCGCTAGAAATAATCGAGGATCACCATGGAACCACCTGTTGCAGATGATGGGCGAAACCTCTGTCCGAATAAGGATGTGGTCAAATGGTACTGATGCTGGCACTGGAGTAAATTATTATTTTTATCCAGATAATCTCGTAGGAAAATGGACTCATTTGCTATACACATTTGATGGTTCAAAAGTAAGAGCATATGTTAATGGAAAAGAAATCAATAATTGGGACAGAACAGACCCTATTGATATCGGGCAAAGAACAATAATTGGAGAATATACTGGAAGCTCAACTTTTAACGGCCTTATCGATGATGTCCGCATCTATAACTATGCGTTGACAGGGGAGCAGATTAGGACGGTTTATAACCAAGGATCTAGTGTAAGATTTGGAGACTAACATGACACGCTAATCAACGCCAATAAGAACACGAATGAACGCTAATAATAGCATTTCTCAACGGAAACACCTTCGTCTCAAAGGTCACAATTATTCTTCCCCTGGTTGGTATTACCTCACCATCTGTACCCAAGACCGACAATGTTTATTAGGAAAAATAATTAATGGGAAAATGAAATTAAATGAATTCGGGAAAATTACCAAAGGAAAAATCAAAGGGTTAGAAAAATATCAGAATATTAATGTTGATATTTATTGTGTTATGCCCAACCACATTCATTTGATCATCAATATCGTAGGGGCGGACCCCCGTGTCCGCCCATCATCGACGGGATCCTGTGCCCGTCCGAACCAATCAGGGTTGACACAGGGGTCTATCGGGTCGACACAGGGGTCGACCCCTACGGTGGGTAAATGTGTCAAACGATTTAAAACATTAACCACGCGTATTTATGTTAAAAATGTCAAAAATAATCATTGGCCACCATTTAAAAAACGCATTTGGCAACGTAATTTTTATGAACACATTATTAGAAACGAAGAAGAATTAAACAGAATCAGGCGATATATTACCGATAATGTTGTAAATTGGCGGGAGGACGAGAATTATAAATAAATCACAATTCAGTAAAAATCCTTCCGGATTTTTACATTTTTACTTCGATATCCACTCCGGCGGGGAGGTCGAGATGTTGGAGGGAATCGATGGTTTTGTTGGTCGGCTCTAAAATATCGACCAGTCTTTTATGAATTAACATTTCGTAGTGGCCTTGGGCGTCTTTATCGGTGTTAGGAGAAGTAAGGACTGAATATAGCTTTCTTTGCGTTGGCAAGGGAATTGGCCCGGCCACTTTAGCACCAGTTAACAGAGCGGTTTCGACAATTTTTGCCGCCGCTTCGTCAATAACCCGATGATCGTAAGCTTTTAGGCGAACCCTAACTCGCAAATCAGCCATATAAAAGAGCGGATATTAAAATTTCTAATTCCAACTCGCGCGGACTAAAGTCCGCTACTTCGTTTCTTGGAGTAGCGCAATTTATTGCGCGCTATTGAAAATTACTTTATTACTTTCGTAATTACTCCGGCGCCGACGGTTTTACCACCTTCGCGAAGAGCAAACCGAAGACCCTTTTCGGCGGCAATAGGAGTAATTAATTTAGCTTTAACGTTAACATTATCTCCCGGCATCACCATTTCGGTACCTTCGGGCAAAGTTACCTCACCAGTAACATCAGTAGTGCCAAGATAAAATTGAGGCCGATACCCAGAAAAGAACGGAGTATGACGACCACCCTCTTCTTTGCTTAGAATATAAACCTCGGCTTCAAATTCGGTGTGAGGAGTAACAGTGCCAGGTTTGGCAATAACCTGACCTCGCTCAACATCATTTTTTTCCATACCGCGCAATAAAATACCCACGTTATCACCGGCTCTGGCCTCATTCAAGCTTTTTCTAAACATTTCAATCCCGGTAACAACGGTTTTTTGAGTATCACGAAGACCAACAATTTCTACTTCTTCGTTAACTTTCAAAATTCCTCTCTCTACCCGACCGGTAACAACCGTGCCTCGACCCTTAATGGAAAAAACATCTTCAATAGCCATAGAAAACGGTTTGTCGGTGTCTCTTTCAAGTTCAGGAATATGGGTGTCAACCGCTTCCATTAATTCTAAAATTGGCTTGGCCCACTTCTCGTCTTTACCATCAGTCTCCAGGGCTTTTAGAGCCGAACCGCGAATAATCGGAGTTTTTTCACCATCAAATTTATATTTAGTTAATAATTCTCTTATCTCCACTTCTACTAAATCAACTAATTCTTCATCGTCAACCAAATCAATCTTATTCAAGAAAACTACAATAGAGGGAACATTCACCTGACGAGCCAGTAAAATGTGTTCTCTGGTTTGGGGCATGGGGCCATCGGCGGCGGAAACAACCAGAATTGCTCCATCCATTTGAGCCGCACCAGTGATCATGTTTTTAACAAAATCGGCGTGGCCGGGACAATCGATATGGGCATAGTGGCGCTTCTCGGTTTCGTATTCGATGTGGGAAATGTCGATGGTAATACCCCGTTCTTGTTCTTCAGGAGCTTTATCAATTTGGTTAAAATCAAAGGACTCAGTCTTATTACCCGACTGAGTTGATAAAACTTTGGTGATAGCGGCAGTGAGAGTGGTTTTACCGTGGTCAACGTGACCAATGGTGCCGATGTTCAAATGCGGTTTGGTGCGTTCAAATTTTTCAGCCATGTATTGGTAATTTTATTATAATTTTTTGCTTTTTGCAAATTAAAAGCCTCATTTGCCTGAGGCTAATCTCTAGCGCAGACTAAAGTCTGCTACTTCGTTTCTTGGAGTAGCGCAATTTATTGCGCGCCAATCTTTCTGGCGCGGAGTAAACTCCGCTACTTCTTTGCCTCTCTTTGAGGCTGGTTCTTAATATATCAAACTCTTTCCATTTTGGCAAGAGGGAAAACCTTATAAATTTCCAATTGACCCAATTGCTCCAATTAACCCAAAAAAGTTTCCAATTAACCCATTGACCCAATTGACCCAAAAAAATAACCAATTTCCAAAACCCAATGCTTATTTTACTTTATTATAAATAGAGTTAAAGATTAAGGTAAGCTCTTTTGCCTCGGTCCACAATTTTTGCGCTTCATTCTTTTCTTGAGAAACAGCCTGACCGACCATTCTTAAAAAATGTTTTGATTCCTTCGCTTCTTTTTTAGAAATAGCGATTTTGTGTTTAAAATCCTTCTTGGACTCGGCGTTATCTGCTTCACAATAATTAGCCCCAATACTAGTAGCCGCCTTAACCAACTGAGTAATAAGAGGTTTTGTTATCTCATTCTTCGGCAAATTTAAACAAAAAGAGATAACATCTTCTCCAAACTTAGCCGTTCTTTCTTCAAGGTTAAATTTTTCTAGCTGGTCCTGCTTATTTTTACCGTCAGCCATTTCTTGGGCAAGCAAAAACTAGTTTTTTTTGTTAATTGGAAATTGGGATTTGTTTGGAAATTGGAAATTGGAAATTGGAAATTATCTTACTTCTCTTCTTCTCCTCTTGTCTTAGCGACTAGGTCTTCTTGAATATTTCGAGGCAGTTCTTGGTAGTGGGACGGCTCCATGTAGAAAGAAGCCCGACCGCCGGTAATATTTCTAACCGCGGTAGCATAGCCTGATAGTCCGGCCAAAGGTGCTTCAGCAGTAATCACCCGGGTATTGCCTCTAACCTTACTACCGCCAATTTGTCCCCGTCGGGAAGAAATATCGCCGATTACCTGGCCCATGAATTCTTCCGGACAGGTAACCTCTAGCTTCATAATCGGCTCTAAAACCTTGGGGGCTGCTCTCTTGGCCGCGGCCTGAAGGGCAATTGAGCCGGCAATCTTAAAAGCCATTTCCGAAGAATCAACATCATGAAAAGACCCATCAAAAACAACCACTTTCATATCTACTAAGGGATAACCGGCCACAATTCCTTTATCCATGGCTTCAATAACCCCTTTTTCGATGGCCGGAATAAATTCTTGAGGAATTCGACCCCCCTTAATTTCGGAATCAAACTCAAAGCCTTCACCCCGCCCCTTGGGTTCAACCCGTAACAAACAGTGGCCATATTGGCCCCGCCCACCAGACTGGCGGATATATTTTCCTTCCGCTTCCTCAATTTTGCTAATCGTTTCCCGATAGGCAATTTGAGGACTACCGGTACGTACTTTAAGACCAAACTCCCGGCGCAAACGCTCTACCAAAATCTCCAAATGCAGCTCTCCCATACCGGAAATTAGGGTTTGGCCGGTTTCTTGATTGGTTTTTACTCTAAAAGTAGGGTCCTCATCAGAAAGCCGCCCTAAAGATTTAGCTAATTTTTCCTGATCGGCCCGGGCTTCCGGTTCGATAGCCAAAGAAATTACCGGCTCAGGGAAAGAAATGGCTTCCAATAAAATCGGCTCATCTTTAGAACACAAAGCATCCCCGGTTTTAACATTGTCAAGACCAATAACGGCCACAATTTCCCCGGCATAGGCCTGGTCAATTTCTTCTCTTTTATTAGCATGCATTAACAGCAGACGACCAATTCGCTCACTGTTTCTGGTGTTGGCGTTATAAGCTGAAGAACCGGCCTCTAGAGTACCGGAATAAATTCGTAAATAAGTTAGCTTGCCCACATGGGGATCGGTTTGGATTTTAAAAGCCAAAGCGCAAAACGGCTCTTTATTATCCGGCTTTCGGCTAATTTCCTCATCGGTGGCCGGATCCTTACCGGTAACCGGCGGCACATCCAAGGGGGAAGGCAAGAAATCTACCACCCCGTCAATCACCGGCTGAACGCCTTTATTTCGCAAAGAAGTGCCGCAATAAAGAGGAACAACCTTGTTAGCAATAGTGGCCCGACGAATACCGGCAATCAAATCTTTAGTAGAAATCTCTTCATCGGCCAAATACTTTTCCATTAGGGCTTCATCTTCACCCGCCACCAATTCCACTAAGCCGGCCCTGGTTTTTGCTAGCTTTTCTTTTAAATCGTCTGGAACCGGTATTTCTTTAACTTTGGCCCCTAATTCATCATCCTCCCAAATATAGGCTTTTTGATCTAAAACATGGACGATACCACGAAAAGACTGTTCTTTGCCAATAGGAAGAGCAATAATAGCCAGCTTGGCCGCCAGTCTTTCTTCAATCATGGCTACCGACCCGGCAAAATCGGCTCCTAACTTGTCCATTTTGTTCAAAAAACAAATTCGGGGCACCTGATAGCGATCGGCCTGACGCCAAACCGTCTCTGATTGGGCCTGAACTCCTTCTTCGGCGTCAAAAACCATCACTGCCCCATCCAAAACCCGCAAAGACCGCTCCACCTCAGCCGTAAAATCAACGTGGCCCGGTGTATCGATAATATTAATCCGATGATCTTTCCAAAAAGTAGTCGTAGCCGCTGATTGGATGGTAATACCCCGTTCTTTTTCCTGGTCCATCCAGTCCATTTGAGTATCACCCTCGTCAATATCACCAATTTTATAGGTCTTGCCGGTGTAATAGAGAATCCGCTCGGTGGTGGTGGTTTTACCAGCATCAATATGGGCAATAATACCGATATTTCTAATTCGGTCTAGAAAAATGTTTCGATCTTCGGTTTTAGTAATTTGTCCGTTAGCCATAATAATTTTTAAAATTACAAATCACAATTTATTTCCAAACAAATCTCAAATTACAATATTCAAACAATAATTTAAATTAAGCCTGGGATTTGAAAAATTGGAATCGTTTGGAAATTGTCATTTGGGATTTGAGATTTACTAATTTACCAGCGGAAGTGGCTGAAGGCTTTGTTGGCTTCGGCCATTCGGTGAGTATCTTCTTTTTTCTTAATGGCCAAGCCCTCATTTTTAACGGCGTCAACAATCTCCGCGGCCAATTTTTTGGCAAAAGTATGATATTCCTTGTTGGGCCGGGTTCTGGCCGCATCCACCAACCAACGAATAGCCAAAGACCGTTGGCGACGGCTTGATACCGGCATCGGAATCTGATAGGCGGCTCCGCCAATTCGCCTTGGTCGAACCTCCATTTGCGGCTTAATATTATCAATTGCCTCTTCCAAAACTGCCAAAGGTTCTTTTTTAGTCTTTTTAGCAGCTTCCTCCAAGGCCTGATAAACGTGTTTTTGGGCAATAGTTTTTTTGCCCGAGATCATAACTTGATTAATAATTTTGGCCACCAACAGGCTGTCAAATTTAGGATCAGTCTCTGCCTTTCTTAGTTTTGCTTTTTTTCCACGCATAAAAAATTATTTTAATAATTTTTAAAATTACAAATCACAAATATCAATTTATTTCCAAATAAATTTCAAATAACAATATTCAAACAATGATTTAAACTAAGTTTGGAATTTTCCCTCATTTATTTCTCTTGCGGCATTTTTGAGCCATATTTACTTCTTGATGTTTTCCGATCAGCCACCCCTTCAACATCGTATTTACCCCGGATAATATGATATTTAATGCCCGGCAAGTCCTTGACTCGACCACCACGGACCATTACTCTGGCGTGTTCAACAATATTGTGGCCTTCACCAGGAATATAGGCAGTTATTTCTTGGCCATTAGAAAGCCTAACCCGGGCTACCTTTCGCAGGGCCGAATTAGGCCGTTTTGGCGTCATCGTTTTAGTCTGTAAAACTACTCCTCGTTTTTGAGGATTAATAGTTTTGACCATCTGTCTTTTAGCGGCATTAAAAGAACCACGTAAAGTTGTGGCCTTAACCGCTTTTTTCTTCTGTTTACGACCCTTTCTGGTTAATTGATTTATTGTTGGCACCCTAGTTAATTTTCAATTATTAATTCTTAACCTGCCTGCCGGCAAGCAGGTTTTTATTCAATTTCTAATGATTTAATTTAAAAAATTTCCTTCGTCATCCTGATCCGCCAACTGGCGGAGAAGGATCCCGTCCTTGGTTGCCTTTCTCGGTCGGGATTCTTCGGGAGTACCCTCAGAATGACGAAAAAAGAAAAGCGCGAACTACTTGTCCGCCTTTGGCGGAAGGTTCGCTACTCCACAAACTGGCGCGGATTAAAATCCGCTACTTCAAATTTTGAACAACCCTGAACCCTTTGTGGTTCACGGGTTGGACTGCTAACTATTATATCATCCTAAAGTCAAAAATCTAGCCAGTCTTCGTTGACTTTAGCCCGTTCGGGAGTAGTGGGAATCAAGCGGCCAATAATAACATTCTCTTTTAACCCAATCAGGGGGTCAATTTTACCCTTGAGGGAAGAGTTGGTTAAAACATTAGTCGTGGTTTGGAAAGAGGCGGCTGATAACCAGGAATTAGTCGTTAAAGCAGTTCGGCTAATACCCAAAACGATTCTTTTGCCTTGGGCCGGCTGTTTACTGGCTTTTCTTGCTTTTCTGTTTTCAGCTCGGAATACTTCCCAATCAACATCACTATCAATAATCAAATCCGTATCTCCGGCCGAAGAAACATGAACCTTGCTAGACATTTTTCTAATAATGACTTCAAAGTGCCGATCGTTAATGCCAATCCCCTGCGACTCATAAACGCCTTGAATTTCGGCCAATAAATATTTTTGCGCCTCTTCTCGGCCACGAACTTTCAAGACATCTTCAATATCCAAAGCCCCAGCCGCTAATTGAGTTCCAGCCAAAATCTTATCACCCTTCTTTACTTTCAATTCTAATATCGCCGGGACATAATATTCCCTGGCATCGTCATCATTAGTGATAACTATTAAGTTGCCATCCTCTTTTTTCTTAATTGTTACCTTGCCGTCAATTTCGGCAATTGGTGACATGGACTTAGGAGTTCTGGTCTCGAACAACTCCTCAACTCGAGGCAGACCTTGAGTAACGTCAGCCCCAATTACTCCGCCAGAGTGCTTGGTTCTCATCGTCAGCTGAGTCCCCGGCTCACCGATTGACTGGGCGGCCAAAACTCCCACCGGAGTGCCAATTTCGGCTAATTTTCTCGTAGAAAAATCCCAACCATAACATTTAGAGCAAACCCCATAAGGGGTTTGGCAAGTTAAGGCCGAACGAACAACAACGGAATCAATCTTTTCTTTCTTAATTAGGCTCAGAGCTTTTTCGTTAATAATTTCATTCTGTTTTATTAGGGTTTTTCGACCTTTTTTAACCGGTTCAGCCAAAAATCGACCCAGAACCCGCGCTTCAAATTTCTCCGCTCGTAGTCCTTTTCGGCTAATTTTAATTCCCTTCTTAGTACCACAATCTTCTTCGCGAACCAACATGTCGTGGGCGGCATCAACTAATCTTCTAGTTAAATAGCCAGCATCGGCAGTTTTTAGAGCCGTGTCGGTTAATCCTTTTCGGGAGCCACGAGCCGAAGTGATGTATTCAAAAACAGATAGTCCCTCTCTAAAATTAGATTTAGTCGGCATAGGAACAATGTTGCCCATCGGATCAACCAATAAACCTCGCATGGCCGATAATTGTTTTACTTGGTCACGAGAAGCCCGAGAAACTTTAGCATCAATAATTAGTTTTACCGGAGAGGTCTCGTCAAATAATTCCCAGGTTTTGTCAGCCAACTCTTCAGTGGTTTCGATCCAAATTTGCTGGGCTAAACGCTCTTTTTCTGATTCAGTAATTAAGCCTTGTCCAAAGCTTTCATTAACTTCCAAAACTCTCTTTTCCGCCTGAGCGATAACCTTGTCTTTATTAGGATAAAGTAGGTTATCATTGACCCCAACTGATAAACCAGAAATTGTCCCCGCCCAAAAACCCAAATCTTTTACTTTATCAATCATCTCTACGACCAATTCCTTATCATTATTATTTAAAAGCTGGTTGAAAATTTTCTTTAAAAGGGTAGAGTCGACGTTTTCGTTAACAAAACTAATTTCTTCGGGTAGAATTTTATTGAAAATAATCCGACCAACGGAGGTTTTTACTTCTTTGCCTTGATACCAAGCCTTGACTGGCTGGCGCAACCCTAATTTGCCGCGCTGATAGGCTAAAATTGCCTCATTAAAATCTAAAACAGAAGAATAGGCCTTGCCGACAGGATCAATTGTGGTCAAATAATAAATCCCCAAGGCCATCTCTTTTCGGCTGGGAACAGAAACCGGTGAGCCATCGGCCGGCTTCAACAAATTGTTAGAAGGGGTCATTTTTTCAATTGCCTCCACTTGGGCCTCTTCTGACAAGGGCAAGTGAACGGCCATTTGGTCACCATCAAAATCGGCATTAAAACCAGAGCAAACACAAGGATGAAGCTTAATTGCCAAACCATCAACCAAAACCGGATAAAAAGCTTGGACCGAAAGTTTATGAAGAGTTGGGGCTCGATTCAACAAGACCACCTTATTTTTTACCACTTTAGCTAAGACGTCATAAACTTCCGGCGGGCGCTGTTCTAAAACCACTTTCGCCGAACGAATATTGGGAGCCAAACCCTGGATAATCATTTCATGTAAAACATGAGGCTTAAACATTTCTAGAGCAATTTCTTTAGGCAAACCGCACTGGTCAAGTTTTAATTTTGGCCCGACAATAATTACTGAACGACCAGAATAATCAACTCTTTTACCCAGCAAGTTCTGACGGAAACGACCTTTTTTACCTTTAAGCATTTCCGACAAGGAGCGTAGCTCTCGATAAGAAGATCGCTGCCGACGACGAATTTGAGAAGAATCAATTAAGTTGTCAACCGCCTCCTGAAGCATCCGCTTTTCATTTCGCAAAATAATTTCCGGAGCACCAATATCAATTAAGTTATTAAGTCTATTATTACGGTTAATAACTCGCCGATAAAGGTCGTTAAGATCAGAAGTAGCAAATTTACCCCCGGTTAATTGAACCATTGGTCTTAAATCAGGTGGTAAAACCGGCAAAATATCCATGATCATCCAAACCGGATCAATCTCCGCCTCAATCAGGTCATTAATTAAAGTAATACGCTGATAAAGTTTTCTTAACTTGGTTTTACTGCGAGTTTCTTTGGTAGCTTTCTTAAGCTCTTTTAAAGTCTTTTTTAGATCTAGCTTCTTAATTGCCGAAATTAGGCCTTCGGCCCCCATTTTGGCGGTAAAGAAATCGCCGGCCCCATGATCGCAAAGAGTAAAATATTCATCTTCGGAAAGAAAGTCCAGAAAAGCCATCGATTTAACCTTTTTTTCCAAGAACTGATATAAACGATCAATGGTTTTTTCCTGCTTTTCTTGTTCGACTTTGGCCTGTTGAATTTTTCTTTTAGTCTGAATTTCTAACTCCGTTAAGGCCAATTCTTGAGCCTCTTTGTCTTTAATTTTTTTCTTAACCTCTTCCTTTTCTTTTTGGGCTTTATTCTTTATTTCTTTTATTTTTTGCTTTTGGCCTAAACTAATTTTCTCGATTTCATTTTTATGATCTCGACCCAAGTTAGATAAAACCTTTTTTCTTTTTTCTTCATCAACCTCAATAATTAGGTAGTTAGTAAAGTAAATAACTCGCTGTAAGTATTTATTGGAAACACCAAAAAGAATTGATAATGGCGAAACCGAACCCTTAAAATACCAAACATGAGCACAGGGAGTAGCCAAACTAATATGACCCATGCGCTCTCTTCTAACTCGAGATCGAGTGACCTCAACACCACACTTATCACAAATAACTCCTTCATAGCGACGATGCTTATATTTACCGCAATAACACTCCCAATCACGAGTGGGACCAAAAATTCGCTCACAGAAAAGACCGTCTTTTTCCGGCTTTAGGGTGCGGTAATTAATCGTCTCTGATTTGGTTATTTCGCCATGAGACCAAGAACGAACCTCCTCTGGTGAGGCTAGTTTTATTTTTAGAGCCTCAAAGTCGGCAATTTGATCGTTAAAATAGCGTTTATCAACCATAATAATTTTTAATTTCTAATTTTTAATTCTTATTGAATTTCTAATGATTTAATTTTTTAAAAATTTCCCCCCGTCATCCTGATCCGCCAACTGGCGGAGAAGGATCTCATTCCTTGCCTGAACGAGATTCTTCGGGAGTACCCTCAGAATGACGAGAAAGAGTTGATTTTTTACCTTCAGCCTTGTCCTTTTTGGTCTTTTTCTCTTTTTTCTTTTTTTTGGCCGCTTCTTTTTTTTGAGCTTGAGTCTTAGGCAAAGAAACAGCCTCACCAGACTCTTCTTTAATTTCTTCGACCACGTCTTCTGGTTCTTTTTCCACCACTCCTTCCGGGGTTACCGCCAAACTTAAGCTCTTTAACTCGGAAACCAAAACTTTAAACGATTCCGGGATCCGCGATTGGGGAATTTGAGTTCCTTTGACAATCGCCTCAAAGGCCTTGGCTCGACCAACCACGTCGTCGCTTTTAATAGTCAACATTTCCTGAAGGGCATGAGCAGCTCGATGGGCCTCCAAACCCCAAACCTCCATTTCCCCAAAACGCTGACCACCCATTTGGGCCTTGCCGCCCAGGGGCTGTTGAGTAACCAAAGAATAAGGGCCGATAGAGCGAGCATGGATTTTATCCTCCACCATGTGAACAAGTTTTAAAATATGGGCGTTACCAACTACTACTCTTTCCTCATAAGGGGCCCCGGTTCGGCCATCAAAAACGGTTAGTTTATAATCTTCCTCTAAACCGGCCCTCTTAAACTCTTCGGCCAAAAACTTTTCATCAAATTTTTCAAAAACAGGTAAGGCTACTCGATAGCCCAATTTTTGGGCCGCTAAGCCAAGATGAGCTTCTAAAAGTTGGCCTAAATTCATTCTTGATAACACCGAAAGAGGGGAAATAATCAAATCAACCGGCGTGCCATCAGATAAATAAGGCATGTCAGCCTCAGAAACAATTTTGGAAATAATCCCCTTATTGCCATGACGACCAGAGAGTTTGTCGCCAACTTTGATTTTTCTCATTTGGGCTACCCGAACGGTTACCTTTTTATTAATCCCGGAAGGTAATTCCTCATCTTCCTCTCGATCAAGAATCTGAACCTCAATTACCACACCTTCAACACCATGGGGCATTCTTAAGGATGTATCTCTTACTTCTCGAGCCTTTTCACCAAAAATAGCCCTTAATAATCTTTCTTCGGCCGTTAATTCTGTCTCCCCTTTGGGAGCAATTTTACCCACCAAAATATCATTAGCGGCAACTCGAGAGCCAATAACCACAATGCCATCATCACCAAGCTTGGCCAACTCTTCTTCAGAGACGTTAGGAATATCGGCAGTCAGCTCTTCCGGTCCAAGTTTTGTATCAGCCACTTCAGCGGTATACTCATTAATAGTAATCGAGGTTAATAAATCTTCCTTGACTAAACGGTCAGAAATTACAATTGCGTCCTCATAACCCAAACCTTCATAAGAACAATAAGCAATAGTCAAGTTTTTGCCTAAGGCCAACTCACCGTTTTCACAAGAAGGACCATCAATAACCAAATCGCCTTTTTTAATCTTTTGGCCAACCTTAACAGCCGGTTTTTGAGAATAACAAGTGCCGTAAGGAGAGGTGCGAACAAACTTACTAATTGAATAAGTTTCCTCATCGCCACTAATTTCAATATTGTCGTTTTCCTCCTTATTCTCTTTGAGCTTTTTGGGTTTGTCAACCTTAACAATTACTTTTTGACCATCAACATAAACCACCTTACCGGCGTGACGGGCTCTAACGGTTCGACCCAAAGACTGAGGAATAACCGCTTCCATGCCGGTCCCAACCAAAGGAGCATCGGGCTTAATTAAAGGAACAGCCTGACATTCCATGTGTGAACCCATTAAGGCTCGGGAGGGTTCGTCGTGATCAAGAAAAGGAATTAGGGAAGCCGAAGCACCAACGATTTGGCGGGGGCAAACATCAATCAATTGGACTTGATCGACGGAAACGTCTAAAAACTCGCCCTGATATCGAGCCGGGACTAATTTTTCGGTAATATAGCCATCTTTATCAATGGCAACATCATTGGCCGTAATGTAATATTCTTCTTCATCATCAGCAGGAAGATAAACAATCTCATCGGTCACTTTCATTTTGGTTTTACCACCACGAGTTTCTTTAACTACTTTTTTATAGGGAGTTTCCAAAAAGCCATATTCATTAACCTTGGCATAAAGAGCCAAATAGGTAACCAGGCCAATATTTTGCCCCTCGGGACTTCGGACCGGACAAACTCGACCATATTGAGAGGCAGAAACGTCCCGAATTGAAAAGGGGGCCCTTTCTCTGGTTAAACCACCCGGACCCATAACCGACAAACGACGTAAGTTATCAAGCTCGGATAAGGGGTTGGTTTGATCAAGGATGGTCGAAAGCCTGTTGGTTCGGAAAAACTCATTGATAGCGGCAATAATTGGCTGGCTATTAATTAAGGCGGATAAATTAACATCTTGATCGCGAGACAATAAAACCATTCGGTCTCTGATCATCCGCTCAAAACGAGACAAACCAATTCTAAAAGGCACCTGAGAAATTAATTCGCCCACACAACGAAGGTGACGATTAGATAAATGATCAATATCATCGATCCTTCCTTCTCCTTCAAGCAAGCCAACTAAATAAGAAAGGGTGGCTAAAAAGTCACCCTTCTTTAAAACCATCCCATCGGGATTATTTTTGGTTTTTAACCCCAAACGTTTATTAATCTTGTAACGACCAACCGGACTAAGACTATAGCGGCGAGGGTTAAAAAAAGCATTTTGGAAAAATTCCTCGGCATTTTCAATCACCGCTGGCTCACCGGGGCGCATTTTTTGATAAATCTCGATTAAGGCTTCCTGACGGGTCTCCGTTGTGTCATTATTAAGAGTGGGAACAATGGTTTCGCCGAGTTGATCAACAATTTCCTGACTACTCATTCCTAAAGCTTTTAGGATAACGGTAGCCGAGAATTTTCGCCGTCGATCAATTCGAGCAGAAATAACATTATCATTGTTGCTAACAAATTCCAGCCAAGACCCAAAAAGCGGTCTAATTTCCGCTTCATAAAGAGTTTTTCCTGTTCGCTTATCTACATCATCGGTAAAATAAACACCAGGGGCACGAGTAACCTGAGAAACAATACAACGCTCAACACCATTAATAATAAAGGTTCCCCGTTGGGTCATTTGGGGCAAATCAAAAAGAAAAGTCCGTTTTTGCCAAGTTCGGCCAGTCTGAAGGCTGGTTAGAGTAATGTCACAATCAACCGAAACCGTGTAAGAAAGGCCACGACGAATAGCTTCTTGGGAAGTAGTATTGGTTTCGGAAATATGATAATCGCCCAAATCCAATTGCCAGCGTTGGCCGGTCTGATCTTTAACCGGAGAAATTCCGCCCAACCCCTCGGCAATGCCATCTTTTAAAAACTCTTGCCAAGAATCTTTTTGAACGGCCAGAAGATCCAAAGGAGGCAGTTTAGAATACTTCTTGCCTAAAACAACTTGATTATTTTTTTTATTTACCTCCATTAAAAAGTTAAAAAACTCTTATAGCGCCAAAAAAACAACCAGGCTACCGATCAAAAGTCAAAAAAAGAAAGGACCATTAAAAAAAACCCCCTTTGTTGATTGGGGATATTTTTTATCCTAACAGTTAACCCGGCTGACAATAATTTTTGAAATCAACAAAATGACCTTAAATTAAATACCAAAGAAGCAATGAGATTAATATAACATAGGGCTAAAAAAATTGCAAGGGAATGAGCGAATAATATCTAGTCTTTTGTATTTTGTATTTAAAAAAATTAATAAAAACTCTTCTTCATTATATTAAACCGCCTATCTTAAATAACGGTTAATATTTTCTTCGTGTTCGGCTAAGGTTTTAGCCAAATGAAGCTCCCCCGAAGAACCTGATAAATAATACCAGTAGGGTGAATCTTGAGGGGCATTGGCAACTGCCTCAATTGCTCCCGGTGAGGGGTTGCAAATTGGTCCTGGTGGAAGGGCTTTATTTTGATAGGTGTTGTAAGGAGAACTAATTGTTTTGATGTCTTGGCTAGTTGCTTTCGGCCACCAGACGCATTGGGCCGGATGGCTTCTTTGACAATTTTGATTAGCCAAAGCATATTGAACTGTAGCGTCAACTTGGAGAGGCCAATCATTTCTTATCCGATTTAATAAAATTCCGGCTATAATCTGCTGGTCGGATTGGGTCTTTGCCTCTCTTTCTGCTAAAGAGGCCAAAACAATTAAGGCCTCCTCGTTCAAACCTCGGTCTTGAGCTTTTAATAGGGTCGCCTCATCTACCTTGGCCTGATAATTATTTTTAATAATCTGCCAGAAGTTATCCCAAGAAGCATTTTGGGGAATAAGATAGGAATCGGGCATTAAGTAGCCCTCGTTGGCCTTTAAGTTTTCAAACCAAATTTCATCAAAGCCCGATAATTTTTCCTTTAAAACCAAAGCGACTTCTTCGGCTCTTGTGCCAGGAATAATCGTTACCCAAACATCTAACGAGCCAGAGATTAGGTTTTTGGCAATTTCTTCAGCTGTCATAGCCGGCGAAAGTCGAAAGCTTCCGGCTTGAATTTTTTGACTCAAACCTTCTTTTTGAACCAAAATAATAAAAGGCCAAGCTTTTTTAATTAAACCGGCTTTTTCTAATCGACTAGCAACTGAGTTTAAATTTTCCCCGGAGGAAATAACAAACATTGTTTCTTCCTGGCTGCCTGAATCAACCGGCCCCAAATTAGCCGAGTAAACAAAAAACCCAACAAGAAGAGCTAAAAAAATAAAAAAACCTCCTGCAAAAAGGAGATTCAAACCGGAAAGTTTTTCCTTCAACAACATAAAAATAATGTCTATTTTCTTTATTAAACTTCTTTAAAGAGGGCCCGGCGATATTTTTTGGTTTTAGGATCGTAAATAAAAATCCGGCCGCATTGGCAAGTTACTTTTTCGGTCTTATCTTTTCTTTTAGTTCGCTTGGCTTTTTCTAGAGGTGTTCCACAACCGACACAGCGTTCCTGAGACAACAACCAGGCTTGGACCGGAGCAATAATATTTTTAAACATAGTCACCTCCTTTTTCTTCGAATGAGTTTCTTTTTCAATTTTTTTTCTAATTAACCTTTATTATCTATTATCAGCAAAATAAGCAGCTAAAATTTGAGCAGCAGCAACAGCATCAATTCTCCCCTTTCTATCCTTTCTCCTAGTTTGACTTACGAGCATTTTATCAGCGGCCTCTTTGGTTGTCAAAGCCTCATTTTGAAAAACAATCGGCAAAGCAAGGTGCTCTTTTAGCTTTTTGGCAAACAGGTTAACTTCCTCTTTTAGGTCCTGGCTGAAACCTAAAACCACCAGATCAATCGCCTCATCAGAACAAACCTCTTTTATCGAATCAAAGATGTTTTTATTATTTGGGCAAACTAAAAGAGGGGCCACTAGGCCCTTTTCGCCAAAAGCCAAACCAATTCTTTTTTTACCGTAATCAATACCAAGATAACGCACCTTATAAAATAAATTTCTAAATTATAATTTCTAAACCCTAAACAAATTCTAAATATTAAATTACAAATAGCAAACGATTATTTTGAATTTTCTAAGATTGACCCAAATATTTTCATTAGTTCTGTCGCTTCATTAATTAAGTCTTTTCTTTTCCTTTCTAGCCCTTGATTATTTTCTATGTCGATTAATTTTAACCAATATCGACTTTCTTTGGCTTCTTTTTTACTAATCTTTATTCTCATAATAAAATCTTTTTTGCTTAAAGACTCATTGGCCTCAATATAATTAGCCCCCACTGAACCGGATGATCTGATTAGTTGTTTACCATCTTCAAAATTAGCAATTGATTTTTTAATATTCTTGATCAACCTTCGACAATCATCAGAAAACTTCAATGTTCTATCTTCTAAATCAAATTGTTTGTGGTTTGAGATTTGATTCATTGTTGTTTGTTTAGATTTTAGAATTTAGAGATTAGGGTTTGGTTTTGGGACTTTGGGGTTAGGTTGTTGGAATTTCATTAGGTCAATTAGAATAATTTTCTTCTTATCTTATTAGTCTGGCTCTAACTACTAGCCGACGAAGATAGGTGCCAGGGGGGACACAGGTGACCATAGAAAGATAAGAATCATCAAACCGCTGTTCTAAAATCGCCAAATCATCAGGCTTAACCTCCACCATCTCCTCAACCTGATAGCGATAACGAACGCCATCAAAATCAACCAAAATCTCATCACCATATTCTAGGGTTGGCAAAAGAGAAAAGATGGTCATATAGTCTTTGGGGTTAAAAAACTGAGGCAAAACCGAGTGGCCAAAAATAACCGCATTGCCAAAATCGCCCGGATAGGCGGTCCCGCCATATTGAATCAAGTGTTGCGATAAATCTTCTCCGCCAACTTGAACAACGGCATTAAAAATTCCCAAGGAGGGAATAGTTAGGCTGTAATAATCAACCCGGCCACCGGCACCTCGATCGGAACCAGCCGGTAGCCAATTCTTTACTTGGGTTAAGCCTTCATCTGCTCCAGCAACGGAAAAAAAAGACTCTCCTGAGATATCCCCCAAAACATTATTAACTCCCACCGGAGAATAAGGTCTAATTAAATTATTGGCTTTAAATCGGCGCGAAGATTTTACCTGATAGGAAATAATTGGCCAGCCGGCATAAGACAAAGCCAAAAATCCCATAATAAAAACCAAAACCGGCACCAATCTTAGCAAGCGCCAAAAGAAAGAATTTTGCCTTGGTTGTTTCTTTACGTATAGATAAGACACCGCTTAAAAATTTACAATTTACAATTTACAATTTTCAATCAATTTTCAAATAACAATTTTTAATGAGATTTACTCTCCTGCTTCCATGGTAATAGTAATATTATCGGCTCGGTGGGGCAGAGTCAATAAAAAATCAGGCATCGGCGGTGAAAAACGAACCTCAAAACTATCAACACTAGGTAAAAGCGAAAGATAATCCTTAATCGTGTTTAGCCTTTTCCCGGCAACCTTTTTTTTAACTTCATCCTCATCAATCTCCGGATAAAGATTGGCTCCAAAACTAAAATCAAAAAGCGCCCCCCTGTCCTGTTCTTCAATGAACTTAAAATCAACCTTTTTTTCTGTTCCTAAAACAAAACCTGATGGTATTTGCTGTTTTAACAGTTCCTCAGTCAAGCGATTCAGATCCTCCTCCTGATAAACCAAGCCAGTTAGGGTAACCTCAACGGTCAAGGATAATTGTTCTGTTTCCTCATCTGGCGCATGACTAAAATCTTCTTTTTTTAAATCAACGCTTAGGCTCTGACCAATTAGCTTTTCCCCTGAAGAAAGTTGTTCAGCCAACTTTTCTTCTCCTTGGGACTCTATTAGCGATAAAAGCTGGTCTTTTAAGTTTTCTTGGTCTTCTTCGGCAACAACTTTTACTTCTTGGCTGCTGCCACCAGAAAAGGCTTCTTCATTTTTTGCCACAAAATTTTCTTTTATAAAAGAGGCCACTTCAAACTCTTCTCCGGCCGATAGATTATAGTCTTGGCCAATGTCGCCAGCTCTTATGGCAACTGCCTTTTTACTGGGAGTAGTTATTTGATTGTAGTCTTCATCAACATCCACCTCGGCCGGATCAACCGTAACCTCTTCTTCAGTTAAAAATTCTAAACCCTCGCCAGAAACTAACGGGGTGTCTTTTTCAAAAGTTTTTTCAATTGTCGTCCGATTATAAATTATCACCTCGCCGGTCGCCTTGTCGCCAACCAATTTTTCACCGGTTGTCCTAACAGAACTGGCTTTCTCAATAACAACCTCTACTTGACGAGCAGGAATAATTTTTTCCTCAACCTTAACTTCGCTTTCACCAACGGCCACTAACAAAGAGGTCTCATCTTGAGAATATTTTGGCGCCACCGATAAAACAACTTCCGCCTTGGGAAAATACCACCAAATTGCTCCCAAAACACCAAGTAAAAAAATCGCACCAATCAAAACAAACAACAACCCCTTCGACCAACCCCTATCGCCCCTTGTTTCTCTTGAGGAAATCTTAAATTTCGGCCCTTTAATTCGAGTGAAAAAGTTTTTTACTTTACTAAAAATAGCCAATTTCTCCAGCTGTTTTTCTTTTTCTGGTTCTTCTTGATCATCAGGCAAAAAAGCAAGGTCGTCTTTTCCTTGAAAAGATTTTTCTAAACTAGCAATATCCTGATTTTTAACAAAGCCCAAGGCGCCAGTTTCCCCTTGAGAAATTGATTCCTCTGAAGAAGGGTCTGCCTTATCTTCGCCTTGATCAGGGGGTTCTTCCGGCTCTTTCTCTGGCAAAAAACCCCTAGCCTGATTGGCCAGGGTGGCAAAAGTTTTCTGATAAGGAAAGGTGTCCACTTTGGGCAAATGGGCAAAAAGCGGTTTGGGTTCTGTTTCCACCCAAGGATAAGCTAAGAAGTCGCCTCGAACTGTGTCCAAATCTTCTTGGCCCAAAAGTAGAATTCGCGGCGGAAAAGGCTGATTAAAATCAAAACGAGCCAAGCCCTCTTCCAAGTCCAGGGCGACACTTTCACTTCTTTCAACTACCTCAACTCCTAAAATTTGACCGCGGATGATAGGAAAAACAACTAACTTTTCTTCACCAACAGAAATTGCTACTAAATTAACCAGGCTGTCATCTTCCTGGTTTTTAAAATAGGCAAGAAGCAACTCCCCTTCCGGAACAAAACCCAAAGACTGGCCTTGAAGACGATTAATAATCTTTTTTAAAAGACCGGAAAACTCTTTATTGATTTGGTCGGATTCATCCACCCAATATTGAGGAACAGCAAAAACAACTGGAGCTCGATCGGACAAATGACGCTTATCTTCAGGCAATAGAGACCAAGCTTCTTTATAACTAGCCTCAACGGCCGATAACAGCTCTTCTTGATCGAGGTAGACCTCTTCGCCACCCTTGGCTAAAAAATCAATTGATTCTGGACCTTGTCGATTAGAATAAGTCCAAAAAACAACTCTAACCCGATCAATGCTAATGGCAACCGCCAAAAAAATTTTCTTCTGACTCATAAAGCTTTTTCCTAGGGCAGATTTAAAAAGCCCAAAAATACTAATCCTCTTCTAGAATACCATAAATCCTTCTTTTCCCGGAACCAACAGACTTTTCTTTAGTAATAACAAACCGGCCCATCTGGCCGGTTTTTTCAAGATGAGGACCACCACAAACCTCTTGGGAGAAATCACCAATTTTATAAACTCGAACCTTTTCTTGGTGATAACGATCAGCAAAAAAAGCTAAAGCCCCCTCCTCTTGAGCCTTTGATAAAGACATTTCCTTAAAGGTAATCGGCAAATCAGCCTTTATTTGTTGGTTAACCACCTTTTCAATTTGTTTTATTTCTTCTTTGGTTAAAGCCTTGGGATGAGTAAAATCAAAACGCAGCCGTTGGCTAGTAATGTTTGAGCCGGTTTGATGAACGTGCTTACCCAAAACCTCTCTTAGGGCCTGATGCAAAAGGTGGGTGGCCGTATGGTAGGCAATCACCTTATCGGAATCATCAGCCAAGCCCCCTTTAAATTTTTTATCAGAACGGGATTTCTCTTGATGATCTTTTTTAGCCTGAGCCAACTCCTGGTCAACCTGATCGGAAATAGCAATCGATTGCTTGGTAAATTCTTCTTGAACTAGACCGGGCCGAAGACCAAAAGTTTGAGTAAAATAAAAAATTTCCTCACCGGAAACCGGGCGGGCTTGTTTTTTCTTCTTCTTGGCCAAAGAAATAATTTCTTTTTTGCCTCGATTAATCGCCTGACGATAGGCTTGCTCTTCTGCTGATAAAATCTGATCAAGATTTTCTTTTTCTCTAGCCAGGTGGGGATAAGCCGATTGATACTGATCAACAATGACCGGAGTTAAGCCATCAAGATTGGGTAAATCAATTTTATCAGCGGCATCAACCGAACGCCTAATCAGACGCCGCAAAATATAACCCTGTTCTTGATTGCCCGGCAAAACACCATCGGCAATCAAAAAAACACTGGCCCGAACATGATCGGCAATAAGATTAACAAACCGGACTAACTGTTCATCTTGGTCATAATTTATCCCAGACAAGCTGGCAATCTTGGCAACCAAGGGAGCAAAAAGATCAGTAGCAAAAACACTGTTCTTGTTCTGTAAAACCATTGCCAAACGCTCCAAGCCCGCCCCAGTATCAACACTATTAAAAGGCAATGGCTGATATTGGCCCTTTGGGGTTTGTTCATATTGCATAAATACTCCCGCATTCCAAATTTCTAAAAATCGATCGCAATCGCAACCGGGCCGGCAAGTTTTTTGACCACAGCCAAAATTTGGCCCTCGATCAAGATAAACTTCAGTTGAGGGACCACAAGGGCCAACCTTCCCTGCCCGCCAAAAATTATCTTTATAGCCTAAGCCGACAATATGGTCAGGTTTCATACCCGCTAATTGCCAAAATTGAGCCGAATCTTTATCAGCGAGAATTTGAGGATGTTTGGAATCAGAGGCAAAATAGGTAGCCCAAAGTTTATCGGGAGGAAAATCTAAAACCTTCGTCAAAAATTCCCAGGCCAAATTAATTGCCTCTTCTTTAAAATAATCACCAATTGACCAAGAACCGAGCATTTCAAAAAAAGACAGGGTTCGAGCATTTTGACCGACTTTTTTAATGTCCGTTGTCCGCAAACACCGTTGAACATTAACTAATCGTGAATGGGGGGGTTTTTCTAAACCCAAAAAATAAGGCTTAAAGGCCACCATGCCAGCCGAAGTAAATAATAGAGTAGGGTCGTTTTCCGGCACTAGAGGAATTTGCGGCATAATTTGATGATCGTGGTCAACAAAAAAGTGCAAAAATTTTTCTTGAATTTCTCGAGCCTTCATCTTGATCTTGATTATATGACAAAAATCAATCCAAAACAAAATAGTCCACCTCGGGGGTGGAAAAGGGGGAGGTGGTCTTTTAAGACAGATTGCGGCCGTTGCGATAAAAAGATCGTGAAGAAGAATCTGGTTTTATCTTAGAAGACAGGCCAACTGAAACCGGAGGCTTAGCGTTTTTTTCTTTAGACTCTTTTTCCTGCTTCTGATTAGAATCAAAAGATGATTCGGCAAAAAAATTATCCTGATTTTGTTTTTTCAAAAATAATTGAAAAGCCTTGGCGGCTTGCCGCAATTGTTTAATCAAGCCAAAAACCTGAAAACCCAAAAAAACAGACAAAGCCGTAAGAACCAAAACAACCACCATTAGCAGAATTTGAATCGCGCTAAACATTACCTTTAATAATAAAGCATGAAAAGGGTTTCGTCTAGGAAGAGAGCAAAAATAATTATTCTAATTAACCTAATTGCTCTAACCTATCCGTCTTTGGTGGATTATTCTAAGAAAAACCCCAATTTCCCCAACTGGCGCGCACTAAAGTGCGCTACTCCAACCCTTTTCGGAGTTTTTTCGGGCGCCCACAAAGGGCGCCCCTACCGTATGTTGTGTTTTGTTGTCGTTTCCCCCCGTAGGGGCGGACCCATGTGTCCGCCCGTCATTATTAATCACAATAATCCCATGAATATGATTGGGCATGATTTGGTAAATATCCAAATCAACGTTTTGGTAACGATTGGGTAATTGAAAAATTGAAAATTTATTGAAAATTGGAAATTGGAAATTGGAAATTTAATTCTCTACTCTTCCTGACAGACAAACCTTCTGGTTAACTGTCCTTCTTCTCCTTTGGGGTTGGCGGCCTCAATTAAAAGCAAATTCTCTCCTTGTTGACAATCAATGGTTGTCTTGAAGGAACCATTTTCTTCTAACAAAATCTTTTCCCCGTTAACAGCCACAACATCGCCTCGCCTTACCCGGCCCTGAACAACAACCTCTTGACCAATAATGACTTCTCCTTCTCGAGGGGACTTAAGTTTTAAGACCGGAGGCCCATCGAGAAGAAAAGAGCGAGAATAATAAAAAAAACCGGCCAGGATAATTAAAATTATACTAGCGGCGCCAATGGTATGAGCTGGTGTCCAAGCATTGTTCTCGCCTTGCAGTTCCTTCGGTAAAACCGAAGTCGGATTACCCTCATAGTCACGACGAAAAATAGCACTCATTTTAATAGTATCCAACCCTAGGGTTTGAGAATAGGCTGATAAAACACCGGTAATAATGGGCGCGCCACCTGGAATAGCCCCATAATCATCTTTTTCTAGAGCTCGCAAATACTCTTCTCGAACCTTTATTTTTTTAGCCAAATCGATAATTTTTTTATCTTGCTTTTGGCGTTCTTGGCACAAAATTTCTCCAACTGTTCTCATAATAAGATCTTAATAAACAAAAAAGTCTTTCTGCCTTAATTAAGAAGATAAACCACCGGCTTTTTTGGCTTCCTCAAGAGTATCAATTAACATCTCTCGAGGCTTAGAACCTTCTGGAGGACCAATAATACCAGCCGCTTCTAGTTCATCTAAAATTCGAGCCGACCGAGCATAACCAATTTGAAGCCGACGCATTAGGAGCGAAGAAGAAGCTCGGTTGCGTTTATAAATTACTTCAATGGCTTCTTCAAAAAGTTCGTCTCGATCATCACCAACCTGAACTCGACCTCGAGAGTCAGTTTTTACCGGTGTTTCTAGAACTTCCTCTGTATAAACTGGTTCTACCCCCGTATCCTTTAAAAAATCGACTAATTTTTTAATTTCTTTTTCACTAACAAAAGCGCCCTGAATCCGATGAGGTTTAGCCTGGTCAGGCGGTAAATAAAGCATATCGCCCCGACCAAGAAGTTTTTCTGCTCCCGGAGAATCTAAGATTACCCGAGAATCAACCGATGAAGTAACCGCACAAGAAATTCGACAGGGAATATTAGCTTTAATTAAACCCGTTAAAACATCAACTGAAGGACGCTGAGTAGCAACAACCAAATGAATCCCGGTCGCTCTGGCCATTTGGGCTAAACGACAAATTCTCTCTTCAACATCGGAAGGAGCAAAAAGCATAATATCGGCTAACTCATCAATAACAATAACCAAATAGGGCATAGCGGCAAAACCTGATTTTTGATTATAAGAATCAATGTTTCTAGCCCCAGCTTTAGAAAATTTTTTATAACGATCTTCCATTTCTCCCACTGCCCACTCAAGAGCAGAAATAACATTTTTAGGATCAACAATAACCGATGACTTCAAATGAGGTATTCCTTCATAAACAGATAGTTCCACTCTTTTAGGATCAACCAAAATTAATTTGACCTCTTCAGGAGTGGTTCGAAAAAGAAGAGAAGCAATCCAGGAATTTAATAAAACACTTTTACCAGAACCGGTTTGCCCGGCAATTAAAACATGGGGCATTTTATCAAATCGACCAACAATCGGCTCACCAGAAACCCCCAAACCTAAGGGCACTGCCAGTTTTGACTTTTCCTGGCGCATTTTATCAGACAAAAGCATTTCTTTCAGAGTAACAATTTCGGGAGACCGATTGGGCAACTCAATACCAGCCAAAGAGCGGCCAGGAATTGGGGCCTCAATACGAATTTGACCGGTTGGCGAAGCTAGAGCAGAAGCTAAGTTGTCAGAAAGGCCAGTTATTTTAGAAAGCTTGGTTCCTAGAGCAACTTTAATAGCATATTGAGTTACCGCCGGACCGGGATTAACCTCGACTACTCGAGCTGAAATCCCAAAAGAATCCAGGGTTTCCTCGATGATGTTGGCGTTCTTATTGACATTGCCCCGATCAGCTTTGCCTCCCGGCTTATCGCTTAGCAAACCCAAATTAGGATAACGCCAAACATCTCCTCTGGCGCCAGGAATTTGAATTAAAGCTGTTTCTTCCTCCACCTTTTTTTTGCTTTTCGGTTTATCCGACTTGCTAGCCTTATCTTTTTCTTTTTGGGCTCGATTAATAATTTTAAGGTTTTTGCTTTTTTGCTTTTTCTTCGAAGAAAAATTTTCTTCATCAGAAGAATAAGAGCGAGCAGAAGCGGTTTTTTCCTCTTCTTCAACAAAAAAGCCCTTTATTGTCGAAAAAACCCGAGCAATATTATTGACAATGCCCTCAATAGAGGTATCAAACAAAATAATAATACCAATCAAGCTGCCAGCCAAATAGGCCGACATCGAACCGATTCTGCCAATATAGCCTGACAACCAAGATCTTAAAAAAGAACCGACCGACCCGGTTTGCCCCAAGCCCAATAAACAAACAAAAAAGGTAACGGCTCCAATCAAAACATTAGGGCTGGCCCAAGAATTTTTAAGACCGGAAAGAACAAGTCCAAAAGATAATAAAACAAAAGAAAATAAAAAAGCGGTCCAACCAAAAACATCAATTAATTTTTGATTAATAGTCGTCAGGGTGGGCACTCGTCGAGAAAAAGAAACTAAAACTAAAAGAGCTAGGCTAATAAAAATAATCGCCAAGACTGACGATAAAGTATTCTTCTTTATGGGAAAGCCAAGAGTTTTCTTTTTAGGACGACCTCGTTTAGCCATAATCTGATTACATCTTATAACCAATAGGGGCAGTTTGGCAAGAGCGGAGGAAAAAGGGGGGGGAAAGAAACTGTTTTTCTCTTTCCCAAAAAAAAGTGTGAGCCGGGGGCCTAGGACCTAAATCTATAACAGTAATGAGCGGGTTACATTGTTTGCTTGAACGGGATTCTTCGGGAGTACCCTCCCCGCCTGCCATTGCTACGCTCAGGCATTAGCGGGCGGGCAGAATGACGGAAAGAAAAGCCTACCATCCTGAGGACCTCCTCCGCCCCCGTCATCCTGAGCCTCCGGCGAAGGATCTCGTTCGTTGGTTGCCTTCCCGGACGGGATTCTTCGGGAGTACCCTCAGAATGACAAAACAACAAAAGGCCCAGAATGACAACCGCCCCTTTAGGGGTTATCTAAAAATCTTCTCTAATCTTTTTGTTACTTCATCATACTGAAGTAGTTCGGTTTTCTTTTGGTTCCTTTCTTTCCACTCTATCTTATCGCCTGTCTTATCAGAAACCACCAAGCGAACCGGGGTGCCAATAAGATCAGCGTCAGCAAATTTTTCTCCCGCCAAAACTTTATCTCGGTTATCATACAAAACCTCAAAACCATCTTTGGTTAACTTTTGATAAACCCCTTCCCCCTTATCTTCATTTTTACCCAAAACAATTAAGTAAACATGAAACGGGGCAATACTTTTAGGCCAAATAATCCCCTTGTCGTCATGATGAGCCTCGACCACCGTCGCCAAAGTTCGCCCTAAGCCAATACCATAACAACCCATGTAAAAAGGTTTTTCTTGACCATCCTCATCAACAAAATTGGCCCTCTTCATTAATTTAGTATAGTGGTGGCCTAATTGAAAAATGTGTCCCACTTCAATGCCCGTCTTTTTTTCAAGTTTTCCCTCTCGACAACGAGGACAAACATCTCCCTGGCCAGCATCAACAATATCGGCCAAAATTGGGTACTCAAAATCGCGACCATAATTAACATTAATTGAATCGGTGGTTTTTTCTTTTTGCCCACCAATAAAATTTTTAACTGACTTTAACCCCAAATCACCAACATAAACTACCCCTTCATGGCCCCAAGAATGAACCCAGCCATGACGAGTCCCTAGGGCTTCTAAATCTTTATCTTCGGCAGAAACCAGGTTGTTAATATCCAAAACCCGTTTTAACTTAGTTTCGTTAACCTCTTGATCTCCTCTTAGAGAAGCAATAATCAGCCGGCCCTGGCTATCTTTATAAACTACATTTTTTAAATAGCGCCATCGGGGTTCACCATAGTGCTTAAGATTGTCATCCATAGTTTCCACCCATTCGGGTTGATCGACAATCTTTAACGGCTTTATTTTTTCCTCAGGGTTTTTTTCTTGACGAACAAATTCGGCTCGATCTTTGTTGGCCTGATAATCACAATGAGAACAAGCAAAAACTTCATCTTCACCGACAGAGGAAGGATAAATAAATTCGTGACAATAATCGCCGCCAATATAACCGCTATCAGCCTCGACAACCAGAGTAGACAAACCTAATTTAGCAAAAATTGCCTGATAGGCTTCTTTCATTTTTTGATATTCTTTCTCAAATTCTTCTTGATTTCGATCAAAAGAATAAGCGTCTTTCATAATGAATTCTCTAACTCGCAGCAATCCGCCTCGAGAACGTAGTTCGTCACGAAACTTGGTAGAAAATTGATAAATATTAAAGGGTAAATCTCGATAAGAAAGATTCATTCTCCTGACCAAATCAACAAACATTTCCTCGGCTGTTCCGCCTAAAGCAAACTGAGCTCCGGTTCGACTTTTAACCGTCATTAGCTCAAAGGCAACCGAGTCGGTTCGATTGGTCTCCTGCCATAATTCAAGCGGATGAAGAGTCGGGGAAAGCATTTCTTGGGCCCCGGTCCGATTCATTTCCCGGCGAATTAAATCCTCAATTTTTTGGTGAACTCGCCACCCAAGAGGAAGAAAATAATAATAGCCAGCCGCGCTTTGCCGAATAAAGCCACCTCGATAAAGAAGTTTGTGACTGGTTAATTTGGCTCCCCGAGGAGCAGTCTTAGTGGTCTTGCCAAAAAGATGAGAATAATACACCTTTAAAAATTTCTAATAAAATTCATTGTTAAATTGCTTTTTTTGATTCGAAGCAGCGGACTTTAGTCCGCGCCAAAACCAGCGCGCAATAAATTGCGCTACTCCGAAAGGAACTGGACTAGCAAACTGTAGATTCGCTATTCCAAATTTTTAACCGTCAACTAATTTTAGGCTTCAATAATGGTCAATAATACCATCGGCCGACGACCGGTAGTAGAATAAAAAAACTTCTCCAAGGAATCTTGAATGGCTACTTTTAAATCGCGGGTGCTTATTCCTTTTCTGGCCCCATTAACAATTCGGCTAATTTCTTTCTGAGCCAAAGAAAGAATCTCTTTGCCATCTTTTATTTGACCATAAACAAAGCCTCGACTTAATACTTCCGGTTCTTCTATGGTTCGCATTTTGTTTTTGTCCAACATAACCACCGCCGAAACCACCCCTTCTCGCGACAGAATCTCTCGATCTCTTAAAACAACGTTGCCAACATCGCCAACCCCTAAGCCGTCAACCATAACATCTCGAGCCTCAAATCGGCCGGTAATACTGGCTTTCCCCTGATCAACCTCAATTACATCGCCAGAGGAAGGCAAAAGAATCTTATTCTCCTGATAGCCTATTCTTTGGGCCAAAAGAGAATATTGCTTCATTTGACGAAAACCGCCCCCGATAGGAAGCAAGAATTTAGGTTTAACCAAATTAATCAAAAGGGCCAAATCTCCCCGAGCCCCATGACCAGAAACATGCAAATCCTCAGAAATATCCATATAAGACACTTGAGCGCCTTGACGCATTAGCAAATCAATGGCCGTTTGAATCGACGACTCATTGCCAGGAATATAATCAGTAGAAAAAACAACAAAATCTTTTGGCTTTATTTTAATGTTGTGATGGGTTTGAGAAGCAATACGATCTAATGAAGAACCGCTTTGGGCCTGAGAACCAGCTACCAAAAGAGTAATTTTCTCGTCAGGATAATTATTAACTTTCCTCAAATTTATTTCGTCTTCTTTGGGCAAATCAAGATAACCCAATCTTCGCCCAACTTTAACAATTTCAATAATAGACCGACCCACTAAGGCAATTTTCCGACCAGAAGCCCGGGAAACATCTATAGCAGTTTTCAACCGGCTAATATTAGAAGACATGGTGGTAACAATGAACCTTCCTTCGGCCTTGGCAATTTCTCTTTCGAAAATCTCTGTTAAGGCCTGTTCTGAATCGGTATAACCCTCTCTTTCCGAGCGCAGGCAATCAGAAAGCATTAAATCTACCCCCCGTTCAGAAGCTTTAACCATCTTTTCTACTTCAATTTTAGTTTTATCAATTGGGGTCCAATCGAACTTAAAATCAGAACCGTGATAAATGTTGCCATGGGGGGTTTTAATAAACATGTGCTGGGCCTCTGGAACAGAATGAGTAACCTGAATAAAATCAATTTCAAAATCACCCAATTTTAGAGTTCTTTTTCTATCAATTAAACGTAAATCAGCCTTAATTCGATTTTCTTTTAATTTCCTCTCAGCAATGGCCAAAGCCAGTTTTGAAGCAAAAACTGGCACCTTGGGCAATTGAGGTAACAAAAAGGGCAGAGCCCCAAAGTGATCTTCGTGACCATGGGAAATAATAATGCCGCGAATCTTGTCTTTTTTATTTTTTAAATAACTAATATCAGGAATAACTAAATCTACCCCCAACATTTCTTCATCAGGAAAACCAATCCCGCAGTCAACAATTAGGATGTCTTTGGGGGTTTCATAAACAAACATGTTTTTAGTCACCAAACCAAAGCCCCCCAAAGAAACTATCTTTAACTGGTTTGACTGATTGTTTTTTGTTTTTTTATTCATAATCTTTTTTTTAAATTAACTTCATTTGTTCTTTTTCTCTGGCTTTGTTTTCACTGACTGTTTGGCCCTCCTTGTCCTGGGCTTGATTTAGTTTAAGCAAAAACTTGCCTAAATTAACAAAGTCTTCTTCTTCCAAGGCTTTTATTTTACCATTTCTTAACGACGCCGCCGGATGATACATTGGATAAACAATATACTCCTTATTGCCATAATCAGCAAATCGAGGTTGACCATGAACTTGAGAAATCATGCTGCCGGGTAAAAACTTTTCCATCGAAAATCGCCCTAGAGTAACAATAATTTTAGGATCAATTACCTCAATCTGGCGATAAAGAAAGGGCCGGCAAGCAGCAATTTCTTCTTTTTCTGGATCACGGTTATTGGGCGGACGATGACGCAACATATTAGCAATAAAAACTTCTTCCCGGCTTAGCCCGGCCAATTCCAAAAGCTGATCCAACAATTTTCCCGCTCGACCGCAAAACGGTATTCCTGTTTGGTCTTCATTAAAACCCGGTGCTTCGCCAATAAAAAAAACTTGAGCCTCAGGATTACCCTGGCCAGGAACCGACTTATTGGCTGTTTTATAAAGAGGGCAACGCTGACATTCCTCGACCATTTGGGCCACTTTATCTAAAGCTTCTTTTTTGTTTTCTACCATGATGATAAATATTGATCAATATTATCCTGACTAATAATAACTTTTTCTTTTTCTTTCAAAACAATTTGTTTAGCAACTTGACGACAAACACTGTCAATGTTTCTTTTTAAAGTCCTGACTCCAGCATCATAGCCTAGGGGACGAACAATTTTAGGCCACAAAGAGTCTTCAACTGTTAGTTGATTCTTTTTTAAGCCAGCTTCTTTTAGGGCCCGAGGAAAAAGATATTTTTGAGCAATAATAATTTTTTCTTGATCAGAATAAGAGGGCATGGTAATTGTTTCTAAGCGATCTAAAACCGCTTGAGAAATATTGGTGGTATTATTGCAAGTGGCAATAAAAAAGGCCTCCGATAAATCAAAAGGATAATCAAGATAATAATCTAAAAAAGCGTTGTTTTGCTCCGGATCAAGAAGACCAAGTAAAACACCCATAATCGAGCTTCTTGACTCTTGACCAATCCGATCAATTTCATCCAACAAAATAATTGGATTCTTAACTTTTACTCTTTTTAAGCCCTTAATAATTTGCCCCGGTTCAGCCTGAGGCAGGCTTCGGGGTTGACCACGAAGATAAAAAGGTCTTTCAATTCCTCCGAAAGGAATCCGAATCATCTTCCTGCCCATAGTTTCGGCAATCGAAGCGGCCAAGGTAGTTTTGCCTGTCCCCACTAATCCTACCAAACATAAAATAGGGGCCCTGGCAATCTTATTTTGGTCCTTTTTCAATTTCATCACGGCCAAATACTCTAAAACTCGATTTTTAATCTCTTCCAATCCATAATGGTGGCTATCTAAAACTTCTTTAGCACGAGATAAATCAAGCCGATCTTCGGTTTTTGCCCGCCAAGGCAAATTAGTAATCCAATCAATGTAAGTGGCAATATTGTCATATTCTTCTAAAAAACCACCGAAGGCAAGAGAAGCCTTTAACCTTTCTACTAAAGAGAGAGCTTTTTCTTCTAAATTTTCGGGAAGCTTATTTTGAGAAATCTTTTCCTTTAATTGCTCAATTCCTTTAATCTTGGCGTCAACTTTTTTCTCCGTCATTATTTCAATCTTATCACAAAACTTTGGTAGAAAATGGCTTACCAGATCCAGGATCTATCAAGGCTAAAATGGGGGTCTTATCGCTTTCTAAAGTGGGAAAAACGATCAAATTCAGCGGTTTTTTTTGATTTTTTTTGATTGCGGTTATTTGATTTTTTTTTGCCAGAGCCGGTATTTTTTGAACTTGACTTATTTCGATTATTTTCCCCCGAAGAACCATTATCATCTAAAACCATGGTCAAATTAATTCTATCTCTCTCGTCAACTTTAATAACCTTAACCTTAACTTTATCACCAATAGAAACAACATCATGAGGATCTTTAACATAGCCTGAGGCCATATTAGAAATATGAACCAGACCGTCTCGATTGGGTAAAATGTTAACAAAGGCCCCAAAAGGCTCAATTCGTTCCACTGTCCCTTCGAAAATTTCTCCCGGCTCTACCTCTCGAACCAACCCCTCAATCCAATCAAGGGCTTTTTTAATCGACTCTCGGTCATTACCAATAATGCTTACTTTGCCATCATCTTCGACATTTATCTCACAATCTGTTTCTTTACTAATCTGTTTAATCATTCGCCCGCCCGGCCCAATAATTTCGCCAATTTTTTCTTTGTCAACAGTAATCATGTCGACTTTGGGCGCCCATTGGGAAAGTTTTTTATGGGACTTGTCAATAACTTTATTCATCGCTGATAAAATTTCCCCTCGAGCCTTTTTGGCCGCTGTCAAAGTCTCGGTCACCATTTGAGAAGTTAGGCCCTTGTTTTTAACATCTAGCTGAATTGCCGTAATCCCCTTATCGGTCCCGGCTACTTTAAAGTCCATTTCACCATTAAAGTCTTCAACTCCGGCGATATCTGTCAAAAGTTGATACTCTTCTTTGTCACCCTTCTTATCGGTAACGATACCAATAGCAATTCCGGCTACAGGATCAGAAATGGGAACTCCGGCATCCATTAGTGACAAAGATGAGGAGCAAACTGAAGCCATCGAAGTGGAACCATTGGAAGACATCACTTCAGAAACCAAAAGAATCGTGTAAGGAAAATCTTCCTCCGAAGGAATAACCGGCAACAGGGCTTTTTCAGCCAAAGCGCCATGGCCAATTTCTCTTCTACCCGGACCACGCATAAAGCCGGCTTCACCAACAGTAAAGGGAGGCATAGAATAATGATGAATATAGCGTTTTTCTTCTTCACCCTCAGGGCTTTCAATCATTTGACCCAAAGATAATGGCCCCAAAGTAGCAATATTCAAAACATGAGTTTGGCCTCTTTTGAAAAGAGAACTACCGTGAGTCCGAGGCAAAAGATCGATCTCAGCACTAATTGGCCGAACCTCGTCTGTCTTTCGGCCATCAGGACGAAGCCCTTTTAGAAGACGTTTCTTAATCGCTTTCTTAAAGAGTTTTTCAACTATCTTGCCAACCTCTTTGGAATCGTCATCTTGAAAATGATCAATGGCTGCCTCTTTAATGGCTGATAAATGATCTAAGCAATTCCCCTTCTTTTCAAAAATTGCCGATAGATCTTTGCTTGCAAAGCGGGAAACTTCTTCTTCCAAAACCTTGTTTTCGGTCGGTTTGAAAGTAACCTTATCTTTACCCGCCTCTTTACCCATATCGACAATAAAGTCTATCAATTTGCCATTGCCTTTCATAGCAAAATCAATCGCTGAATCAACGGTTTCTTCTTTAACTTGGTTGCCTTCTGCCTCAATCATAACCGCTCTCTTATCGGTACCAGCCACAATTAAATCTAGGGCCGACTTCTCTTTTTGATCAGTAGTAGGGTTAAGAATTAGCTCTCCCTTTTCATCTTGACCAACACCAACAATTCCTAATGGTCCTTGCCAGGGGGCTGGTGAAAAGGTTAAAGCAGTAAAAGAGGCAATTGCTCCCAGCAAAACCGGATCATTTTGTCCATCAACTGACAAAACAGTAATAACAATATGTGTCTCATTCAAATAGCCTTCAGGGAAAAATGGTCTAATAGAACGATCAATTAAGCGCCCTGCCAAAACCGCCTCATCGGAAGGGCGGCCCTCACGCTTTACCCAACGACTACCCTTAATACGACCACCGGCATAAAGCTTTTCTAAATAATCAACGGTTAGGGGAAAATAACCCAATTCCGGCTTCTCCCTACCGGTAACTACTGTTGCTAAAACACAAGTATCGCCATATTGGGCCAAAACCGCCATATCGGCTTGAGGAGCAAAACGCCCCACTTCTAAGCTTAGGGACCGACCACCTAATTTGATTTCTTTTTTAATAACTTTGGTCATAATAATGTTTGTTCTTTAAACTTCGAATAATTTTTAATAACAAGAGGGATTTGGCCAAGGGAAATTCTTTATTTGGAAGGTCCTTGGGGAAACAATCCTTAAGTTTATCTTTTTAATTCTAATTTTTTGATTAATCCTTGATAGCGTTTTTGATAACGGTTAGACAGATAGTTTAATAATCGACGTCTTTTAGAGACCATCGAAAGCAAGCCTCGACGAGAATGAACGTCTTTTTTGTGTTCTTTCAAATGATCAGCCAACTTGTTGATTTGGGCGGTTAAGAGAGCAACTTGAATCTCGGGAGAACCAGTATCACCTTTTTCAACCGCAAACTCTTTAATAATCTTCTCTTTTTCCTCTTTTTTTAAAGACATTTTAAGTGGACTTGATTTTTTTTATCCTTTTTAATCGTTCTTATTCTAACACCTTAATGGGGAAAAAAACAAGAGGCAATTTTTTCATCACTTTATTGACCGCTGCCTCGATAAATTTTGGGCTTATTAAAACGGCCTGGCTCTTTTTGCTTTTCTTGACTTTGACTGACTTCTTTATCTTTAAGTTGACCGCCAGCCCTCAGACAAAAAGCCGCCGCTTCAAAAGGACCAGGACCAATTTCCGAAAGAGAAAAAGAATTAGTGGCCGCTTGAAGCCCCAATAATAAATTCTGGGCCGCCTCTGATCCAAAAGACAACGATAGACCTTCAATAACCCCAGCAACAACCTCGGAAAAAGAGAAGGCCTCAGTATCAATTAACTTAATTTGACCAAAAAACTCCGCCTGGTCAATGTTAATGTTAATCAAGTTTAAATTATTAGGAATATCTTTGGCTCCCACAGACTGAATGGCTTGATCAAGCTGGGCTCGAGAAGAAAAACCCAAAGCAATAATATTATTAATTTGGCCATCGCCTTTTTTAAACTTGACTAGATCCTGGCTAATAGCCGGAGCCTGGGTTTTTGGTTCAATTACCAAACTAACCCGTTCTTCTTCTTGATCATCCCAATTAATTTTCTCAATATTTTTTAAAGGATAATTAATATTAATAATAAAGCTTCTTCCTTCCGCCTGATCGGTGATTTTGTCAACACCAATAACTTGACTAAACTCGACTGTCAATGATCGGGGACAAAGAACCTGAGTTTTTTTACCACTTTTATTTAATGAATCAGAAAGAGCAGCGGCAGCGGCCACCTGATCTAAACGAGGCTTTTGGGGAAGCAAAATCTTAATCTCTTCAACCTGGCTTAACCAAGCATTGAGATCAGAAAGTGGATAACTTTTTTTATTCATCAATATAGTGAATCAAACTTTAATCTTGCTGATATTTTATCATATCGCCAATCTTAAAATCAACGGCCGGAGAAAATGTTGCCCCAAACTCTTGGCCTTTTTTGACACGGTCAATTTTCTTCGATCCCTGTTGTAAAGAAACAATTTTAGTTTTTTTCTTCTTCCCTCCCTGGTTAATAATTGTTACTCTGGTTCCTTTTTCAATTTCACCTAAAATAACTTTAGCTCCTGCCACTCGGCCATCAGGAACGGTAAAATCGGCAATAATTTCTGCTTGACCGAGAATTTTTTTCTCCTCTTCGATTGTTTCCAAAGCTTTCAACTTTTCTTCAATAGACTGAAGTAGCTCATAAATTATTTCTTCCGTCTGGACATCAACTTCTTCGGCTTCAGCCAAATCAGCCACTCGCCGAGAAAGAGAAACATTAAAACCAATAATTTCCGCCCCACCTGAAGAAGCAAAGAAAACATCAGAATCATTAATGTCACCGACTCCACTTTCAATTATAGAGATTTTCTTCTGGGGGATTGAATTAATCAATGCCTCCAGAGTTCCTTGAGTATCGGCCTTAACAACTAATCTTAATAGGGTCTTTTCTTCTTGATCAGCGGAGACTTCCTTTAAAAAGGGACGATCCGATTTGCCTACTTCAAGGGCAGGATCAGAAATTAAGCTTCCCGCCGCCAAGGGTTTGGTAAAACCCAAAATTGATACCGGCTGACTAATAAGGGCCTCTTTAATTGGCTGACCAGAATCATCAAAAAGGGCCCGAACCTTAGCCTCCTCTTCTTCGGCAACTAATTTCTGACCAACCAATAGCTTGCCCTGCTTAACAATCGCTGTTACTAGCATCCCTCTTTTGACATCAAGACCAGATTCAAGTACCACTCCTTGAAACGGCTTCTGGGGTTGATAGTCAAGTTCATTCATTTGAGAAAGCAGGACAATCATTTCTAAAAGTTCGTCAATTCCTTCCCCAGTTTTGGCCGAAACGGGCACCAAAACAATATCTCCACCTCGATCCTCAGCAACAATCCCAAATTGGGTTAATTTATTTTTAACTTCTTCTTGATTGGCATTGGGTAAATCCATCTTGTTTAGGGCAATTAGAAAGGGTACACCGGCACTTTTTATATGGTCAAGACATTCTTTGGTTTGAGGCTTAATTCCCTCATCGGCGGCAATAACCAAAACAACTAAATCGGTAATTTTAGCTCCTTGGGCCCTCATTTTCTCAAAAACCTTGTGACCAGGAGTATCAATAAAAGTAATTTTTTGATCATTGAAAACAATCTGATAAGCACCAACGTGCTGGGTAATACCACCAGCCTCCTTGTCTTGCAGTTTGCTTTGACGAATCCGATCTAAAAGAGATGTTTTACCATGATCAATGTGCCCCATTAGGGTAACGACAGGGGGGCGAGAAGGGGTGGAGGAATTTGTCTTTTTCTTGACCATAAATATTAATTAATAAATTGTTTTCGAAAATCTGGCTAATTAGAAAATTCTTGCCTTTATTCATCTTTTCCAGACTGCTTTTTGTCTTGATCAGGCTTTTTGTCTTGATCAGGCTTTTTCTTTTTAGTCTTCTTGGCTTTTTTATTTTTTTTGGTTTCTTTAGCCTCATCAGCCGTTTCATTAGCGGACTCATCAGCGGATTTTTTATCAGCCTTTTTGGTCTTTTTTTCAGGCAAGGCTGAGGAGTCGATGTCAATCTCAAAATCAGTTAATTGACTGGCCAAACGAACGTTTTGACCATCTTTGCCAATTGCCAAAGATAATTGGTCCTCAGGAGCAGAAACTTTAGCTTTTTTTTCTTCTTGATCAAGATCAATAACTAAGTCCTCGGCCGGTAAAAGAGCCGCCGCAATCAATTTCTCCGGATCGGAAGAAAACTGAATAACATCAACCTTTTCTCCTCCCAAAGCCTTAATAACTTCGGCCACTCGAACTCCTTTTTGGCCAACACAAGCTCCCACCGGATCAACGCCCCGCCGATTAGAATAAACCGCCAACTTTGTTCTAACACCGGCTTGACGAGCGATAGCCCGAATTTCAACCGTGTTGTTGTTAATTTCCGGTACTTCTCGACGAAAAAGAGATTTAACCAAATCCGAACTTGTCCGAGAAAGAACAATTTGCCGCCCTCTTTCTTCGCTTTGGGTAATTTCTTTAATTAAAAAGTTAAGCTTAACTCCAATCGAGTAATCTTCGCCGTGAATTTGCTCTGATAAAGGCAAAATCCCATAAGTTCGACCAATATCAACAACCACCCTCCGACCATCTTGGCGAATAACTGTTCCCATTGTCACCGAACCCACCTTGTCTTTATAATCATCAATAATGGCCGATTTTTCTGCCTCACGCACTTTTTGTAAAATAACTTGTTTGGCTGTTTGAGTAGCAATTCGGCCAAAACCGGGCGGAGTTACTTCCAACTTTTGGTCCGGTTTTTCTTCTGGAAACCCATAAATTTTTACTCCACCAGTTTTATTATCCAGACTAACCTGATACTCCCAGTCCTCATGAAAACTACCCTCTTCTTGGGCATCACGGACAAAGGCGGCTAAAATTGCCTCCTCAATACTCAATAAAACCACCTCTGGGTCAATACTTCTTTCCCGAGCTAGCTCAGCAACGGCAATAGAAAATTCTGTTCTTGATAATTGGGCCATAAATAATTAATAAAAAATTAAAAAAAATGGTGGGCTCTCCCCACCACCAACTTCTTCTCTTAAAAAATAACTAACGCTACTACTAATGGTAGTTTTCTTTATCGCTATTAACCGTCTAACTTTCTAAACCTTCTTGTTCGTTATTCGATTAAAAGCTATCAAAACCACCCTCTAATCTAACATAAAAAGGCTCCCTAGTCAATGAAAAATATAGACAAAATTGCTCTTTCTAAGGGTCCGAAGCTATCCGACCCTTAGGGTTAAACAGCTTCGGACCTTTGGTTTTGATTGGCAAGGACCAGCCAAGCTTGACATCTTCTTAGCAATCGTGATATAGTTTTGCTAATCAAGGCGAGAAAAATATGGCCCCAACTAATCGTCAAATTGCCATCTTGAAAGCTCTAATCGAAGAATACATTGAAACAGCCGAACCCGTTTCTTCTGATGCGGTAGAAAAAAAATATAACCTTGGAGTTTCTCCGGCTACCATTAGAAATGAAATGGCCGTTTTAACTGAGGAGGGCTTCATCAAAAAACCTCATGTTTCGGCCGGACGAGTCCCTACCCCAATGGGGCTCAAGTTTTATATTCAAAATCTTCTGGAAACCAAGCCTGTTCCCGTTACTCAAGAAGTCACGGTAAAAGAGCGGGTTTGGGATTATCGCCAAGAAGTTAATAAATTAATTGACGAAGCCCTTAGTGAGTTAGCCAGATTAACCGGTTCGATGGCTTTGGCGATATCAGAAAAGGACCAAGAGTTTAATTGGTCGGGGGTAGCTAATATTTTAGATTTCCCCGAATTTTGGGATATTGACCTAACCCACGCCCTACTTTCTCTTTTAGATGATGTTTCTTTTTGGCAAAAATTAGCCAATCAAGTTCACGGCGAAGCTCGAGTTAGCGTTTTATTGGGGGATGATTTTGGCAACGAAATCTTAGAGCCTTGTGGTTTTGTTTTTACTAAAATTAAGCTTGGCTCCAAAGACTATATCTTGGGAATTGTCGGCCCTAGCCGCTGTCCATACCAACAAGTTATTCCTTTAGTTGATTATTTTGGCCGATTAATTAGTGAAATTGGCCAAGAGTAAGAAATAAAAATTTCCAATTCCCAAGTCCCAATTTCCAAATCCCAGACATTAAATCATTAAAAATTAACTAAAAACCTTAAATTAATAATTTTTAATATTATGGTTAAGAAAAAAACCGAAAAAAGCAAGAAAAATTCAAAAAAAGATCAAGATTTTCGTCAAGAACTTAAAAAATTAGAGGAACAATTAAAAAGGGCTCTGGCTGATTATGATAATTTGGAAAAAAGAATTAATCGGGAAAAAAATAATTGGATCAATTCGGCCAATGAGGCTCTAATTGACAAGTTGCTGTTTGTTTTTGATGATTTAGAACGAGCCTGTCAAAGCATCTCTGATCCCGGTCTGTCCATGGTTCGAGATCAGTTTTGGAAAATTTTATCTAACGAGGGTGTGGAAAAAGTTGACAGTCAAGGCAAAAAATTCAACGCCCAAACCATGGACGCCCAAGAATTGGTACCCGGAGAAAAAGAAAAAGTTATTGAGGAAACTTGTCCTGGCTATTTATATCAAGGCAAATGTCTTCGTCCAGCCAAAGTCAAGGTTGGCCAAGGAAAAAATGGCTCTTGACAACTCTTTAGCAGTCATGATAACTTATTGCTAAGAATTAATTATGACCGACAAAACAAGCGCAAAAATTATTGGCATTGATCTGGGTACCACCAACTCCTGTGTGGCCGTTATGGAGGGAGGCAAACCCACCGTTATCCCCACTGAAGAAGGCGGCCGACTTATTCCTTCTGTGGTTGAACCCACTAAAAGCTTGGTTGGCGAACCAGCCAAAAGGCAAATGATCATTAATCCCCAAAATACTTTCTTTTCTATTAAGCGATTGATGGGCAAGCGTTTTGATGCCGATTCCGTCAAAAAGGACAAAAAATGGCTCCCCTACAAAGTAGTTAAAGGAAAAAACGATTTGGCGGTTGTCGAAACTGAAGATGGCAAACAGTTTACCCCCCAAGAAATTTCGGCCAAAATTTTACAAAAGGCCCGAGCAGACGCTGAGAGCTATTTGGGTGAAAAAGTAGGCCAAGCCGTTATTACTGTTCCGGCCTATTTTGATGATTCTCAACGCCAAGCCACCAAAGAGGCCGGCGAGATTGCTGGCTTAAAAGTGGCCCGAATTATCAACGAACCAACCGCTTCGGCTCTAGCTTATGGTTTAGATAAAAAAAAGGCCGAGAAAGTAGCTGTTTTTGATTTAGGCGGGGGAACCTTTGATATTTCTATTTTAGAAATCAGTGATGGGGTCTATGAGGTCCTTTCCACTAACGGCGATACCCACCTGGGGGGAGACGACTGGAATCAAAAAATTATCGAATATGTTTTAGCTGAATTTAAAAAGGAACAGGGCATCGACCTGTCCAGCGACTCCCAGGCCAAACAAAGAATAAAAGATGCCGCCGAAAAAGCTAAAATTGAACTTTCTTCTTCCCAAAAAACCGAAATTAACCTCCCCTTTATCACTCAAGGAGAGTCTGGCCCTCTTCATCTTAACGTTTCCTTAACCAGAGCCAAACTAGAACAAATTACCAACGATCTGATAGATCGGCTTCTGTCCCCAGTCAAAGCCGCCCTAAAAGATGCCAAGCTTAAGGTTGACGACATTGATGAGATTTTATTAGTAGGCGGTCAAACTCGAATGCCCAAAATCCGTCAAATAGTCAAAAAATTCTTTGATAAAGAGCCTAATAAATCGGTTAATCCTGACGAGGTAGTGGCTCTGGGAGCCGCCGTCCAGGGCGGGGTTTTGGCTGGTGAAGTCAAAGATGTAGTTTTACTAGATGTTACCCCACTCACCTTGGGTTTGGAAACTTTGGGCGGAGTGGCGACGCCTTTAATTGAAAGAAATACTACTATCCCAGTTAGTAAATCCCAAGTTTTTTCCACCGCCGCCGATAACCAAACCCAAGTAGAAGTTCACGTTGTTCAAGGCGAGCGGCCAATGGCGACTGACAATAAATCTCTGGGCCGTTTTATTCTTGATGGCCTACCACCAGCTCCTCGAGGCGTACCCCAAATTGAAATTACTTTCGATATCGATTCTAACGGAATTTTAACCGTTACCGCCAAAGACAAGGCTACTGGCAAATCTCAAGATATTACTATTAAAGGTTCAACCGGCTTGTCAGAAGAAGAAATTGAAAAAATGACCCAAGAAGCTAAAGCCCATGAAGAAGAAGACCAAAATAAAAAAGCCCTAATTGAAGCCAAAAATAAAGCCGACAACTTGGTCTTCAGCGTAGAAAAAAACTTAAAAGACCTGGGTGATAAAATGGGCAAAGACGATCAAAAAACCCTAAAAAGCCAAATTGAAAAAATTAAAAAACTGTTAGAAAAAGAATCGGTCACCAAAGAAGAGCTGGATAAAGAAACTAACCAATTAATGGAAACCTGGCAAAAATTAGGCCAAAAAATTCACCAAGCTGCTCAAAAAAATAAAGACGACCAAGCCAAGGGATCAGCCAAATCAAAAAATAAAGAAAATGATAAGGGGGAAGCTGAAGAAGGCGAAGTAGTTAATTAATTTACCTTTCCCCTACCAATTTATTAATAGGGCGCCCTTTTTAGGAGCGCCTTTTTTGTTAAAATAAATTACATTGCTAGATTCTAAATACTAAATACTATTTTACTTATGGCCAAAGACTATTATCAAATTCTAGGTTTAGAAAAGGGGGCCAGCCCTGAAGAAATCAAAAAAGCTTATCGAAAATTGGCTCTTAAATGGCATCCGGACAAAAACAAGTCGGCTGAAGCGGAAAAGCGTTTTAAGGAAATTAATCAAGCCTACGAAGTCTTGTCTGACCCACAAAAAAAACAAGCCTACGACCAATATGGAAAAGCGGCTTTCTCGGGCGACTCTCCTTTTGGTCAAAACAAAGGCCAGCAAGGCCCTTTTACTTATAGTTACTCCTGGGGTGGGCAGGGTGACGATTTTTTTGCCGGTTTCTCCGATCCTTTTGATATTTTTGAATCATTTTTTGGCGGTCGGTCTCCTTTTGGTCGTCGAGAACAAGTTCCCGGATATCAAATTAATCTTCCCCTAAAAGAGGCAATTACCGGCACAGAAAAAGAAATTGAAATTAACGGGGAAAAAAGGAAAGTTAAAATTCCCCCCGGTGTTGAAACCGGCTCTCGCATTAAGTTTAAAGACTTTTACTTAATCACCCAAGTTTTACCTGATGACAATTTCTCTCGTCAGGGCACTGATTTAATTACCAAAAAAAAGATCAAATTTAAAACCGCCATCTTGGGCGATACCGTTACTATTACCAATATCGATGGTGAAAAAATTAAATTCCGGGTTCGACCGGGAACCGATTCTGGTAAGGTTATTCGGCTAAGAGGTTACGGAGCCCCAAAAAGAATTGGTTCCGGACGAGGCGATTTATATGTCCGCTTGGAAATTAAGACTCCAAAAAAATTATCAAGAAAGGAAAAAGAAATAATTAAAAACCTAAATTTTTAATCCTCGAGGCTTTGGGCTTGTTGGCCAATTAGATAGGTGATTTTGGCTTCTTCTCTTAGAGTCTGATACCAATCTTGAAATTTTTGGTTCATCTTGTCCATTCTTATCGCCTCAGTGGCTTCATCGGTTCGCTCTTTCTCACCCTCAGCCATAATTGTTTCCTCATTATCAACCAAATATTGATCAATTTCCTCCTGAGACACTTCCACTCCTGACGATAATAGCTCTTCTAAAATCAACTGGTTCTTAATTTCTTCTCTTAGACCGGCCATCGTCATTCCCTGAAAAGTCAAAATTTCTTCTAAGGAATTGTCTGGACCCAAGCTTTCTTTAATCTGATCAATTTCTTGATCGATAACCTCTTGATCAACAACCACTCCTTCTTCCTTAGCCTTTTGCTCAATCAAACGCTTATCAATTATTTGATCCAACACCTGAGTGCCATATTGCTCTTCTAGAGTCTGATTATACTGCCAACGCCAAATTGGTTGACCATTAACAACCGCCACCACCAGCCAGTGACGCTTAAAATAAAAAAAGCCCAATAAAAACAGGCCAATAACTATGGCGATAGTTGTTTTTCGAGAAAAACGAGGAAAATTTTTGCCTTTTTGAGTAGTTTTTTTCAGGCTGGTTTTAGAGGCTTTCTTGGCTTTGGAATCTTTGCTTTTAGTTTTAACCATCGCTAAATATTGTATCATAAGTTTTTTTAAAACAAAATGTTATTTACATTATCCGAGGTCATCCGACCCTTAGGGTTAAACAGCTTCGGACCTTTAGAATTAAGTAAAAAAAGGGCAAAAAAACAACCAACGGGGTTGCCAAGAAGCCCTCTTCTTGATAATAATATTCTATAAATAAATGGCCAATCCAGAAAGAAGTAATCTCGATCGCTTAAAAACAATTTATGGTTCCCAAACTGGTGACCTTTGGGCTGAACCCACTACCCCCTTAGAAATTCAAAGAAGAGTTTTGGCCAGCCAAGACCGGCTCGAGGAACTGCCTTTTTCCTATTTGGTTGATCAATACCCTCCCTTCCAGGAAGATGTTCTGGCCAAGGGAGATGGACCAGAAAACAAGGAAAATCTTAACCAAGAAAAAGAAAAAAGTTTTCTTCTTGGGATTAAGACAATTTTTGAAGAAATAAGCTCTTGGCCTGATTTTCCTTACCAACAATGCGATCGAGCCTCGCGTTTCTTAGCCAAAAAAATGAAAAATATAAGCGTGGTCATGGGTTGGTTTCATCTTGATCGACCCATTGGCCTTTACTTGCCCTCTTGGGACAAGCCAATTGAACCTCATACTTGGAATGTCGACCAGAGAGGACGCATTATTGATCTAACTGTTTTTCAATTTAATCAGGGCCTTGATGATCCTTTTCCCAAACAACCCCTAATCATTGAAAAAGACATCTTTGTTGCTAATCGCTACCAAAAATCAGGCGGCCAAATTTAAAAAACTTCTTTTTTCCTCTTTTCAAAACACCTTCCTCTGTTATACTAAAAACCAGAATGATCAATAGGGCTTTTAAAAACGGTAAAAAGTTTTTTTCTCAACAACAAACCAGCATTTTTTCCGCTGCTTTTACCATCGGCTTGGCTATGTTGGGGTCAGCAATTTTAGGAATTTTGCGCGACCGGCTTCTTTACGCTAAATTCTTTGCTACCAACCCGGCCCAATTAGACGTCTATAACGCCGCCTTTAAAATTCCTGACATTCTCTTCCAAATTTTAATCACCGGCGCTCTTTCGGCTGCTTTCATCCCTATCTTTTCCGAATGGATTAACAAAGATAAAAAAACCGCCAATCGCATTGCCTCCATTATGCTCAATTGGCTGTTGTTGGCTTTTATGGGTTTGGGAGTGCTCATTTTTATTTTTGCCCGGCCATTGTCTGGCTTAATTACTTTTGGATTTTCGGCTGATCAGCTAGGCCTAATGGCCCTGTTGACCCAAATTTTAATTTTGGCCCAACTCTTTCTTTTGACTTCTAATTTCTTAACCGGCATTATTCACTCTCATCAACGCTTTGTTATGCCCGCCCTATCGCCGATTGTTTACAATCTCGGCATTATCGGCGGGATTATCTTTTTTTCTGATCAGGTCGGCATTCTTGGTCCTACCATTGGCGTAGTTATTGGTGCTTTTTTCCATCTCTTAATCCAGGTACCACTGGCGCTATCTTTAGGCTTTTCTTTCAAGCCATTTCTTTTTGATTTTTCTGATCCGGTTATCAAAAAAATTGTCAATCTTATGGCCCCAAGAAGTATCAGCCTAATTATTTCTCAAGTTGAAGCGGCTATTATTATCTATTGGGCCACGGCAGTCGGGGAGGGGATGTTGTCTTTATTTTATCTAGCCCAGCACTTATCACAATTACCGGTTCGGTTAATTGGCGCCACTATTGGCCAGGCCACCCTGCCCGCCTTGTCTCATCAAAAAGTCAAAAACGGCCTAAATTCTTTTGGTAAATTACTTCGACAAACTTTTTCTCAAACCGCCTACCTGGCTCTGCCGGTAACCGCTCTTTTATTAACCCTAAGGATTCCCTTGGTTCGCTTGGCTTTCGGAGCTCAAGAATTCCCCTGGGAAGCCACTGTTTTAACTGGGCAAATTTTGGCCATTCTTTCCGTGGCTATTTTTACCCAAACCCTTTGCGAAATTACCCGTCGGGCCTTTTATGCTTTTACCGATACCAAAACCGTTCTAATCATCGATGGTTTAGCCACCGTTTTTAATCTAATCTTCATTGCCATTGCTGTTAATTTTAGTTGGGGAATTTTGGGGTTAACCGCCGGCATTTCCTTATCCAACCTCATTCGCCTAATTTTATTCACAGCAAAACTGGAGAAAAAAATTAATCTTATCACCAAACCAGCAGTCTACTCTTGGTTAAAGATGGGGATTTCGGCCATGGTCAGTATTTTAATTTCCTGGCAGGCAATGCGGCTTTTAGATCGTTTTGTCTTTGATACTAGCCGGGTTATTCCTTTGGTTTTTTTGACCACTTTTTCTGCCCTTTTGGGAGGAAGCGCTTACTTGGCTTCTTCTTGGATCTTAAAAATTGCTGAATTTACTCAATTTGCTAATTTGGCCCAGAAATTAATTAAAAAATCTCTCCTTCTTAAAAGTAAAAAAACCTAATTTCACTTCTTTTTTTGTGTTAAAATAAACCTTGCCTCAACAAGCCCTATTTGTTCCTAAACAAACTTTGCTTGTTTTAATAATTGGCCTGGTCGCCAAGTAGTAAGGCAAGGGTCTGCAAAACCCTCATTTCGTGGGTGCAATTCCCACCCAGGCCTCAAAATTTTAAAATTAGCCAATAATGAAAAAATTTGTTCTGCCCTTATCAGCCCTTTTGACAGCCGCTGCTTTTGGGCTTTTTTTTCGTCATTCCTTGTTTTCTGCTCAGGGAGTTTTAGAAATAAACTCTAATCCACCGGTATCAGTTTTCATAAATGACCAAAAAATGGGAACAACACCATTTAAAAAAGAGTTTAAACCCCAAAAACTAACAATTAAATTGGTCTCAGAAGAAGACCCAGAAAAAGCGCTTTGGCAAGGAAAAGCTCCCATTACCTCCTCGGCCATCACTTTAATAAAATATCAGTTTGGCCAAGAAAGACAAGAAGATTATGGCGAAATTTTAACTCTAAGCAAAATTCCCGATAGAAAAAACGGCGCCCTTTTGGTTTCCTCCTATCCTGATAAGGCTATCGTTAATCTAGACGGAGAAACTAAGGGTTACACACCACTGCTTTTAGAAGAAATTTCTCCTGGTCATCATAGCCTAGAAATTAATCTCGATGGTTATAAAAATTCTATTATTGGTCTTAATATCGCCACTGGTTTTCAACTTAACGCCGAAATAAAACTGGCCGAAATTATGGCTAGCCAAGACCAGGAAACTATCCCAGAAGAACAAGCTTTAACCCAAAAAACCCTCGTCACTATTCTTTCTACTCCTACCGGTTGGCTCAGGGTTAGAAGTGGGCCGGGAACTGGTTTTGCCGAGATTGCCAAGGTCTCTCCCGGTGAAAAATATCCTCTTTTAGCAGAAGATGAGGGTTGGCTAAAAATCTCCCTAGAAGACGAAATTGAAGAAGCCGAAGGAAAACAAACCGAGGGCTGGATATCAAGCCAATACGCAGAAACAGATGAACAAGACACCCTCCCCTAATCCAACCCCTTCCAACCCGACCCTAAGGGTCGGATAGCTTCGGACCTTTGGATTATTCCAAAATTAAATGCTTAATGGCCTCCAACTTCTTGCCATAATTAACCTGATCATAAACAAAAGTCTTTAATTCTTTTATAGAAGAAAAATAATCAAGAATAGGCTTTTTGTTACAAATTCCCCTTTTCTTATCTAAATATTCAAAAAAAGAAGAATAAGGATAGTGGTCTAACTCGGCTTCTTTTATTACCAGAGAAACTACCGGATTAATTTGAATATATCGCCAAACATGAATAAATTGGTCATCGTCTTCTACTCTCACCGCTTTAAAAACCCCTTGGAAAAGATGGCCGACTCTTTTGTATTTAATATTAAGGTAACGAGTATAGCTGTTAGAAAAATCACTCATAAACTTGGCGATGCCATTGTCAATTAATTGCTTAAGGAGAAAATGAAAATGGTTGGGCATTAAGCAATAACCGAGAATGTCTACCCGTTTTTTGCCATCTTTTAATAATTGAGAGAAAAAACGGCTTTTTTCTTCTTCTCCCAACTTAGAAAACTGGCTTAATCCAAAAGGAAGATCGTCAAATCGATAAAAGTTCAAGGCTGACAAGGCCTTGCCATATTCTCGTTTACTGGTAAAAACCGGCCGTTTCTCGACACCAAGATTAAAAACATGGTAAATTTCTCCATTAGCAAAAATTGTTTTTCTCATTTTAAAATCTCTCTAAAAAAAACATAAAAATTAATATTTTTCTAAAGGTCCGAAGCTGTTTAACCCTAAGGGTCGGATAGCTTCGGACCTTTAGATTAGTGCCTACTTCAATTTTTACTAATACCCCAATACCCTTCTATTGCCTCTTATTCCCTCTCTGTTGTCCTCTCTTACTGTTTTCTTTTGATAAAAAACAACTTAAACCAAACCGAAAAGGCCAATAAAATAACAAAAACCATTACTATGGCATAGGCTTTTTGCTGAGAATTAAGGGATAAAGCAATTAGGCCTAAAGCCAGAGAGGAAAGCAAATAAAAAAGGGCAATTGTTCGTTTGCTAAAACCAAGGTCTAAAAATTTATGATGCAAGTGGCCCCGATCGCCCCAAACCGGAGATTTCCCCTTAGATACTCTTCTTGCGATGGTAATCAACGCATCCATCGTCGGCACTCCCAAAACCAAAATAGCGGTGGCAATTTTTGCCCCAGAAAGAATCGCCAGCACTCCTAAAAAAAACCCGGCCAAGCTTTTGCCGCTATAACCGGGCATAATTTTTTGAGGATAAAAGTTCCAAGGCAAAAAACCAAAATATGCCCCAGAGACAGAGGCTGACAAAACAATGACCGGCCACTGAGTAATATCAGCCCCAAAACGAGCCCCCAAAATCGCCATTACTAGAGCGGCGATAAAAACAAAAGCCGGTAGCTGACCATCCACCCCCGAAGACCAACCAACAATATTCATATTCCAAACTATCCATAACAAACCAAACAAACAAGACAGGAGCCAAATGGAGTGTGGTTGACCCCAGAAATTAAAAATAATTTGCGGTTGGTCAAGACGAACCAAACCATTAAAGGGGTTAGTAATAAAAGCAATGCCAATTCCGGCCCCAACTACGCAAAGAGCCGCTAGACAATTAAAAAAGAGTCGCAAATAAGGACTAAGATCGTATTTATCATCAAACAAGCCCACTATCAGAGTTATTAAGGCCCCAGTAAAAATCCCCCACCAGTGTTTGTCCATTGGCAACCAAAAAAAACCGGTTAAAAAAACTGCTAAAAATATAGGCAACCCCCCACCCCGAGGAACCGGATACTGATGAACCACCTTAGGATGATGGTGCTCTTGGGGATCATCAATACCAATTAAGTTTGTCCGCCAAGCCAAAAATATCGTTGCCTTGGTAAGAACAAAACTTAACAAGAAAGAGAGTAAAAAGGGGCCAAAAAATAAACCATTCACCATCTAGATAATAATAACAATAATCCGAAAGAGAGTAAAAAAAGATAAAAAAGAAAAAACAACTGAGGCCCACATGAGAACCTGAACCAAAAAGGGTCGATCAAAAAAAAGCCCGCTTAAAATAAAATTCAACAAACTAATAAAAAAAGACAGGGCCGGTAAAACTAATAATAACCAAGGAGAAGCTAATTGGGCCTCTCCCCAAGGTCGACTATAAAACAGGGGTACCTGAGGGGGCAATTTATTATAAACAACAAAAAATAATCCCACCATAAGAAAAATCAACCCCAAGCTAATAAATAGGGCCAACTTAACTGTCTTTTGGCCTAAAACAACCCCCGATAATAAGCGATTTTGAGACGACACTCTAAGTTTAGGCAAAGTCTTTTCTATTAAAATAAAAACCAAACTTGTAATGAGCCAAATTCTTCAATCGGATAATAATTTTTGTTTAAAAAAGTTAATAAATCAGGAAAAGAATATCGATAATCTCGATCATAAACGACAATTTTAGGTAAATTCGTTTTAATGGCCGATAACACTTCTTGGTGACGATCAAAATCACGAATATGATAAGCAACCGTATAACGACCAGCCGGCAAATGTCGAGACAGGGCATAAATATGAGGCTGATTTCCCCAAACAAAAATTTCCTCATTCCAAGGCAAGGCTTGGCTGATAAATTCGACCACTTGATAGTTCTCCAAAACATCTTGACCAAACCAACTAAAATATTCCTGCCGATTCTTTCTTCCTAAAGCAAACTGAGCGAAGTTTTGATAATAAGAAACAACGGTGTGGGTATAAAAATGATAACTAAAAAAACCGGCTACTAAAAAAACAACCGGGATTATGCCAACCAAAAGAAGTCGAATTTTCTTCTCAAAAAGAAAAACAAATAAAAACCCAAATAGAATTAACAAGGGGGCAACAACTTGAAGCAAATAATGGGGATAGGGTCGGGATGATAAAAAAGCCCCAAAAATAGCCAAAAACAGCCACAAAAAAACCAAAAGAAATCGTTTATTTTTTAAGAAAAATTTTCTTTGCCAAAAAATTCCCAACAAAACGATCATTAAAATTATCCCCCGCCAAAATAGTTGGTTAGATAAAAGAGAAGCTTCTTTTTGTCCTCCCCAAGAAGACAAATAGGGAAGGTTTTGCAACCAGGCTGATTCCCAATAATAAAAAAGAGCTCCCGGCCTTAGGGCATAAAAAACAAAAGTTAAAAGAGGGGGAATTAAAAAGCCGATCACCAATGGCGCCTTTGCTTTTACTTTGGCAAAAAAATCTTCTTTATTTTTGGCGAGGGTGAAACTTAATAAAAAAGAGAAAATTAACAGGGCCGACCAATCAAAAAGAGGCGGACTTTTAAAAAGAAAAGCCGCTCCCATCATCAAACCAGAGTGCCAAAGTTTTTCTTCCAAGAAAAAATAAACTCCTAAGATAACTAAACCGATAAAAAAATGTTCGGCGTTGGTAATTGGTCCCTCAAAAATAGGCAAAGAGGTTAAAAAAACAAACAAGGTGGTTAAAACCAGAGTCAGATTCTTTGACTTAAAAAACTTCTTGGCCAATTTAAAAAATGCTATTGTGGTTCCCATCATCCAAACCAGCAAAATAAAGCGGAACCAAAAAACATTTCCGGCTATAGCGGCTAGCCAATATAAAAGCGGAGGCTTGTTGTCGTGAATATCCCGATAGAGAGTTTGGCCTTGACGAACGGATTGGCCGAGAGTTAAATAAATTCCCTCATCGCCATACCAAAAGGGCTCAAACAAAGAGGGCAACCTTAAAACCAAAATCAAAAACAACAAAACAAGCAAAAAAGCCGGCCAGTTTTTGGTTTTTGATTCAATTTTTTCTAAAAAAGATGAAAGTTTCATTAGATAATCTTTTTAAACCACAAAAATGATTTATGGTCAAGAAAAAAGCGAAATTAATTTGAATTTTTTAACCTATACCTTCTCTGTTACTCGATATTCTAGATACTTACCTAACATTAATCTAGTGTGAGCATCAATGCCGGGAAGAGCACCAAAGAAAAAGCCGGAAATAGGCATCAAGAAAAACTCAAAAGGAATTAAAAGAGCCCGAAGTCGAGAAACACTTTTTGGTCTTTGAGGCCGCTGTTTACCATTAACCCAAAGGGCCATCGCCAGGGAAAGCAAAGTCAAAGAAAGAATCGCTGAAGAAAAATTGGCCATCATATAACCCATCGATGATTTAGTAAATTGGGGATTTATAAGGGCGGGAATGTTCACTCCCAAAGTAACAACAAACCAATGAACCGGCCACAAAAAATGATCCCGCAAAACATGCAAAACCCGAACCGTTTTATTCCAAAAAGAAATTGACCCGGAAGTTAAATAACGATAAATTATATAAGCATCATCAACCACTCCCCACGCCCAACGTTTATATTGTTCATATTGATTAATTAGGGTTTTCCAAGTTGAGGTCGATTCGGCCGCATCAACCAAAACCGGCAAAGAAATTGGGTCAACTTCTACTTGGCCTTGCTTGTCAAAATAGGCCTTGAAAAAAATTCGATAATCTTCCGGAATAACATCCGGGTCCCAATAACCAACTTCGTCAACCAATCTTAACGAAGTTGAATAATTAGCACAACTAACAACTCGATAAGAATGAACTGATAAAGAAATGTGGCGAATGGAGGAAAAAGTATTGCTAATTCTGGTTAGGGCCGGCAAATTCCAAAAGTTGTTATAAAACAAAACCACCGGCTGCCAAAACCTTAAGTATCGCTTAGGATTATCTAAAAAGTGATAGGCAAGAGCGGAAAAATACTTGGGATGATAAACGTGATCGGCATCGCAACTGGAAATAGTTAAATAATTAATGTCATAACCGTTCTCATCAACCAAATATTTTTTTGCCTTTTGAGCGGCCCAACGTTCATTGGAAGATTTACCCGCTACTTCACCAGACTGAAGCTCGTGAACCGTTACTAAAAAATGACCAAACTTATCACCAAATTCTTTCTTCAAAGCTCCAACCTTCCTTTGCCTTGCCTTAGCCTCCTCTTTGGCTTCAGTAGCCAAAACAACGGTAATATTTTCTAAAGGAAAATCCTGCTGAGCAATTGCCTTAAGGGTCCTTTTCAAAACATGAAGCGGTTCTTTATAAGTGACTACCATAACAATATGATGAACCCTCTTCCAATCACCAAAGCCCTTGGCCTCGCCTAACCAATCGGTAATCTTTGAGGCTTCCATTTTATAATGGCCCATAACCGCTCCCACCCCAAAAACGGCCGACTGATAAAGCCAATAAATATCATAAAAAAGAATTAAATAAGCTACCGCCAAAGGAAAGAAAAACGATCCCCAAAACAAAAAAAGGATTAAGTTCCAAGAAGCAAGCCCGGGTAGAATTTCTAAAAACCGAATAACTAAATGACGGTGTTTTTTCAAAAAACTCATTACTTCTTTCTAATAAATAAAGTCTTGGGGGGGGTAATTTTTTGGGCCAAAAAAGTCTCTTTGATTATTTTGGTTGTCCGAGGCAAAAATGGCTCAATCATCACCGCAACTAACAAAATATCATCAACAAACCCAGCCAGTAGTTGGCCTTTTTTCTTCTTATCCTTAATTTTCCAGGGTTGAGCCCGATTAAGCCTTTGATCAATTAAGGTAATTTTTTGCCAAATTAATTTTAAAGATTTTAAAATTTGGTAATTATTTAGGGCCTGGCCAGCTTCTCCCTGAAAAACCTTTTCGGGATTTGGCCAAGAAGCAAAAAATTCTTGTTCCGATAATTGACAAAGCCTAGAAAGACGAGCCACCAAATTACCCAGGCCATTAGCTAAATCAGCATTATATTTTTCCTTCATTTTAGACCAAGAAATATCACCATCACCACTTAGAGTTTTGGCGGTAGCCAATAAATACCGGGCTCCATCAGAACCAAACTCTTCGGCTAATTCCTGAGGACGAATAATATTACCCAAAGATTTGCTAATTTTTTGACCATTAAGAGTCAAAAAACCATGAGCATAAATTGTTTTAGGCAAGGGGTAACCGGCTGATTTTAACATTGCCGGCCAAAGTAGAGCGTGCCAGCGAGTATTGTCTTTGCCTAAAAGATGAAGGTCGGCCGGCCAAAAATCTTTTGGCGCCCCCGTTAAATAATTAATCAAAGCATCAAACCAAACATAAAGAGTTTGATCCGGATCATCAGGAACAGGAATTCCCCAGCTAACATTTTGCCGAGAAATAGAAATATCCTTTAAGTCCTGGTCTAAAAAAGCCAACATTTCCTTGGCCCGACTTTGGGGTTTAATAAATTCAGGGTTATTTTTAATATGATCCTTTAAGAAGTCCTCATATTTTGACCAAGCAAAAAAATAGTTTTCTTCGGCTAATTTTTTAATTGACAAATTGGGGTGATGGGGGCAATGACCGTCCTCAAGATCGGCCACCGTCTTATACTCCTCACAACCGGAGCAATAAAAACCAGAAAACTTATCTCGATAGATATCGCCTGATTTTTTAACCCGAAGATAAAAGTCCGTTGCTTGTTTGACATGGTCTTTGTCGGTAGTACGAATATAGCGGTCAGGACAAATATCAAGAGCGGATAATTGTTTTTTGTTACCCGAAACTACTCGATCAACAAAATCAGCCACCTTGAAACCGGCTTCTTTGGCCGCCTCTTCGGCTTTGCCACCATGCTCATCAGACCCAGTCAAGAAGAAAACCTCCTCACCCAAAAGCCGGTGAAAACGAGCCAAAATATCGGCTACTACCTTTTGATAGGCATGACCGATATGAACCACATCATTGACATAATCAATGGCCGTAGTAAGATAAAATCTTTTCATAATTTGTTAAAAAAAATTATCAGTGCTTTTTATTAATCTTACCACTCTCCAGAAGAAGGTAAAGGGTTTTTTTAAGAGGAAAGGCTAAAAATATTCTTAATCTTCTTTTCCCAATTAGCTGCCCATTCTTCTGCTTCTAGTTTTTCTAAGATCTTTTTAACCCCCGGTTTAGTAAGATCATTTTGAAGCTTGGCAATCGTGGCTGGGGAAATGTGAAACCTGGCCCTAATTTGACTATATTTTTGGCCTTTTTTTAAGGCCCAAAGAATGGCTAATCTTTTGGCTAAAGCAATTTGTTCGGCCGAGCTTAATAATTGACGACAAAAACTTTCGGCCTCTTTGGGAGAGCCAATATCAGCAATCAACTGATAAAGATAAGCAAAAATCTCCTCTTTAACTTTGGGATCTAATTTCTTGCCGGATAGGCGCATAATTCAATAGATTAATGATTATTACAATATAGTATAGCATATTTTTTCTTCTGACTATCTTGCATAATTAGTTGTCTACTGATAGAATGGCACCAGATAAACAAAATAATAATTTATGCCTATTACCAAATCGGCCAAAGGGGCCCTTAAAAAAGACCAGCGACGCCAAGCAGAAAACCTAAAAACCAAAAGCGCCTATAAAAAGGCGATTGACTATTTTAAGAAAAATATTTCTGCCAAAGCTTTATCTAAGGCTTATACCAAAATTGACCGAGCCGCCAAAAAACACGTAATTCATAAAAACAAAGCCTCCCGTCTTAAGTCCCAGCTGGCCAAACTCCTAAAAGAAAAGGGGGAAAAATAATCAAGATCGTATTTATCTTTCCTCTTTCTTTCTTAGACTTTTACTTTTCTTCCGACTAACAATAATAGCAAATAATTAAAACCTTATTTAGCTAAAGACCAAGGACAAAAGACCAAAGACCAAAGTCTTTGACAATCCCTCAAAAAATGCCTATACTGGTTTTTAAGATTGTTTATCTTTCGTGCCTAAAAAAAAGCCAGAAATTTCACTATTACCAAAAGAGGGGGGACGATTTGACCAAGTCTCCGATTGGGTTATCGAAACTGGCCGCTGGATTGTAGTTTTAACGCTTTTTTTTGTTCTCTTGGCCTTTTTATCTCGTTTTTGGTTAGATCAAAAAATTGCCGACCTTTACGCCCAAACGGCTCAAAGAGTGGCTATTGTTGAGGCCACTCAAGATTTTGAAGAAGAATTTCGTTTTTTACAAAACCGGCTTGAAAAAATAAAAGCTCTTGATGGGCAAAAACCCGACCAAGCAGAAAAAATTGAAAAAATTGTTGCTATTCTACCCGAAAAAATTAACCTAACCTCTCTCGAAATCAGCCAAGATCAAGTTAGTTTTTCTGTTGTTTCTCGAAACGAGACCGACTTAAATACTTTTTTCCAAAACTTAATCCTTTGCCCTTATCTAGATCAAATCAATATTGCTAGCATTTCTAGCAAAACCTTTGGCCTAGAAACAGAACTATCTATTAAGGCCAAATTTAATGATTAAAAATGATTAACCTGCCAAAACCATCTTTTCGCCATTATCTGTCTCAAGTTCCCGCTCCGGTTCGGGAAAAAAGTCAAAAATGGGCCCCCACTGTCGCCGCTCTTTTCTTAACCACTTTTTTTATTATTTTTGCCATTCGGCCAACCGTTATTACTATTTCTGAGCTTTTGGCCGAAATTAAAGCCCGAGAAGAATTAAACCAAAAGTTAGGGGTAAAAATTGATCAAATCTTTGCCGCCCAAGCCCTTTACAATCAGGTTTATGATCGTCTTTATCTTCTCGATCAGACTTTACCCACCAATCCCGACTTTGCCCACTTTTCTCAAACTCTGGAAGGCAATCGCTTAGAGACTAATTTGGCTCTAAAAACCCTTAACTATTCTTCAATTGTTTTAACAGAAAAAAAAGATCAGGGGTTAACAAAAGAAAGTCAAAGTTTTATTTTCTCTTCTGGTCTAGCCGGCAATTATCCCAATTTAAAAACCCTTCTTGATAATATTTTTCATCAAAGAAGAATTGTCTATATCGACAACCTTAAAATTAGCCAAACCAAAAACAATCAAGATGAGGAAGAATCAACTAATTTACCATTGACAATTAGCCTTAACGGCAAAGCTTTTTATCTGGGTTATGAACAAAACAAAGAATAAAATAAAAAAAGACAACGACTGGTTGATTATTGCTATTTTTGTCTTGATTTGCGCTCTTGCTTGGGTAGGCACCAACACTTATCACAGTTATGTTGATAAAAAAGAAGTTGTGGCTCAAAAAGATTTGCTTGTTCCTCTAGAACCGAAAATAGACCAAGCCCTGTTTGATATTTTGGAAACAAAAAATTATTTAGAGGAAGGAAGACTAATCGAAATTCTTTCTGATTCTGATATCAGCCTAATAACCCCAACCCCAAGCCCAGTTGAATTGCCAACCGAAGAGGATTTGGCCCCTATTCCACCAGAAGAAATAGAAATTCCGTAAAATTATGGGGAGAAAAAAAAGAACAAGGACAATCCCCAGTATCGTCGGTCTATTAATCTTATCCAGTCTTGTTTTGGGTGGTGTTTATCTGACGCAAAGGTTAAAAACAGGCCGACAGGTTTCCGCCTCCGCTCAACCGGTGTCAGTAAGGGTAGCCAATATCAAGGCTCAATCGGCCACCATATATTGGTTAACTGAAGAGCCGGCCCAGGGCAGCGTTAAAATTAATAATCAAGTTTATCTTGACGACCGAGACAAAAATCTTAACCAACCCCAAAACTATCTAACCCACTACGTCACCCTTGACAATTTAAAGCCAGAAAAAAATTATCAATTTACTATTATTAGCCAAGGCCAAGATCATCAAGAAAATAATTTCCAATTTACTACCGCCCGCTCTTTGGCTGGTCCGACTAAAGAGGCTGATTTGGCCTTTGGCCTAGTCTTGGACCAAACAGGCCAACCCTCGTCTGGAGCCCTGGTTACTTTATCTTTAACCGGGGCGGCTAGTCTTGCCAGCCTAACCGATCAGGCCGGCTTTTGGTCTATTCCCTTAAGTACGGCTTATCAAAAAAATTTAACTAATCCAATTGATTACGACCAGGAAAAACAAATCTTGGAAATTTTTGTTGAGGCTAAAATTGGCACAGCGGCTACCGTTATCACCAATACCGGTAACGATCACCCTGTTCCCCCCATTACTATTGGCCAAACTTATGATTATTCCCAAAATCCCCCCTCTCCTAAACAACACCCCCAAGATTTCGACTGGTCAAGTCCGGAAATAAAAGAAGAAATAAATAATCATTTTTCTCAAGAGGAACCGGCCAAAACCGAGACAACAACTCAAGAAGCAGAGAAGCTTCTTCTTGATATTGACAACCCTCAAGAAGGAGAAACTGTTCTTACTACTCGACCAAAATTTTCCGGTCAAGGACCGGCCAATCAAAAAATTAAAATTACCCTAGAATCGGAAAAAAAGTTTGAAGAAGAGGTGGCTGTTTCTTCTTTTGGCTCCTGGCAATGGACCCCGCCGGAGGGCCTTGCCCCCGGCCAACATACCATTACTGTTGAATATTACGATGATAATAATCTTCTTCAAACTATCTCTCGAACTTTTGTTGTCCAAGCCGCCAGCGCTTCTCCTTCGCCAACCCCAATTACCCCCCTGCCAACCAGACCAGCCAATACCCCAACCCCAACTCCAAAACCACAAAATACAATTACCCCTTTATCATCACCAACAACAACTTTAACCAGCCAGCCTTCTCCCACTACAGTCTCTCCCATCCAAGAAGATCCCGGCCCGGAAAAAATTGTTTCCGGCAGCTTGACTCCCTTGGTCATTCTTGCTATCTTGGGTTTAGGCCTTATCTGTTTTGCGGTTAATATTTATCAAAATAAATGGCAATGATACCACCTAAGCCCCAAAAACCACCCCTACCACCGAAACCCGACCAAAAACCCTTAAAGGTTAACACTAAAACCGCTAACATTAATCAACCAAAAGAAGGAAAAACTTCCTCCTCCCAAAACCAAAAAAGAAAAAATATTTTTATAATTGTGGCCCTTATTCTTTTGGCGGCGGCGGCCATAGCCGGAGCCTTCTTCCTGCTTCAAGAAAGGCAAGATATTAGAAAAGCGGCCGCCCCATCAGATCTACCCTCATGTGATAATTACACGACAACCCGTTGCTATGGTGAATGTGAGGGATGTATAGAATATGAAATTTGCGAAATTGACGGAGGAGGTTGGTGCCGAAATCGTCTAATTAATCCTGATTCTCCCCGGTGCGGCCCCGATTGTGGTGAGGATAGCGGTGGTGGTGATGATGGTGGAAGTGGCGACGAAGAAGCCCAAACTTGCTCACCAGAAAATCCGGGAGCAGAAAACAGCTGGTGTGTTAGCCAACACAGTCAGGAAACCAAAGAAAATGCTACTTGGTCTTGCGAACCGAATAGCCCGGATTCCGGCGATGACGGCTGCTTGCAAATTTGCCAATCCGGCTACGTTTGGGAAAGCGATTTTAGCAAATGTATAAAAACCGCCGGAGAATCGGGCCAGCTAATTTGTCAAAGAATTAACAACCACGAAATCAAAATTACCAACAATACGGGCACGACTATTCCTTATGAGAAAATTGTCTTCCGCGGCTGCCCCTATGATAGTGCTGATTGCCAAGGCAGTCAATATCGAACCGAATATGTCCAGCCCTCAATTAATACCGGCCAGACTAAAACCGAATCCACCGCCCCAGCCTATTGCGAAACAATCCAGCTTGATATTAAGAGTCTTTCTTCCCAATACTCCTGCCTTACTTCTGAGGGCCAACCTTGGGACGGAGGAGTCGCTTTTGCCATTGATCATCATTGGGACGAAACCTGCGAAGAAGATGAACCCCCAACACCAACAGAACCAGAACCCACTATTACTCAACCCGAATATAGTTGCAACTGTCATACGATAAAAATTTACGATCAAGATAAAAACCTAATCAACGCTGACAATCTAGAAAATTTAAGGGCCGGCGATCTAATTTATATTGGCGTTGTTGCCAACAACGGCTATCCCAATTACCCGGTTACCAAGGCCCAGATCCGGGTTAATCGCAATTACTGGCTCGAACAAGACGAAACAACGGAAAAAATTGATCACGACCATCCGGCCCATCTAGTGGAATTTATTAAGCCCTACACAATCCCTGACGGTATTTTAAACTTTAAGGTTGAAGCAGAAGTTTATCTTGATGCCCCGGGCGATCTTGGGGGCTGGTTATAAGTTATTATGACAATTAAAAAATTCTTTAAAACTATTGCTATTGTTCTTTCGGTCCTTTCCCTTTTAGGACTAACGGTTTTTTTGGCTTATAAAATCCATCAAACCCGGCAGGAAAGCCTGGCCCCCACCGAGCCGGAAGCGGTGAGTCAGGACTGTACCCTAGAATTTAGCATTAAGCCGGCCCCGGTAGAACCGGAATGTTATCAAACCTGTGACCTTGATAATGACCTTTGTCCTGATGGTCTAGCCTGCCAAGAAGTCGATGGAAGCCCGGTTTGTGTTAATCCCGATTGTCCGGAAGAGGAAGATTGCCTTTGTCCGGAACCTATTCCTGAATGCTATCAAACCTGTGACCTTGATAATGATCTCTGCGCTGGCGATTTAGTTTGCCAAGAAGTCGATGGAAGCCCGGTTTGTGTTAATCCCGATTGTCCGGAAGAGGAAGATTGCACCTGCCCGGGGGAACCAACCGCCACTCCCACCCCCACCGCTACTCCGACTCCAACCGCTACCGCTACTCCTTCCCCAACAGTAACTCCTACTCCCACTTCTCAACCAGAAGCCACTACTACCCCTGGCCAAGATGAGCCCACCCAAAAACCAGCCACCGTTGCTCAGACTACTCCTACCAGTCCACCCCCAACAACCCTACCGGAAGCTGGCAGTATCTTGCCTACTTTGGGAGTAATTTTGGGCGGGTTAACCCTGGCTGCTCTAGGCTTCTTTTTCGTCTTTTAACCACTTTTAACAATGACCAAGAAAAAAATCGCTATTGTCGGCGGCGGTATTACCGGTTTATATCTTGGCTACCGATTAGGCGCCAAAAACAAAGTAACTATCTTTGAGAAAAAAAAAGCCCTCGGCGGACTGTTATCGAGTTTTTCTCTAGGCAATAACGGTTGGGCCGTTGATAATTTCTACCACCACTTTTTTCCCTCCGATAAAAATTTAATCAGCCTCCTAAAAGAACTTTCCTTACCATACTCTTTTAGTAAACCAACCAGCGCCATTTGGCATAACGGAAAAATTAGCCGCTTTTCTTCCCCCGCTGATTTAATTGCTTTTCCCAACCTTGGTCTTATTAATAAACTGCGCTTTGGGGCAACCATCGCCTTGGCAAAATTAATTCCTAATTATCACCTAATCCCCGATCAAAAAACAAAAAAGATTTTTTTACCCCTTGGCGGTAAAAAAGCCTATCAGGTGGTTTGGGAACCGTTAATGAGGGGCAAGTTTGGTCCCAAAAGCGAGCAAATATCGGCCATTTGGCTTTGGGCCAGAATCAAAAAAAGATCAGCCCGTCTTGGCTATCCTAAGGGAGGATTTATTACCCTAAACCAAAAATTAGCCCAAGAAATAATTAATCAGGGCGGGCAAATTAAAACAAAAAATAAAATAAGCCAAATAAAGCAGCTGGAAAATTTTGACCAGATTATTTTCACCACTCCCAAAGCCGTCTTCAACCAAATTACCAAGCAAAAAAGGACCGATAACATTGACTATTTAGCCAGCCTTAACTTGGTTCTATCTGGAAAAGAACCTATTCTTAATAACAATCTTTACTGGCTTAGCATTGCCGATGCCTCCTTTCCTTTTGTGGCCGTTGTCAACCAGGCCGGATTAGTTGATAAAAAAAATTACCATAATCTTTACCCGACCTATATCGGTGGCTACTACCAGCAAGACGATCCCTTATTGGCCGCTTCACCTCAGGAAATTTTGGCCCGATTTGCTCCTTTTATTAAAAAAATTAACCCCCGCTTTGAAGAAAAAAATTTTCAAGCAAAAATAACTAAATACCGCTGGGCCCAACCGATCGTCGAGCCGGGCTACCAAAAAAAACGCCCCGCCTTTAAAACTAAATGGCCCAATACCTATCTGGTTAATATGGCCCAAATTTACCCTTGGGACAGGGGGGTTAATTATGCCATTTTTCTAGCCGATCAATTCTTGAAAACAGTTGCTTTTGGATAGTTAATTAGTTTAGAATAAGGCTAAATGAACAACCTTAAGGCCGTAATCACCTCCCTAAGGCCCTATCAGTGGATTAAAAATTTAGCTATTTATTCGGCGATTCTTTTTACTGGTCATCTTTTTGACGAAAACTATTTTCTAATCACCACCGCCGGTTTCGTAATTTTTTCTCTTCTTTCTTCAGCCTCATACTTGCTAAATGATATCGCTGATATTGCCCATGATCGGCTTCATCCAGTGAAAAAAAAGCGGCCCATTGCCTCCGGTAAATTGCCAATAAACACCGCTTTTCAAATTTCAATTTCTCTTTTTATTTTTGGTTTAGCGGGAGCCTTTTTAATCAATAAAAATTTCTTTTTTATTTCTTTAGTTTTTTCTCTTCTTCATCTTGTCTACTCCTTTTTTCTAAAAAAACACCCCCCCCTAGATATCTTGGCTATTGCCACTTCCTTTGTTTTGCGCACCTTGGCCGGGGAAACACTAACCGGATTCCATATCCCTATCTGGTTAATCTTTTCAGTAATTTTCTTGTCTTTATTCATTGCCAGTGGTAAAAGAAGGTCGGAATTATTAAAAGAGGGCCAAGAAACCAGACCAGCTCTAAAACAATATCGCCAGGAATTGCTAAATTCTTATTTATCTATTTTTGGCACCGCCACTCTAATTTCTTATGCCCTTTTTACCTTTACCGCCTCACCACCAGACTTTAGTGGTAAGCTTTTAAGTTTTTTATTGGCCAATTATCCTAAAACTGTTGACCGAAAATGGCTAATGCTCTCTGTCCCCTTTGTCATCATCGGCCTAATGCGCTACGCTCAACTGGTCTTCTTGGTTCAAGAAGGGGAAGCACCGGAAAAAACCATCAAAGATCCTTACCTATTTCTTTCTATTTTGAGTTGGGGAGCCACTATTTTTGCCATCATTTATGTCTTCTAGGAAAAAAGTCTTTTTCCTAATTATTATTTTAGCTTTGGCGCTTTTCTTTCGCTTTGCTGGTCTTGATTGGGGAGGAGGCCACTATTTTCATCCTGACGAAAATAATATGGCCCAAGCCGTTCTTTCCCTAGAAAAAAATGGTCAACCCGATTTTTATGCTTATGGTCAGTTACCGCTTTTTTTGACCCTTTTTTCGGCTCGAACCTATAAACTGTTTTCTTTTATTCACCAGCAAAACCAGCTGGACTTTTCGGAGGCCATATTTTTCCTCCGCTTTTGGTCAGCAATAGCCGGAGTAACCACTGTTTTTTTGGTTTACCTATTGGGAAAAAAACTAATTAACACCCAATCAGGGATAATGGCCGCTTTGGTTACCGCCTTTTTGCCCGGTTTAATTCAAGCCAGCCACTTCGGTACCACCGAGTCTTATTTGGCCCTTTTCTATTTGGCAACTGCTTATTTTTCTTTAAATATTTACCAAGAAAAAAATCGCAAAAACTTCTTGTTCACCGGTTTATTTTTAGGGCTAGGACTAGCTACTAAAATATCAGCCGCTGCCTTTTTCCTCTTGCCGCTTACTGCCAGCGCTCTGGCCGGTAAAAACAAAAAAAGGCCGATAGGGGATTTAGCTAAAAATCTTTTTGCTGGCGGTCTTCTTGCCGTTATCACTTGGCTGATCTTTTCTCCTTTTTTAATCATTAACTTTTCCCAAACTCTAACCACCCTAAAGTATGAAATTGCTGTTGCCAAAGGGGAAGTTATTCCTTTTTATACTCGACAATTCCTAAACACTATCCCTTTTTGGTTTCAGGCCAAAAGGGTCTTGCCCTTTTTGCTGGGCTGGCCGGTTTTTATTATTTACTTATTGGGAATAGTTAGATTAGTGAAAGAAAAAAAGAAGGCTCCTCTCTGGTTGATTATTCTTTTACCAAGTTTGATTTTCTTTCTTTATCAGGGACAGTTATTTGTTAAGTGGACTCGTTTTATGGTACCGATCGTCCCTGTTTTTCCACTGCTGTTTGCTAAAGCAATTAATAAAATATCTAAGCCACTACAATATATTGTACTAATAGTTTCTTGCTTGCCGGGACTTTTTTTCTTCGACTTAGTTTATAATCAACCCAATATTCGCTGGCAATTTTCCTCTTGGGCTAAAGAAAATCTACCTAAAAATTCACTTATCTTATCCGAATCAGGCAACGTTATTAATCTTCCCATTAATACTAACCATCAAGTCATTAACTTTGATTTTTATCAACTAGAAGAGGGGCAAAATTTAAAACTCCTTTGTCAACATCTTGAAGGGGCTGATTATATTCTTGTTCCCAGCCGAAGAGTTTTTGCCAACCACCAAGAGAACCAATTTCCCAATATTGCCGACTACTACCAAAAGCTTTTTTCCAACCAATTAGGTTTCTCTTTAGTAAAAACCTTTTCTCCTACTAGTCGTTATCCTTTAGCTAATCTTTATTATCAAAAAAGCGAAATCAGGGCTGAGGAGACCTGGACTGTCTTTGATCATCCCACCATTAGGCTGTATCAAAAAAATAAACCCCTATCAACAGAGGAATATTGTCACATTTTAACCTATTAAATAAAATTAATAATCAACTAAATGACTAACAAAAAAAAACTTCTTTTTTTCTTAATCATTATTTTGTTAGCCGGTTTTTTTCGGTTTTTGGGTTTAAGTTGGGACCAAGGCCAAATGCTTCATCCCGACGAAAGGTTCTTAATGATGGTAACCAACAACCTTGATTGGCCCCAAAACTGGTCTAGTTTTTTTAATACCGATCTTTCTCCCCTTAATCCCCATAATCGAGGTTACGATTTTTTTGTTTATGGCACTTTGCCGATTTTTTTGCTTAAAAAATTGGCCAATATTTTTGGCATAAGCGGCTATCAAGACCTTCTTCTGTTAGGTCGATCTTTGTCGGCCACTTTTGATCTTGCTTCTGTGGTTTTGGTCATCCTTATCGGCCAAAAACTTTTCCCCAAAAAATCGATCGGTCTTTGGGCCGGTCTTTTCTACGCTATTAGCGTTTTACCTATGCAACTGGCTCATTTTTACACCACGGATGTCTTTTTAAACTTTTTTTTACTAGTCGCTTTTTATTGGCTGGTGCTTTTTAGCCAAAAGGGAAAGGTCGGCCCTTTAATCTTGTCGGCAGTTTTTTGGGGAATGGCAGCCGCCTGCAAAATTACCGCCCTATTTTTTGGCCCCGTCTTAGCCGCCGTAGTTTTTTTCCAAAATAAAAAAAGATTTTTATCTAAACTGATAATTGCTCTTTTGGCTTTTTTTATTACCTGGCGCCTTTTCCAGCCCTATGCTTTTACCGGCCTTTTTACCCCTAATCAAAAATTCTTGGCTAATCTTGCCTCACTTAAAAATTTTAGCCGACCCGATTCTCTCTATCCTCCCTCTGTCCAGTGGCTAAACACCCGGCCGATTCTTTATTCTTTAAAAAACTTGACCCTTTGGGGCCTAGGGATACCGCTATTCGTTATTATAATTACCAGCCTATTCTTTTTCCCTCTTTATCTTAAGAAGAAAAAAATATTTTCCCAAGAGATAATCTATTATTGTCTTTATTTTTGGCCCCTGGCTCTTTTCTTTTACCAAGCTTGCCAGTTTGTTAAACCAATGCGCTATCTTCTGCCTATTTATCCCTTTTGGTCAATTATTGGCGCCTGGGGGATAAGAAAAATTATAAATAATAATGGCCAAGTTGGTTCTAAAATAGTTTGGGTTTTGGCTGGGTTAGCCTTTATTTGGCCCTTAAGTTTTATCAGTATTTATCTTCGCCCCCATTCCCGCCTCCAAGCCTCAAGCTGGATTTATGATCACATTAGCCCCGGCTCAACTTTATCTTGTGAGCACTGGGATGACTGTTTGCCCTTATCGGTCGAGAGCAAAAGCTGGCAGAGTCAGCCTTACCAAATCGAAACTCTTTCTCTTTATGATCCAGAAAGCCCGGAAAAATGGCAGAAAATAAATCACCAGCTGGAAAAAATCGACTATTTAATCTTGTCTTCTAATCGTCTTTGGGGCAGTATTCCCAAAAACCCCAAGCGATATCCCAAAACAACCAAATTCTATCAAGATTTGTTTCGAGATAAACTGCAATTTAAAAAAGTGGCCGAGTTTACCTCTTTGCCCTGTTTTCCTCCCGGCCTGGACTGGTTTTGTTTTAATGACCAGGGGGCGGATGAATCTTTTACTGTTTACGACCACCCTCAAGTTATTATTTATCAAAAAGCCAATCATAGCAGTCAATAGTTTTTTGATAAGAAAAAATCTCTTCAGCCTTGCTTTTATCAACGGCTGTTTTAGGACCACTTAAAAGGCTAACAATTTTTTTAGCTAAATCGGAAGAATCGCCCACCAAGAAAGTCTTGCCAAAACCGGTTTTTTCAACCGGCTCTCTTACTCCAGGTAAATTAGCCGCCACTACCGGCCTACCAAAAAGCATCGCCTCAACTTGAACAATACCAAAAGATTCCAGAGTATCATCGCTTGGCAAAACCAAAAGGTCAATGACTTGATAAAAAGCGGCCAATTGTTTTTGGTCAAGAGGGCCTAAAAAAAGAATATTTTCGGAATATTTTTTAATTTCTGGGGCAATTTCTTGGGCAAAATCTTCGCCAATAATTTTCTTTGGACCGGCTAAAATAATCTTAAAAGAGGCCAGCTCTTTTTTTAAAATGGGAATCGCCTTTAGCAAGATCGGCAAACCCTTTTGGCGGGCAATTCTACCCGAAAAACCGATCCGATATTTTACTCCCGACAACTTTTGAGACAATTCTTTTTTATAAGCCTTGTCAGGCTGGGCAACGACTACCGGCGGATAGGTAAAAACCAACTTTTGCCTAAAGCGCGATAAAAACCGAGAATGATTAGCATAGTCTTTGGTATAAACCACGATTTTATCAGCCAGACTGGCCGTTATAATCTGCGACAGGTTAACCACCCCTTCCGACAGACGATTAAAAAATCCCGGCCAGCCGGAAAGATCAGTATGATGAGTCAAAATTAGCCTTTTTTTTAAAATTTTGGCCCAAAAGGCTAAAAAAATTGCCTCAAATTGAGGCAAGTGGCAATTGACTACATCGGCTTCTTTTACTAGTCGATAAGAAGAAAAGGGAAAAAGGGGCATTATTACTCCCTTGCCCAAACAAAAAGCTACCCAGTCCCGAATAATTGTTAAACCGGCTTTTTTTTCTCTCTTAGGCAAATCTGGTTGGTGCCGAGAAGTTAAAATCGTAACTTGATGGCCTCGGGCTAACAAGCCTTGGGCTAACCTTTTAGCATAAATTGTTACCCCGGAAATATTGGGCTCAAAGTAGGTTAAAGAGATTAAAATTTTCATCGTCAACCCAATAAAACTTCGTTTGGGGAAGGTTCTCTTTCAAGAAAGAAACAATCTGCTCATCATCCTCCAAATAAATATCTAAATTAAGCTTTTTAATAATCTTTTCTTTAAAAAGATGAGGAGGCAAATTTTCTTCATTAAGGAAAATACCACCAATGCCATTGTTTATTCCCCATCTATTAAGCCATTTTTGGGTTTCTTTTTTCAAAAAACCATAACGGCCGGAAATTAAATAAACTTCAACATCTGGGTCCTGAGCCAGCTTTTTTAAAAAGGTCAAATTTTCTTTTATCGGCGGCCGAAAAAAATAATGATGAGATAATTTTCTTAAGTGTTGCTGAAATTTGCTAGTGGGAAAACGATAAACCAACCCCTCTTTTCCACCGCGAAAAAGCCTCTCTAAAAACTTCTTTGGTACTAAGGGAGGGCGGCCAATAATCACCCCATCCAAATCAAAACCAATTTTTATTTTTTTTCTTTGGGCCATTATTCAAAAATCTTTCTTAGATTATAACAAGTTTTGGACTTTGTTTTTTTCTTAAAATTCATACCCTAAAAATAGATACCCACGGGCAAAGCCCGTGGTTCTTGTGTTTCGCCCTGAGCACTCGTCTTCGGCGAGTGAACTATTGATATCGGCTTTATCCATGGGTATAACCCATGGTTTTCACCTTTCTTAAAATAAAAGAGCCAACCCAACCCTTAGAGTAGCTTAGGTTTCCCATCTCTGCCTGTTTGCTTGTTTTTCTAAAGGTCCGAAGCTGTTTAACCCTAAGGGTCGGATAGCTTCGGACCTTTAGAAGGAGCCGGATAAATAGGCTAAATACTAAATACTAAATACTATTTTTACGGGGCCAGTTCCTGCCAAATTTGGGGACTGTAACGAAAAACTTTTGGAGCAGTAAAAAAGTATTTCGGGTCAAAACGGAAAAATTCCGCTGATAAAGTTTCATTATTCGAGCCCAAATCCCGGCCTAAAGAGAAACCATTACGAGCAAAGAAAATCCCCCGGCCAATAAAGCGACTAGAAGAAACGCTAGTGGTTATCTGATCACCGGCAACAAAAACACCCAAGGCCGAAGCGGTACCAATGTAAACACCGGAGGTGTCACCAGTGTTACCGGTGAAGTTAATACTGCCTGAAGCAATTAAGGCAAAAAAGTCAGCCGGAGCCAATTGTTCACCATCTTCCAAACTAACCTCAACATCGCCATCAAAGAGAACAATTACTTTTCGCCCCGAAAAATCAGCCGAATCAGTAAATAATAAGGTTCCGTCACCACCCGGCTCCTGATAAACAAAAACCTCCTTACTGGGATTACCATTAATGGCATTAACAACTGCATCCCCCTCACCGCCTTCAACCCAAACAATCTCTTCGTTGGCCTGGTTTAGATCCAAAAGAGAAGCAAAATAATTATAAGTGTAACGATCGGCCAAACGGGAAAGATCAGCCTCAACCAACCAATCATCATTATCAGGATTAGATTTTGTCGCCGCTAGGGCGTCACCAAATTCCTTAGCGGTTCCTTGCGGGGAAGCAATAATAGCAGAAGAACCAAAATCACCAGAATCAAGGGAAAAATATCTGGCCCAATCGGAAACACTGCTAGAAACCAAAGAAGAAACACCATTATGGCCATATACATTGCCCGATTGGCCCTGGAACCAGCCAACCGGAGACAGAGTTTCAAAGCACCAAACTTCGGAATCGGCCGTTAGAGCGCCATTGTCGGCCCGCACCCCCCAACAATAGCGGGTATCATAACTAACGTCCAAGCCAACGCTGCTCGTGTTCTCATCAACCGTCTGGTAACTACCCAAGGCAGAAAACTCCGGTGTGCCGGAAGGAACTTCGTTAACAAAAACCTCGAAGCTGTTATTATTGCCGGCGGAATTTACCCCCCACGCTCCATCATGGGTCCAGACTAAGGAAACATCATCAATCCGAATTTGGGCTCCATCAGGAGGCTGGGAAAGAGAGGGGGCAGTTGGCGGTGAAATCGGTTCTGGACACTCGCAAATACTAAAATTTTCAAAAGCCGATTGCTGAAGATACCCGCCACAGCCGTGCTTAGTTCCCTTGCTCGTTAGGGTGGCCGTTATGGTACCATCCTGAGGAACAATCCTCATTGTTTTTTCCTGCCAGTCACATTCTTTATCCACTATCATATAGTCTACCGTGCTTAAACTGCCTGATTCCAACTTCATAAAGGGTCTGGTTTGAGATTCACAATCAAAACCGGGAGCGTGGGCATTAACACCATAACCATAAACAGACACTAAATACTCCCGATCAGAATCCAAATTCTGGATATCTAAAGATACACTATAGTCATCGTTATCATCGTTTGATGTACCCAAAAAATTACTAGCATTATATCCTTCAATACCAGCGCAACCATCTGGACAACTATCACTTCCCCTCAAATAACAAGTCCAACTAGAACCAGTACTTTTCGGATCCCCATATTCTGTTCTCCAAACCCGCAGAAAACCACCCCAATCAAAGTTTGATACCCACTCATTATCAGTCCAAATACCATAATCAATATAATCACCGCTGGTAAGATCTAATGGAACACATTCCCCTCCATAGCTACAAGTCTGCGAAGCGGTAAAATAAATTTCAGATTCCCCCCACAAAGTAGTATCGTCAGAGGCATCGGCTGATTCATCCTTGCAAACGGGGTCGCTATGACCACCATAGTAAACCCCGGCCGTATACGGCCCGGCCGGATACTGCCTCACCGGCAACTCATAGGCCCGATCATCAGGAGCCGCCTGAACATTATTAGTATTCCAAATACAGGTTCGGCATCTTCCCTCATCTCCTCCCCAACTACAGCCATTGTCCACCGATTCATCTTTGAACCCTCCAGCCTCACAAACAACATAATCAGGTGGCAAAACTATTCCTCCCGGATTGTTTACCTTCACCTCAATACTGGCATAATAGCAATCATCATTGGGAGTATCAGTATTGGCCGGCTCTTGATAAACTTGAATTGTTACCGGCTCTCCCACCTCGTGTTCTGTGCCAACAATATTGACTTTTATCCGGGCAGCTTCTTCCTGAGAAGAAGGACAGCTACAGCAAATATCCCCCTCAATAGCACAGGCCCCATAGGGAGTATCGGCCACAGTGCAACCACTAGCCGCACACTGGTCAGGATTAGTGCACCACTGAGCCCCCACAGCACAACTTCCTGTTGTCGGAGTGGGATCACCGGGGGCTGAAGTTGGAGCGGTAGTCGGAACTCCACCACAAGGACCCACTGTCCAGGTGCCATAAGCATCAACTGAACCTAAACAACCATCGCAGCTGGTCCCCCAGACTCTGGCCCCACTACTACAACCACCACCATTGGTACAGCTAGTCCGATTTCCTGTTAGTTGGGCTCCCGACTGAACGACGCCGCTAACTTGACAGCAAGTCTTATACCAACCGCCATTAGCACAGCCCGTAACACAAGAGGTACTGCACCAACCAGCCAAAATTTTACCAGTATCATTTGACCCTGAAGGGTCACCATCGCAGGCATAAGCGACATTGGAACTACCTTCACAGCGATCAGCCGCCGAGCAATCCCGATATTGCCACTCCCAAGAACACTCAAAGCCAAGATCGTCAACACGAGTAACCTTACATTGAGCATCATAGGCATAGTCCCAGGTGTCCCAACCCTCAGGACAATCGGCGTTTGGCAAACAGCAAATATCCTCCGGCTTATTCCCGGGGCAGTTAGGAGTACTACAAGAAGACCCAACATAACAATCTGATGGTGGAGAACAATAAACATAATCCTCTATTTCACAAATACCATTACCGCAATACGGCGATTGGGCCCAAGCAGAAAAAGCCCCAAAAAACAACCCGCCCAAAAAAATTGATAAAAACAATAAGAATTTTCTAGTCATTTTTAATAAAGTTCTGCGGCTCCAGTTTTAGCCTATCCTGATCATCGTAAACTGAGACCAAAAGATTAACTTTAAAATTAGCAATATTACCGACTCGGGCGGTTGAAATTTCTTCTGTTTGAATAACATTATCAAAGCCTAGATAATCATCCCCCGTTAATATGTAATGGACTCTAAGATCGTTGCTGGGACTAGAAATTATCAGACCCGGATAACGACCGGTGCCGCCGCCGCTTTCTTTTAAAACAACTCCACTACCCTTTATGTGGCCAGGTAATACTGCCAAAATCGGCGTTCCCTCTGGCACCCGATAACCAACGCCAACATATTCCCCCTCAAGCTCAATTATTTTACCCTTAGAACAGTATTCTCTTGGAACTGGACAAGAAAAACTTTTTTGACCTTCTTCTTCTTTTAAAAAGTCAACCCTATTATTACCGAAAAGCAGAAAATAAAAAGTCAAAAAAATACCGAAAGAAAGAAAGAGAAAAAAAACCAAAAACAAAAGCTTCTTCATAAATTTCAGTTTAGGAAAAAGGGGGGACAATGTCAAGAATTTTACTCATTATCCAAACTAAAAACGGGGGCATCATCAATCATCAAAATTCGATTTACGGAAAAATCAATTGGACCCCTTAGACTACCGCCGGTAATAATAATTTGATTATCACTAGATACAGACGGATGAGATAAATAAGAATTATCAATATTAGCAAAAATAAGTTCATCAAAATTAACTTTCCGGCCAAAATTATCCATCGTTACCTTTTCCGCCGAAACGAAAGTAAACCCCAAGGAATAATTAATTCCCTTCTGAGAATCAGCCAAGAGATTTTCCGGAATCCATAAACCAACAGAATCGCGTGTTTGATGAAAAAATCTTTTAGCAAGAACCGCCTCAATAAACGGAGACCTAAACTCCACCCTATTAGGCAAATTAGCAATCCCGATAGAATTAACAGTTATTTTAATATGCCTTATCGTTATTCCTTCTCCTTTCGGATCAAAGGGGAAAGTCATTCGCCACTCACCTCTCTCGATCGCCTCTGGCGTATTGGCCTGCTCTAACAATCTTCTCCTTACTTCACCAGCCAAAACCAAACCTTGTCCGGAGGAAACACTAGTCTCATCATCAAATTCAAATAAATACCCGGCATATTCGCCCTCTTTCATATTGTAAGGATTACCAGATTCAGCTCGATAAATTATTTTATCTCCCTCCTCAAAGGCCGATAAGCCCTCGATAATTGGTGCCCGGTTTAACAAATCCTCCGCGCTAGAACCTCCCATCTCCTCCCACCCCCACGCCTCTTTCTCCTGATCATAACTGGCCTTAAAGGTAATTTCTTTGCCTTCCTCGTTTTGGCCGGTAAAGATGAATTGATTATCCTCTCTTTCCAACTGGTATCTATCTTGGACTCCTTGAGGATAGGGCAAGATAGGATTTTTAATCTGCTCCCCATCAAGCTGGTCAACAAAGGTTAAACCAGCCGCTCGGTAAAGATCAGAAGACAAATCCTGACCAACAAGCTTATTTAACTGCCAAATTGTTTTTTGATCAGTATCCGGATCAACAAAAGAAACGGCTCTTTGGACAGGATCATAATCATAACCATTGCCCTCCAAGAGGTTGGCTAATGTTAGGGCTTGTTTGTTGTCCGGATCAGCCGGGAAGTGAGTAGGAAGAAGGGCCAAATAGTGGCGGGGAGCGCCGCTATCTTCATCGGCCCGATTATAATCGGTGAAAGCTGTTAAAGCATAAACCAGCTCTGAGCCTTCTTTTCCCTGGTCAATAACCAGCTTGCCTTCTCTATCTTGCTCGAGATAGCCCAAAACAGTCATTTGAGTGTCTCTTAAAAGCTCTAACCCTTGAGGAAAAGTCCACTCTGAATAATCTTCTCCAGAAGGATCTTTTGAGGGTAAATTTTCAAGCTCCAATCTTAATAGAGTCAGGGGTTTTTCCTGGCCTTCTTTGTCTTCAACCAAACCGGGAAAGGCAATTGTTTCTCCTTCCTTGCCCGGGCAAAAGAAACCAAGTCGACCCTGATAAGCCCCCAAAGAAACTAGATATTTTAATGAGGTAATAGAATCTTCTGATAAAGAGGCAAAATCAATTTCCTCACCCCAAGATCGTCTAACATAGTCTTGGCCAAACTGGGCAAAGGAGACCTCTTTCCCTCCATTGTCAATTGTTTCTCCCCCGCCGATACCGGTAAAAGCATTTTGTAAATATTCCCGGTCAATATCAACCCCCTCCAGTAATTTGGCCTCCGGGGTGGGGGTCACTTCCGGAGTAGGAATGCCGGTGGGTTCTTCGGTAGCTGTGGGTAATGAGGTAGGCGAGACTTCTTTAGTAGGGGTTTTGCTGGGTTGATCGGTGGGGCTTTTTTCCGGTTGAGAAGAAGGGGTTTCTGGCTGACAACCAGAACCAACCAAAGCGCTAGCTCCCAAGGCTAAGGCGCCTTTCAAAAACTGCCTTCGAGTAAAGCCTTTCTTTTCTTTAGTCGGCTGGTTCTCTTTCCTGTTAGCCATAAAATTTTGATTAAAATATCAAAAAGCCTATAACAAGAACAACTACTTTGCTATAATAAACTTTAATCCCGGCTTTGTCAAGTCTTGCCCCCTCAACAACCAAGACCCTATAGTAAATGTGGGGTCAATCAAAAATTTCTTGGAAAAGAATATCACGCCCCCCCCAAACCTCCAACCCGACCCTTAGGGTTAAACAGCTTTGGACCTTTATTCCGGCTTGGAATCCTCAATTTCAGATAGGGCTTCAGAAACGGTAATCATCTTTAAACTTTTTTCTTTAATGCCGGCAGCTATGGTTTCTAAACAAGTCGTGTCCCACTTATTCCAGTGAAGAAGAAAAATTGAGCCCCTTTGGGAAGCACCAACAACATGATCGGCCACCTCTTGGGCGATAGGTAAAACCGGATCAACCTTAAGATCGTAGTGTCTTAAAATGGCATAATAAGTATCGGCCGACCAAGCAATCGGGCGGTAACCGGCTTCGGCCACGGCAGCCAAAACCTGTTCGTCTTTATGACCAGCCCCTCCGGGAAAACGAATAAAAGGGTGTTTTTGTTTAACTTTCTCAAGATAATCCTGGCCCAAAACTTCTTTTGCTGCTTCCTCCCAACGAAAAATTTCTTTCTTAATTTGTTCCGAAGAAAGAGAGGTTAAATAAGTATGGCTATAGGTGTGGTTGCAAATCTCATGGCCATCAATGGCCGCCTGCTGCCAAAGATCAGGATAGGCTTCTAACTGCCGGCCAATAACAAAAAAGCTGCTTTTAATTTCATTGGCCCGCAAAACTTCTAAGCTGGTAGCCACTGATTGACGACAAAAGCCGTCGTCAAAGGTTAGAGCCATTTCCGGACGCTGGCGATTTCCCCAAAAAACAGGCCGATAAACCCTGACTGGCGCTTCTTTTTCAATAGGAGAATCTTTTTTTATCTGGGGTTCAGGCCAATTAGGAGAAATTTGGTCCAAAAATAAACCGCCCGCCACCCCTCCAGATAAACGCAGAAATTCCCGTCGAGAAAATTTGGGTTCTTTTTCACTATCTCTCATAAATAATTCTTGCTGAGTAAATAGTCTTGGATCAGGGTTGGCCCAATCTTACTATTAAAATAACTATAAGTCAACTAATCGATAATCATTTTGGCCCCTTTATCTTGAACCCCTGATCAATTAAAATAAAATCCATGATTAATGATTTTTTAATTACTTTTTACTGGTGGTTTTTGCTCTTTGCTTTAGGATTAATTTTTTTGCCGATCAGCCAAAAATTATTTAAAAATTTCTTTGACCGGGGCTATTTGCTCTCCAAAACCATCGCCATTGCTCTTCTTTCCTGGCCAATGTTTTTGCTGGCCCACTTAAAAATTCTACCCTTTAGCCAAATTGGGATCTTATTTCTTTTGATTTTAGCAATGGCGATTAATATTTTTTTGGCCCAAAAAAAAGCTTTCTTAGATAAAAAACTCATTAAAACCATTATTTTCGAAGAGGGGTTTTTCTTACTGGCCCTGCTTTCCTGGTCTTATATCCGCAGCCTAAGACCCGACATCGCCGGTTTAGAAAAATTTATGGACTTTGGCTTTATGAAAAGCTTAGTTAACAGCCGTTTCTTGCCCCCGACCGATATGTGGTTTGCTGGCCAAACTATTAATTATTATTATTATGGTCATTTTATCGCCGCCCTTTTAACTAAATTCTCCGGCTTAACGGCTGATATTACCTATAATTTAATGATCGCCACCCTTTTTGCCCTAACTACCACCGGAGTTTTTTCTCTCATTGCCAGTCTTCTTGCCAAGATAACCAAAAATAAAAAGACGATTATTTTTGCCGCCCTTATTGGCGCCCTAATTATTGGCCTGGGTAGTAATTTTCACACCCCCTATCATCTTTTAAAAGACGGTTTCCAAAATTATTGGTATCCCAATGCCACCCGCTATATCGGTTATGATCCTCCCACCAATGACAAAACTATTCACGAATTTCCTGCTTATTCTTTTATTGTCGCCGACCTGCATGGTCATGTTTCCGGACTACCATTAGTAATTTTATTTATTGGCCTGGCCTGGTCGATTTTTCAAGAAAAGAAAACCGCTTGGACAAAACTTGTTTTTTTGGGTTTTCTTTTAGGACTTGTCTATATGACTAATGCCTGGGATTTGCCAATTTATCTTTTGCTCTTGGGGCTGGTTTTATTAGTTAAAAAACTAGCCAAAGAAAAGACTTGGCAAGGAAAAAAAACTTTCTTTTCTATCCTATCAATTATTCCACCCCTCCTGGTTGTTATCGGCCTATTTTTTCTAACCTCCCTGCCTTTTAATCTTAACTTTGACTCCATGGCCGAAGGCGTTGGCCTGGTGCATAGTCAAACTCCCATTTTTCAGCTTATTATTCTTTGGGGAGCTTTTATGTTTTGGGCAATAAGTTTTCTTGTTTTTCTAAAGCTTTTTCCCCAAACTAAAAACGCTGACCTTTTCATTCTTAGCCTAACCTTAACTGCCCTAATTTTAATCATCTTGCCGGAAATAATTTATATCAAAGATATTTACGGAGCGGATTTTTACCGGGCTAACACCATGTTTAAGTTCACTTTTCAGGCCTATTTAATGTTAACGATTGTCTCCGGCTATAGTCTTATTCGCATCAGCCAACAATTAAAAACACCAATCAAAATTATTTTCTTAACAATTAGTTTTGTTTTAATTTCTGGGGTATTAATTTATCCGGCTTACTCTATTCCAGGTTTTTACGGCAAGATCAGTCTTAAAAATTTTCAAGGCCTGTCAGGACAAAACTTTTTGGCTCAACGCTACCCAGAAGATTATCAAGCAATTGTCTGGATTGAAAAAAATCTCCCCCAAGAAGCAGTCATTTTGGAGGCCGCCGGAGACAGCTATACTGATTATGGCCGAGTGTCCACCTTTACCGGCCGGCCCACTATTCAGGGCTGGATCGTTCATGAATGGCTTTGGCGGGGAGGTTACGATTTACCGGCCAAAAGGGCTAGCCAAGTTAAGCAGGTCTATCAAGAGGCTAATATTAAACTGGCCCAAAATATTCTAAACCAATATTCGGTCGATTATGTTTTCTTTGGTAAACTAGAACAAGAAAAATATCCTAACGCCGATTTTGATCGCCTAAGCCTTCTGGGAAAGCCTGTCTTTAGAGCCGGGGAAACAGTAGTCTTTGAAGTAGGGAAATAGTAGCGCTATGGTCTGGCGCGAACTGTAAGTTCGCTAGTCCAGTCTTTTTCAAAGAGGTTTAAGAAATAAATAATAATTTAAATTAAGCTTGGGATTTAAAAACTTGTAGTTTATTTGTAATTTGGAATCCTGCCTACCGGCAGGCAGGTTGATATTTGAAATTTATTTTTAATTTGAAAAATTAAAAACTATCTTATGTCTTTACTCGATTCTCTAAACCCTCAACAAAAAAAAGCCGTTTGCTTTAGCCAGGGACCATTGTTGGTTTTGGCTGGCGCCGGTTCAGGCAAAACTAGAGTAATTACTTACCGAACCGCCTACTTAATTGAACAAAAACTGGCCAATCCGGACGAAATTCTTTGTATTACCTTCACCAACAAAGCCGCCCAAGAAATGAGAAAAAGACTAGAAGGATTGCTCTCCTCATCGCCAACTCTTCCCTGGGCCGGCACTTTCCACGCTTTCTGCGCTCGAACGCTGCGAATTGAGGGTGAAGCCATTGGCATACCGGCCAATTATGTTATTTGGGACAGGAATGATCAATTATCCACTATTAAAAAATTAATCAAGGACAAGAGTAGCAAAAAGTATTCTCCTAGCACCATTATTAATAATATCTCCAGCGCCAAAAGCGAGCTTATCGGACCGCTTGATTATGCTCGTTTTGCCCAAGGATCGTTTCAGGAACTAATAGCCGAAATTTATTTAGGCTATCAGAAAGAGCTTCGTCTATCAGGCGCTCTTGATTTTGACGACCTATTGGTAAAAACAGTTAGCCTCTTCGATCAGGCACCAAAAATTTTAGAAAAATATCAACAAAAATACCGTTATCTTTTTGTTGATGAATACCAAGATACCAATCGAGCCCAATATCGATTAACCAAAATTTTGGCCCAAAAACATCATAATCTTTGTGTGGTCGCCGATGCTTCGCAGTCTATTTATAGTTGGCGGGGGGCCGATTATCGCAATATCAATCGCTTATCAAAAGATTTTCCCCAAATTAAAACTATTAACCTAGAACAAAATTATCGCTCTACTCAAAATATTCTTGATGCTGCTTATCACGTTATTATTCAAAATCGATCCCATCCGATTCTTGATCTTTGGACCAAGAATAACCAAGGAGAAAAGGTTGACCTTTATCAAGCCCAAAGTGCCCAAGACGAGGCTCGTTTTATTACGGAAAAAATTTTAGAGCTAAAAAAAAGGGGCTTTTCTCTAAATGAATGCGCTGTTCTTTATCGGACCAACGCTCAATCTCGAAGTCTGGAAGAAGCACTACTTCATTATAATATACCGTATCATCTGGTCGGCGGTTTTCGCTTTTATGAGCGTAAAGAAATCAAAGATGTTTTGGCTTTTTTAAAAATTATTGCCAACCCTAAAGACTTAGCTTCAAAAAGAAGGGTCGAGAAAATCGGCAAAAGAATTTCGGCAGCTATCAAAACCTTAACTAAAGACGAAGCTAATCAAAAATTAAAAACAAGCGAAATTATTAATTTGGTTTTATCTAAAACTAACTATTTATCCCGCTTTAAAGTCGAAAACGAAGAAGACTTGGGCCGACTAGAAAATATTGAAGAGTTAAAAAGCGTTGCCCTTGAATTCCCTGATTTAAATAAATTTTTAGAAAATATTGCTCTAATGGAACAAGAATATTTCCCTCAAGGAAAAATAAAAGAAAAAGAAACAGAATCAGAAAAGGTTACTCTAATGACCCTTCACGCCGCCAAGGGCACTGAGTTTGGAGCGGTTTTTTTGGCCGGCTTTGAAGAAGGATTATTGCCTCACTCTCGGTCCTTATTTGAAAAAGAGGCCTTAGAAGAAGAGCGGAGGCTGGCTTATGTTGGCATTACTCGAGCCAAAAGAAAATTATTCTTAACTTATGCTTCTTCTAGATTAATCTTTGGCCGAAATCAAACTAATGGACCATCAAGGTTTTTGGCCGATATTCCCGAAGAAATAATTAATCAAGAGACTACTTCGTGGCTTTAATTTCAAAACCGGAGAAAAAATTCTTGTTAATTTTTTTCCGATCAATTATTTCAATATCGTCCACTCTGGCCAAGGGCGAGCCTTGGTTTAGCCAAGCCAAAAAATCCTCTATCTTATCTTTTGGGCCAATCGCCTTAATTTCCACTCGACCATCCGTCCGATTTCTTACCCAACCAGACAAATCTAGTTTTTGAGCTTTCTGGCGAGTAAAAAAACGAAAACCAACCCCTTGCACCCGACCGGAAATAAAAAGGTGAATTTTAATCATCTTGAAAAACAATTCATTATTATATAGCTGCTCTTTGAATTTGTTTTATCAGTAAGTTATTATAACAACTAATGAAGGCTAATATAAACACCAACCCCGAACAAAAAAAATACGACTCGCTGGTTACTCATCCCATCCAATCTTGGGCTTGGGGCCAATTTCGTCAAAAAATGGGCGCCCAGGTTGACCGCTTTATAATTGAAAAATTGGCCGGGGAAGTCTTTTTTTATCAACTGCCCCTACTGCCATTCACCATCGGCCATTGCCCTAAAGTTAACTTTATTAATCAAAATTTAATCGATCATCTTACTTTACTTGGCCAAAAAAGAAAAGCCTTGTTTATTAAAATTGAACCTCATCTTTTGGCCAATCAAGAAAGAGAAAAAAAATTGATTGGGTGGGGTTTAAAAAGAGGTAAAGAAATTTTCTCTCAATACACCATGATTGTTGATTTAACCCAAAGCAAAGATCAGCTTTTAGCTGGCTTTAATTCCAAAACTCGCTATAATATTCGCTTGGCCAAAAGAAAGGGGGTAAAAATAATCGAAGATAATTCCCCAGCGGCTTTTAGGATCTATTGGCAATTAACCAAAAAAACTACCGCCAGGCAAGGATTTTATGCTCATAATTACCAGTATCATGAAAAAATGTGGCAAACCATGAGTCAAGCCGGCATTGCCCACCTCTTTCGAGCCGAATTTCAAAAAGAAACTTTGGCCACTTGGATTCTTTTCAAGTTTAAAGACGCCCTTTATTATCCTTATGGGGCCTCCTCTAGAAAAAATCGCCAAGTTATGCCTTCAAATTTATTAATGTGGGAGGCTATTTTGTTTGGCAAAAAAAATGGCTGTCGGGAGTTTGATCTTTGGGGAACACCAGGACCAAATCCTAAAAAGACGGACCCCTGGTATGGTTTTCATCGTTTTAAAGCCGGCTATAGCCCTGAGATTATTAAACTCGTTGGTGCTTATGATTTTGTCATTCGCCCTGGCCTATATCGACTCTATCAAACAAGCGATTATCTTCGCCGCCAATTTCTAAAACTGAAAACCCGTCTTTAACCTCTTTAGAAAAAATGCCAAAGAAGGCGTGGTAAAATTAGCCAACACGGGAAAAACCCCGTATTTTTTAAACCAAAATGAAAATCGGCGTTTTTGATTCTGGCTTAGGGGGTTTGTCAATTTTAAAAGCTTTTAGAGAAAACCTTCCCCAATACAAATATCTTTATCTTGGCGATAATCTTCATGTCCCCTATGGCAATCAAAACCCGGAAAAAATTACCAATTGGGCCAGAAAAATTATCCCTTTTTTTATCGAAAAAGAATGCCCTTTGGTAATTTTTGCCTGCAATACTATCACTGCCACTTCTTTACCTAAAATCCAAAAAGAATTTGCCAATCAAGTTAAGGTTTTGGGAATTGTTAGGCCAACAACAGAGTTTCTCCTTAGTCAAAGAGGCAAAAAAATTGGTCTTATCGGTACCACTAATACTATTAACTCCAATATTTTTAATCGAGATTTGGCCAAAATAAATCAAGGCAAAACAATTAAATTTTATCAACATGATTGTCCCGGCCTGGTAAAAGAGATTGAAAAAGGCGCTTTCTATTCTAAAAAGTTAAAAAGATCTCTTCGCTCCTGTCTTGGCCCTTTACAAAAAAAGGAAATTAATCTCCTGGTTCTGGGTTGTACCCACTATAATCTAATTACCGACCAGATACAGGCTCTTTTACCCAAAACAAAAATTATTACTCAAGGGGCAATCGCCAGCCAAAAACTAGCTCAATATTTAAAAAAACACTTCGATATCGACCAAAAACTAGGCAAACAAAAAAAATTAGCCCTATATTTTACTAAAGAAAATGATAATTATCCTTCTTTAGTCAACTTAATTCTAGGTGAAGAGCATCAATATACTAAATTAAAGAAGGCAAAAATCGACTTTGAATAAAAAGAAATCATTTTTCTAAAGAAATTCTCTTGGCCTGATAATCAAGATCAACATCTTCTGCTGAAGTTACCAGTGTCTGATGATTAACAAAACTGGCTACCACCAACTTCTTATGTTCCTTGTCAAGTTCAGAAAAAATATCATCCAACAATAAAACCGGCCGTTTTTTAGTCATCTCTTCTAAGAATCTTAATTGGGCTAATTTTAGCCAAAGCACGCTTAATCTTTGTTCTCCCCGACTACCAAAAACAGCCAAACCCCGATCACCAGCAAAAACTAAAAAATCGTCTCGATGGGGACCAAAAAGAGTTTGGCCAGCGGCAATTTCAGCTGATTGTTTTTCCGATAATTTTTTAGGAGAAATAAGGCTGGGTTGATAAACTAATTTATAGCCAGCCGCCGACTCCTGCTGATTAACAAACTCTATTAAATTCCTTCTTTCTTGATTAATTTTTTGGCCATTTTCTATTAAAAGACGATTCCAAAAAAACAAGGCCTTGGCTTCGGCTTGGCCATTTCTAATCTGTTCCAAAACCTTGTTTCGAGAACGCAAACCCTTTAGATAAGAACGCCTGGATCGATAATAATCTTTATCAGCCTGATCTAAAACATCATCTAAAAACCGCCTCCTAAAAGAAGGCGAGTCAGTAACAATATCCAAGTCTTGAGGGGAAAAAAGAACTGTTAGCAAATTGCCGACAAACTTGCTTTGGCTTCTTTTATTGCCATCAACAGAAAATTGCCTTAAAGGAGTTTTTTTACCATTAATTTCGCCTCGAGATAACACCGAAACCAAATTTTTTTCTTCCTGATCTCGACTGACCAAAGCCTTAACATGAGCCACTGGTGATTGATGGTTAATCATTTGAACAATTTTACTGGCTCGAAAGCTTTTGCCAACTGAAAGAAGGACCACCGCCTCTAAAAGATTGGTTTTTCCAGAAGCGTTAGGGCCCAAAATCAAATTAATACCATCAGAAAAAGAAAAACTCTTTTCCTCTTTATAATTGCGAAAATCGGTTAAAGATAATTCTTTTAAAAACATTCTAATTAATTTTCAATTTTTAATGATTTAATGTTTCTTCCTCCGTCATCATGAGCCTTCGGCGAAGGATCTTATTCTTAATTACCTTCTCGGTCGAGATTCTTCGAGAGTACTCTCAGAATGACGAAAACTGAGTTTTTTATTTTTAACTTTGCCCCAACACCACGTGGGGTGTGGGGCAACCCTGAACCCGACGTGGTTCACGGGTTGGACTGTTAACTGTTAACTGATCTTTGGCAGTCTGGACACCAAAAAGTACTCCGGCCACTTTGCTTGAATCTTTTTACTATTCCCTCACAACGATAACACTTTTGACCATCCCTCTGGTACACCCTAAGCTTTTCTTGATATCGGCCAGGTGAGGCATCCGGTTGAACATAGGCCTGATCAGCGGCGCTAGTTCCGCCATAACTAATTGCCTCCGACAAGATCTTCTTTATTGCCTGATGCAACTTGATAATCTCTTGCTCAGACAGGGAATTAGCCTGACGATGAGGGTCAATCCCGGCCCTGAATAAAGCTTCACTGACATAAATATTGCCAATCCCGGCTACCACCTTCTGGTCCAAAAGAACCGTTTTTATCGCCCGCTTAGTTTGACCTAATTTATTAACCAAATATTTTTGGGTAAAGGCTTTTTTTAACGGCTCCGGACCAAATTTTGATAGCTCCCTTTTTACTTCTTTCTGATTTAATAATTTTAACCAGCCAAATTTCCTTAAATCATTAAAAAATAGTTTTCCCCCATCGTCTAAATCAATAATTACTCGGGTAGTTTTATTGGGCAACTGATTAGCCGAAAACGGCAAGGGATGACCAACACTAACTAGTTCTTTTTCATTAGAAAGATAAATAATTTGACCCGTCATTTTGAGATGAATCAGTAAGGAAAGGCTATCAATATCAATAGCCAGTATTTTAGCTCGCCGCCAAAGACTTTTTATTTTTTGGCCAATAATTGCTTTCGGATCACCTAAAAACTGCTTTTCTTCCAAAACCTTTACTTTGGTAATTTGGCGACCGATAATCTTTTTTGTTAATTTTCTTTTGACTGTTTCTACCTCTGGTAATTCCGGCACAATGACAATTAAAAATTGATAATTAAAAGTTAAAAAATAAATGGCTAAATGGTTATATGGCTGGCGCGCACTAAAGTGCGCTACTTCAAAAACTGAAGTGGCGGGCTTTAGCCCGCGCTTTGGCATTAAAAAAACAATTTAACAATATAACAATTGGGTTTCGGGTTTTGCTTCATAAATAATTCAGTCAAAGCTAACAACCCCACTAATAAAACCCCTAATCTTTTTTTTAAATCTTTCTTCGCTAAAGTTTTTAGCCCAAGACTGAAGAACTCTTTTGTCCCACTTTATTTTATTAAATCTCTTTATCGCCTGACTGATAGTCGAAACTTGAGTGCTATCAATTAAAATTCCAGTTTTGCCATCCTTAACCGATTCCTTAAACCCACCACCGTTGAAGGCAATTACCGGCGTTCCGGCAGCTTGAGCCTCAACAACCGTAATACCAAAATCTTCATCTTGGGCTAAGGCCAAAAAACCCTTGGCCCGAGCATAAAAATCAGCCAAAGCTTCATCAGAAACTCGACCCAAAAACTCGACTCTTCCCTGGCCAATTTTTTCCAACTTCTTTTTAACAGTTTCATATCCGGCCGTGCCACCAATAATTTTTAAATTAAAGCCTAAATTTTTGGCGGCAACAATCGCTTCTTCCAAGCCCTTGGCCCCGACTAGGCGAGAAACAATTAAAAAATAGTCTTCTTTTTTATTTTTTTGGCTTGCTTTAATAAAGCGGTCAACCGCCACCGGTGGATAAATAACCTTCGATTTGGCCCGATAAAATTTTTTCACCCGCTTGGCCACGTTATTGGAATTAACCAGCCAATGATCAACTCTTTGGGCTGATCGATAATCAAATTGGCGCAAAAAGTGATTAACAACCAAACCATAAACCCGAACCGGCCAATATTTTTGCCAATCTCGACTAGTCTGATAACCATATAAAAACCTGGGCGGAGTATGACAATAAGCAACAATTTTAGTCGTCGGCCCAACTCGAAAACCTCGAGCAAAATAACCAGAACAAGAGGTGATCACCAAATCATAAGCGGACAAGTCCAGGCTTTTCCAAATTTGGGGAACAAGAAAGCGCAAGGGACTGTAAAGATTTTTTTTCTTAATTAAGCTGGCCCAAGAACTTTCAATAATCTTCCGATCGGCAAAAGATCGAGCCGCCAAAGAATCTTGATTGGCAAAAGCTGTATAAATCGGTGCCTGAGGAAAGATATCACACAGGGCCCGCAAAACTCTCTCGGCACCACCAAATTCCTTTAAATAATCATGGATTAGAGCAACTTTTACCATTTTTTTTAAAATAAGTTCATCTGCTGGTCTTTTTTCTCTAAATCGGCCAAAAGAGAACGAAAACCCAAAAAAGAAAAAGCCAACCTTAGTTGTTCGGTATCAACCCTATCCAGCCGATATTCTTCTAAATTAATTTTAATCGGTACTTGGCAATCAATTTTAGCTAAATCAGCCGATAAAAAAACATCATCTTTATAATCAACCAATTTTTCCCTTACCGCTGGTGAGTCAACCTTATCAAGATCATTATAAATTGCTTTTATCGTTCCAAAATGATTTAACAGCTTGGCTCCGGTTTTGGGACCAATGCCCAGAGCGCCGGGATAATTGTCGGAATTATCACCCACCAACCCCTTATAATCAACCACTTGATCAGGCCTAACGTCTAAATCTTTCTTTACCTGAGATGGCCCAACAATTTGACCAGTGGATAGACCATTCTTAGGTAAAAACAAACTAACCCGATCATTAACCAATTGCATTAAATCTTTGTCACCGGTAACAATTAAAACCGGCAATTTCTTGCTTACCTTTTTGGCAACCGTCCCGATAACATCATCAGCTTCAAAACCCTCTTTTTGCTTGTTGGCAATTTTGGCTCGGTTAAGAATCTCCCCCACTAAAATAATTTGATCAACCAGCTTTTTGTCAGCTTTTGGTCGTTTGGCCTGGTAACCAACAAATTTTTCATGACGAAAGTTGGGTCCCGGAGCATCAAGGGCCACTAAAAAATATTTCGGAGAAAAATTGTCCCAAAGACGAAAAAGCATTTTAAAAAACCCATAAACCGCTCCTGTCGGCTGACCATCAGGAGAAGTTAGAGCGGGCAGGGCGTGAAAGGCTCGATGCAAAACGGCGTGGCCGTCAACAATAATAAACTTTTTATTCATTGGCGTTTTTCTTTTTGCCAACCACCTTTTCAAATTCAGTTTGATCAAGAGTTTCTTTGGCTAATAATTCTTTGGCTAATTTTGCCAAAACTTGCTTGTCTCCTTTTAATAATTTTTTGGCTTGCTGATAAGCCCGGTTAATAATTGTCTCTATTTCTTTATCAATTCTGGCTTTCATTTTGGCCGAAACAGGATCAATTATTGACCATTCACCTTCTTCGCCTTGGCTATCCCAAGTAACCGGACCCAAAGAGCCCATACCAAAATCAACCACCATTTTCCGCGCCAATTGATTGGCTTTTTTAATATCATCAGTGGCCCCAGTAGTCATTTCTGAAAAAATTAACTCTTCAGCCGCTCGTCCCCCCAACAAAACTGATATCCTTTCCATTAGTCGGCTTTTTGTCTCTTGGGTCCGATCTTGAACCGGCGAAATCATCGTGTGGCCCAAAGTAAGGCCTCGGGCTACAATTGAGACTCGCCCAATCGGATCAACATTGGGCAAAAGATGAGCAATTAAGGCATGGCCCGACTCGTGATAAGCGGCAATTTCGCGTTCTTTTTTACTCTGCAATCTTTTTCTTTGTGGACCCAGTTTAACTTTGGTAGCCGCTTCTTGCAAATCCTCCATTTCGATTGATTTTTTATTCCCCCTAGCCGCTAAAATTGCCGCTTCATTGAGCATGTTTTCTAAATCAGCACCAGAAAAGCCCACCGTTTGCTTGGCAATTCTGTCCCAATCAACCGACTTAGCAAATGGTTTGCCTTGAGCATGAATTTTCAAAATTGCTCCTCGCCCCTGAATATCAGGCATATCCAAAACCACTCGCCGATCAAAACGACCCGGACGAAGTAGAGCCGAATCTAAAAGATCGGGCCGATTGGAAGCCCCAATGACAATCACATTATCATTAGGCGAAAAGCCGTCCATCTCCACCAACATCTGATTTAGAGTTTGTTCCCTTTCGTCATGGCCACTACTGACGGTGCGGGATCGGGACCGACCAATGCTTTCAATTTCGTCAATAAAAATAATGGCGGGGGCGTTTTTCTTGGCCGTTTCAAACAAATCGCGCATTCTGGCCGAACCAACTCCAACCAACATCTCCATAAATTCTGAACCGGCCATAGAATAAAAAGGAACACTGGCTTCTCCGGCTACCGCCCGGGCCAACAGGGTCTTTCCTGTTCCTGGCGGCCCAACTAAAAGAACCCCCTTGGGGGTTCTGGCTCCCAGGCGCCGATATTTGGCCGGATTTTTTAAAAAATCAACTACTTCTTCTAGTTCTCTTTTAGCCTCATCAACACCAGCCACATCACCAAAAGTGGCATCCTGCTTACCTTTAAAAAACTGTTTTGCTTTCGACTTCCCAAAAGAAAAAATTGAATTTTGCGCTCCTTTAGCCTGTTTAAAGGTGTAGTAAAAAAAGCCGCCAATCAAAACCAGGGGAACAATAGTAAGAAGAACATCAATCCAAACCTGAGAAAGGGTTTCGTCTTTTACCTTAATCTCCAGGCTTGAAGGATCAACTCCTTCTTGCTGTAAGATACTAACCAAGCTTTCGCCTGATTCTTTTCTGGTTGTTACCAAAGACTCATCCTGATAATAAAGACTAATTTGGTTGCCGGAAATTTCCGCTTCTTCAACTTTTTCATTCTTAATATCAGACAGAGCCTGAGAAAAAGGAATTTCTTCCGGTGAAACAGTAAAGCTCGCCAAAGCTCCCAAAAGCCAAAAAATTAAAAATATAGCTAATATCCAAGTAAAAATCTTCTTAAGATTAATTTTTATCTCCACCTTTTTAAATTTTTTTTGAGAAAATTTTGAAATCGGGGTCTTTTTTTTCTCTTTTTTAGCCATGGACATATTGTATCAAATCAGCCACCAATAAAGTAGAGTTTCTTTTCTTAAAATATCTAGTAAATACCCCATTTCTAAAGGTCCGAAGCTATTTGACCCTAAGGGTCGGTTTGGTTTTGGACCCTAAGGGTCGGATTTTCTTTTAATAGCCGCCCTTTATGCTATAATATTTTTTGACGTGCGGGGTAGTGTACGGTGGCACGTGAGGCTCATAATCTCACAGATCAGGTTCAACTCCTGACCCCGCAACACTAGTCTTTAGTCGTTAGTCATTGGTCGTTGGCAATTTGAAAAGTAAATAATTAAGGCCTATTTAAGGCTTAGGGGCTCAGGTGGTGAACCTGATAAAGGATTCCTAAATTAACGCGGCACCTTAACTAACAGTCGTGGTGTTATTACACCAACCAGCGAGGAAAGAAAAAGGAGCGTGTCGTCTTCAACTCCTGACCCCGCAACACTAGTCTTTAGTCGTTAGTCATTGGTCGTTGGTTCCTGATACTTTTTCTCTTTCCGAAAATGTATAAATTCGAAAAATTAAGGGTTTGGCAATCGGCGATGGATTTGGTAGTTGAAGTTTACAAATTCACAAAACAGCTACCCAAAGAGGAAACTTATGGCCTAAGAGACCAAATAAGAAGAGCAAGCGTTTCTATTGCTTTAAACATTGCCGAAGGGACGGGAGATAAAAGCGACAAAGAATTAATAAGATATCTTTATTTATCTAAAAAGTCTCTTTTTGAAACAATAACCGGATTAAAGCTTACTCAAAGAATTTATCAACTAAAGCCAGAACAAATTTTAAAAAATTGCGATAACCTTGGTAGATCGCTTCAAGCTTTAATAAACTCTTTATCTAAAAGCCAAAAACTAAAGACTAACGACTAAAGACCAAGGACTAACCTGGCAGGGTAGCTCAGGTGGTTAGAGCAGGCGAATCATAACCGTCAGGTCGTCGGTTCAACTCCGACCCCTGCCACTTTTTAAAAAAATAATTCCCACCACTGGCGCCAATTGGGGACTGGACTAATTTCTTGACTATCAGCCTCATTTTGCCAGAGAATATCTTGAGGTAAGATTAAAATTGTTTCATCTTTTGTCAATCCCAAACTATTACGCGCTTCTTGCTCCAAGAATTCATCGGTTTTAATATAATCAAGGTGGGCCCTAAGCTGTTCGTTTTTTTCTTGTAAGGCCTCTAGTTCTTGGTGTTCTTTTCTAACCACCAAGCCGCGACTAATAAGATTGACAGTATTAGTGCCCAAAGAAATAATAACAAAAATTAAAAATATCAATAGTAGAATCTTAAAGGTCTTCTTTATGGTTGACATATGGGCCGATCCAGTGTTATTATAAGCCATACTTGAGCTAAAACCTCTTCGCTTGAAAAATTTTCTTATTTTGTCAAGAAAAAGCCAAGAAAAAGCCAAGAAAAAAATTAAATCTTACTAAAAAATGAACAGCAATCTTACTTCTTTTGACGGGGCCATAGACAAATTTTTAACCCACCTAAAAAACGAAAATCGCTCCAGCAACACTATCATAGCATACGAAAACGACCTTAAGCAGTTGGCGGACTTTATCAGGCCCCAAAAAATTACCGAAATCGATCAGGTCAAGACCGACCACATTAAAGCCTTTAAAAACCATCTTTTAGAAGAAAAAAAATACACCAACAAAACCGTTTCCCGCAAACTAAACTCAATTAAATCTTTCTTCCGCTTCTTAACTAATTCTGCCGTTATTAAAAAAGACCCGGCCGACGATATTGCCCACCCAAAAATTAAACAAAAACTGCCCCGAATTCTTTCTCCTCTAGAATACCGAGCCCTAAGAGATGTCTGCCGAGACGACTCCCGAAGTTATGCCATTATCGAGCTGATGCTTCAGGCCGGTTTACGAATTTCGGAAGTGGCCAATTTGGAAATAGCCGATATCCAAGAAGACAAAATCATCATCCGCCCTTACGAGTCTCACGATGGACGAGTAATCCCTCTTAACAAGGCCGCCAAAAGAGCGATTGAGGACTATTTGGAGGAACGACCCAAAACTAGAAAATCAAATAACTTGTTTATTACCAAAAACGGCAACCCTTTGTTAGTAAGAAACATTAGAAACAGCATTAACCGCTATTTTAAAATCGCCGAAATTACCGATGTTTATGTTAATAATTTGCGGGACACTTTTGTCGTCCAGCAATTAAAGGCCGGCGTTCCTTTAAATGTTGTCTCCCAAATTATCGGCCACAAACGAGTCTCCTCAACCGAAAAATACCTAGAACTAGTCGAAGAAAAAGAAACTGACAACGTTAAGCTAAAAGAGCTCTAAAGATATCCCTACCGGGCAATGATCAGAACCCAAAATTTTGGGTAAAATAAAAGCCTTCTTAACCTCTTTTTTTAAGTCTTGGCTGACAAAACAATAATCTATTCGCCAACCAACATTCCTTTCCCTTGCCCGGGCAAAATAAGCCCAAAAAGAATAATTGTTTCCCTCTTTATTAAACATTCTAAAAGTATCTACAAAACCCAAATCCAAAAGTTGGTCAATCTTTTTCCTTTCTTCCGGAGTGAAACCAGTATTGTTTTTGTTTTCTTGCGGCCTAGCCAAATCAATCGCTTTATGGGCAATGTTAAAATCACCAATCAAAATCAGCCTTTTTTTATTTTTAATATAATCAAAAAGTTTATCGTAAGTTTTAAGTTTATAAGCCATGTCCTGTTTTTGCCGGCCGCCGTTGGGTAAATATAAATTCATTATATTAAAGTCGGCAAATTCTAATTCTATTAACCGGCCCTCATTATCAAAACGATCAAGGCCTAAGCTTTTGTTTGTTGGCTTTGGCTCTTTTTTAGAATAAACGGCTGTACCGCTATAGCCGGGCCTTTGGGCCGGATTTAGAATTAATTGATAACCGGCAACCTCAAGAAGATCAGTCGGCAATTGCTCTCTTTTGGCTTTAATTTCTTGAAGGCCGATAATATCGGGGTCAATCTTTTTTAAGCTAGCAAGAAAGTTTTTTCGATAAACTGCCCTTAGGCCATTGATGTTCCAAGAAACAATTTTCATATCACCAAAAACAAACAACTGAATTGTCCAAAGTAAATAAACCAATGGAGGATGGTAAGGACGAAACGAACACAATACCCCCAGTGGGTCAGGGTGGATTCGAACCACCGAACCTCGATTTTATAAGAATCGCGCTCTTACCAACTGAGCTACTGACCCAAAAGACTGGCTTTCCCCATATTATACCCGAAAAAGGGGATTATAATTTAGCTCGTCGGGTAATCTGCGCCTCAATTACCGCTTTGTCCTTGCCATACTTTAGTCGAGACAGCTCAATAATATTCTTAGCCAGCTCCGGTTTCTCTAAAACCTTCTCCTTAGTCATATCCTTAGTCAAATCAAGAGAGAATGGCGGCACCGGTTCATTATTAACAATTGTTTTAACATAGGCGTTAAACCTCTCGATATTAAGAAGATCGTTTTCAGAAAAATCGGGCTGGAACTCATGTTGAAGGTAGGAGGCATCGGCTACCCCCACCCGAAAAGAAATCAAGCTCCCCACATTGCCAAAAACAGCGTTTTTAACTTCTTCTTCCATCTGACCAATAAACTGATTGGCCACTGCCAAATTAAGATGATATTTTCTGGCTTCGGATAAAATCTGGGCAAAGTCTGGAGTAGCAAAATTTTGGAACTCATCAACATAAAGATAAAAATCGCGCCTTTTCTCTTCGGGAATATCCTGTCGGCTCATGGCGGCAATTAAAATCTTGGGTACCAAAACCAAACCCAAAAAGCTTGAGTTTTCTTCGCCAATCTTGCCTTTAGCCAAATTAATTAAAAGAATTTTCCCCTCATCCATTACTTTTCTAAAATCAAAAGATGATTGAGATTGACCGATAATGTTGCGCATCATACTATCAGTAACAAAACGGCCAAATTTGGAAACAATATAATCCAAAACTTCGCTTTTATGAAAGTCTGATGTTTGAGCAATCTGATCGGTCCAATAACGTTTAACCATTGGGTCCTTAATTTTAGGCAGTAACTCTTGAACATAGGAAACATCGGTTAGGACCCGAACCACCTCAACAAAAGTCGCTCCCGGTTCCGACATTACCGTTAACATCGCATTCCTAATAGCATGCTCAAAACGGGGACCAATAATACCGGTTTTATAAGGATCATAAAGCTTGTACATCAAATTAATAATTGAAGAAACAACAAAGTTTTTTTGCTCCTCAGTATAAGCCTCCAGTAAATTAAGACCCATGGGGCGAGCAGTATCGGAAGGGTCAAAATAAATTACATCTTCGGCCCGATCGGCAGGAATTCTAGGCAGAATTTTTTCAATCGTATCGTGGGGATCAATAAAACAAACTCCTTTGCCTTCTTCAATATCCTGGACAATCATCTGTTTTAATAGCTCGGACTTACCGGTGCCAGTTTTACCAATAATATAAAGGTGGCGACGACGATCGTCATCAGATAAACAAACCGGACGAACCTCACCCCGATGAACGCTTTTGCCTAAATAAAGACCGGTTTTGGGCACTTCCGACGGCACTGGGGCTCGTTTGGCATTAAGCCAAGCAATATTGGGCGTTTCAACAGTCTTGTTAGGAAGATGAAATATCGTCGCCAATTCGGCTGAATTAAGAATAATCTTTTTTCTATTCCATGGCCAAAGCGGCCAATATCGATAAATAAAATTAATCATAAAAGCTCGCTTCCACCAAACTTTTTTACTGCTCAGGCCATTTTGGTCAGAATTAAATTGAGAAAGAGCGCTTTTGATTGATGACAAATGCGCCTTGGCTTGATCGGTAGTTTTAGAACAAACCACTACCCGCAATTCCACCTCAAAACCGGGCTTAGCACACTTTTCTTCTATTTTTTCCAAAGTCTTACTATCCATCTTAAACTCGGCCTCTTCAGGATCAGCCTCTTTCTTTTTGGTCGAAGATAAAAACGACTTACCAATTTTTTGCCACTTATTTCCTGCTGGCGATATTAAAATTTGGATAGCCACTCCTTCACCTTCAGCTAATTTAGATAAGGTTGAGGTTAAAGAAGAAAGGGGATCAACCGAAAAATCCTGATAGGTTTTAATTGGATAAAAGGGTGAGTTTTTGAATTCGAAGGTTTTATAAACGACTTTGCCTTTTTGGGAGAAAATATTATACTCATCAATCCGTTTAATTACCGCATTCGGATAAAGACCATAAATTTGTCTCTCTAAAAGATTAACTTTTCCCTGAGGAATGGCAAAATAAAAACGAATGCTGTCCGGAGTACCGACAATTTCGGCACTAAAGAAAAATTTCGGCTTTAAAAAAGAAAATTTACCGCCAGCTTTTAAAGAGTGTAGGTTAGTAAACAGTTGTTCGGCGGCGTCAATTTTAATTTCATTATCTCGAGGCAAAATTACTTGCAGTAAGACCAAATCAAGAGAGTGTTTTTCCCGATTTCTTTCCCGCCAAAGCAAAAACAAAAAATAAAACAAAAAACCCAAAAGGGCAAGACAAAAAAAACCCACTACCAACAAGATAATAGAACGGGCTAGAAAATAAAATAAATCATTTAAATTATAAATCGTCATGACTGCTCCTTAAAGCCAACTTGGGCGCCAAAAATTTTAACCAATCTTTTCGACCATTCGGCCAACCAACGCCAAGAATCTTCTATTTTAGTTCTTAAGCCCTGTTCATATTCTTCTAGGCTTAAGGGCAAAACAACCTTAGGGTCTTGAGCCTTAGAAGAGGTTACTAAAGTCTGGCCGGTTTGGTCGTCTTGAATCGGCTGAATTAAATCATGCTCAGCTTTTTTTACTTCTTCAATATGACCGGCCATTTCCGGAGGAATACCCGAGGGTTTTATTTCTATAATCGGATATTGATCAAGAGGAGCTAGTCGTTCTTTTTTGGCCGCTGACATATTAGCTATTAGTATACAAGATTACTCCCGTCCTCGCCAAATAGTTTGGGGCAAAATTTCCTGAACGGTCTTTAAAAATTTTTCTTCTTGATTATAGGAAAAGGGGGTTAGTTTGCTGAACTTATTGTCAAGACAATTTTGGGGGCGAAAACTTTGCAACGCCCAAAAACGGTCTTTTTCTTCAATCTCTTGCTCAACAAAAAAAGCCTTAAGCTGATTGGCCATTATTAACAACTCTTTTTCATTGTGAAGACTAGGAACCACCGTTGTCCTAAAATCATATTGGCCGCTACCGGTTAAAAACCAATCTAGCACTAGTTTAAAACTCTCCTGAACCTTTTCTGACGGAAATTTCACTCCAACTGCTTCGGCGTATCTTGACCAGCTAATTTTATAATCTAGAGCAAAATAATCAACCACACCTGCCGTTATCAATTTCTTAACTATTTCGGGCCGGCTGCCATTGGTGTCTAACTTAAGAGCCAGGCCTCGATCTTTTATCTTTTGACAAAACCCAACAAGATCTTTCTGCAAGGTTGGTTCGCCCCCAGTAATACAAACCCCATCCAAAATTTTTTGACGAGAAGATAAAAAATTAAAAAAATCCTCTTCTTTTACCTGCTTATAATCAGATTTTTCAAACGCCTCACGGGAAAGAATGTCTTTGTTGTGACAAAAAGGGCAAGCAAAATTGCAACCAACCGTAAAAACTGTACAAGCAACCTTGCCAGGATAATCAACCAAAGTGGTTTTTTCTAATCCTCCTAATAACATTTTAAGTCGACCGTTTTTAATTTAATCTCAAACCTTATATTCTTTTCTATCACTGTATTCGGAAGACTTGCCGTTATTCCATTGATTAACCGGACGTAAATAACCGACAACACGAGAATAAACTTCGCAAGGAGTACGATCGGCGTTTGTTACTTTTTTGGCAGATTTTTTTGCTTTTTTGTTCATTTTTCACCCCCTTTATAAAAAATTTATAATTGTTAAAAATAATTTTTTATAAAGCCCACCAACGATTGCGACAAGAGCCATATACGAATAGTATTAAAAAGGCGACTGCGAAAATTGGGTGGGGCCCACCTTTTAAATTCAAAGCCCTAAGCTCAAAATTAATTTTTAAATTTTAAAATTTCTTTTGGAATTTAGAGTATTTGGAATTTCCAGGAAAAGTGTTTACTTTTCCTGGTACCCTATTTCTTCATCGCACTTAGGACAAAATTGCCATTCACCCTTAAGGTAGCCATGAATTGGACAAATCGAAAAAGTAGGCGTAATCGAAAAATAGGGAAGCTTATAATTTTGAGAAACTTTTTTTATTAAGTTCTTAACGCTTTCGGTATCCGGCAGGCTTTCTCCTAAAAAACCATGTAAAACTGTATTATGAACAAACACCAGACAGTCCTTGCCAGCCAAATAATTATGGTTTTTCTTGGTCATCAAGTCATAGAACAATTTGTTTTCTTTGGGCTTCAGCTTGGTTGTTCTCTTAACCCGCACCACCGGCAGTTGTCTTTTGGTTCGCCGTGATAATTGATTATTTATTCTTGAAAAATTAAAAGTATTTGTTAATCTATCGCTTATTCTCGTCATCTCATAAGCCGGAATTTTCAATCGCCAGATGTTTTTTTCATTTTTTCTCTTGGTCGGTTTTTCACTCTTGCTAATTAATATCCCGGCCAGAGTAAATATTTCTAATAAGTCGTCCGTTAATTTAGGGGAAACCGTATAATATTCAAAACTCCCGTCCCGCCTGGACAAATGTCCGTCACTATCCATTAATCCCGATAAAAATGAAAAAATATTATCGTTGCCAATTATATCTTTTACTTTCTTGGGCACCCCAACACTATAAACCTTGCTGCCCGGCAAAAAACCCTTTTTTAGAAAAAAATCTACCGCTTCTTTCTTTGAGGTACTAACCTCCAGCAACCGATCGGATCTTTTGTCATTTTTTATAACATTAACCATACAGCCAAAATTGTCATTTAAAACTTGGGCAACTTTATTCATCGCCTCTTGATGTTCACTAAAAAACCTCAGTTTATATTTTTTAAGCTTATTACCGCCCCGATTGTCAATAAATTCTGACAGACAACCATCGCCAATATAAAAACCAATTAACCACATCAATTGATTTTCTAGCTCTCCCTTATTCGGTAAAATATTATTATTATTTTGTAAAATATAGTCTCCTTTTTTAAGTTCATCGGCCCGCCTGGTAACTACCTGATACTTGGATAGCTGGTGGTATTTTTTTCGACAATCAGGATGATAACGCAAATGGGCGGCAAAAGCTTTAACATTTATAACCGGCTGATCACAAATCGGACATTTTTTAGCAACCCGTCTTTTTTTCATGACAAAAAATGGATGCCAATCAGAAGTAACAATATCAAGACCTCGCTCTCCTTCTATTCTTACTTTCCTCTTGCGCTCAACGTCAATTTCAACCGCCTCCAACACTTCGTCCCACTCCGAAACCTCTTTCCCGGAATGATAACTTACCACCCGCAAAGGGCGCAATTTATTAAATTTCTCTACAATCTCCTCTATGGGCATCAACCCCTTATCGGTTAAAACTTTATTGCCTTCTTCGATACAACCTCCCGTATACTTACACTGCAACTTATCTTGCAAGTCTAGAGCTTCAAAAATATCCGTCGTATAATCAACTGGTAAATGTGAAGAATTGGTGTAATAAGGGGAGGCGCCATTTTCCTGATAATTCTTTTCGTTGGCACAAATTATTTTAGGAAATTGTTCTTTATCAAGGCGAGCAAAACGATAGGCAGTACTCTCGGCGGGGGTAGCTTCCAAATTAAACATTTCGCCTGTTTCTTGTTGATAAGCCAATAGTTTTCCTCTCATATAATCCATTATCTCAAGAGCAAAGGCTTGTCCTTCGGGATCGGCAATATTTTTACCTAAAAAATTAACCATCGCTTCATTCATACCGTTTAAGCCGATCGTATTAAAATGGTTGCGCCAATAAACTTTGTTGCGCTTTTTTATGTCTTGTAAATAATGACGACAATAGGGGTAAAGCCCTTTTTCGGTAAATTCTTCTACGGTTTCTCTTTTGATCATCAAAGAATCTTTAGCCAAATCCATTAAGTGCCCAAGAAGAGTAAAAAACTTTCTTTTAGCAAACCCTGGTGTCTTGGAATTAGTCTTAGCCAAATAACCAATTCGAGGTAAATTAATGGTTACCACCCCCAAAGAGCCAGTTAAGGGGTTAGCAGAAAAAAGACCACCTCTTCGGCGCAATTCCCGATTATCCAAACGAAGTCGGCAGCACATACTCCGGGCATCATCTGGGTCCATATCAGAATTAACAAAATTAGAAAAGTAAGGAATACCGTATTTTCTAGTCATCTCCCAAACCGGCTCTAAGTTTTTATTATCCCAATCAAAATCTTTGGTAATTGAATAGGTGGGGATTGGGAAAGTAAAGACTCGGCCTTGAGCATCACCTTCCATCATATTTTCGGCAAAAGACCGATTGATCATGTCCATCTCTTTTTGGAAATCCTTATACTTGTCTTTCGTTGGCTTTCCGCCGATAATAACCATCTCTTCTCCCACCATCTTGGTTGGGTGAATATCTAGGGAAATATTAGAAAAAGGGGTTTGAAATCCGACCCGAGTAGGAACGTTCATATTAAAAACAAATTCCTGAAGGGCTTGCTTAGTCTGCTTATAAGTCAGACCATCATAGCGAACAAACGGGGCCAGGTAAGTATCAAAATTGGAAATGGCTACCGCCCCGGCCACTTCCCCCTGAATGGTATACATAAAATTAACAATTTGGCCCAAGGCGGAAGAAAAATGCTTGGGGGGGGCGCTATTAACCTTACCGGAAACACCACCAAAACCCTTAGCCAAAAAATCTTTTAAATCCCAACCGGTACAATAAGCCGAAAGAGAAGACAGGTCATGAATATGAAGATCACCCTGGCGATGAGCTTTTCTTATTTCCCGAGAATAAATTTTATTAAGCCAAAAGTTAGCCGAAATAATGCTAGCCACATGGTTATTTAAGCCCTGCAAAGAATAAGTCATGTTGGCATTTTCCTTCACTCGCCAATCACCTTGATTTAAATATTTTTCCGTTAGCTCATCAGCATCCACCAAACTACTAACACTTCTTAATTTATGGTGAAGTTGACGATAAAGGGTATAGGCGTTATGAACCTCGTCGTGGGAATGTTTAAGCAAGGTTTGCTCGACAATATCCTGAACTTGTTCGACTTCGGGAACAATCGAAGAATTAAAGCGCTTTTCTAGTTCTGAAATCACCTCTTTGGCTAATCGACGAACCTCTTGGGCATCATCTTTACCGGCGGCTTTAAAAGCAGACTTAATCGCCCGGGCAATTTTGCTTGGGCTAAAGGCAACTACTCGACCGTTTCTTTTTTTTATCTTGGCAATTTTTGATTTTATTGCTTTTCTGGCCATCAATAACACCCTAAAAACCCTCTTCAAAAAAATAAATAAAGAACAAGCGACCTGAGAAAAGGCCTATTTTGCCGGGGCAGGCTACCTCTTGTCAGCCCTGATTTTTTAGTTGGGAGCTGATCTTGGGGTTTTTGGTATTAACCATTAAAAACTAATTGCCCCCATCATGTCAACCGCCAACTTCTATATCAAAATAAAACACAAAAACCCAAACCCTCTTTTTGAGAAGTTTTAAAAAAATTTGCCCTTATTTCCACTCATCACAAACCATCCTAAAGGGACAAAAATCACACCAAAATCCCGGCTTAGGAGCAAAATCGCTTTGATTGATTTTTCCAATTGTCTCTACTAAATCTTTCTTCGCCTGGACCAGTTCTTGTTTAGTTTTTTTTACCGAAACCTTTTGGCCGGTTTTCAAAAAATAAAAAATTCCCGTTAAGTCTTTGGGGCTGGCCCCTAAAATACCCCGATCAACAGCGGCCAAAAGATAAATATTCATTTGCAAGCTTTTATCGGCTTTTTTCTGCTCCATTACCTGGCCCGTTTTATAATCAACAATCTCCCAAACCCCATCATTTTTGTCAACCCGATCAAAAACACCGGTTATCTTAATCTTGTCAGTTAAGAAAAAGTTAAATTTCTTTTCCAAAAAGAGGGGTAGGTTTTGGGGATCAAAGTCCTCTTGATAAAAACTTGAGAGCATCTTCTTTCCTTCCTTAAAAAGTCTTTTTTCATGAAGACGAGAAGAATAGCCAAAAGACAACCAATTGTCTTGATATAGAGCCAATAAATCAGCCAGGGCCACCTCTTTTTCTTTGGCCGTTTTGAAAAATTGATGCAGGGTCTGGTGAATAGCAATACCAAAATTTTGGGCGCCGCTGGGAGCAGTGGGAATTTTTTGTAAATATTGATATCGATATTGGGCCGGGCAATGCTCAAAGGCGGTAATTTGAGAAAAAGAAAAATGATCGATTGGCTGTTTAGTAACACGAGCCTCTTCTTTTGGAAGTTTGGCGGGCTTGAATCTTAATAAAGACAACTGACTGGTTTTTTTTGAAGGCTGCTTCTTAACCGCTTCTTCTCCCAAAGACTCATAAGCAAAGGGGGAAATTTTTAAAGGCCGCTTTCCTTCACCATAAAACTTTGAGGCAGTCAAAAATAGTTTTTTCTTGGCCCTGGTCATGCCAACATAAAAAAGCCGTCGCTCTTCTTGCTGATGGTAATCCCCCTGAGGCAAAATTTCTTTGACTAATTCTTCCGGAAGGGGAATTTTCTCCCGACGATTATAGGTGGGAAAACGACCAGAAACTAAATTAACTAAAAAAACTACTCCAAATTCCAAGCCCTTAGCTGAATGAAGGGTAAGAATATTAACTTTGTCTTCCAATAGCCAATCGTCATTATTCACCGAAGGCGACTCTCCTAAGTCAAGAGCCAGCTTTAGCCAATTAACCACCGAGCGAAGGCTGGCCTCCTCATGATTCATTTCATAAGCCGAGAGACGATCAAAAAACTTAGCAATGTTGGCCACTTGTTTTTCCTCTTGGACAGAATTGGCCTTAGTCAGCCTTTCCAATAAGCCAGAATCTTCTAAAAAATAATAAAGAACTTGCCCGGCACTTTTTTCTTTAGCCAATTTCCAATGACGATTAGCCATCTTAATAAATTTCTTTAATTTTTTCTGGCTGGCGGCCGAAAGTGAAGGCAGCTTGCTTTGATCAACTTCTTCTTTTTCGGAGCCTAAAACTAGCTTAACCGCCCCAAACAAAGAAGTATTGGCCTTTTTGGCCAAACTGCTCAAGAGAGCCAAGTCTTGACCAGATAAATTAACTGGCCGATGGGCCAAAACCCGATAACAAGAAGTATCATCCTCCGGATCAGTCAAAAAAAACAAATAGGCAATTAGGTTTTTGATCTCTTCTTGCCGAAACAATTGGCCAGGACCTAAAAACTGATAAGGAACACCTGCCCAAGACAACGCCTTGATAAAAGGACCAGCGTGATTATTGGCCCGAACCAAAATGGCAAAATCTGACCAAGATAATTTTTTATCTTTTTCCTTTAGGCTTTTGATTGTTTTAACGACTTCCTCGGCCTCAAAATTAACTTTAGGAGTATAGATAAACTCTGGTTTTTCTCCCAAACCATTAACGCTTCGCAAATTTTTATCAATTCCTAGCTTTGATTCCAGAGTATCGGGGTTATTATGTTGAATTAGTTGATAGGCCGAATCTAAAATACTCTGGGTTGAGCGATAATTCTTAATCAAGACTATCGACTTGGCTTTTTTATAATCAGCCATGAACTGTAAAACATTGGAAACGGCCGCCCCCCGAAATCGATAAATTGACTGAGAATCATCAGCCACTACCGAAAGCAACGGATTTTTCTCTGGTGGAGCCAAAAGCTTAATCAGTTGATACTGGGCAATATTAGTATCTTGAAATTCATCAACCAAAAAGAATTTGAACTTTTTTTGATAATTAGCCAAAACGTTAGGCCGCTTTCGAAACAATCTTAGTGTTTGAGTAATAAGATCACCAAAATCAAACAAGCCCTCCTGTTGTTTTAATTCTTCATAAGTCTGGTAAGCCTTGGCTAGCTCTAAATATTTTTCACTTTCTTTTTTGATTTCTTTTTCTTTTAATTTGGTGTTGTTAGCTTTGAATTGTTTGGCCCAAGAAAGATATTGTTTGGGGCTAATGTCTTCATCCTGCAAGCGAGAAAAATGGTTTAAAAGACCACCAACAAACTTATTGGGGTTGCCTAAAGGGCGAAAATAGTCTAAATCTAAATCAAATAAATGATCGGTCAAAAATTGAATTGTCTCCGATTGAGTCATTAAAGAAAAGCCCGGATCCAAGCCAATGGCTACCGCCTCGTCTTTTAAGAGTCGATCACAAAAAGAATGGAAAGTCATAATCCAGGCATCGGTATAACCATAAGGAAGGGCCACATCAACCCGCTCTTCCATCTCAAAAGCCGCTTTTTCGGTAAAGGTTAGGGCCAAAATTTCTTCGGTTTTGGCTAAACCTTCGGCCACCAAATACTTAATTTTTTCGGTGATAACGGTGGTTTTGCCTGTCCCGGCTCCGGCGACAATTAACAACGGAGAGGACAAGTGTTCTACCGCCGCTTTTTGGGCCGAATTTAGTTTCTTAGTTTCTTTATCTGCCACAATTTAAATTATAACAAGAAGACCAAACAAATTTATTTCAAAATACGGTAAAGTATTTAAAAGCCTAAATGTCGCCATTTTTTTAAAATTATTTCTTTTCCTGATAAATACGGTACCGTATTTCCCTGATAAAACAGAGCAGCCAGGAAATTAGAAAAAAATATTAAAGAAGAAAAAGGGTGGCTAATCCCAAAAAAAAGCAATAAAAAGATAAGTACCACATTTTATTGTCTAAAAATAGCCGATGAAGAATTTTTAGAGCCGCCAGACCTGATAAAAAAGAAACCAAGATCACTACCAGCCCCTCCTTAATTTGCCAACTACTAAAATGGTAAATTCGAGGAATTTCGTAAACAACCGCCCCGGCAATGGCAATCAAGCCCAATAAAAAAGAAAATTCGAAAGCCTCTTCTCTGTCGGCCCCAAAAACTCGATTCGAAGCAATAGTCGAAGCTGATCGGGAAATACCGGGAATAATTGCCAAGGCCTGACAAAGACCCACCAGTAAAAAACGACCTCTTTTGATTGGCCGATGATAAAATCGACCCAAAATTAATAGTAAGGCCGTGACCCAAAAACCAATTGCTAAAAGCCTGGGCTTAGTAAAAGTTAAGATAATTTTCTGACCAAAAATCAAACCGGCAAACAATATCGGTAAACTAGAAAAAATCAGCTGAAAAAATAATTTTTTTTGCCTTTGGTTTTCTTTTTTACTCATTCTGCCCAATAAACCATTGGCCAAAAGGACCAATTTAGGCCAAAAAAAATAAATGATGGCTAATAGAGTGCCAAGATGAGCCAAAACATCAAGAGCCAGAAGCGGATAATCACCTAATAAATGATGAAAAAGGGCCAAGTGTCCCGAAGAAGAAATCGGTAAAAACTCGGTTATGCCTTGAATAAGACCTAGTAAAATTACTCTAATCATTATTTTAAAAAATTTGACCAAAAAAGATTTTCTTTAATTTTAATCTTTGAGGTTTTTCTTATCAGAAGGTTCTGCTTCCTCTAGTTGTCTAACTCCGGTTAGTTTTTGGCCCAATAAGCTGAAGCTGGTGTTAACATTGTTCATTTGGTTATGGGCATTGGTTAAGTGTCGAGACAGGGTAGCTAAATTATCAGCAATTTTTTCATAATCTTTGCTAATTGAACTTAGAGCCACCAGAATTTGTTTAGCCCGCTCCTCAACTTTTTGCCCCTCAAAACTAGCCAAAATCGCCTTCATGTAAGCATAAAAAGTCGTTGGAGAAACCGGCAAAATTCGCTTTTCACTAGCATAATCAAAGAGGTCAGGATCATTGACTATTTCATAATAAACCGCCTCAGAAGGAACGTACATTAGAGCGTAGTCAATGGTGCCTTCATCGGGAAGAATGTATTTACTGGCAATACTGCGAATGTGTTTTCTGACATCATTAACAAACACTTTTTGGGCGGATTTTTTTTCTTTATCAGTTTCGACCTCCATCATTTTACGAAAATTCTCCATCGGAAACTTAGAATCAATTGGAACCAAACCGGCCTCAGTTTGAATTGCCGCATCAACTGTCTCGCCAGACTTAAAAGAATATTGTAAATTAAAAGTCTTTTTGGGCAGCATTTGGGCCAAAAGTTCCTTTAAAACCATTTCACCAATATTGCCGCGTAATTTGGGGGAACGCAAAAATTCTTGAATGTCCTTCATGCCTCGACCAATCTCGGCCATTTGGCCAACTTCTTTTTTGACACCGGCAATAAACTCAGCCGCTTTATCCAGACGCTCATTCATGCTTTGAGTGCTTTTTTGTAAAGATTCGGCCACTGTTTTGTTGGACTCTCGCATGGCTTGGTTGAGGTTTTCATTGGTTTTATCTAGTGACTGCTGCATTGATTTAAGCCATTCTGTCAATGATTCATCCTCTTTGGCCACCGTCTCTAGTTGATTTAATTTCCGAACCAAAAAATAACCCAAAACCAGAAACGCTAAAAATAAGCCTCCAATTAAAAAATAAAGTGTCATAAGGTCATTATAAGATAAAGGCCTAACAATCGCCAATCACAAACCTTAGCATAATGATAAACTAATTTAAATGATCAAAAAAATCAGACGATCTGGCCGACGATCCAAAAAATTCTTCGCCCTAGGGCAAAAATTAAAAAACCCGATTAAACAATCATGGTTAATGCCCGTCTTGGCTTGGCTATCGACAATCGGGTTTTTCTTTACCGTGCCACCACAATCCTGGTGGCAAATTACCATTGGTTTGGGATTAATTTTTGCTAGCCTTTTTTTGACCACCAAGACTCTTGGTCAAAACTTGACCTTCTCTCTTGCCTTGACTGGCCTTATTTGTCTTTTGCCTCTTTTGAAAATTCTTTGTCTTCTTACCTGGCCAATTATTTTTTTAATACTTTTATCAATCGCTTTACTTATCAGCTATTTTTTACTGGAAAAAAACAACTGATAGAACAAGTTCATGTTATGATATTGACAATGGAAAAATATGACCTGATTATTGTTGGGGCTGGCCCAGCCGGGTTAGCCGCTTCAATTTATGCCAGCCGCTATAATATCAACCATTTAGTATTGGGGCAAAATTTGGGTGGAACCATTGCTTGGGCCCACAAAGTAGAAAATTACCCCGGCTTTCCTTCTATTCCCGGTGGTGAATTGGCCCAAAAATTCCTCAACCACGCTCAAGGCTTGGGAGGAAAAATCATTAACCAAGAAGTGGTTAATTTAGAAAAAGTCAACGGTTTCTTGATTTTAACTGCCGGCAATAAAAATCAATATCAAACCAAAAGCATTATTATTGCCACCGGAACCAAAAGAAGGAAACTAAACGTCCCCGGAGAAAAAGAATATCTGGGCAAAGGAGTATCTTATTGCGCCACCTGTGATGCCGCTTTTTATAAGGATAAAAAGGTGGTTGTCGTGGGGGGAGCTAATTCCGCTTGCTCTGGCGCCCTTCATTTGGCTCGTTTTGCCAAAAAGGTTTATCTTGTTTACCGTAAAGGAAATCTTAGGGCTGAACCGGCTTGGGTAGCCGAGGCTAAAAAAACTAGTAATATTAGCATTATTTATCATACTAACTTGACCGCCATTGAGGGAGACGGCCAAAAAGTTACCACAGTCAAACTTGATCGCCCCTACCAAGATCAAAAAGAAATAGACACCGATGGGGTTTTTATCGAAATTGGCGGTGCTCCCGTTGTTGATTTGGCTAAAAAAATCGGCCTAAAGACCGATCCTGATAATTTCGTCATTACCGACAATCTCATGGCCACTAATGTTCCCGGAGTTTTTTGCGCCGGCGATGTCAATGCTTGGCAAAAACAATGCCAACAAGCCATTGTTGCCGTTGCCGAAGGAGCCATCGCCGCTCTTGGCGTCTACCAGCACCTGAACAGCTCTTCAAAAAAGAAATCTTCTTGACAAAATAAGAAAAATTTTTTATCCTTTTCTTCAGGAGCAAATGAAAAAGATAGTCAGATTCCTTACCATTACTATCGCTTGATAAAAGAGCCAAAGGGCTCTTTTTTTTTGCTTTTTTTAAAAAATGGCTAAAATTATAAAAAAAGTCCTCCTTTGCCCTCCCGATTATTTCCAAATTCGTTATCAAATTAACCCCTGGATGAAAACAAATAATCCGATTAATCAACCACAAGCCAAGGCCCAATGGACAAAACTGGTCTCACTTTGTCAAAGCTTAGGAATTGAAGTGGAAACAATTTCCCCTAAAGCGAACTTGCCAGACATGGTTTTTACCGCCGACCAGGGATTAGTTAAAAATAATTTGGTTGTTTTGGCTCGATTTCGCCATCAACAAAGACAGCCAGAAACAAAAGTTTACCAAAAATGGTTTAAAAACAGGGGGTTTCAAACTCTTCACCTGCCAAAAGGATTTTACTTTGAGGGTGGAGACGCCCTAGAGGTTGGTAATAAAATCATAATTGGCCACGGCTTTAGAACCAGCCCTAAAAGTCTACCCGCAATTGCCAAATTATTAAAAACCCCAGTTGTCGGTCTAAAGCTAATTAGCCCTCGCTTTTATCATCTTGACACTTGCTTGTTTGTTCTCAATCCTAAAACTGCCTTTTACTACCCTAGAGCCTTTGCTCCCGCCTCAAGAAAAAAGCTAAACCATCTTTTTCCCAACCTTGTTAATCTTCCTCAAAAAGAAGCTCAATTTTTGGCTACTAACAGCCTCAACACTGACCATCAAGTAATCATTCAAAAAAAGACCCCAATTTTTGCCCGTAAACTATACCTGCTTGGCTATCAAGTTCATCAGGTTAATGTTGATGAATTTACTAAGGCTGGCGGGGGTATTCACTGCCTAGCCTTTACCACTCAAGCTAATTAGCCTGGGACTTATAGCCTTGATTGTTTACCCTCAGGGCTCCGATACCAGAAAAAGGGGAATAATTCGAGTTTAAAATTAACTTGACATTATAGGCTCTTTAGACTATAATTCCTTTTAATCTACACATTACGTGTAGATTTTTTAGTGCCCGGGCCAATAGCCCGTTTTATGATTAAATTCATAAAGTCAACTTTTCGAGGCAAAAATCATTCTTCTGATCCCATCTTCCCCAACCTTATTAAAGGCTTTTTACGGGTCAAAAACATCCGTAAAGGCAGCCGATTAAGCCGTATGGGCCGAATTGTTACCCAAAAATTCCAGGCTAGCTTTCTGGCTGGTTTGCTAATAGCAAGCCTTTCTCTAGGAGGATTAAACAACCTACCGGTGCTTAATAATCGACCGGTCCAAGCCGCCCATACCCAAGCCATTCTTGATCAGCCTGTCAATATCACCACTCATACCGAAACCTCCACTCAACTGCCTCTACCCGAAGGCTCCTTCTCTTTGAGCCAAAGATTCCATCTTTTCCATCCGGCCATTGATTTAGCCGCCCCAATCGGAACACCAATAAAACCTATTGCCGCCGGAAAAATCTTTGTCGCCAACTACAACAATTTTGGCTTAGGCAACTACCTAGTTGTTAAACATAGCGCCGAATTTTATTCGGTTTATGCCCACTTAAACGAAATTCTGGTAGAAAAAGATCAAGAAGTTACTAAAGAAACTGTCATTGGCGCCGTTGGAAGCACTGGTTTTTCTACCGGCCCCCATTTGCACTTAGAAATTATTAACGAAAACCAAAAAATCAACCCCTTGACCGTTTTGCCCGAAATCCACTAACCCCTTGATTCTTGGATAGATCCTGGATCTATCCAAATAAATGTGCCTAAAAGTAATATAGTAATGTAAATTGCTGATAGATCCTGGATCTATCTAGAACTCACCAATTAAAACAGCAAGAGCAAAAAGGGGATTTTTTAGGCTTAGAAAAGAAGAAAGCTAACAACTAACAACTAATTTTTACATTCCCATTCCGGGCATACCGCCACCCATACCGCCCATGGCACCACCAGCACCGGGGCCAAGGTTCTCATCTTTTTCTTCCGGCTTGTCAACAATCATTGCCTCAGTAGTCAGGGCCATAATTCCCACTGAAACGGCGTTTTGCAGGGCTAAACGAGTTACTTTCAAAGGATCAATAATCCCTGCTTTCGTTAGCGTAACAAATTCACCAGTTAAGGCATTATAGCCGTAATCACCTTTTAGATCTTTCTTTTTGGTTAATTTTTCCTCCGTCTTGGCCACGACATAACCAGCATCCGCCCCCGCGTTTTTGGCTAGCCAGCGAGCCGGCTGATCTAGGGCTGAATAAAGAATTCTTACTCCCACCGCTTCTTCTTCATTATCGGTTTTTAGGGTGTTTAACACCTGACGAGCAAAAATTAACGATGAGCCACCACCAGGGATTACTCCTTCCTCAACCGCCGCCTTGGTTGCTTCCACAGCGTCTTTGACTCGCTCTTTTTTCTCGGACAATTCTACTTCGGTAGCGGCCCCGACATTAATTTGAGCTACTCCTCCGGCTAATTTTGCTAATCTTTCCTGAAGTTTTTCTTTATCAAAATCAGAATCGGACTCTTCAATCGCTTGGCGAATTTGACCCACTCTTTTGGCAATATCCGTGTCTTTGCCTTGGCCGCCAATAATTCTGGTGTTTTCTTTATCAGACCAGACCTTATCAGCCCGACCGCAATCCTCAATGTTAATTGAATCCAGCTTTCGACCAGTTTCCTCAGAAACCACTGTTCCGCCGGTTAAAATAGCAATATCGGCTAGCATTTCTTTTTTGCGATCACCAAAACCAGGCGCTTTAACAGCCAAAATATTAAAGGTCCCGCGTAGTTTGTTAACCACCAAAGTGGCCAAGGCTTCGCCGTCTAAATCATCGGCAATAATAACAATGTTCTTAGAAGTTTGAATAATTCGCTCCAGGGAAGGCAAAATATCAGAAATAGCCGAAATCTTCTGATCAGTAATAATAATATAGGGCTCATCAATTTCGGCCTCCATAGTCTCCGAATTACTAACAAAATAAGGAGAAACATAACCCTCATCAAATTCCATTCCCTCCTTGTACTCAATTTCTAATTCTAAACCCTTCGATTCTTCAACAGTAACAATACCATCTGAGCCAACTTTGTCTAGAGCTTCGGCAATTTTTTGACCAATATCGGGATCACCAGCCGAAATCGTGGCAATCTTTTCAATATCAGAATTGTCCTTAACCTCTTTTTTAATCTTTTCAAGTTCCTCAACTACAGCTGCCAAACCCTTTTCTAAACCTCGACGCAAAATCATTGGATTGGTTCCGGCAGTAATATTCTTCATGCCTTCGGCAATAATAGAGTAGGCCAAAAGGGTAGCCGTAGTGGTGCCGTCACCAGCATTGTCGTTAGTTTTTGAGGCCGCCTCTTTAACTAATTGGGCCCCCATATTGGCAAACTTATCTTCCAGCTCCACTTCTTTGGCAACCGTGACGCCATCATGAACCACTTGTGGCGAACCCCAAGATTTTTCAATGGCGACATTACGACCTCGAGGACCCAGGGTGGTTACTACCGCTTTAGAAAGGAGCTCGGCTCCTTTTAGAATTTTACCTCTCGCCTCTGATCCAAAAACAATTTCTTTTGCCATTTTTTATAATTTAAATTCTAAATTCTAATATTTAAGCTCCAAATAATTTCTAAATACTAAATTCTAAAAATTGTTTAGGGTTTGATTTTATGTTTAGTACTTCGAATTTGTTTGGAACTTCGGATTTCGAATTTCGGATTTTATTTAATGATTCCTAAAATATCTTCAAACTTGATAAATAAATATTCCTGGTCATTTTCCTTATACTCATTACCGCCCCATTCTTTATAAACCACTACATCGCCCTTTTTACAGGGAGGACTAATTTTGGCTCCTGATTCGGTAATCTGTTCAGAACCTACGGCCAAAACTTTACCTTTTTGAGGTTTTTCTTCGTGAGAGTCAGGCAAAACAATCCCGGAAGCGGTTTTTTTCTCGGCTTCTACCGGAGAAACTAAAATGTAACCGGAAGCAGGTTGTAGCTTAATCGTTTTAGTTGCCATAATTTCTTTATTCTTTGTTGCTTCAAAAAAAATTATCACCATTAAAGTGATAACTATCCTTTATTCTAATCATCAAGGCCGATCTTGTCAAGGGCCACTCTGATAGATCCAGGATCTATCCTAAGATGTTATTAATTTTTGCCAGCGTTTTTTAAAGCGGGCCAAAACTATCTTTCTTTGATCTTGAGGATGAAAAAATAGTTGTTCGGAATTATCTTTTATTAAAAAACGATGATGACATTTAGAATAAGTTTGTTGACCAACTTTAGCTAATTTTTCTAAAAAACCGCTTCTTTTTTTATGGCTTTGACTAACAAAGTCTTTAGGCCAAGGTTTTTTATTCAATCGCTGCCCATAAGCTTGAGGTAAATAATTAGCCAGCCAGTTATTGCTAAGTAAAAACTGCTGATAAAAATGATCATCTCCGGCCAAGGGTAACAATTGTAAGGCTTCATGGGCGGTATAAAAATCTTGTCTTGAGGTAGGCATTTTTAAATTGTTAGCAGCTAAAAAAAGATTAAGGCAAATTTTATCAGCGGCTATTTTTTGGCCGGGACGACGACGTAAACCCAAAATCTCAGCCAACAAAACACTAGCCAACCGACCCCGGAAAAGCGCCCCTGGCAAGGTAATGATAGCCAGGTCAATATCATCATCTTTTCCCGCCGCCCCAAGAGCCAAATTACCACTCACTGCCACCAGCCCCACCCAGGGAAGAAAGGCCAGTTTTTTACTAATTTTTCTAGCCAAAATTAGCTTTTTTTGAGAAATTTTTTCTCTTTTCTGACGTCGGGCAATAATTTGAGAACAATCAAGAAAATAAAAAGACTTCTCACATTTTATTTTCTCTTCCCTGACTAATTGATCTAAGGTCTTCTTCACCATTTTAAAAGAAGCTTTTTTAGGCAGCCAAAACCAAATTTCCCAATCTTTCAAAGGATAAGAAAATAAATCAGAATAAAGCAGGGTCGCTAAAATTGCCTCTTCCAAATTTAGAGAAGACAAAAGAGAAGGCTTCATGGCCTGGCAACTTGGTATCGAGACAAAACCGAAGTCACTCCTTGAGTAACCGTAGTTTCTAACTCAGAGTCAGCCCCCATCAACGATCGATTAACCGCATCTTCAAAATATTTAATAATATTGTCATTGATGCCGCTGTCAGCCGTTCGAGAAGACAAGTACCAACTCTTAGCATAAGGAGCTTGCTCTAAAAAGGGGGCTAAAAGGGGGTCTTGTTTTAATTTACCGGCCATATCAATCCGAGGATACAATTGGCCAATATAATGAACTTGCGATCCGGCTTTAAAAACTCGCTCTAAAGACTCTTCTTTTGATAAAAATTCTAAAAACTGCCAAGCCGCCGCTTGTTTCTCAGAGCGGACCGAGACCCCTTCTACCCAAAAGGTTGCCCAAGCCACCGGCTCTCTTTCCGGCAATTGCGGCACCGGAACAATACCAAAATCAAGATCCGGATTAAGCTCGTTAAGATTAATAATCCGCCAAGACGGGGCAAAATAAAGGGCCAATTTGCCTCCAGCAAAAGCTCGGGTCGAATTAGGCAAGGTCTCATCCCAAACCTGATCCTGTTTGGTAAAAATAGTAAAAAAATCTAAGGCCTGTTGGGCATCAAGGCCATAGGGCCCGGCAATTGGGGCGCCATTTTGAACAATCATCAAGCCCAAAATATCACTCCAATGATCAACATTAGAAGTTGCTCCTATCGCCGCCCCGGCTTGTAAAATCCGCCCCTCATCATTACGAATTGTCAATTGGTTGGCTACTTGGCGAAACTGGTCCCAATCTTGAGGAGGCGACAATTGATACTGGGTAAAAATATCTTTGTTATAAAAAAGGGCCAAAGTGTCAAACATTAGGGGTATTCCGTAAAAATTACCTCCAGAGGAAAAAGATTCTCTTACCACTGGATAATAATCAGTTTCCAAAGATAAAGTTAGATCTGCCGGCACTGGAGCCAAGTCGTTTTTAAACATTGGCAACCAGGTATTATGAACTCGGAAAATATCCGGTCCTGACCCAGAGGCCAAGGCCGATTGAAGACGCTGGCGATAATCAACAATGTTTTGCTGAACATATTTAATCTTAATTTTCGGATTTTTTTCTTCAAATTCTTCAATTAAACCAGTCATGACTGATTCCGGTTCCCACAAGCCCCAATAGGTAATAGTGGTTTGATCAGCCGTAACGGCGCCATCTTTATTTTGCCACCAATAAAAACCTCCCCCCAAAAGAAGCAATAAAATAACAACTAACAAAATTTTCCAAAGGCCAAACGGCCCCTTACTTTTGTCCGAATCCGGTTTCTTTGATCTTCCGGCTATAGTTGTTTCTTTTTTATCTTCAACATTGGCCCCCGTTGTCGGAGAGGGCGATGGTTTCTCGGAAGGCTTAGCCTGATCTTTTTGAGAAGATACTGTACCAAAAGAACGTGGCGGCCGATTAGATAACGATTGGATATCAACCATAATTGTAAACTCTTATTATTATCATATAATACAATTAGACTAACAGGCAAGAAGAGTATCGCCATTAATAGTTTCTTAATTTAAATGATCAAAAAAATCAGCTGGATTGCTATTATTATTTTGTTTATCTTGGGGGCAATGGTGCCCGTTGTTTACGAACTGGCTTTTAATGGCCGAATTTACTCTGGTGTTAGCGTGCAAGGAATACCTTTGGGCAATCTCACTCCTCAACAAGCTCAAGAAAAACTAAAAGAAAAAATTCAAGAGCAAATTCCCGAAACCCTAATTTTTCAATTTGAAGACCAGCAGTGGCAATTGGCCGTTGTTGACATTAACTTAAACTTTAATGTTGAAAAGGCTATAACTAGTGCCTATCAGGTTGGTAGAAAGGGAACCATCATTAATCGATTAGAAAAAAAATTGACGGCTTGGCAAGAAGGGGTAAACTTAAACCCCGATTGGTACTTCGACCAAGAAATAATTAACAAACAAGTTGATCTTATCGCTCAAAATGTTGATAAGCCAGGCTGGCCAACTCAAGTCTTTTACCAAGGAACAAAAATTTTTGTTAATCCTGGTCGAGAAGGAGTCTTGGTCGACCAAAGAAAACTAAAAGAATTGACTATTAGTCAAATTATCCACTTAAATCAGGCCCCTATTCTCATACCAACTCGAACTACAAACCCCGTCCCCGACCAGGAAGTTATCGCTAATTTGCAAAAACAGGCCCAAAATTTGGCGGGAAAAAAAATTACCTTAATAATAGAGGAAGAGATTTTTACTATTAATGATGCCGACCTGGTTACCTTTCTCCACTATAACCCGGACACTAGTAAAAACAACATTGCCAACTGGGTGGGCGATTTTGCCAACCAAGTAAACCGCCCTCCCAAAAATGCTCGTTTTCAATTCCAGGAAAAAGAGCTCGTTATGGTTGAGCCCTCTTTATCGGGCCGAAAAATAGCCGAAGAGGCTCTAACCAAGCTAATCGAAGAAAACTTATCAATCTTAATTAACCAAGACAAGCCTGGAGAAATTAATCTTAATTTGCCAGCCGAAGTAGTTCCGGCCGAAATTCGGTCTGAAAATGCTGGCTCTTTGGGCATCAAAGAAAAAATTGGCCACGGCGAATCTCATTACCGCGGCTCATCAACCTCCCGGATCAATAATATCGGCGTGGCCGCTGAAGAGCTAAATGGCCAATTGGTCGCCCCGGAAGAAACTTTTTCCTTCAACAACGCTTTGGGAAAAGTCTCCGCCCAAGCCGGCTACCAAATCGGCTATATTATCAAAGATGGCCAAACCGTTCCTGGTATTGGCGGCGGTGTTTGCCAGGTTTCTACCACTCTGTTTCGAACTATTCTTAATGCCGGCCTGCCGATTGAAGAAAGACACCCTCACGCTTATCGAGTGGGTGTTTATGAACAAGAATCTCAACCAGGCCTTGATGCCACTGTCTTTGCTCCTAGCCCAGATTTAAAATTTAAAAACGATACTGGCCATTATTTGCTAATCCAAACCACCTTTCTTCCTCAAGAATGGCGATTAACTATCGACTTTTACGGCACCAGTGATGGTCGCAAAACCAGCCTATCAAATTTCCGTCTTTGGGATGTTACTCCACCACCCCCACCTCTTTATATTGATGATCCTTCCTTGCCAAAAGATGAAGTCAAACAAATCGATTGGGCCGCTTATGGAGCCAAGGCCGCTTTTGACTGGGAAGTAACCCGCAATGGTAAAATCTTACAAAAAGAAACCTTTTACTCTTATTACCAGCCCTGGCAAGCCAAGTTCCTGCGGGGAACAAGAGAGTAGAAAATTTTCAATTTCCAATTAACCCAATTTCCAAACAAATTCCAAATTACAAATAAATAAACATTGCTAAATTGTTATATTGTTTAATTGTTAAATGATAATTTTAGGTATTGAAACTTCCTGCGATGAAACTTCAGCGGCTATCGTTGAGAATGGTCATCGAGTGCTATCAGTGGCCACCGCTTCCTCAGAAGAACTGCACCAAAAAACCGGCGGTATTGTCCCCGAATCGGCCGCCAGGGAGCAACTCTCCTGTATGATTCCGGTTCTAGAAGAAGCTTTAATAAAATTTTGTCCTAACACCAAACCGCAAAAGGTTTTGGAAAAAATTGATACCCTAGCCGTTACTTTTGGCCCGGGCCTAATCGGCTCATTGTTAGTTGGAGTAGAAACAGCCAAAACCCTAAGTCTGGTCACCGGCAAACCCCTAGTGCCGGTTAATCACCTAGAAGCCCATATTTTTGGCAATTGGCTGGGTAAAAACCCTGACCAGTTTCCCCAAATACCAGCCCTGGCCCTAATTGCCTCCGGCGGCCACACTGAATTAGTTTTAGTAAAAAAGAGGGGGAAAAAATATCGATTTTCTCCCCTTGGTCAAACCCGAGATGATGCCTCAGGCGAATGCTTTGATAAGTGCGCTCGAGTTTTGGGTTTGGGTTACCCGGGTGGGCCGGCCATTGCCCAAAGCGCTAAAAAGGCAGAAAAAAAACTGATTAACAAACCACCATTCAACCTGCCTCGGCCAATGATTGATCAAGACACTCTTGACTTTTCCTTCTCCGGTTTAAAAACGGCCGTTATCAATCAGGCCCGAAAACTTCAACAAAAAGGCCTCTTAAGCGAGAGAATGAAAAGCTTTTTTGCCTGGGAAATTCAAGAGGCCATTACCGATTGTTTAGTGGAAAAAAGTATTCAAGCGGCGAAGAAAGGTCCGGTTAAATCACTACTTTTGGGTGGCGGGGTGACCGCCAATCAAGTATTGCGAGAAAAATTACAACAAAAAACTAATAAATTAAATATTAATCTTTTTATCCCTGAAGTTCGCTATTGCACCGACAATGCCACCATTATTGCCGCCGCCGCTTATTTTAACTATCAACCCGTCCCTTGGTCAAAAATTACCCCTCAATCAAGTCTTTCCTTTTAACCACCTCGGGGGTGGAACACCCTAAGGTGTCACCAGACACCAGAAATATCCTGGCCACAGCCAAGACATTCGCCATCTTTCAAATTCGATTCTAACAAATAATAGCCATCTCTCTTAACTAGCTCTTGACCGCACTTGGGACAATAAGTTGAGGCGTGTTTGGGGCTGACAATATTGCCTAAGTATACATAATTAAGGCCAACCCCTTGACCAATCTCATAGGCTTCAACTAATTTTCCCCAAGAAGTTGGTCCCTTATCCATCATCTGATAATCGGGATGAAAGGCCGACAAGTGCCAGGGAATATCAGGCGAAACTTTTTTAATAAACTTGGCCATTTGGGTTAATTCTTTGGCCGAATCATTTTCTCCCGAAATTACTAAGGTTGTCACCTCTGTCCAAATCCCGGCCTGATGATATTTTTTAATATTTTCCAAAACCGGAGCTAGTTTTGCCCCACCGCAGATTTTTTGATAAAAATCGTCTCCAAAGCTTTTCAGATCAACATTGACGGCGTCAAGATAATCTTTAGTCAATTCAAACGATTCCGGTGATTGATAACCATTGGTAACAAAAATATTTTTTAATCCCTTTTGACGAGCCAGCCTCATCGTCTCATACGCATAGTCGACAAAAACGGCCGGTTCATTATAGGTGTAGGCAATTGAGGCACAATTTTTCTTCAGGGCCAAATTAACCAATTGCTTAGGCGATAATTTTCTAGACTGCTGTTCAATTAAATGTAGTGGTTCTTTTTCTTGTTTTACCCCTTGCGATTGAGACCAGTTCTGGCAAAACTGACAGGAAAAATTACACCCCAAGGTACCAAAAGACAAGGCTTTTGTTCCGGGTAAAAAATGAAACAAGGGCTTTTTCTCGACCGGATCAATTGATGGTCCAACCGCCCAACCATAAACTAAAGAATAAAGCTGACCATCTTTATTTTCCCTGACCGAGCAAGCCCCTCTTTGGCCAGCGGCAATTTGACAGTAACGGTGACAAGCTTGACAAACAACTTGACTATTTCCCAATTTTTTAAAAAGTTTTGATTTTTTCATCTTTCTTTCTCCTCCTCTCATTAGCAAATAAATACAATAAAGTATTTTATTATTCTGATTGTTTTTTAAAAAAGACCGTATTATTAGCATTTAAATACGGTACCGTATTTAAAAAGAGTAACGTTTGAATAAAATTAGGCTAATGTTTTTTCGTCATTTTGAAAATGACAACCATTTAGCCGTGGTCATTTTTAACTGTTATTTTCGGCTTTCCTTTTTGCCAAGATTTAATAATTGGCTCAACAAAACGCCACTGGGCCATAACTTCATCGGTACTAACAAACAGAGTTTGGTCGCCGGCCAAAATATCTAATAGCAATTTTTCATAATCGCTGGCAAAATCCATACCATCAAAATTAGCTCGATAATCAAAGCTCATCTTGGCCTCTGAAAGACGATCGACCAGGCCTGGTTTTTTAACCAACAGCGTCAAAAAGATCGTTTCTTTAGGTTTGACTCGATAAACTAGAACATTCTGGCAAGACGAACTTTGGTGAAAACACTTAGACGGTTGTTTAAAAAAAATTTTGGCTTCAACTAAATTTTTCTTCATTGCCTTGCCGGCCTCCAAAATTAAAGGAACACCAGCTAAATTACCATCAGAAAAAACGGTGCTAATTCTAAAATAGGTTTCGGTCGAAGAATTCTTCTTTACCCCCAGCTGGTTCCGATAACCATCGTATTGGGCTCGAACGGTTTTTTTCTCTACTTGACCAGGAGACAAAATCGCCAAATTTTTTAAAGCCTTGGCTCGGGTTTTTCTGATTGCCCCTGAAGAAGAATCTTGGGGTTGATCCATCGTCAAAAGGGCCAAAAATTGCAGTAAATGATTTTGACCGACATCCCTCAGAGCCCCCAAACCGTCATAAAAAGCCGTCCTGCCATCGGCTACTTTTTCTTTCTCCCAAAGCCTAACCTCAACTTTATCAATAAATTGCTTATTCCAAATTGGGGTTAAAAAAGTATTATCAAACCTTAAAGCCAAAATATTTCTCAGGTTCTCTTTGGCCAAGTAGTGATCAATTCGATAAACCTGATTTTCGGCAAAAAGACTACCTAATAGTTGATCTAGCTTTTTAGCGGTAGGCAAATCCTGGCCAAAAGGTTTTTCTAGAGCTATCCTAGTCCAAGAACTATTATTACAAGTAACCACCAAATTATTCTCTTTTAAACCGACCAAAATTGTCTGATAAAAATGGGGAGAAACGGCCAAATAATAAAGCTTGTTGGTGCAACTACTTGCCTGTCGATCAATTTTTCTTACTCTCTTGGCCAAATCAACAAATGAGGAAGGACAAGTAAAATCGGCCTTAAAATAAGAAAAAATGGCTAAAAAATCATTCCAAAGACTCTTTCGGGGGAAACCCTCTTCGATCATAATTTTTTCCAAATGAGCCCGCAGGTCGTTATCATCCCAATCACGCCGGGAAAGACCAAGCACCAAAAAATCTTTTTTTGGTAATTTCCCCTGGAGAAACAAATTAAATAAAGCCCATAATAATTTAGTTTTAACTAAATCACCGGTAATACCAAAAATAACCAGGGTGGTGGGTTTTTTAATCATCAGGTTATTCGGTAAATGATTCCACAGTATAAATGAAAATTTCTGTCGCTGGATCTAAATAACAATCTCTATTAAGGCCCATTTTTTGAGCGCAAATCTCTCCCAAAAAGTCCTCTTTAGTCCAATCGCCCTCTTGAGCCACCTGAGGAAGAAATGTTCCGGTCAGGCTGCCCTGCTTTAAATAAACACCGTGCTTGCCAAGTTCAACTTCTTCCCAAGAGGTCACTTTTTTAAGGGGAGAAAGAAGAGAAACCTCAATGGTGATATCTTCTAATTCGTCTTTGGTAACGGGCGAAAAGCGGGGATCATTGGCGGCCGCGGCAATAGCCATATTGGCCACTGCTTGCCAAACCGGCTCCTTAGCCTCAAAACCGCCAAGACAACCCCGAAGCTGACCATTTTTTTTGAGAGTAACAAAAACAGCCCTTTTGGTTTCCAAAGAAACCTTGGGGGCTTTTTTTAGGGGGATTTGGCCGATAGCCAAATAACCAGTTAAAGCTTCTCTGGCCCAAGAGAGTAATATTTGTTTCTCTTCCTGGTCAATTCCAACAAAATCTTGTTCCTGTTTTAGCCAAAAAGCCACTGCCCCATAACCGACTACCTGCTCTGTTTGTCCGGAAACCGCCCCTGAATCACTCTGTTTCAAAATTTTGGCTTCCTTTAGGCCAATTTTATCAGCAATCAGCAAGCCCACTCTAATGGCATCGGCTCCACAGGCGAAAGTATCAACCGCCGGATATTGATTGGCCAAACCAGCCAATGTTTGGTCGAATTTTTCCCTCTTGCCGGAGGCAATCGCCGCCAGGGTTTTCCCATCAGCCGCTTTAGCCGTGACTTGATCGGGATAATGAGATAAATCGGAGGAAATTACCAATAAGGTTCTGGGGTCATTGGCCAAAATTGTGGTTAATTTTTGAGCCAAAGCCAAAAGATCAGAATCTTTAACCTGACCGATTAAAATTGGAACAATGCTAAAATCAGATAAAACCGTTTGTAAAAAAGGCAACTCCACTTCAAGAACATGATCATCCTGATGAGTCCGACGATTAACAACAATTACTCCTTGATCAACCAAATTAGCAATCAAATTTTTATCTGTCGACACCTGACCCAAGGGGGTCTGCCAAAAATCATGATCATCCAAAACAATTTTGTCAGTTGATGATCGGTGAGTGGTTCCCAATAAAATTACCCTATTAAAACCGCTACTTTTGAGAAGATTAAAACCGTAAGCGGCCACTGGGCCAGAATACGACCAGCCGGCATGAGGGACAATAATTATTTGCGGTGGCAAAGAAAAGGCAAAGTTGGCCTCAGCCAAAAAAGTCTTTATTTGTTTTCTGGCTTCCCCCTCTTCTTCAGGATAAAATTGTCCCGCCACCGCTGGCAAGCGAACCAAAAAATCTTTCTCATTATTCATGATGGCACCCTTCTCTAATTTTAGCAAAACTGCCAAAGTTACCAAAAACAAAGCCACGGCCCCGAAAATTAAAAAAGCTGTTATTTTTTGCTTACCCTTCATAACTTAATTTTACCAGCCCCTGCCACCAGAAACTGAGGGCTGGCAGACAAAAAAACTAATTTAACCAAAAAAACAGACTTTTCGCAAAACCCTATTCTAGCCTCAGAAAGGAGAATCCTTTAGAAGGGGGACTTTTTTAATCCAAAAATTTGACGCTATTAATAATCTCTAAAAACGTTTCTTCATACCCCGGCTCCGGTTTAATATCATATTTGGTAAAAAACATTTGGAGAATTACCAGTTTGTCCCCTCTGACAGTATAAGCAAAATTACCCATCCTGGACCATTTTTGATTACCAACAGTAATAGTTTCCGTCTCCGACGATTTTATGCCCTGAGCCAAAAACTGATCAAAGCTATATTGCGAAGCGTCGTAGCACACAAAAGACAAAATTGATTTTTTAACCGGCTGGCCGTTCTTTGACGGTTGATCAAAAACAACTTGAGATAGCGGCTCTTGGGGCAGCGGCAATTTAATTTCTGAAATTTCCCAAAAATCCGGGTAAACAAAAGAGAACTGACAAACATTATCTTGATATTGTCCTTCCTGAGCGAAAAAATCCGCTTCTTCGGCCATTTCAGATCCCCAACTCTTACCCTTTAAAATAAGTACTGTGGCCAAAATTATTACTAAAACGGAAAAAATTACCAATCCCACCACAATCAACCGGTTTTTTCTACTCATCTTTTTTAGCTTTTATTTAAAACAACTAATAGTTTAGCACAAAACCAGGCCTCTTTTTGTTATACTAATTGATAAGTGTTTCAAGCCAATGCTTTTCTACGGGGCGCTAATTGGAATAACAGTTCGAATGCCGGAGTGTCGACACTCAATTTGAACAATACGCCCGGCAACTCTGATAACAACAATATTGGCTTTCGTTGCGCGGTGTCCCCCTGAGTAATTTGACAACTTTATCTGGCGAGATTTTTGAGACTAAACCAATGGTTAACTTCAAAACAGGGCCATTATAAATTACAGGCTTGAATCATTTCTCTCCGCCTCAGGGGAGGATAAAGAAAGCGAAGGGACAACCCTGGTTTGGACTAGTTTGAAAAGGGTTGTCCCTTTTGCAGTTGATCGGCCAAAGGTTTGAACTGACGCTGATGTATTCTAAAATCTTTACCTTTAAAAATTTACTTAAAAGCTACTACCAAGCCAGAGCCAATAAACGCACTCGAAGAAACCTGCAAAAGATTGAGCTTCATTTTGAAGATATATTAATTGATCTTGCTTATCAACTAGAAACTTTTTGCTACCAACCCAAACCGTATCACCAATTTTTGGTTCACGAACCAAAACTAAGGCAAATATCGGCCCCGGCTTTTCAAGACAGAATTGTCCAACATGCGATAGTCAATGTGATTGAGCCAATTTTTGATAAGCAGTTTATTCCCGCCAGCTTTGCCTGCCGGAAGGGTAAGGGGAATCATAAATGTCTAAAGGCGACTGCTAAAACCTATTCTCAAATAACCCAAAACCATCCTCGTTTTTACGCGTTCAAGTCTGACATAAAAAGCTATTTTGCCTCAATTGATCATCAAATTTTAATTAATTTGCTGTCCAAATCAATCAGGTGCCAAAAGACCCTAAAGCTTTTAATTACAATCATCAACTCTTATCACAAATTGCCCAACAAGGGCATCCCGATCGGCAATCTTACTTCTCAATTATTTGCCAATATTTATCTTCACCCTTTGGATATTTTTGTCACTAAAACTTTAAAAGTGCCGAATTATTTTCGCTATATGGACGACTTTGTCATTTTGTCCGCCGATAAAGACTATTTGATCGACCTAAGGGAAAAAATTAAGGCTTTCGCGCAAAACGAGCTCAAACTTAAACTACACCCCAGAAAGTCTAATATCTTCCGGGCTGATCGAGGTTTGGATTACGTCGGGTTTATGATCAAGCCTGATGGCATTAGTATGCGCAAGAAAACTGTCAGGCGGTATAAAAAACGCCACAAAAAAAGGCTTGAAAAACTACAGCAATTAAAACAACAATTAAAGCATCTAGACAATCCAGTCCAACCGTCCTTGTTTGCCGATTTTGCAATAAGCAATAAAGATCAAAAGCTTAAGCTAAAACAAAAAATATCGGCGCTGAAAGAAAAACTGCGGGCTTCCAGAAATTCTTTTAAAGGTTTCTTAAAATATAGCCAATATAAACGATTAAAAACTGGGGGAGTAGAAATAGGTGGTATTGTAGTCCCCAAAATTTTTCCCAAAAAATAATTATCCGCCATCATATCGATTACAAGTCTGGCGCGGAGTAAACTCCGCTATTTCCCTGGGAGTAGCAGACTTTAGTCTGCGCTTCTTATCTTCACGCGAAGTAAACTTCGCTACTCCTTTTCCTGGAAGTAGCCCGGTTTACCGCGCGTCTATTCTAGCGCAAGCTAAAGCTTGCTACTTCAAAAGCCAGGCAGTAAGCTTGTCGGTATTTTCTTTGCCCACTAGGCTTTATTTGATTTTTTCCAGGCCGTTAACAGCCGACCAATTTCGTTAATTTTCGTCATTACCACCTCATACTTTTTAATCGACAAAAAATTAACATCTCTGGCGATTCGAACATAAATTCGATATAAATCTAAATTAACTGAAATTTGTTTTTGTTCCGCGATTCGGTCCGGCTTGCTATTGGCAATAATAGTTAGTTTAATCATCGCCATATTGGTTCTAAGCAGATTATTGGATAATAAAAATCTTTGGCTTTTAGGAAACCTTGAGACCATCTGATGGGTATAAAGATATAGGTCGTAAAGTTTTTGGAAGACAATTAATTGATCAGTCATCTCGACTTTAATAATAGCGCGAGCTGAAGCTCGCTATTCCTTTTTTGGAGTAGCGCACTTTAGTGCGCGCATATTTTCCGGCGCGAACTAAAGTTCGCTATTTCCATCATCTCGAATCTCGCTACTCCTTTTTGCTAAAAACAAAAAATAAAACCGCCGCTAGCGCGGCAAGATAACTCAAGATTTCTCTAGATAGCTACGCAAAATTACTCAGGGGGACACCGCGCAACGAAAGCCAAGATTGCATGTTATCAGAGTAGCCGGGCGTAAATGTACAAAGTGAGTGCCGACACCCCGGCATGCGAACTGTACTTCCAATAAGCGCCCCGTAGAAAAGCATAAGGACCACCGCTGGCCGAACCCTGATAATAGCGACCAACTCTTTGGTTTAAATTCCAGCTGTTATCGCTTGGTTTCAGAGCATCATAGGTTAGACTGCCGTAATCAGAGACATTCGGCCAATCGACCCAAGAACCATCGGTGCCAACCGGCTTATCGGCTCCCATAATGGTGTCGTTGGTCCATTCCAATAAGTTACCGGCCAGATCCCAAATAACCTCGCCGTTGGAGAGAAAATGGGTTCGCCTTTGAGTGGCGCCGTTGCCACAGCCAGGATTAGTGTCTTTGGTAACCGTGCCGTAACAAGGCTGAGAGTCATCGGTTGAAGCCTGAAGGCCCAGGGCCGGGCCATTGTCATTGTGTCCGGCCACTAAGTATTGACTGCCCGGGCTATTGCCGCAACCGGTGCCGTTTAAGGCGCACCAGTTAGCGCCCAGTTTCTCAACGTTTCTGGCGATCGTCATCCACTCGTTGTTGGTAATTAAATGGCCGCCGATTGACTGACAGTAGGTAATGGCGTCGACTCCACTGCCGCCAGCGTCTTGAGCAATCCTGGCGATGGGAGCACCAGCCGCAGAGGAGACAATTTGGCCACCCTTATCCTCGATACACCTACACCCGGATAAAATATTCCCCCAAGTATCATAAGTGGTGTTGCAGGAAGCATGATCGCCGGTGGCTGTTTCGCCAATACCATCACCATCAACATCGCATTTGGCCTCATATTTTGCGACACAAAAATCAGCTGTGCCGTAAAGGGGATCGCCTGGGACATGGATAAAACCTTGCGGACAAGCAACTTGAGAATTGGCCGGTTCCAAAGCTTGTAATTGGCCAAATTTTACCGCCCCGCCCAAATGATCAACATAAATTTCAAACAGAGTCCTATCGTAAGGATAAATTAGCAAGTCATCCATTTTACCGACAAAATAGTTAGGGGTTGAGCCGGCCCGGCCAAGAAATGTTGTCCCATCGGCCACCGACCATAGAGACAGGGCAGGGGAGGAGATCAATCGCCCGTCAACATAGAAGAAGGCGTTAGAACCATCGTAGGAAACGGCCACATGAGTCCATTCATCAGCTGAAATCCCGGCGCCCGTGGTGGAAGCGGTTGTCCCGCCAATCGCCCCAAACTCCAACTCGCCACCGCTGGTTAGTTGGAAAGTATAACCGTTGGTATGGGGCTGGGAAACCAGGGCATAATTACCTAAGCTTGATATTTTAATCCAAAGGGAAATACTAATCGCTCCCCCTAGCTGAAAGCGAGCATGATTACCCAAGTCAACATAATCATTACTGCCATCAAATTCCAGACCATAATTGTTGTTTCCGGCTACCCACTGGCTATTATCGGTAGGAAAATTGATTAAGGCCGCTCTGGTGAAATTATCAACTCGATTCATGACCTGAAAACCAGAGCCATCATCAAAAGTAACTCTAACTACCGGCTTGCCTCGTTCCAAAGAATAAGCCAAAGAACCGTCAGTCCGGGTACCGGAAAATAACCTCACTTCATCAATTGATCCAGTTAATAAGTGACTGTAAGTAGAAGCGCCGGTTTTGGTGGCGCCTAGATAAAAATTGGCCGAAGTGTCGGCGATTGACGTCCCAACCGAGCCGGTAGAACCCTCACGAACCCCGTTAACATAAAGATAAACTGTTCCCGGGCTGGTGGCATTGTAGTAGCCCTGAAATAAATACCATTGGTTGGCAAGAATTTGGGTTTTGCCGGTAACCGTTTTGATATTAGCGGCGGTTCCGTCAGTTGAAATTTGGAACTTAGGCCAAGCCCGACCATCAGAATCGGTTTCAATTATTAACCGGTAGCTTCTAATATCCGTAGTTTCGTCCCATTTGGCCAAGACAGTTTGAATATCGCTACCGGTATCAGAAACGGTATCAAACTTAACCCAGGTCTCAACCGAAAAACTGCCGGTTTGAGAAAATTGGGCAGAATCTTGAACCACACCATAATCGGTTGAGCCGTTAAACTCGGCTCTCCGCCCGTATTTACCCAAATTATTAATGCCAGAAGCAGAGCCGGAAATAGCCGACAAGACTAAATCATTGCTTCCCACCTGATCTTTAATATAAGCAGTTTCTTTTTGCCCCTCAAAATTATAATAAACAACCGGAGTATCCCAAACAGACCAGTTGGCAAGAACTGATTTGGGGAAATTGCTAATTGCCAACAAACAGGCCAATAAACCTATTAATAAAAACCCTTTTTTTGTGCTCATGGTCACCGCTAATTAATTGATTAGCAATATTCTCTTATAAGAAGAATACCAAAATTTCCAAACAAAAAAAAGGTTGTTGTTTAACTCTCAAGTACCGGGATCTAGAGGATAATAATAATTTGCCGTTCTGCCGGATCCCGGATCCGGCAGAAACTGATTTTCCGATCGATTTATTTGTTGCTATAATAGTTAATTATTATGGATAAGCGCTACCAACCCGAAAAAACCGAAAAAGAAATTAGCGCTCTTTGGGAGGCGGGCGATTGTTTTACTCCTAAGATTGACCCCAAAAAAGAGCCCTTTGTTATTACCCTGCCTCCCCCTAATGTCACCGGCGGCCTTCACGCCGGCCACGCTATGTACACAATTGAGGATATTATGGCCCGCTTTAATCGAATGAAAGGAGTGCCCACCCTATTTTTACCCGGCTTTGACCACGCCTCAATCGCCGTGGAATATTTAGTTAGTAAACAGATTAGAAAGATGGGAAAAACAAAATCTGACTTAGGCAAAAAGGAATTCTTAAAACAAGCCCACCAGTTTGCCGATCAGTCTCGGGCTTACATTAAAAAACAGTTAAAATTGTTGGGCTTTTCTTTAGATTGGTCGCGCGAAGCCTACACTATGAGCCAAGAATATTCTGAGGCAGTAAGGGCGGCTTTTGACCACTTAAAAGGAAAAGACTTAATTTACCAAGGAGAAACCATTGTTAATTGGTGCCCTGACTGTCAAACAGTTCTTTCTGATCTAGAAAATGAGCACCTTGAGGAAAAGGGTAAGCTTTACTACCTCAAATACGGCCCGATTACTATTGCTACCACCCGACCGGAAACCATGTTTGCTGATGTGGCCGTGGCCGTTCACCCTGAAAACAAGCAATACAAATCCCTGGTTGGCCAAAAAGTTCCCCTCCCTTTGACTAAGCGCCAGATTCCGGTTATTACCGATGAGGCGGTTGACCCAGAGTTTGGCACCGGGGCCCTAAAAATCACCCCGGCCCATGATGAGCTGGATTTTAAAATCGGTAAACGCCACCACCTTGAAACTCTAACGGCCATCGACAAAGAAGGCAGGCTAACCAAAATTGCCGGGTCTTTTCAGGGTTTAGCCGCTCAAGAAGCTAGAAAGAAGGTGGTCGAAGAGCTGGAAAAACAGGGTCTGTTAGTTAAAACTAAAACCATTACCCACTCCGTTGGTCATTGCCAGCGCTGTGGCAGTGTTACCGAACCACAAGTCTCTCTTCAGTGGTTTGTCAAAGCCAAGCCCTTGGCCAAAAAAGCTATTCAAGCAGTTAAAAAAGGCCAGATTAAAATCGTTCCTAATCATTTTGCCAAAATCTATTTTCATTGGTTGGAAAATATCCATGATTGGTGTATTTCCCGACAATTATGGTGGGGCCACCCGATTCCAATTGAGGGAGAATCGGCTGTTTTGGATACTTGGTTTTCCTCTTCTCTTTGGCCCATGGCCACTTTGGGTTGGCCCAAAAAAACAACTGATTTTACCTACTTTTATCCCAACACTATTCGAGAAACCGGTTACGACATTATCTTTTTTTGGGTCGCCCGAGAAATTATGATGTGTCTAGAATTAACCGGAGAAGTTCCTTTTAAAACCGTTTATCTTCACGGCCTGGTCCGAGACGAAAAAGGCCGTAAATTTTCCAAAACCAAAGGCATTGGTTTTGATCCAGCAGAAACCATTGCTGAAAACGGGGCCGACGCCCTAAGAATGGCCCTAGTTTTTGGTAACGCCCCCGGCGCTGATGTTTCCCTACCAGAAGAAAAAGTGATTAGTATGCGCAATTTCACCAATAAAATTTGGAACGCTACCCGATTCATTATGATGAACCGGGAAAAATCAAAAACCAAAACCCAAAATTCAAATAAATTACAAATTACAAATTACAAAATACAAAATGAAGACGATCAAAAAATTTTAAAATCGCTGGAAAAAACTATTGACAGCGTTACTGATCATATCGACAATTATCGTTTTGGCCAAGCGACCGAAGATATTTATAGCTTTTTCTGGCATGAATTTTGTGACATTTACATTGAACAAGCCAAAGACCGACTCTACAATAAAAATAACCCCGATGGCCAACAAGAAGCCCTGTCCGTTTTGCTTTTCGTTCTAAAAAAAAGCCTAAAACTGCTTCATCCCTTCATGCCTTTTGTCACTGAAGAAATCTGGACTAACCAGCTAGGAGAAAAAACCCCCTTAGCAGTTTCGCCCTGGCCAAAAATAGTATCTAGCGCTTAGTGCTTAGTATTTTTAGAGAAAACCCTAATTAATAAAAATTAAAATTATTAAACAATCATATAGCTAAATAATTGGGTTTCATTAATGGTTATATGGCTGGCGCGCACTAAAGTGCGCTACTTCAAAAACTGGAGTAGCCAAGTCTGACTTAGCGCTTTCTTTGACGCAGACTGTAAGTCTGCTACTTCGAATTAAAAAAGCAATTAAACAAGACAACAATAAATTTTAAAACATTAAATCATTAAAAATTGAATAGAAATTAAAAATTTTTATTTTAATCTTTTTATAAAGGAGGTGAGAAAAAATGAAAAAAATTAAGGTTCAAAAAAAAGATGGTCGGATTGAAGAGTTTGACAAAGAAAAACTAAAAAAAAGCGTCTTTGCAGCCGGGGCCACTGATAGCCAGTCCCAACTAGTCACCCAAGAGGTGGAGGAATGGCTTTACAATGTTGCCTTGGAAGAAATCATCGATACTCAAACAATCAAAAGCAAAGTTGCCGAGTCTTTAGCAGAAAAAAATCCTAAAGCCGCCAAAAGTTATCAAGAATACAAAAAATAGGGTTAGTTTATAAAAAAATGCCCTTTTTAGCCCCCTCATTAAAAATGAGGATAAATAAAGAGTGTTAAAATTAAAACTATGGCTAAACGACTAACTTTTCTCTCCCCAATAAATAAGGTTCTCAAAAATAAAAAAGAAAATTGGCAAAAATTTTTGGCAAAAAAAGGTCAACTGCTCAAAAAAAAGCTCTCCTCTTGGAAGCAATTACCGCACAATTACCGCAATATTGCCGCAAACTTGGCCCGACCATTAATTTTGGCTATCTTTTGGTTAATCTTTATTACTTCTCTTGCCCTTCCTACTAATCAAGCCGAAAAAATAAAAAAAGACTTCTTGGCTCAACCGAACAATTTTGCTAATCGGATGAAAATGACAAAAATCCTTATTGCCAATGGCTATTTTAAAGCGGCCAAAAAAGAATTAGAAGCCATCGGCCACCCAGATTTCTTAAGCAAAGAGGAAAAAGCTCTTTGGCAAAAAAACTATTTAACTTGGAGTAAAAATTCTCCTGAGGGGCAAGAAATATTAATCAGCAATTGGCAAAAATTTTTAAAAGAATACCCTTATTATAAAATCGGCTGGGTTTACTTGGGCTATTTTCAGGCTCAACGAGGAAAAGAAGAGGCCCAAAAATCATTTGAAAAAGCCAACAGTATCGATCCAGGGCTAGAAAAAGAAATAAGGACAATTTCCAATTTTCAAACTCCAACTAGCCAATAGATTCCCACAGGTTTTGCCCGTGGTCATCGCGTTTCGCCTTAAAATAAATCTTCAAGCTCTCGTTATTTTTCTAAAGGTCCAAAGCTGTTCGACCCTAAGGGTCGGATTTGCTTTCTTGGCTCTTTTTGGTTAAAATACTTTCGTTATGGCAAGACCTAAGCTGACTGTCGATAAACGAACCATTACCGGTCGCAAAGTAAAGACATTGCGACATGAAGGCCTTTTACCAGGCAACCTTTATGGCCAGAATATTAAATCACAAGCCCTCAAGCTTGACTATCAAGATTTTTTAACTATTTTTAAAAAAACTGGAGAAAGCGGTTTAATTGATTTGGCCATTGGCAAAACCAAGTCAACTCAACCGGTTTTGGTTGGCGACATCCAAATTGATCCTGTTACTGACAAAATCCTTCATGTTGATTTCCGCCAAGTTGATTTAACCAAGAAAGCTCAAGTAACCGTGCCAATTGAATTAGTTGGGCAAGCCCCAGGGGCTGAAGAGGGAGAGGGAATTTTAATCCAACCCTTGTCAGAAGTTGAAGTTGAAGCTCTACCTGAAAAACTACCCGATCATCTTGAGGCTGATATCTCTTCTTTAAAAGAAATTAACGACGCCATTAGAGTAACTGATCTTGAAGTTGATAAAGAAATAGCTATCTTGGCTGATAAAGAGGAAGTAGTGGCCAAACTTGAAGCCCCAACTGAAGAAGAAGAGGAACCGGCTCCTGTTGAAGAGCCTACCGTTATCGGCGAAGAAGCGGAAGAAGAGGATGGAGCAGAAAGCGAAGAGGATAAAGAAGAAAAATCTGAAGGAAAACCAGAAGAAAAAAGTTCCGAAAAGGAAAAACCCCAAAAAAAAGCAAATTAAAAATTAGGAATTAGAAATTACTTGCGCCAAACACAAGGTTAAGGTTCACCCCACTCAAACTCAAACAAACGATCCCGATCAAGAAGATTTCGATAAGTAATTGCCCCTGAAGAAACCTCCCCCTCCGGAGAAACTATTAAGGGCAGCCAACTAGTCGGATAAGAAATTAAAGTAACGTCCTCATCCCAGACCGAACCGGGTTGTTTTTGAACCAAATAAACTAACCGTTTACGATCCCCGTCAAATTGATTTTTAATTTGGTAGTTTACCTCTAAAGTAACTTGAGAATTAATCGGCACCTCAATAAGATAACTCCAAACTTTTTTGCCCATTTCCTGATGAACTCCCAAATCAATTGCCTGCCTTTGGCCAGCATTATTTTCTAAAAAGACTTCTTGTAAAATCGCTGAAGAAGGAACATAGAGCCGCCAATAATTTTTATAAGTTCCCGCCGGCCAGCTTTCGGTTTGGGCAGTATTTTGCCAGGTTAATCTTAACGAATGACCAACTTGATTATCATCAACCCCTAAGCGCTGAATTAGCCTTCTTTTAATAAAGAAATTGGCCTTGTTAGCACCAACATTCGTATCAACTGGCCACAAATAAGAAGAAAGGCAGTTTTCTTTTTGACAAACCGCCTCCTTAATACCACCATCAAAGCCCAAACCCATAACTTGTTTTTCTAAGTTAGGATCAGCAAAATACATCATTATCTCCTCTTCCAAGAGAGATTGTTGGAAGGCGGTTAGTAAAGAAGCCGAGAGCTGATCTTGGCGTTTAAGAGTTTCTAAAATTTCAAAAGCTAAACTACCCAAAAAATCTTTCTTTTGGGTTGAGCCGGGGAAAAAACCAACTTCAGAATGATATTCGGCTCGTTCAAACAGGTTTTGAGCATTAATCGTTTCTTGGTAATCGGGTAAATAAACTTCGCCCAAAGCTGATAAAACTTTTTTAGCTACTTGGAGATTAATTGCTACCACCCCATCGGCCCTCTTATCTAATTGCTTCTCCCAAAACCACAAAATTTGTCGAGCCGTGGTGGGAAAGTCTGGCGACCAATTAGCATCTCTTAAATACCAGGTTTCCTCGCCTAAATATTCTTTCAAATCTTGAGGAGGCTCAACCTGTCCTTTTAACTGACCATCGGCCTCGTAAACATCTTTAACAGTAAAATCAATTAGTTGACCGGAAGAAAAATCCATTACCGCCAGCGAACCAATAAAACCCCCGGTCGGCCTAAGCTCCATATTGTTTTGTAACAATAAAATTATTGTTTGTTCTTCATAAGATAAAAAATCAACCAATAGCGGTAAAGAGTCTAGGGTTATTTCGATTCCCTCAATAATGGCCGGCAGCTGGCTTAAATTCTGTTTAATAAAAGGAGCCGATAGGTTTTTGCTGGTTGCGGCCACGTTGGTCAACTTAAAATAAGCGCTTTGGGCTGATTGTTGACCGGCTTTAATTAGATTGGCAAATTCTTTTTCTTTATCGGAATTAATAATCGCCTCAAAGACCTGTCCTAACTGATAAGCCGATTCAGAAAAATAACCAAGCGCCTCGGCTGCTTCTTGGCCCAAGGTCACTATCTTAATTGTTTGGGCAAAATTATCTTGACCTAATAAAAACGACAACAACGGTGTCAGCTTGTCGGCGGTGTTGGAAGATAAATAAAAGTGTTTTTGAGCTTTTTGGGCTTGTTCTTGGCATAAAGATAGTCGACCAGCAAAACAAGAATTTTGACTTTTGTTAAGATAAAAAGCGGCCGAAAACAAGTCTTTAATTAAAAAAAGAAGCGGTGAAAAAACAATTAGCAAAAATAATAATCCCAAGCCAACTAAACGCCAGGCCTTGCCCATGGCAGGCTTATTCTTTTCTTTATGGGCAAGATTGGATTGGGGCTTTGCTGATTTTTCTTGAAGGAGTTGGCTGATTTTTATTTTATGAATTAAAAGCGAGGAATCTTTTTTTGTCGGCTTTTTTTCTGGTTGACGCGACAACCATAGACCCTCACTTTCGGCTTCCGGCTTATCATCTAAAACCTCCTTTTTAGAAACAGAAAAAGACTCAGGACCAGCTTTTTGCTTGCTTGACGAAGGCTTAATATTTTTTTCTTTAGCCTTCTTTTTTTCTTCTTTGGCTTGGGCGGAACCGGCGGGAGAAAAATTAGTTCCAGCGCTAGAAAATAACCGACTAACATCGGGTCGGCTAAGCCAATCAGTCGTCGCCACAACAGCCTCAGGGTGAGAAAAATTAATCTTCCAGCCCAGTTCTTTCCCCGACAAATCCACTTCTCTTTGATAATTCAATTTGGGGGGAGATTTTTTTTCATCGAACTCAATTTTTACTTGGCCGATTTGGTCCGACCATAATTTAGCAAAGGAAAAAAGAGTAATTTCTTCACCGGCAAAGTAAAAAACTTGCCCCTCCGATTGGGGCATAAAAAGAGCCGCTGTCAGACCACTAGCTAAATCTTTAACAAAAAGGGGGTAAACCAAGCTTGAACCATCACCAGCCAGCTTTGCTCGATGACGAAAAAAAATATCACTTACTAATTTGGCCGTCCAAGAATCGCGATTCAAATCCATCCGGGGACCAAAAATACCATCAGCACAGGCAAAACGACAATCAAGGTCTAGCTTTTTGGCCTGATCAAAAACAGTATCATCAAATTCCGAATCCAGAAACAACCACCGGGCTTGGCTTAACTGATCATTTTCTAAAAATTTAGACCATTTTGACTCCAAGCAAAAAACATAATCGGCTTGTTGCTGGTGGTCAGAAAGATCTGATAAGACCTTAAAATTACGATTATCAAGTAAATGGTTAATATTATTTTCTTTTAAGGGGTCAAGCTCATCAAGGCAAATAACCCGGCAGTTTTGAGACAAAAGCGAATCAGCCAAATAAGAACCAACGGCGTTGGCGCCATTTAAAATTATGGCTAAGGGATTGGCAGGAGAAGATGATCGATTCATTATCTTTAATAATAACAAAAAAGGCTGATCTTTTTCATTATTAAATTTATTTCAAGATAAGCAAAATCCACCGGCTGGCAAACCGTGAATAAAATCGATGCTAATAGCTTAAACAAACAGGTCGAAACGGAAAGGATCACGGAACCTGGTATTAAAATTTAACATTGGCTTGGTGTAAAATGAAAAACAATGAAAAAAGAAACAGCTTCTCTAGTCAAAAACACTTCCTGGCAAGCTTTGGCCCGGTTAATTATGCTTGCTTGTTCTTTAGTCGTTACCTACTTCTTAACAAAGTTTCTTGGTGTTGAAGCGTGGGGAAACTATATCTTTATTACCACCACTATTTTAATGATTTTTAATTTAGCCGACTTTGGTACTGGCACTATTACGGTTAAAAAACTGGCTAAAACCAAAACTAGCCCAAAAGAGAGAAAAACTATTCTCAACCAGGCCTTTACTCTTAAAATGGCTTTCTCTTTTGCCGCCCTGCTATTATTAGGAATATTAACCCTGGCCTTAAACCAATTTCAAGGCATCAGAGCCCTAACCCTTGCCTCTGCCTTAGTAATCATCTTTTTATCTTGGCGGACTTTGGCTGAATCTTTTTTCATGGCTAACCTTAATTTTTTTGCCAAAACTGTTTTCGAAACCAGCGCTTCATTGGTGTCACTTCTTGGTATTGGTTTAATTATCGCTCTTAGACAAAACATTACTCTTGGCTGGGCGCTCTTTGTTTGGGTGTTAGCAACCGGCCTCAGCGCCGCGGCGGCAATAATTCACCTAAAAAAACAAATCTCCTTGCCAGCCTTGTCAGCCAAAAAAGGTTTAAAAGAGTTTTTGAATCAGTCAATCCCCATTGGCGTTCGTCAATTGGTTTTTGCTCTTTATGATGCCGGTATTGATAGTTTTTTTCTAAAAACCTTAATTGGAGCAAGTGCCGTTGGTTTTTATGGTTTGTCTTATAAAATTTATGCCAATCTAATCTTGGGGGCGGCTTTTTTCATGAACAGCCTTTTCCCTATCATCATTAAAAACCCCCGTCATCGTTTATCAGCCACCCTAAAACAAGGCTTTTGGATTTTATTAACAACAGGAATAATAGTTGGCTTGCTAATGTTTATTCTGGCCCCAACCATTATTAACCTAATTGGCGGAGAGGCTTTTTCTCCAGCCATTAGAATTTTAAAAATCCTTTCTTTGGCCTTAGTTTTTGGTTACCTAAACCACCTCACTGGCTACACGATGATTGCCTTGGGAGCTCAAAAACAATTGCTTTATCTGTCACTAGGAGCACTAATAGTTAATCTGGCTGGCAACTGGCTGTTTATCCCCGCTTTTGGCACCATTGGCGCCGCCTGGGTGACTGTAGCCACCGAAGGATCAATGTTTATTTCCACTGGTATTTCCTTGTCCAAAAGGTTAAAATCAAAGACCTAAATTAAACAGCTAATCATGAAAATCCTAAAAATTTTTACTGACGGCGGTGCTCGTGGTAATCCTGGACCAGCCGGAATTGGCGTGATTGTTAAAGATAATAAAAAAACTATTTTCTCTCATTCGGCCTATATTGGTCGAGCGACTAATAACGAGGCTGAATATGAAGCCCTAAAAAAAGCCTTTGACTGGTTAGACCAAAATCACCCGCTAATTGCTAGCTTTGATCAAATTATTTGCTATCTTGATTCATTGTTAATTGCTTCCCAATTGTCAGGCCGCTATAAAATCAAAGCAGCTAACTTAGCTGTTTTTGCTGCTAAGATCAAAAAAATCGAAAAAAAGTTGCCTACCGCGGTTTCTTATCGTCATGTTCCCCGAAGTAAAAATTGGCAAGCCGACGCTTTAGTTAATCAAGCCCTGGACAAGGTTGATCAATAACTCCACCTAGACCACCTCCCCCCTTTCCACCCCCGAGGTGGAAAGAGCAATGGCGATGACTACCCCCAAAAGAAGAAAATTCTGCTGTAGGGTTAGCCAGTAATGATCAAAAAATCCTAAAAAAGCAATCACTAAAAAGAGATGGCGCCAATAATAGCTAACTTTTAACCACCATTTGGCCAACCAATAAAAAAAACAAAGCAAACCCCATAAGCCGGCTTCAGCTAAAGCTAATAAAAAAAGATTGTGAACCGGTTGGTAAAAATTAAAACCACCTCGAGAAAGCCCTAATTGGCCTTGGGCCGGAATAAAACTGCCCCAACCCCATCCCAAAAATGGTCGATGCCAAAATAGTCTCCCGGCATTTTGGGCTAAAAAAAACCGCTCATTGATAGACGCCGGTTCAAACAGACTAACCTGAAAACTTAAAAAAACAAATCCTGCCAATAACAAGCCGGCCAAAATTAAGACCAAAAAACGATTAGCCAAATTTTTAATCAAATAGATACCCACGAGCAGCAAAAAAATTACCAACCAAACTGCTCCAGAAAAAGTAATCACTAATACCGTCGCCATCACCGCCAAACCTAAATAAAAAAATCCCCCCAATTTTTTGACTAAAAATCTTCTAAAAAACCAAAAAATAATTAAAGCCACTAAAACAAAACCAGCCAAAGAGTTAGGATGAGGAAAAGTGGCCATTGGCCTAGCAAACAATCGACCAAATAAGTTCATTTTGGCAATTCCCAAAGTGCTAAGATTAAAAAAGCGCTCACCAACTAGCCAAAAAACCCCCTGAATTGAACCTTGAGTTAAAAATTGTCCCCAAGCTAAAAGAGAAACTAAAAAAAGACTAAAAAATAACGGTATTAACAAAGAAGGAGAAAAGTTTACTGAAAAATAACTAATAACAAATATCAATTGTAAATATTTTAATAACCGATAAGCAGAAAGGGAAGGCAAAAGAGAAAAACCCAAATT
>JBMNVW010000002.1:0-100927 GCA_050947035.1 Patescibacteria group bacterium
GCACAGTAGGAGGAGTAACTGGATCGGGAACAGAACATTATCTTCCTATTTGGCTATCAGGCGGATCATCATTGGGTGATTCTTCCATCTATGAATCGGATAACAATATTGGTATTGGCGGAACGGCTCCAGCTACTTCCCCATCATTGTATGTGGGGGCAGATGGAAATGTGGGAATTGGGACGACGAGTCCAGGATATAAGTTAGATATTTATGATAATACCCCAAAAATCCAACTATATGATTCGGATAGTAATAATTACCTACAGATAAGTGGACAGCTAAATGAAGGGGCCAGTGGATTAAGTTTGACGGAACCGTTCATTAAAGGAAATGCGGGAGGAACAGAGGGTTTTGGCATTGGTTATGGTTCAGCCAACAGGGATAGCGTAAGCGCAGGTCTAGCAATAGGAACTTATAACGGGAATAGAGCAATCAGCTTCCATATTCCGGCTGGTAGTTTTCCTGGAGGCATTATTGGGGGCTTTAATTTTCTTACTGGTGGTACAAATCCCACAAATGGAATATCAAGACTACTAATAACGAATGATGGCAACGTCGGCATCGGCACCACTGACCCCTCTTCCCTGCTTTCCATTGGCAGTGGTAGTGAATTCCAAGTAGATAGTTCGGGAGATATTGTTAGCATTAATAATGTTAGTTATGCTTGGCCATCAAGCCATACCGCTGATGGGTTCTTACAAGATGATGGCTCCGGTAACCTAGCCTGGACTACTATTGCTGGAGCGGGTGGAGTCACTGGATCGGGAACTCCTGGATATTTGCCAAAATGGAATACATCATCGGATCTTGATGATTCGGTTATCTTTGAATCAAGTGGAAATATTGGAATTGGAACAAGTAGTGTTGGTACTTATAAGCTTAATGTTGACGGCACCGGCTACTTTTCCGGAGCCTTATCTTTAGGAACTCAAGCCTCATCAACTACTCATGCTGTTCGAGCTGATAGATCATTAACAGCTGGCAGTGGATTAACCGGCGGAGGCGATCTAACCGCTGATCGGACCTTTAATGTCGGTGCTGGTAATGGTATTAGCGTTAATGCCGATGATGTGGCCGTCAACCAGGGATACAATTTTGCCTGGACAGGGACTCAATCTTGGGCGGATACGGCCACCTTTAATAGTGATTTATTCTTTGGCGGCTCAACGGGTATCCTCTCCTCGGGGGGCAATGTGGGGATTGGGACAACCTCTCCGGCCTTTAAGTTACAAATTGCCGGATCCGGCGATTTGCTTTCCATTGGCGATACGGCCGGGAATACCTTTTTCTCGGTGACTGATTCTTTAATTACTTCAAATCTCCCCCATACCTTCACTTCAAGTGGGGATGTGTCAATGGCTTATGATTTAATTTTTACTAATCAAACATCTTCCTACATTAAAAGCTATGCTCCTCTATACATTGAAGCTGGCGAACCCCACGAAAGCAACGACTTAACCTTAAAAACATATAATGCTGGTGACATTATCTTAGACTCTGCCTCCGGTAACTTATATGCCGACGGCACCAATGTCGGTATCGGTACTACCGATCCCTCATACACCCTGGATGTTGCCGGCGATATTGGCATTGCTTCCGGATCTGATTTGTATCTTGGTGGAGTGGGGTTAGGTGGGACCGGCGGAGCTTCTTTAGTAGGATTTGATAATGATGGATTAAGTTATGTTACCTCTTCTACGGTTCAGGGTGGGATAGCCGATTTGGATGGGGCTATCAGTAGTGTTTCTGGGGAGATTAGATGGACCATGGATGGAGATAGTGGTACTCCTCAGATTGTGGGAGCCGGCCAAACCGCCAGTTGGGTAGGGGGAACGGGAATTAGTACAACAGTGGGAGCCGACAGACAACTAACCATTACTAATACTGCTCCTTGGACAGATTCATCTGGTTCTTACATCCAAAACCAATTTGCCTCCGCCCAAACCGGTAATTTCTGGATTGATGGAGCTGGATTAGTGGGAACTAGATTAGGAGTGGGGGCCACTGACCCCTCCTACTCTCTTTACACCACTGGCAACTTAGGGGTGGGGGCAACAGCTTACTTTGCTGATCGAGTGGGGATTGGAACGACAGATCCTGGATCTCCCTTGGAAGTGGTGGGAGATGTCTTGGCCACTTCCTTTAGTATTGGCTCCTCTACTTTAGGATCAACTGAGTTTGGTTATCTGGAGGGACAAGATCAAAGTGTTTTTACTACCTCTGCTGTTACCTTTGATGATGTCTCCATTACTACTCCATCTAATATCTACAATCTTTCTCATGATTCTTTTGCTGATTATGTGGCTAATGAGCATATTGACTGGACGGGAGCTTCTAGCAATTTCTCCACTTCCGGATCGGGCTACTTTGGGGGTAGCCTAAACCTTGGTACTGGAGTAACTACTCCGGCCTTTACCATGGTCACTGGGGCCGGAAGCAATAAGGTCTTTACTTCTGATGGCTCAGGCAATGCTTCTTGGGAAGATTTGGGCACAGTAGGAGGAGTAACTGGATCGGGAACAGAACATTATCTTCCTATTTGGCTATCAGGCGGATCATCATTGGGTGATTCTTCCATCTATGAATCGGATAACAATATTGGTATTGGCGGAACGGCCCCAGCTACTTCCCCATCACTGTATGTGGGGGCGGATGGGAATGTGGGAGTGGGAACGACAGATCCAAGCGACCTTTTTACTGTGGGAGGAACAAGCACAGGTAAATTTACAGTAAGCGAAGATGGCAATGTGGTCGCAAATCAAATTGTCGACGATCACAATGCCTACAAAATTAGCTATTGGGGATCAGGTTTACAAGTCAGAAACGACTTTAATATCACCTGGAGTAACAATACTAATTTCTCTGGGACCAAAGACGTTAATATATCTCGAATAGCCCCAGAGAAATTAGCCATCGGAAATGGATCTCAAGCAGATTCTACTGGAACGTTGATAGCTGGTTCCGTCGGCATCGGCACCACTGACCCTTCCCAAAAACTCCATGTTGAAGAGGGAGGAATTAGATTAGGGACGACTTCAAGCCAGTACAATGTCTTGGACACGGTTGCCCAAGGTGGGGCGGCTTCCGGTAATCTTTACTGGGGAAACGCTCAATTAGTTGATTCAACTAATATTAGTGATTTTGGCGTCTCTTCCCTGTCTTCACCAAACTCTACTCTTTCCTTATCAGATAGTTCTGGTGATATTGATATTGATATTAACCTTGGTAATGATAATACTTGGACTGGATTACAAACCTTTAACTCTTTGGCTATTGCTGATACCGATATTGCCTTAACTGGAGCCTCAACTAATCTTTCTTCTACCGGAGATGTGTCTTTTAATGATGATCAATTATTTATACAACAGGCTGATGGGAATGTGGGGATTGGGACAGGAAGTCCGGGTTATGAGCTTGATGTAAACGGTACTATTAATGCATCTACCAGATATCGAATTGGTGATCAATCTGCGATATATCTTTCTGGTACAAAAATGGCTTTTGGTACGACTAGTTCTTACGATACAAGCTTATATGCTGGAGGGGTAGATAGGTTATTCATTCAAGCTTCTTCCGGCAACGTCGGCATCGGCACCACTACTCCAGCTCAACTACTTGATTTAGCAGGTAACCTTCAGTTTAGTGGTGCTCTTATGCCTTCTGGTAATGCAGGAGTTAGTAATTATGTTTTAACTAGTACTGGTACTGATAGTGCTCCTAGTTGGACTGACCCTACTACTTTAGGTACTAACTACTGGACACTATCAGGATCTAATCTTTTTGCTAATGAAACTTCTTATAATGTGGGGATTGGAACTACTACACCAGGAACATCTAAATTAGCTGTAATGGGTGGCAATGTAGGTATAGGTACAACATCTCCAGGTTCTGCCCTCTCTGTAGTGGGTGCAATAAGAAGTAGTGGCTTGTCAGCAGGAGGAATAGTTAGAGCTTCTGCTACTACTGGAGAGTTAGAAATAGCTACAACAGGAACAGATTATGAAGTACCACTCACCTTTACAAGTGGTTTAACTAGAACCTCCAATACAGTTAGACTAGGTGGAGCTCTAACCCAAAGTACTGATATTCCTCTTTCAGGTCATGATCTAACCTTTTCAGGAGCTACTGGTAATGTAGGGATTGGTACGACGGAACCGCAAGTGAGGTTACAAGTAAATAATGACGATAATGCTATTTCTGGAACAAACGTAGCTATGGATAATGTGGCTATATCCACACGTATACTAAGTGATGCGGTGGGTCAAGCAACTGGTCTTAAATTTACTGTTAGTGGATCAACGGCGGCAAAAGGTGGAGCAGCTATTATCCATGAAAGAACGGGTAGTTGGTCTCAAGGTAAATTGCATTTTGCAACAAAGTCCTCAACGACAAATGACGAGAATATTCCTATTAGGATGACTATTGACCAAACTGGCTCTGTCGGGATAGGTACTACTACTCCTGCCGCCATGTTCTCCGTTGGTTCAACTTCTCAATTTAGAGTAGATAGTGCAGGTGACTTAACTAGAATTAGAAATGTAGAATACTCTTGGCCATCTTCACAAGGAGCTGCTAGTACTGTCCTAACTAATGATGGTAGTGGTAATCTCTCTTGGTCAGCTGTTCCTGGAGATGATTGGGGATCACAAGTAGTAGTATCTGATAGTACTTTAACTGGTGATGGTACTTCTGGTAGTCCACTAGGTATTGATTTAAATAACGCTAATACCTGGACTGCTTCTCAAACATTCTCTGCTAATACTTACTTCCCAGGATCTGGTATCTGGGATACTAGTGGCAACGTCGGCATTGGCCAAACTTCCCCCACCTTCAAGTTACAAATTGCCGGATCCGGCGATTTACTTTCCATTGGCGATACGGCCGGGAACACCTTCTTCTCGGTGACTGATTCTTTAATTACCTCAAATCTTCCCCATACCTTTACCTCAAGTGGGGATGTGAGTATGGCCTATGATTTAATTTTTACTAATCAAACTTCTGCCAAGATTGAATCATACGGCCCCTTCTCTATTATTGCCGGGGAGTCTCATGAATCAAACAATCTGACTCTAAAGACTTACAATGCCGGAAAGTTAATTGTTGATTCGGCTAACTTCTGGGTAGATAGTGCTAATGTCGGTATCGGTACTACCGACCCCGCCTACACCCTGGATGTTAATGGCGATATTGGTATTGCTTCTGGGTCTGATTTGTATCTTGGTGGAATAGGGTTGGGTGGGACCGGCGGAGCCGGGTTGGTAGGATTTGATAATGCCGGACTAAGTTATGTGACCTCCTCGACGGTTCAAGGAGGAATAGAAGATTTGGATGGGGCTATCAGTAGTGTTTCTGGGGAGATTAGATGGACCATGGATGGAGATAGTGGTACTCCTCAGATTGTGGGGGCGGGCCAAACCGCCAGTTGGGTGGGGGGAACGGGAATTAGTACAACAGTGGGAGCCGACAGACAACTAACCATTGACTTTGATACGACCTGGGGAGATGGTCGATACATTCAAGATCAGTTTTCTTCGGCCCAAGATGCTGATTTCTGGATTGATGGAGTTGGGTTAGTGGGCACCAGGTTGGGGGTGGGCGCCACTCACCCCTCCTACTCTCTTTACACCACTGGCAACTTAGGGGTGGGAGGAACGGCTTACTTTGCTGGCAACGTCGGGGTGGGGACGACTTCGCCCTGGAATTTCTTGGATGTTTCCACCGGTTCATCAACAAATACCACCGGTGTTATTGTCGGCGCCACGTCAGGTTCTTCGACAAATAACGATGCAACACTAATTGGCTTTCGGCTTCGTAACACTAACAATGGTTTCATGAACAGTTCTAATTTATACGATGCTGGCATAGCCGGTATCGTAAACGGAACAGGAGTAAATAGATCGGCATTAGCATTTTACACACGTCAATCGTCAGCGGCGGTAGTAGAAAGAATGAGAATTGACTATTTGGGCTCCGTCGGCATTGGTACCACTGATCCTGCCGCCCTCCTCTCAGTCGGCGCCACCTCTCAATTCAGGGTTGATAGCAGTGGTGATATTACCCGGATTAAGAACCTGGCCTACTCTTGGCCATCAAGCCATACTGCTGATGGATTCTTACAAGATGATGGTTCAGGCAACCTGGCTTGGACTACCATTGCTGGAGCGGGTGGAGTAACTGGAACTGGTACCCAAAACTATTTACCTATTTGGTTATCAGGCGGATCTAGTTTGGGAGATTCCTCTATTTATGAATCAGGCAATAATGTGGGAATTGGCGGAACGGCCCCTAGCACTTCTCCCTCCCTGTACGTGGGAGCAGATGGTAATGTGGGGATAGGAACGACGGGGCCGGGGGCAAAACTACATGTTCAATATCCAAGCTCAGGCGATATTATTTTTGACGCCGGTACTGGTGATGGTGCCTCAGACATGAATATCCAATATGGTTACAACGGCTATGGCTGGTATTGGAAGTATTTAGGCAGTGGCTCTGGTGATAACAATGAATTACAGTTGTGGAGTGAGGGGGCGGGTAGTACTGATCAACAAGCATACGGAATAAAACAAAGCGGCAAAATGACTTTTTATCAGGATGCCACCTTTAATGGTGATATTTTAATGACCGATGACGATTACATCGGTATTAGCGGTGCAGAAAGAATCCAATTTGATACTGCCGGACATATTGAAATGATGGGGGCAAATGTGGGAATTGGGACGACGGAGCCGCTAACTAAACTAGATATAAGAGATACAAGTCCCAAAATACATCTTTATGACTCCACAGCGCAAACCCAAACAAATTACCTGCTTGGTTCAATTGTAGCTAGTAACGCCTATACTCCATCTATAGATCGCACAGCCGCTAGTATTGATTTTTATTCCAATGCATCTCAATGGTTTAAGGGCGAGATTGTTTTTAAAACTAACAACTCAGATAGTACCGCTAATGCGGCTGTGGAAAGGGTTAGGATAAATGCGGCAGGCAACGTCGGCATCGGCACCAGCAGTCCCTCTGGAGCCCTGCAAGTAGTTGATGATGAGGTGCGAATTGGCAGTGGGGGGACGATAAATTATGCTACCGGGGATGGGGATCTTTACGTCCAAGATGATCTGGAAGTGGATGGAATAATTTATGGCACAATCGAAGGTTCATTTACCCCTTCCGGTGACTTAGACATGAATGAACACATTATCACTAATATCGGCAATACCGGAACAGATTTTACTAGCGGCGGTGGATTAACCTTGGCTGGTGATTTAACTGTTTCCGGGGGTGATATTGCCTTGGGCACAACCAATATCTTCTCTGGTGGTGATACAACAAGCTTGAATAATATTGATGCTATCAATGCCACTACAGAAAGCACCCTAGAGGGGGCATTAGATTTAACTGGGAGAATCACAGGAACATTAAATAGCAACTCTTTCACTGTTTCCACTGATTGGGGTGATGTTTCCACTGATGCTTCCGGCAATGTGCAAATTGACAGCAATGTGGTTGGGGCAACTGAAGTAGCCGATGATTCTCTTGATTTTGCTCAATTCGCTGACAGTATGAGCCTCGATAATTTAACTAAGATTGATCTTAGCTCCTATGACTTTGGCTTTTATGGAACTGGCAATGTGGGGATTGGTACCACCACCCCTTCCTACAAACTAGACATAGCTGGCACTGGTACTCTCTTTAGAATTGCTTCAGGAGGAACTGACCTTTTTACTGTTACAGATTCACTGATTACCTCTAACCTACCCCATACCTTTACCTCCAGTGGGGATGTGAGTATGGCTTACAACCTTCTCTTTACTAATCCCGCTGCCTCTTATGTCCGCTCCTCTGCCCCGCTATATATTGAGGCCGGAGAAACCTATGGTTCTTCAAATCTAACCTTGAGAACTTATAACACTGGCGATATTATTTTAGAAAGCGCTAATCTCTGGGCCGACGGGTCAAGTGTCGGCATCGGCACCACTGATCCTTCTCAAGAGCTACATGTAAATGGAGATATCAGAGTTACCGGTGGGTATTATGATTCCGAAAACAGTATTGGCTCCAACGGCGATGTCTTAACTTCCACTGGAGTGGGAACAACCTGGTCGTCTGTTTCTGATTTATCGGTTGGTAATGCCGATACTCTAGATACTCTAGATTCAACTGATTTCTTAAGAGCCACTGCTTCTGATACCTTTGAAGCTGGTAATACCCTAACTATCAACGGAGCTTTGGATGTTAATGGGGCAGTAACTTTGGGTGATGGTGGTGATGATATTTCTATTAATAGTGATGATTGGGATATCTCAAGTGCTGGGGTAGGGTCTGGCTTTACCCAATTTAATGTTGACAACCTAAGACTAGATGGTAATACGCTATCAGCTACTAATGCTTCTGGGCTATATCTTTATGATGATGGTTCAAATGGAATCTTTATCGAGGATGGGGGGAACGTGGGGGTGGGGACAACAGGTCCGAACTCTTCTCTGCATGTTAATGGCATGATAACGACTAACTCTGGTTTCGGTCTTAGTTTCGCTAACTATCACAAAATTTATGAAAAATCGTATAGCGTGAGAACAAGCGATCCTGCCACCTTGGTTGACGAAAATGGAAGCCCATTTGACGTGAATAAAAGTTATCGTGTTAGGGGCGTAGTAACTAGCACAGGGACACAAACAGGAGCTGTAGCTTACTTTTATGGCAATGGGTCATCTTTTAGCATATATAAAAACTACGAATCTGGTAATACTTCTAATCATATTGAATTTTACCTTGATTCCGGTACTCCGAAAGTGCGCCTTTTTGATCATACTAGTTTTTACAACGTTTCTGTTTTGACAGAAGAAGTTATCAATAAAGGACGCATCGCAGGACCAGAAATGTTCATTTATGCATATGGCGGCGGCAACGTCGGCATCGGAACGACGAATCCCGGATCTTACAAGCTAAACGTGGCTGGTAATACCTACATTGATGGGGCCCTAACTACTACCGGAGCCATAACCGCCCCAACTAGTACTAATACTATTAATAACTTAGTAATTAACTCCGGGACAATTACCTCTGGCACCTGGCAAGCAACCGCCATTGCCCCTACCTATGGCGGCACTGGAGATAATACCTCTTCTACCACTGGCGTTCCTTACATTACCGCTGGTAATTGGCAGTATGAGTCGACCCTTGATGAAACTAGAGGTGGAACTGGTTTATCCTCCTACTCGACTGGGGATTTGCTTTATGCTTCAGGAACCGATACTTTAGGCAATTTGGGTATTGGCACTACAGGCCAAATCTTGACTGTTTCTGGCGGAGTGCCGGTTTGGGCGGACTCTTCAGGATTAGGAACCGATGACCAAACCTTGGCAGAGGTATTAACAGAGGGTAATACTACTTCAGGAAACAATATTGTTATGAGTACTACTGATGAGTTAAGGTTCTATGATGATGATACTGATCAGCGAATCTATGCTAGTGCTGATGGTACTCTTAACATTGCCAGTACCAACCTGGCAATAGATACTAGCAGCTGGGATATTTCTACTGCCGGGGTAGGCTCTGGCTTTACCCAATTTAATGTTGACAACCTAAGACTAGATGGTAATACCCTATCAGCTACTAATGCTTCTGGGCTATATCTTTATGATGATGGTTCTAATGGAATCTTTATCGAGGATGGGGGGAACGTGGGGATTGGGACGACGGATCCGGGGGCAAAACTGGAAGTGGCCGGCAATTTAAAAGCCGATAAATTTGTTGACACCGCCGGCGGCGGCGCTTACTATCTTGACCCTGCCCACGGAACCATCTCACTTCTTACCGCCGGCAATGCCGGTATTGGCACTGTCAGCGCTGATTATAGATTAGATGTTCGGTCCGGAACCACAGACAATGTAGCAAAATTCTCCTCTTCTGATGATTTGGGTCAAATACTAATAGCCGATAATGATACCACCACCTATCTTGGCGCCAAAGACAGTAGGGCATTTTTGGGATCAAGCAGTGGTCTTTCGAGCAACAATTTAGTAATTAACAGCGATGGCAACGTTGGCATCGGGACGACCGATCCCTCATATGATCTCCACGTTGCTGGCGATTCCTACGCCAATAGATTTCTAGCTCCTAACGGCACCCCGAGCAACCCTGTTTATTCCTTTTTTGCCAGCCCCACAACGGGTATTTTTAGAGGTTTTGCTATTAACGAAATAGGTTTTAGTAATTCCGGCAGCACCAGCATGTTGATCAATGCCGATGGCAACGTTGGCATTGGAACAACTGATCCTGATTATAATCTGGAAGTTTCCGGGACATTAGGAATTGGTTCTACTGCTTATTTCGGCTCTTTCGTCGGCCTAGGGGTCGCTTCGCCCAACACAACCTTGCACGTCAAGGACACCCAGGACTATCAATTGCTGTTGCAAAATAATGACAACACTACTGGGGACACCGCCGGCCTTCTCTTTAAAGTTGCTACTCTTGATACAGCAAACGCCAAGGGGGGAATTTTGTTTGAAAGGACAGGTTCCTACGGTCGAGGCAGTATTCATTTTGTTGCCAATAATGACGCCGCAAATAGTGACGCCGATCTTGATGATAAGGCAATGACCATTTATGCCGATGGTAATGTTGGTGTCGGGACAACATCGGTTAATAGCCCTTTTGGTGTTTATGGACAAATAGCCTCTTTTTCTCACCCAACCGCCACCAGTGGTAATGTTGTCTCTATTCAAGCTGGTACCGGCACAGGGGCCAGCGCCAACAGAATACGATATGGAGGATCTGGTAATAACAGTCATAATTTTGACATTCAGGGTCCAGGAGATACCTTTCTCATATACGGCAGCACTTATGATTCAACTATCTACCGGGCCGGCTACAGCTCTAGTTGGAACACTCCTTCTGATCAGAGAATTAAGACTGAGATAAACACTCTTAGTGGTGCTCTAGAAAAAATTACTCAGCTAAATCCAGTTACATTTAAGTGGAAAGATGACTATCGAAATAGTATTAATACCAATCTAAAAGACATAAATTACGGCTTTATTGCTCAAGAGGTCCAACGGGTCATGCCCCACATGGTAACAATAAAAGACTCACTTAGCTACGGTGACACCACCATTGAAGACTTCTTAAATTTAGACACCAGCGATCTCACCCCCTACATAGTCAAGGCAATTCAAGAACAACAAAGCCAAATAAACAATATTTCTCAAAAAGTAACTCTGCTCAACAATGACCTTTCTGTTACCAATTCTGGCGATCTAAATATCGAAATTGTCGGCGATGATTACCAAGTTCATAACACCTCTACTAATAAAATTGTTAATCGGATAGGCTCCTTCGGGGAAACAGTAATTGCTAAGGCTAGAGTCGGCCTAATCGAAACAACTAGCCTAATTGCCGATACGGTGACTACCCGCCGAGTTAAATCTGAAAAGCTTCTCTCCCCCATTATCGAGACGGAGGAAATCAGACTCAAAGCGCAAAATTCAAAACTCAAAACCACAACTCAAAACTCAAAATTATCAATTGTTAATTCGGCCAACGAACCAACGGCTGAATTTGATACGGAAACTAAAACCACTACCCTATTTGGTGACTTAATAATAGAGCGCGGACTAAAGTCCGCTACTTCAGAATTTGAGAAAACTAAAAGCAAACAAGCCACTTTTGGCGATTTGCTGGCCCAAAACGTCGGCATCGGTCAATTAGAGGCCGAAAGTGTTAAAACCGAAGAACTAGACGTTGCCCAAGATGCCACTATCGCCGGCACTCTATATGTTGATCGGGTTGTGGCTCGAGATGGGGGCTTTGGCGAACTTTTGGCTAAAGACATTAGCATGGATAGTCTAAGATCAATTGTGAGGGAAGAAATGGAAAAGAACACTGAGAACACGAATAATATAAGCACTGAGGACACGAATGTAAGCACGAATGACACAGAAAATACAGATTCCGGATCGGAGTCCGGAATGACCGAGACCTCGGAGTCCGAAATGACGGATGAAGAGATGGATATTGAAAGTTTGTTAGCCGAAGTGGAGGGCTGGCTAAATCTAAACACGGATAGTGATTTAGTCGTTGGTGAAGAAACAGCCATCCCTGAAAATCAAATTAACGCCATTGCCGATAATTTTATTCATCAGGGAGATTTAACTATCTTGGGACAAACGACTGCCAATAACGCTCTAATTACTGGACAATTAATTATTGGCGATTTAACTTTGGCTGATAACAGTATTAGCAACCTTAACGGCAACCTCTATCTGCAAAAAGAAGGCTTGGGCGGTTTGGATGTTTTAAATGGCAAGTTTATGATTGATACCGAAGGCAACGTTTTTATCGCTCAACACCTAACAGTTAGCGGTGATTTAATGGCCGGAAAAATTAAACCCAAAGAGGGAGAGGATTTGGTTTTGGATTTGATTAATAGTGTGGGACAGGGAGAGGATGACAATGAGGACACGAATGGGGACACGAATCAAACGAACGATGAAGAAAATGACACTGAGGATACGAATATTAATACGAATAACGCAGAGAACACGCTAGAAGAAACAGGGTTTGGGAAACTGCTCGTCAAAGGAGCCAATCAAGAAACAGTCGCTCAAATTGATGCTTCCGGTTCAGCTCAATTTGCCGGCACGGTTAGGGCTGATAGCCTGGCCATATCAAAACCGGAAAATAGTCAAGAAGACATTGTTATCGCCGCCTCAGAAAATTTTGACCAGGTTAACATCTGGGCCCCGGGGATTACCAGCAACGCTTCGGCCGGCCAGGCCAGTCTTCCTGTCGGTCAAACCGATTTAATTATTTACAACAACCGACTAGTTGATGAATCAATGGTTTATCTTACCCCTACCTCTGACACCCAAAACCAGGTTCTTTATGTTAAAGCGAAAGTAGCGAAAAAGAACACTGAAGACACGAATGGGAACACAAATGACACAAATAGTAATACGAATATCGACACAAATGACACGAACAATGATAAGAGTTACTTTGTGGTGGGGATAAACCAGTCCATTAACGAAGAGGTGAAATTTAATTGGTGGATAATAAACTAAATTTCTAATTACTAATTTCTAATCAAATCCCAATGACCAATGATCAAAAAAAATATGACTTGGAGGAAAGAACTGCTCGCTTTGCTGAAAATGTCATTCGATTCTGTAAAACAATCAAAATTAACGACATCAATCGACCTTTAATTAGTCAATTAATTAGGGCTAGTACTAGCATAGCCGCTAATTACTGCGAGGCTGATGATGCTGAATCAAGGAATGATTTTAAACATAAGATTGGTATTTGCAAAAAAGAGGCCAGAGAATCTAAAAGTTGGTTAAGAATGCTAGTCGTTGCTAATCCGGAAACAAAAAAAGAAGCAAGAAGGCTTTGGCAGGAAGCGAAAGAGCTTCACTTAATCTTTAACGCTATCACTCATTCCACTAACAAAAACAAAAAATAATGATTTGTTGGACATTTGGATTTAGACATTGACTAGAAATTAGTAATTAGTAATTAGAAATTCTTCTCCGTCCCTGTTCGTATCTTTCGTGTGCTTTTAGTATTATTATTCTGTCGGGGTGGTTTCTGGGGTTTCCTCTACCTCTTCTTCCGGAGAAATAATTTCCTCTTCGGTCGACTCTTCTAAAACCGGCTCAGGAGGAGCAATGTCTTCTTCAGGTAAATCAACTGGTTCAAATTGGGGTTCGGGAAGAGCTTGAGGTGGTTCCAGCTGTTCGTTCACTTCTTCTTCACCTTCAACCGGCTCTTGTTGAGGCAAACGGTCTTTAATTTGTTCTAAATCTTGCTGAACTCGATCAAAATCGGCTGAACCCGGCTCAACCAAAGAAAGCACCGTTTGTAATTGCAAGGCGGCGTCAGTCCATTTTTCTTGCTGGACATAAGCGGCGGCCAAATTGTAATGAGCGTTGGCATGGTCGGGTTTTAAATTAACCGCTGTTTCAAACTGCCGCTGGGCCAACTCAAAATTACCCAAAGCAAAATAAAGCCCACCCAGCTCTACCCGTAAATTAGGATTAACCGGATCCAAGGCAATTGCTTGACTTAGTGACTCAATTGCCCATTGCTCGGCCTCTTGGGCGACACCAATAATTTGCCGATAAACATCAGCCAGACTTGCCCAATTGTTAGACCAAAAAGGGTTAATCGCTACCGCGTTTTTGGCTTCCCTAATAGCCTGCTGAATAAGAATAGCAATTTGTTGTTGGTCTTGTTCAGTCAAATTTTCATTTTGAGAAAAAGTACCAGCTAGAGCAAGATTGGTTTGAGCATAACCAAGACGGTAAGTATCAGAATGAGGATTTTTTTCTAGGGCTTCAATCTGCCAATTATAAGCATTACCGCCTTCACCTCGATTAAAAGCGGCTACGGAACGAGCAAATAAAACATCAGCCCAAGCTGCTCGACCATACCAAAAACCAGAAAACAATAAAGCACCAGCTAAAATTATTAACAAAATATAGCGATTTATCTCTAGCTTTGGCCTAACTTCTCCTAAACCAACCCCGCTACTCTCGTCCGACAAGCCAACCAAACTTAGCAAAACAAAGAAAACTAGCCACAGACTAATGTCAAAGGGAACAAAAAAAGCAATAACTAACAATAGCAAAACCAAAATTTCCGGACGAGCATTTATTATCCGGTTATCAGCATCTTTAAGCTTTCGCCAAATAGATACGGCTAAGCCCGAAAAAGCCAATAGTCCTAATAGGCCAACCTCAGTTAAAAGATTTAGATAATGTCCAAAAGAGTTAGCAAAGTAAATTGCCCAAGCCGAGGTGTTATTAACCGTTACAGGACGAAAACGAGCGTAAGCGGTTCGAAAATTGCCCGGACCAACACCAAAAATAGCCCCAACAAAACTTTTAAAATTCTCTACGGCCACAATCCAAGCATTTTGCAAGCCAATTAAAACCGGCTCTGACTCTAGTAAGACAACCACTCCCATTACCACCCCTAAAGCCAAAATGATCAATAGGGCCAGCAAGCCGATTAGGCTGGTTAATTTAAAGTCTTTTTTTATCAATCTTAATAAGGCCAATAAAACATAAACGGCCGCCAAAACAATTAAAACAATTGTTGTTAAGATTGACCCTGTTGGCGTCCAAGTGTTAATAGAAAAAATCTCCCAAGTAAAAAACTTAGCCAAAAAGCCAGTATATTGAAAAACTGTTAACAGCGCTAAGACTACTGCCGAAGCGGTTAAGGCGCCGAACATCAATCTTTGTGTCTTTTTGGCTTCCTTGCCCTCTCCCCTAACCTGCTTAATTAACAGCATTAACAGGAAACCGGCCAAAACGACGGCCGTTGTTTTAGAAAAAGCATTAATCCTGGCCGAAACATTGGGTTGTAAAAAAGAGGAAATAACAAAAGCCAAAACCAAAAGTAAGCCAAAAACTAAAACTTTTTTATTGTCAAAAAAAATCGTTTGGTTATTATTTTCGCTTTTACCAAGGACGACCGGCAATAAAAAAGCCACCCAACCAAGCAAAACACCCAAAATAAAAAGTATGGTCTTGGGTAAAACGTAAACACTAAATAAAGAAGGAATAAAGATGAGAGGAACTAAAAAAGTAATTAAGGCTAACCAATATTTTAAGTATTTCATTTTTGAAGAAGACTTTATCTTTGAGGCAGTTCTGGCAGACTTGACACCCAGGGTGTCATTAAGTGTTTCCCCCATTAGCTTAATACTATAACATTTTTGATGGGGCGTCAATAATATATAAACCCAAAGCACAAAATCCAAAAAGAGAATTCAAAATTAAAAAAACACATCTTATGGCTTTGGTTTTCTTTTCCGAACGGGATTCTTCGGGAGTACCCTCAGAATGACGTCTTTTTTCGTCATCCTGGGGATCTTCTCTTCCTCGTCATCCTGAGCCCCCCACCCCCGTCATCCTGAGCGTCAGCGAAGGATCCCGTCCGAGAAGAGTCTCCAGATTCTTCGGGAGTACCCTCAGAATGACGATACGTGACAAAAATATGCTAATTTAAATCTAATGAAAGTAATCGCCACGTATATCTTAACCAATAAAAGAAATACCGTTCTCTACATCGGTGTTACCAGCGATTTAATAAAAAGAATTTGGCAACATAAAGAAAAACTAGTTGCGGGTTTTACCCGCAAATACAACATTAACAAATTAATCTATTACGAGGTTTTTGATAATATCCGAGAAGCAATAAAAAGAGAGCGATATTTAAAAGGCAAAAAAAGGCAGTACAAAATTAATTTAATTAGAAAAAAGAACCCCAAGATGAAAGATTTGTATCCGGATTTATTGTGAAAAAGAGATTCTTCGGGAGTACCGTCAGAATGACGGGGTTGGTGTGTGTCATCCTGAGGCCGCTTCTAGCCTTCGTCATCCTGAGGCCGCTTCAAGCGACCGAAGGATCTCAGGGGATTCTCGGACGGGGTTCTTCGGGAGTACCCTCAGAATGACGGGGTGGAAGAACGGGACTCTTCGTCCGCCAGCTGGCAAATTCAGAATGACGAAAGAAAAAAGCCTTAGAATAACGAGAAAATTATAATTTTTAGGTTTTTTATTGTAAGTAACTTAATGGATTAACATTACCCGAAGGGGTGCGAATCTCAAAATGAAGATGAGTTCCGGTAGAACGACCCGTTGATCCCATTCTACCCAAAACCTGACCCCGCAAAACCTGCTGACCATTATTAACTGCCACTGAAGAAAGGTGGGCATAAAGAGTCTTAACACCATCGCCATGATCAATAACGACATAAATTCCATAGCCTCGAGAAGGAGCAGTCCAGCCAGCATCAACTACTGTCCCACCTCGAGAAGCAACTATCGCCGGCCCTGAAGGATCGGCAATATCAATTGCCTTATGATACCAATGATATCCTTGGGAAATTCTACCGGTAGTAGGCCAAATATATTCTCCTTGGGCTTGAGCGATATAATCGGGAACCTGAGGAATAGTCTCTGAGGGGGTAGCTGGCGGCGACCAAGGCTTAGCCTTAGGCACCACTCCACCAGGAACAATCAAGTCTTGGCCAACCGCTAAAGCAAAAGTCTCATCATTAATAAAAGTATTAAAAGGGAAATCAACAATGGCCTGAGGATCAACACCATAATTTTTGGCAATTGAATAAACTGTCTCTCCCCTTTTCACTGTATGCAAAACGCCAGTCTCGGGTAAAATTTTCAAAGTCTGGCCTACCTTAACATCATCAACCGATTTTAAATCATTAGCCCACCTAATTGTGTCCAGGGAAACATTAAATTTTTGCGCAATTGAAGAAACAGTATCGCCCTCGACAACAGTATATTCGACCACTCCGCCTCTTCGACCAGAATTATTATTTTCTACCCCCAAAACAGAAAAATTAAAGCTAGCATCTCCTAAAACGGCCCCATCCTGGCTTATTGCCTGATCAATTCTATCAGGAGAAAAAAGGGGTGAAATAGCCACTCCTAAAATAACCATTAGACCAACACCAAAATGGCTGACAGGGCGAGAGAGGCGTCCCCGCTTTCGATAAAGAAAATAGGCTCCTCGAGACTTATTTTCATCTAAAAAAGAAGTTAAGAGCAATAAGCGCTTTTTAAAAAAAACCAACCAGGCTTTTAAAAAAAGATTAAGGTTCTCTGAAAGGGATTTTTTTTGGCCAATCACTGCTTGACTATATTAGCAAATATGGGGCATTTGTTCAATTGGCGCGAACTAAAGTTCGCTACTTCAGTCTTTTGGAGTAGCGCGGTTTACTGCGCGTCCCAACTCTTCTTGAGCGTGGGCTTGGGCCCAAGGCCCATCAGCCTCGGGCTGAAAAGCCCGCTAATCCGGAAAATAAGGAGGGGCAAAAAAGAAACTTTAGACTTTAAATTATTGGTTTATTTCCCTAACTGAGAAAGAAAATCTTCATTGCTCTTAGTCTTTTTTAATTTTTCCAAAAATACCTCTGTCCTCTCCTCATCCCCTAAAAGATCAATCATCTTGCGCATGGTAACAATTTTAGGATAAATTTTTTCTCCAAATAAGAGCTCTTCTTTTCTGGTTCCTGACCGCTGAATATCAATAGCCGGGAAAACCCTTCTATCGGCCAAGCGCCGATCTAAATGAAGCTCCATATTACCAGTCCCCTTAAATTCTTCATAAATAAGATCGTCCATTCGCGAACCGGTATCCACTAAGCAGGTACCCACCACCGTTAAGCTGCCACCATCTTCTATATTTCTGGCCGCACCAAAATAGCGTTTAGCCGGAAAAAGAGCGGCCGGATCAAAACCACCCGATAAGGTTCTTCCCGAGGTGGGAATTGATAAATTGTAGGCTCTGGCTAATCTAGTGACTGAATCCATCAAAATAAACACATCTTTGCCCATTTCTACTAATCTTTTGGCTCGCTCCAAAGAAACTTCTGCTGCTAAAGTTTGATTTTCTGGTGGTTCATCAAAATTTGAAGCGATTACTTCTCCTCTGTCTTCGGTTACTTCTTTAACATGACGACGAATATCAGTTACTTCTTCTGGTCGTTCACCAATCAAAACCGCCATCAAATGAAAATCGGGAAAATTAGTGGCCAAACCGGTCATCATATCTTTTAAAAGCCAAGTTTTACCAGCCTTAGGGGGAGAAACAATTAAACCTCGCTGGCCATTGCCAATTGGGGCGACTAAATCAATTATTCTAGTGGAAAGAATATCTTTTTTGGTCTCCATTCTCAACCATTTATCAGGAAAAATTGGCAACAAATCATCAAAGTGAGGCCGCTGGCCGAGATCAGATTCCTCAACCGAAACCCCATTAACCTTTTCCACTCGCAATAATCCGTAATAACGCTCTTTTTCTTTGGGTTCTCTAACTTGACCCCCCACTATATCTCCCGGCCGAAGCTTAAAACGATAGATTTGAGAAGAGGAAATATAAATGTCTTGAGAAGAAGGAACAAAATTAGGCCGCAAAAAGCCATGGTCATCATCGGCCCGAACATCCAAAATTCCCTCCTTGTAATCGGTAGGAAGATCGGCGTCAGGAATTCTCATTTTTGAGAGACCATTAGAATCTCTTTGATGCTTGTCTGGTGAAGAATTATTAGTCATGAAAGTTAACGCTTGAATCTTATGCTAAATGCCTCCTCTTGTTTTGAAAGGAGCCGACAAATACAAACAAAAGTCAAAACAAAAAAGTCTTTAGCCTATTAGCAAAATCAAATGGGTTAAAAAATATTCACTTTGCTTTTCGTTCGAAAAATACGGCAAAGAAAAACTAAGAAAGAAGCAACTGGCTAGTATTAAACCACCCAAAGCTTGTTTTGTCAAGAAATTATTTTGATAAATCTCCGCCAGAAAAGAGAACAAAATCAAAAAAATCCGGCAACTCCGGCCAACCCTTGATAACTTGAAGGCGCCTGGAAACATCAGACACCTGGCCTTGAGAATCAATCAAAACCCCCTGAGAAGGCAAGGCTGGTTCTCCTGCGGCAGTAAAACGAACTGAATCAGTTTGATCACTATAAAAGCGAACATTAACAAAATAGTGGCTACTACCAAGGCCACTTATAGTTAGCCCTTGACCAAAACCCTCACCACAAGAAACACCGCTTTGACCATCATAATAACGCTCGGTCTTGTATTGTCCTCCCTCTTGATAATAAACTATCGCCTCTGCCTTTCCCAAAGACTCATCATCCCAACAAATATTTAAATTACCAGACCAAGAGATGTCATCATTAGGAAAAGCTTCACCATCAATAGTAAAATAATTAAGCCAAAAAGTGGCCGATTCACCTGGATAAAGGGTCCGAATCACCTGGCTATTGCCGGAAAGATCGGACAAGCGAACCTCAGAACTGGCCCCAATATTACCAAGAGAATCTTCGTTGAGGGTAATCGGAGCGGTACTGCCTTCCTCAATTTGCTTTAAGGCCTCTTCTATCCCTGCCTCGGCGGCCTCAAAAGCTTTGTTAGACTCGGTTTCTTTTTGAGAAATAGAAATATCAGTCGTTGTCCTGGCTACTAAAGAAAGACCGGCCGTTAAAGCCACCGATAAAACTAATAAAACCACTAAAAGGGCTTGACCAGAAGAGCGCTTCATTACCTACCAATTTATACTAACAAGAAAGGAATTGTCAAATGACAAAGAGGTGTTCCTCTTTGTCATTCTGGCGCGAACTAAAGTTCGCTACTTCAGTCCTCTTGAAAGTAGCGCGGTTTACCGCGCGCTAAAAAAGAATACATGGGAAATTAAGGGAAAAGGACGATAGGAGAAAGGGAAGATTTTCTTTCAGGAGGAAGGTAGTGGCCTGCCCTACACACTACCTCCCACCTCGAAGAAGAAGCTTTTTATTTCTTCTTGACTTTTTAAAAATTTTTGGCTAACATTAATATACTTTAAGAGCATTGCTTATCGGGTTTTCCGCCATCTGGAATCGACGACAGCGATGCTCTTATTTTTTTTAAAGTAATTTTTTCTTTTTATTAAGCGCTTGCCTGGGAAACAAAAACTCCTCCTAATTTTACCATTTTTGCCAACTGGCGCCTATTCCAGCCGCTTGACCTAATTGAATCCAAAATTGAACTACCAGAATTCTTCTTCTTAGTAAAAATGGCTCTTTCTTTAGGCTTTTTATCCATCGTCAAAAACAAGATTAGCATAGGGTTAAATCATTGTCAAGCCTATAACATTTTTAAGTCTTTAAAAGACCTAGCTTATAATTTTAACTATTAATACTTTTAGCTTTAATATCCCCTATTTTGAATAATTTTTAATTATTGTGGAAAAAAGAAGAACTGTTAAATTGTTTTTTTCTCCGTCATCCTGAGGTTGCTTCAAGCGACCGAAGGATCTCATTCCTCGGTTACCTTCCCGGACGGGATTCTTCGTCCGCCGGCTGGCGGACTCAGAATGACGAACAAAAAAGACACGAAAAATATATGGCGCGGACTTGGGCCTAAGGCCCATCAGCCTCGGGCTGAAAAGCCCGCTACTCCAGGTTTTGGTTTTTGAAGTAGCGCAATTTATTGCGCGCAGTATCCTCTAGGCGATTAATTTGATTGCCTCATTCAAACTAGAAGCATTTTTAGAAGAAATAATTTTCTTATAACCTAATCTTTTCGCCTCAGTAATTCGCTTTTCTTCTTGAGAAGCTGGCCTTATCTCTCCTAATAGGCCAATTTCTCCAAAGACAACCACCTCAGGTCCAATAACATTATTCTTATAAGAAGACCAAATTGCCAAACAAGAGGCTAAATCTACTGCCGGCTCTTCACTTTTAACGCCTCCGGCAATATTTAAAATAACATCTTGGTTGTAAAGAGGAGTTTTCAAATGCTTTTGCAAAATAGCCACATGAAGTTCTAGTTTATTCCTGCTCATACCTTTAGCCAATCTCCTTGGATAGGCCATATTGGTTTTAGTTACCAAGGACTGAACCTCTAAAATTAATGGTCTTGTCCCTTTCAAAAGAACAGTTTTGACCACCCCGGCCATCGGCTTTTGATCAGCTGATAAAAACAACTTAGCCGGATTATTAACCGGTTCCAGTCCTGAAGAAGTCATCACAAATACCCCTACTTCACCGGTGGCCCCAAAACGGTTTTTAACCGAACGTAATAATCTTAATTGTCCATGCTGATCGCCTTCAAAATAGATGACCGTGTCCACAGCATGCTCTAGCACTTTAGGACCAGCAATTGAGCCTGACTTGGTAACATGACCAACTAAAAACATGGAAATATTTTTTCTCTTGGCAAAATTAATTAAGCGAGAAGCCGATTCCCTAACCTGACCAAGAGAACCGGCCGCCCCAGTTAAATCTTGGGTGGTTAAAGTTTGGATTGAGTCAACAATAACCAGGCTATTTTTATCAAGGCTATCAAGGGTGGCTATCACCTCGTCCACATCGGTTACTGAAATTAGTCTTAAATTCTTTCCGCTAACTTTTAATCGATCGGCCCTCATCTTAATCTGTTCCGGTGATTCCTCACCACAAATACAACAAACAGGCTCAGGAGCAAAAGCCTCGGTAAGCTGTAAAAGAAGAGTTGATTTACCAATTCCGGGTTCTCCGGCTAGCAAAACTGCCGATCCGGGGACTACTCCTCCCCCCAAAACTCGATCTAGTTCGTCAATACCACTTTGAAGGCGATTTTTTTCTTGACTTTTGACTTGGGAAAATTGAAGAACTTTAGCTTTATTTGCTCTAGAGGACGATTTTGAGCCAGTGCTGACAAGCTGGGTTTCTTCTAGGCTATTCCACTCCCCGCAACTAGGACAACGACCCTGCCATTTAGGAGCCTGATAACCACATTGCTGACAGACAAAAGCGGTTTTGATTTTCGCCATAACTCTATTTTAACAAAAAGGAAGTACAGATATATAGATAAATCAGTAACTTGCCTTTTGGACTAACGAGGCTTTCAGCGCAGACTAAAGTCTGCTAGTCCAATTGTTTTTTGGAATTTACGATTTGGGATTTGGAGTTTGAGATTTATTTAGTAATTAGATCAATTAAAATAATTAGATTATTTCAATCCTTTATACTAAATACTAGATACTAGCTTCTAAATACTACTTATAGCCAACCGGTTTCTTGGCTAAAACTAAGCCCAAACTAATCCGACGGTTATTCGGATCAATAGAATCAATAAAACAACTCACTTCATCGCCGACCTTAATTTTTTTATCAGCCGGGATTTTGGAAATATGAATCAAGCCCTCTACTCCTTCATTCAACTCCACCAACCAACCATAATTAGTAATCTTGGTAACTTTACCGGTAATTTGCTTATTTTCTGGATATTTTTTGACTATTTCCTCCCAAGGATCAGTCTTTAATTGTTTAATTGAAAGCTGAAGACGACCATCTTCTTTGTTTAAAACTTGGGCATCAACGGTATCGCCAACCTGATAACGATTAGTTAAAGCATTAACCTTTTCCCAAGAGACTTCAGAAATATGAATTAACCCCTCCAGGGTTATCTTGTTCTTTTTAACTTCTACAAAAAGACCATAAGGGGCAATTTTAACAATTTTAGCTTTGACAGTATCGCCTTCTTTTAATTTTTCAAGGGCCTTTTTCTCCTTGGCGATTTGTCCGGCTTCAGAAACTGCCCTCTCAGAAAAAACTAATCGGTTCTTATCTCGATCAACTTCAATAACTTTGACTTTAATTTTATTGTCAATTAATAAATCCTCACGCCCATTCCACTCTTCCCCCAAACAAGAACCAGGAATAAAACCGGTTAAATTAAAAGGGGCCTGAACCAAAATCCCTCCCGCATTTTGATCCTGACCAACAACTTCGATGGGTTCCTTGTTAGAAAGTTTTTCTTGATAAAAGTCCCAGGCATAATCTTGGGCCACATTTCTTAAATTGAGCAAAATTTGTCCTCTAGGGTCTTCGGCTTCACCAACTACCGTTCTTACTTTTTCGCCTTCCTTTAGTTGATTAATAAAATCCTTAACTCGATCTAACTCTCGACCAAAAAGAACTCCCTCGGTCTTGGCTCCAATATCAAAATAAACCCTTTTAGGAGTAATTTCTGAAATCGTTGCTTCTATTTCTTCGCCTTTTTTGGGGACATAGAGGTCATCTGAAGATTGATCTAATAAATCAGCCATGGTTTTGGGCTGATCAGTTTTTTTAGTCTTTTTTGTTTTTTTTACTGAGCTGGTTGACTTTTTCGATTTTTTCTTTTTGGCCATTCATTGCTCCTCCTTTTTAATAATGATGCAAAAAGTATTATAACATTAATAAGTTCAAAGTTAAAAGTCAAAAGTTAAAAATAGTAATTGCTAAATTATTTGGAAATTGGGTTAATTGGGTTAATTGGAAATTTTATTCTTTACCCACTCCCCAATCTCCCCCCAACTCTTATCTACTGGTTCCCAAACCCAAAGGCCGTGTTTACTAATCGGCGGATTGGTTAAAAATTGTTCTGGTAAGGATAAAAACTCTAAATCTGCTCCTTGTCTAAAGTAAGTCACCCCGGCATTAATCAACAAATTAAGGGGCAAGTTGCTATCAACATCCTCTTGCCAACAACGATAAAGACCACCAACCGCTTGAGGATTGGTTATTAAAAAATGAGGTTGGGACAATTTATTAATAATTGCCAAAAGGGCTTTTTGCTGACGTTTAACTCGCGCTTCATCTGTCCCTTCTTGGGGATCATCACTTTTGCGAGAACGAATGTATTCTAATACTCTTTTGCCGTCCATAGTCTGCCGACCAGCTTCAAACCTAAGATGAGTTAAACCATTAGCTCCATCATCAGTAGGAAAATAATAATCGTCAAAGGCCCGCTCCACTTCTATTTCAACACCAGACAGTAAATCAACAATTCCAGCTATGGCTTCAAAATCAAGAACTAAATAATAATCGATTCTTTGACCTAAAATTTTTTCTAATTCCGAAGTTAGTAAATCAGTTTTATTATCAAGACCTTGTTCTTGACCATAAAAATAAAGAGCATTAACTTTAGTTTTTAACTCTTCCAACCATAAATCCCGCGGCAAAGAAACAAAAACGGCCTTCTCCCTCTCGGGCCGCCAAAAACTAACCATAAGCGTATCTGTTAATAGGCCGTCGTTGGCCTCTCTTTGATCTAACCCCAAAATAAGCAAATTAAACTCTTGAGCGTTGCTTAGATCGGTGCTTAAAAAAATTTTTTTGATTTCATTATATTTTAGCCCCGAAGATAAAGAAAAGCGTTGATAATAGCTAAGAAAAAAAACAAAACTAGCAAAAAAAAGCAAAAAAAAGACCACTATAAAAGTGGTCGAAAAGTATTTCAAATATTTTTTTAAGTCTGGTTTAGGGAGTTTTCTTATCGTCTCCATTACTAAATAATAATCCAAAGAATATCCAAAAACCAGTTTTTAAAAAAAATGCTTTGGCTATGACCTATTTTCTCGCCTCCTTGCGGAAGACAATATCGTCAGCGCTATCGCGTTTCACTTCTGAGTTCGGAATGGAATCAGGTGGTACCACGACGCTCCAATAACCAAAGCAAGTTTTATTTTAACAAAAATTTTCTTTTAGTAAAGCTTAATCTACTCTTTGTTAGAACAAGAATGTTTTTTTCTCTTTTTTTTAGTCATTTAGGAATTAAGTTTTTTCACATCCAAATTCGATCGATTAGTACTGGTCAGCTGAATTCGTTGCCGAACTTACACTTCCAGCCTATCAACCAGGTAGTCTTCCTGGGATCTAAGACTCCTCATCTTGGAGTAGGCTTCCCGCTTGAGATGCTTTCAGCGGTTATCCATTACAAACGTAGCTACCCAGCTTGCCGCTGATGCGACAACTGGCCCACCAGAGGTTTGTCCATCCTGGTCCTCTCGTACTGAGGACAGATCTCCTCAAGAGTCAAAACGATTACTGCGGATAGAGACCGAGCTGTCTTACGACGCTCTGAACCCAGCTCACGTAGGATTTTAATGGGCGAACAGACCAACCCTTGGAGACTTCTTCATCTCCAGGATATCCTGAGCCGACATCGAGGTCGCGAACTGGCCCGTAGATGTGTACTCTCGGGACCAACCACGCTGTTATCCCCGGGGTAGCTTTTATCCGTTAAGCCCTGGCTTCATCCATAGAAGCACAGGGGATCACTAAGACCTGCTTTCGCACCTGCTCGACCCGCCGGTCTTGCAGTCAAGCTGGCTTGTGCCTTTACACTTTCCTCCCGATTTCCATCCGGGATAAGCCAACCTTTGTGCGCTCGCGTTACTTTTTAGCAAGCGACTGCCCCAGTCAAACTACCCACCAGGCACTGTTCCTAAGTTCGTATCCAGAACTTCCAGGTTAGAACTGAATTTAATGAAGAGAGGTATTCCACTGGCGACCGAAGTCTCCCTCCTATTCTCGACAGTCATTAAATACAATTCAATGCCAAGTTGTAGTAAAGCTCCACGGGGTCTTTTTGTCCTGCAGTAATTAGGCCGCATCTTCACAGCCATTTCAATTTCGCCGAGTAGAGGTTTGTAGACAGTTGTTCGGTCGTTGGGCCTTTCATACAGGTCGGAACTTACCCGACAAAGGACTTCGCTACCGTAGAACAGTTAGAGTTACTGCTGCCGTTCACCGGGGCTTCAATTCTCCGCCCGCATTTTTTCCGAAGAAAAAATGAGAACAAAGTCATTTAACCTTCCGGCACTGGGCAGGCTTCAGCCCCTATACCTCCTCTTTTGGAGTTTGCAGAGACCTGTGTTTTTGGTAAACAGTCGCCGAACAATCTTTAGCTGAGACCCATCTCGCCCACAGGACGAGAAAATCCTAAAGGATTAAACTCTAAATTCTAATTTCTAAAATCCAAACAATAACTAAATTCTAAATTCCAATGTTCCAAACAGATTATTTGTTTCGAATTTGGAATTTGGAAAATTAGGATTTGTTTGGGATTTCGGATTTCGGATTTAGAATTTTCTAGAATTTCCTTGTCCTATGGACAAGACAGGCAGGGCATCTTGTGACCTTACGCCCAGCTTGTTTGCCGAGTTCCTTAAACCTCTTTCTCTCGCTCGCCTTGGTCTTCTCGACCTACCCACCTGTGTTGGTTCTTGGTACGATTTTTGTAAACTCTCACTGCGACACTTTTCTCGGAAGATAAAATCAGCTAATTGAATCAAAAAAGATTCTCTTCATCGTAAGCTTGACATTAACGAACCGGCGGATTTGCCTACCAGTCCTGCCTTGCTACTTAAACGACAGCAACATCAATCGCTGCGCTAGCATTATCTGTCTCCGTCATGACCCAGTTAATAACGATTTTACAAAAGTACAGGAATATCAACCTGTTATCCATCCACTACCCAAGTAAAACTTGGCTCATGTTAGGATCGACTAACCCCCTGACGACGAACGTTGCAGGGGAAACCTTAGGTTTTCGGCGGTCTGGATTCTCACCAGACTATTTGCTACTCATGCCAGCATTCTCACTTCCGAACGCTCCAATAAACCTCACAGTTTATCTTCACCGCCTTCGGAACGCTCCCCTACCACCTCGCCCCCTGGGCGAGAAACTCCAAATATTCTAAATCCAAAATCCAAATAATATTGATCTGATAGGTCTTATTGGACCTATGTTTGTGGAAATTGAAAATTTGAAATTTGAAATTTCTTGTCCAAAAGACAAGGTCTGGAACTTCGGTATGTAGCTTAATCCTCGATCATCTTCGGCGCTAACTTTCATCGGCCAGTGAGCTGTTACGCTTTCTTTAAAGGATGGCTGCCTCTAAGCCAACCTCCTGGGTGTCTTTGAAAACTAACTACCTTAACAACTTAGCTACAATTTAGAGACCTTATTTGCCAGTCTGGGATGTTTCCCTCTCGCCTTATCAGTTTAGCCCGATAAGACTGACTCTCTTGTCTTGCCTTTGGTATTCGGAGTTTGATTGATATCAAGACCTTTAAGACCCTGAGACCATTCAGTGCTCTACCCCCAAAGACATCTAAACAAGAGGCTATACCCATATATATTTCGGGGAGAACCAGCTATCACCAAGCTCGATTGGCATATTACCTCTAACCACAAGTCGTCCAAGCCTTTTGCAGCAGACATTGGTTCGGGCCTCCTCCTACCTCTCGGTAAAATTCACCCTGCTCATGGTTAGCTCGCCTGGTTTCGGGTCCCCCGCTCTTTGTTTATTCGGTTAAAAACCGAAAACGCCCTGTTAAGACTTGGTTTCCCTATGCCTCCACCATAAAAATGGCTTAAACAACACAAAGGACGAGGACTCGCTGGCTCATTCTTCAATAGGCACGGCATTACCCGTTCTCCGAACGGGAAGCTCCAATTTCCAATTAAGCCAATTTCCAAACAAATTCCAAATAACAAATCTTCAAAATTGAAAATTAAAGCATTTTTAGAATTGATTGGTCATTGGTAATTGGTGGATTGAAAATTCCTGTTCGAAGAACAGGCTTTGCCTGCTTGTTAGCAAACGGTTTCAGGTACTATTTCACTCCCCTTCCGGGGTGCTTTTCACCTTTCCCTCACGGTACTATTCACTATCGGTCGACAAAAGTATTTAGTCTTGGCTAATGGTTCAGCCGGATTCACACAAAGTATGTTCATTGTGTTACTTGGGAAAACTAGCTTGTTTTTATTTTGGTTTCGTATACCAGGCTTTCACTGTCTTTGGCCACCTATTCCAAAATGTTCTACTACCAAAACAAAAAACAAATATGCTTGCCTCCCACAACCCCCACCTCGTGCACAGCACGAGAAAATCCCAAAATCCAAACTCCAAAATCCAAACAAATCCCAAAATGATCAAATATTCAAAATTCTAAAAAATAGTTAGAACATTGAGAATTTAGACATTGGAAATTGATTGAAAATTGAAAATTGAAAATTGAAAATTCCTTGTGCTATGCACAAGACAGGTTTAGACTATTCCGATTTCGCTCACCGCTACTGACGGAATCGCTATTGCTTTCTCTTCCTCCGGGTACTAAGATGTTTCAATTCCCCGGGTAACCTCTATATGCGAAGCATATAGTCCGTCGTGTTGCCACGACAGGGGTTCCCCCATTCGGAAACCATCGGATCAACGGTTGCTTGGCACCTACCCGACGATATCGATCGCCTGCGACGTCCTTCCTCGGCTTTTGTCACCTAGGCATCCACCGTTTGCGTTAATGGATGTGAAAAAACCTAATTCCTTGACTAATAATTAAAAAGAGCGAAAAAAAATTAACTTTTAAAAGTTAAAATTCTTGCTCTAACAAAGAATAGATTTTTTTCAAATCTATCTAATTACATGACAAAAACAATTTATCAAAGTGCTTTAGCTCTTTTTTAAAAACAGTGCTGGTGGAGCTAACCGGAATCGAACCGGTGACCTCCACATTGCAAATGTGGCGCTCTATCCAGCTGAGCTATAGCCCCTCATGCTCGCCCACAGGGCGAGAAATCCTAAATTCTAATTTCTAAAATCCAAACAAGATCTAAATTCTAAATTCCAATGTTCCAAACAGATTATTTGTTTTAGGTTTGGAATTTGAAAAATTAAAATTTGTTTAGGATTTCGGGTTTTGAATTTAGGGTTTTCCTTATCCATAAGGATAAGGTTGGGCTAAATTAAAGAGCTTGCTCTAATACGAAGAAGAAATTTTGCTCGTTAACAAAATTTAGGAGCCCAAAAGGGGGCCAACTAAAGTTATATTTTGGTCAACAGAAAACATATAATTTCTTCTCATTAAAGCAAAGCTTATTATATAGACGAGGCTTATCTTTGTCAATAATGCGCTAGTCCAATTTTTTTCGAAGTAGCGAACTTTAGTTCGCGCTAAAAAACGAACAGATCTAGACTTACCGTTTTAGACAAGAACTGGAGATGCTTCTTTGGTCTGTCAGTTATATTTGGTGCACGCGCCTGGACTCGCCATGCCCGCCGATAGCCGCAGCCTGAGCCGTATACGAACAGTATTGAAAAGGCGAACGCTAAGGCAAGGCGGGAACCAGGGACCGGTCGCCCCAGGCGACCGCTCAACCTTTCTAGTGCACGCGCCTGGACTCGAACCAGGGACCTCGTCTTTATCAGAGACGCGCTCTAACCACCTGAGCCACGCGTGCGAAATTAGTCGTTAGTCTTTGGTCTTTAGCTGTTAGTTTCTTTATCTTTACATTGACAATATCTTTTTTTTCAATTTTCCAATATTCTAATATTTCCTATAATACCACAAAGCTAATCTGACTCCTCTTTTTCTCCATCAAAAAACCCCGCCTATTCCTGGCGGGGTTATTTTTTGGCATTCCGAATGTGGTAGGAAAATTAAATCAAAACATCCGTTGACATTTTGATTTTAGAAAAATGTTTAAAGTCCTTCCACCGTGAGAGGCAAAAAGACTATCTCTCCTAAAAGGAGGTGATCTATCCCCACCTTCCAGTAGGGATACCTTGTTCATGTTTTTGTCCCACTCTTTCAAGGGGCATGGACTATCTCTTCATCCTTAAATATCTTCGCTTTTCTGGGTGAGAAGATCCAATCAATTCGGCAAAATCTATATAAGATTGTTTTCTTATGTAAAATCGCCAATAATTTGGATCAACAAGTTTGCTTGGATTATGAATCCTTCCACAAACAATGTTATTCTCTTCCAAAATTTGCTTAACCTGTTTCAAATCAGTCAAATTTTTTTGAGCAAAATAGATATAATAACGAACTCTTTTGCTTTTAGATATTCCTCCTTCGGTATCAAAATAACCTCTTACATAATCGAACTTTTCCCTTTTAGAATTTAACTTAATATTTTTAAGCCAAAACTTAGAAAATTCGACTACGTAAACTTGTCTATTTTTTCCCTCTCGGTAAATCCAGGCTTTATAGCCAAGATTTTTAATACCTAAAGCAATTAAAGTGACGTATTTTTTACTCTTCTGACTAATTCGGTAGGTAAGCCTTCTTTCGGTTGCATCGTGTAATGCTCCTAAAAGATAAGACTTGGATATTTTCAGGCGCTGGCGTGTAGTCTCTACGGAGTCCTCATTATCTTTATGAGGTTCCCTCGCGGTTGCCATACTTGGTATTTTATAACAAAAACCAAGGTTAGGGTTCCCCGATACAGCCAGATTTTTCCAAGGAATTACTTCCTTGGGTCGCAACAATTTTACGACTTAACGCTCATCACTAAGTTCAGCTTAGTCCCCCCTTTATAAAAAAGGAGAGGTTTCGGCTGCCCCCAGCTTTGCTCATTTGACGGGCAGTGTGTGCAAGAGGCGAGAACGTATTCACCGCGACCTGCTGATTCGCGATTACTACCAATTCCAAGTTCATGCAGGCGAATTGCAGCCTGCAATCCCCACTGAGAGAAGGTTTGATGGGATTAGCTCCGCCTTGCGGCTTGGCAGCCCATTGTTACTTCTCATTGTAGGATGTGTGTCGCCCTGGATATAAGCACCATGCTGATTTGACGTCATCCCCACCTTCCTCCCTACCAACGGCAGGGCAGTCTTCTGTGAAAATCCAACACAGAATAAGGGTTGCGCTCGTTACCCCACTTAAGGGAACATCTCACGACACGAGCTGACGACAACCATGCAGTAGCTGTCCAACCTTTGCTGTATAAATACAGCCCCTTGCTCTGTTTCCAAAGCAGGAAAAGGAAGGATGTCAAACCCAGGTAAGGTTCTTCGCTTTGTATCGAATTAAACCACATGCTCCACTGGTTGTGCGCCTCCCCGCCAATTCCTTTGAGTTTCAGCCTTGCGGCCATACTCCCCAGGCGCCCTGCTTAATGGGTTACCTTCGACAGTCAGTCCGAATAAATCAAAACCGACCATCTAGCAGGGATCATTTAGGGCTAGGACTACTCGGGTCTCTAATCCGATTTGCTACCCTAGCTTTCGTCTCTCAGCGTCTCCATCGATCCAGGTGCTCGCCTTCGCCGTTGGTGTTCCTTACTGTATCAACGGATTTCACCCCTACACAGTAAGTTCCAGCACCCCCTCTCGAGGACTAGACAAGCGGTATTATCGGCTTTTCTCCAGTTGAGCCGGAGGATTTAACCAATAACCTACTTATCCGCCTACAGACTCTTTACGCCCAGTAAATCCGGACAACGCTCGCACCCTACGTATTACCGCAGCTGCTGGCACGTAGTTAGCCGGTGCTTTTTGACTAATAATCCAATGGATTATTAGAGAGGAGTTTACGACCCGAAGGCCTTCATCCTCCACGCGGTGTCGCTGCGTCAGGCTTTCGCCCATTGCGCAAGATTCCCGGTTGCTGCCACCCGTAGGTGTATGGACCGTATCTCAGTTCCATTCTGGGGGAACAGGCTCTCACCTCCCCTACCCGTCTTAGCCTTGGTAGGCCATTACCCTACCAACAAGCTGATAGGCCGCAGGCCGCTCTTTTGGTGGATAGTTACATCCTTTACCCCGAAGGGACAATGCGGAATTACCTCCGATTTCTCGAAGCTATTCCCCGCCAAAAGGTACGTTCCTACGTGTTACTCAGCCGTCTGCCACTCTCGTGCATAGCACGAGCGTCCGACTTGCATGCCTAAGGCACACCGCTAGCGTTCGTCCTGAGCCAGGATCAAACTCTTAAAAAAAGAATTTCCGGAATTAAAAATAGGCTTATTGCTTAATTTTAAACCGGACCCCGACGATATCAAACAAGATCGATATCCGACCGGGGATTTCCTACCACATTCTGAATGCCAATATTTAAATTAACATTATTTTTGTCTGTTAAGTAAACCAAAATGTCAAAGAGCCAAAAAAGAAGAAAACACCTTAAAATAAGGCAAACATTATCTTATCATGAAGATAGGATGAAGTAAAGATAAGGGCCTCTATCTCCCCTCCATTGCTTTCCACAAAACAATCGCCAAAGAAATCATCACATTAAGACTAATATTAAAACCCCACATGGGTATCTCTAACACTTGATCAACCAAATCCAAAACCTCATCGCCAATACCATAAGTCTCATTGCCGATCACCAAAGCCAAGGGAAATGAATAGTCGATCTTTCGATAATCCAAACTCTGATCTGATTGTTCAACCGCAAAAACTGTCAAATTAGAAACTTTTTTCTTTAATTTCTTAATTGCTCCTTGGGCTGTTTCCTGGTAAAACCAGGGCACCCACTTTTCAGTACCAATAGCGGCCCGATGAATCTTAATGTTCGGCGGCGTTTGGCTGCGACCGCAAATAATGACTTGACTAGCAGCGACCGCATCTGCCAACCGAAAAATTGCCCCGATATTATAAGTATCTAAAACATTGTCTAAAATAATATAAATCGGTTGACGGTTTATTTTTTTTAATTGCTCCGCCGGTGGTTTTTGATGACGCAAGAACTTAGCATCTAATTTTTGTTTCATTTTTTCATTTCCTAAAATAGAGACCACTACTAAGGCAGCTTAATTCTCTATACTATTAATAATATATAGATTCCCACGGGCAAAGCCCATGGTTCTTTCCGTTTGATCTATTAGTATCAGCTTCATCCAGGCTTACAGCCGGTGGTTTTTTCCAATCTTGAAATAAGACCTCAATCTATTTCCCTAAGGAAATTAAAATTCCTCCAAATCCAGACCGTTTTAGAAGTCATTGTTAGAAGATATTTTAGCATTCGAAGAAAAAAGCCCAAAATAACTATTACTGTTATTGTTAAGACTATTTTTCCTTAACAATAATTGCTCCAACCGGACAAACACTGGCTAAATTTTTGGCCTCTTGAGGTTCAAGAATTTTCCCCTTGGATTCAAAGTGATCATTTTTAGCCTCAAAATGATTAGGATAAATGGCCACACAAGTGCCACACTTAATACACTTTTCCTGGTCAATTACCACCTTAGCCATACTTTTTTTTAAAAAATTTTTAAGTTGCTAGCCAACCGCCATCAACATAAACCACCGAACCGGTCATATAACCAGCCTCCTCTGAAGCCAAGAAAACAGCCGCCGCCCCAATATCCTCTGGTTGACCAATTCTTTTAATTGGTAAACGAGCCAACAAACCCTGCTTAACTTTTTCGTCTTCTGTTACCTCTTTAGTCATATCGGTTTCGATTGAGCCGGGAGCAATAGCATTAACGGTAATGCCCTTAACGCCCAATTCAATTGCCAAGCCTTCAGTTAAAGCAACCACTCCGCCTTTTGAAGCACAATAATGGGCCAAGGCCGGATAACCAACCCCCACTCCTCCAGAAGCAACCGAAGCAATATTAATAATCCTTCCCCAACCGTTTTTTTCCATTTGAGGAACCACGGCCTTAACACACAAAAACTGCCCCTTAAGATTGACATCAATTACCCAATCCCAATCTTTTTCGGTCATTTGGTCAAGGGTCTTGTAATTTAAAACCCCAGCGTTATTAACCAAAATGTCAAGTCGACCAAATTCTTGAACCATCTTGCCAACCATCGCCTCCACTTGATCTTTTTTGGAAACATCAGCCTTGATAGCGATTGATTTTCGACCCAATCTCTTAACTTCAGAAACAACTTCTTGGGCTTCCTCTTCTGAAGAATAATAATTAACCGCCACATCTACCCCCTGTTTGGCCAAACAAAGAGCAACCCCCCGACCGATACCTCGAGAAGCGCCGGTTACTAAGGCCGTCTTACCAGTTAAATCAAACATTTTATATAAATTAAAGACAGTCCAACCCGTGAACCACGTCGGGTTCAGGGTTGTCCCGCACCCCATGTGGGTGTCAGGACAAAATTAGAATATCACAAGGGCTGTTAAAAACGCAACTAAAAAAATAAAACCAACTAAATATCCTAAAAGCAGGCGATCAGAAATTTCAACATTGTTAAACAACTTCTTTTTTAAAATTGTCCGTCTTTTTTGATAATCAAAAACCAACTCCTTAATAAAAAAGAGGTTGACACCCAAAACAATCCCCGAAGCAATTAGGGTTTCATTAGAAACTACCAACCAAAAAGAAAACAATAAAAAACTCAATTGAAAAAGGGCAGAAAACAAAATAAGAGAAGCTTGAGAAGTTTTTACCAAACTAAGATAAACAGAAATTAAAAACCAACCAAACAACAACCCTAAAAGTAAATAAACTGCCCCCAACCAAGCCGCTAGACCATTGATGGCCAAAAAAGCAACCACAGCCAATAGGGTTCCAGGAAGATAAAGATAATTAAGTACCCCGCCTTTTAACCTCATCAACTTAAATTAAACAAAAAAAATCTCCTCTTGGCAAGAAAAAAATAATTTCTAACTGTCAAAATTTTCTAATAACCAAATGATATTTAATTTTGGAACTCGGGCGCGAAAACCGCACCCCTACTTTGAATTGTCAATTGTTAACTGTCTTTACTCAGATATCGACAATATTTAGGCCAAAAGCGAAGTTTCTTTTTGGCCCATGGACCAGCATAATCAACTCCAACTCTCGGACCGGAATTTATTTTTTCCTCCGGTATTTTTTTGCCTTTTGCTAACCAGATCTTTTCTGATAAAACCAAATCCAAACCGTCGTGTTTTTGATCAATCTTTAAAAAAGAGGTTAGTTTTCCCGGGCCAACAGCAACCTTGCCCTTACCGCCAACAACAGGTTTTAACGAGCGAATTAAAACTGCTCCTGCTTTTCCTTTTTGATGGGCAACAACATTAAACATTTGATGTTGACCATAAATTAAATAAATATAAGCCTGCCCTGGAGGGGAATACATCATTTTTGATCGACCCTGATTACCAAACCGAGCATGCGAAGCCAGGTCTTTTTTTCCTAAATAGGCTTCGGTTTCAGTAATTTCACCGGCTCGCAACACTCGAAACTGATCCTGAACAACTAAAATTTTTCCTAACAGCTTTTTAGCCACCAATTGAGGAGAGTGAAGATAAAAGTCTCTGGAAAGGCGATTTTTGGTTAATTTTTCCCGCCAGTGAGCTTGTTTTAGCTGCCACATAAATAGCCCACCCAAATTGCTCCCCTTACCGCTTTCCAATACTTGGTGCTTTATTCTTTCCAGCCTGGCGCGGGGTTCTTCCTTGGCTAACTTCATATAGAGAGCCTTGTGTTTTAGATCGCCCAAACTTTTAGCTAAATCATAGCCATATTTTTGGAATTCTCGGGAAATATACTTGTCCTCTTCTTTATCGAATCTTTTTAAAACGTCACTAATGGGGGTGAAATCGCCAAATTTATTCATAATAAAAGATACCCACGGGCAAAGCCCGTGGTTTTCGCCTTTCTTGAAATAAAGTACACAAATCTAACGGATTAGAAACGAATTTCACGAAACACTAATTGTGTGTTTCCGATCCTTATAGTGATTTATTATTACTCTCAATTTCAAAAAACTAATAATTAGTTTTGTCCACTATCCACCTTTGTCTTGGTCCCTCTAAATTTCTCCGTTCCATTTTTAATCGCCAAAACCAATTGCTTAGCCACCTCTTCTGTCACCTTTTTTAAAGAATTTCTTTCCTCTTGGGAAAATTTTTCTAAAACAAAATCGGCCATCTTCCCTTCCTTTTCACTTTCCTCTGGCCGGCCAATACCAACTCTGGCTCGCCAAAAATCTTTAGTCCCTAAAGCTTCTATAACCGATTCCACTCCCCGATGACCAGCCGAACCCCGATTTTTATCAATTCTTATTTCGCCAAAACCAAGGTCTAAATCATCATTAACGAGTAACAAATTATTAATATCAAGTTTATAAAAATCGACTAACTCTTTAACCGCTTGGCCGCTTAAATTCATAAAAGTTTGGGGTTTGGCTAACAAGAAGCCCTCGCCTCTTGCCTCCAAACAGCCAGTCTGAGAATTTTTTTGCCAACCTTTATTTGGGGAAATCTGGGGTAATAACTGATCTAGAACCAAGAAGCCAATATTATGTCTGGTTTCTTGATATTTCTCTTTCCAATTGCCTAAACCAACAATCGTCAACATAAGGTTATTTTAGCATGGGTGGACCGTACCGGAATCGAACCGGTCACCTCACCCATGCGAAGGGTGCGCTCTACCAAATGAGCTAACGGCCCGAAATTAATTTCCAATTTTCAATTTCCAATAAATAACTAATGTTTTAATTTACAATGAAAATTTAATAATTTTAAAACTGAAACCCATTTTCGTCATTCCTGAAATATAGTCCAGAGAACCATCAGAATGTCTCCTGGGAAACGGCCGAGTCAAACTCGGCTGCGTCGCCCAGCTGGTTTCCAAAACCAGCTGGTCTCCTTGTGCCGCGGGAGGGATTTGAACCCACAAGATGGGGATACCATCACAGGTTTTTGAGACCTGCGTGTTTGCCAATTTCACCACCGCGGCTAACTTAGTCTTTAGTCGTTAGACCTTAGACTTTAGCAGCTTAAAAAACCAACCTAATTATATCACTCCCGGACAGCTAATATTCTTTTTACCTCTTCGTTGCTAACTTGATCAAAATTTTCATAAAACTGACTAACAGAAAAAAATAATTTGGGAGCCTTAAGGTAAATCACTCGATCAGCTTCTTTTTTAATTTTCTCCAAGGCCGCAGAAGAAATCACCGGCACGGCCACAATTACCTCATCGGGGTTTTCTTTTTTTACCTGCCTAATAGCAGCAATAATTGTTGCTCCCGTAGCCACCCCATCATCAACAATAACCACTTTTTTATTTACCAAAGAAGGCCAAGGCCAAGAAGAAAAAAATTTTTTTCTTCTTTTAACCTGGGCTACTCTTAAATCTATTTCTTGATTAAGATAACCTTGATCAATATTTAATTGGTCAATAAGCTCTTCGTTTAAAAAAACTGAAGACCCGTCTTCTCCTACCGCCCCAATGGCTAATTCTTCGTTTTGAGGAGCAGAAAGTTTTTTAGTAATAACCACCAATAGAGGCCAACTAAGCTCTTGGTTTATCGAACTGCCAACAACTACCCCACCTCGAGGAATAGCCAAGAGAATAGCTTTATTTATTTTTTCCAAAACTAATTTTTGGGCCAACAGGCGACCGGCCTCAAGTCGAGAAGAAAACATAATAAGTATAAACTACTTTTTATCTAACTTAGCTAATTTTCCCAAAACAAAATCCACTACCCAGGGAATTTTATACTCCTCTCCCCGATAGGCTTTAACAATCAAAAAAAGCCAACCAGCAAAAAAAAGAATATTCCAAGAGGGCAACAATATCGCCCAACCCAAAACAGGAATTAAGCCAAGCAGACCGTTTCCTAAAGCAAAAATTAAACATAAAATTAACGCCTGTTTCGAATGAAAGATAACTAAAGAAGAGGTCTCTTTGGTTGCTAAAAAATAAATTGCCGGAAAAAATAAATAAGCAAGAACCGCTCTCTGCCGTTCTGTTTCATTTTTAATAGTTGTCATTTTTTCACCTCCTTTATAAAAAAATTGTGTTTTCCGACCCTTGGGGTCGAATAGCTTCGGACCTATGGATCTAAAAGTTGCCTAGCCTAGGATTACCAGTAAAGAGAAAAAAAAGTAAAGCAATAGAATCGCTCCTTCTCTTTTGTTAATCTCTTTTTTAGACCAAGAAAAAAAGTAAAAAAGAGCAAAACCAAACAAAAATAAAAGCACTGATCTAAGATAGCCTGTTAAGCTAACAACCTTAAAGGGAGACAAAAAAGCCATTAATCCCAAAATAATTGTGGTGTTAAAAACTAAAGGTATCAATAACCCGTCAAGGAAAACCAGGGGCTTTTTTTTCGTCAGTTCTAGATTAACTAAAACTTCCGGTAAACTAACTATTAAAGCTAGGGGCAATAACCCTAAGTTAAACAAAGATAGATTAATTTCTAAAGAGAAAAGGGCTAATAAAGATAATAGGAAAAAAATTATCGATAATAAAAATCCTAAAATCATCTGCCAATTAGCTTCGGGCCTTCTTTTCGTTACCGCCTTGTAAGCCAAAAACGGCAAACGCCAGCGCCAGCCAAATAAGGCTGCCCCCACTATTAATAAGACTAAGCCCTCACTCTTGGAAAGTTGAAAATCTTTTAAAAAAATTAATGGCAAGGCAACAATTAAAAAAACGGCCAAAAAATCAAGCCGCAAATTTTTCACTTTCACCCTAACCTTATTCTTAAAAATTGCCACCAAACCAGGAATAAGTAAAAAACTAATCAAGTTAACCCCCATAATCAAGCCTAAAACTGCTTCTCCCCAAGAAGAAAAGGCCAATAGCAAAACTAAAAAAACTTCCGGAGCAACCATTAATAGAAAAAGCCCCGACTCCAGGCTTACTTTTTTTCTTTTCTTGGGCGAAACCAACAAAAAAAGCGACCAAGAAAAAAACAAAACAAATAAAAATAAAACAATAAACTGATTTAAAAACATCTTAATAAAATTTCTAATTACTAATTACTAATTTCTAATTTTTATTCAATTCTTAATGAAATTATTGTTAGATTGTTAAATTGTCGGGATTCTTCGTCCGCCAGCCGGCGGATTCAGAATGACGGAAAAGAAAACTTGTCATTCTGAACCCTATGTGGTTCATGGGTTGAACTTTCGGGTTCGGGCACTCACATGGGAGTGTCCCTACTTTTAACTTTAAATTTTTAATTGTCAATTGTTTTTTGGACTTTTAATTTTGAACTTTTAACTATCAATTATTATTCTCCTGTATTTCCTTTAATTCTTCAAGTTCTCTTTTAGTTGTTGCTTGTTTGGGCAAGCGGTCAGAACGGAAACGAACTAAGCGAGGAAAGCGCAGGGCTAATCCAGCACTGTGTAAGGGAGAAACGGTGACGTTGTCCGCCTCAATTTCGACAACAATCTTCGGCTGACACCAAATATCAGGGAAAAGATTCTTGTCGACTTTATAATTCTTTGGTTTTCTCTCAGCAATAGCCTGATCACAAAGAGATCTCATCTTTCGCCACTGGTCATCAGTTAACCCGGTACCAACCTTAGATACAGTCAAAAACCGATCGTCATCATATGTCTTTTTAATGCCCAGAAGGAAAGCCCCAATCCCAAATTCCGCCCGACGGCCTCGCCCTCGATAATACCCCATAACCACTCCATCAATAGTGTCAGAAAGGCCTCCTCCAGCTTTGCCTTTTTCCTGCTTAAATTTTACCCAAGTAAAGCCCCTCTTACCAACATCATAGGAACTGCGCCACTTTTTAACCACTACCCCCTCCAAACCTTTATTAATCTGCTTTTGATGATAAGTTTTTAATTCTTTCGGGTCATCAGTTAAAATCTGAGGAGATAGAAAGATTTTCTTTTTTTTGCCTTTTTGGGTAATCAGTTTTTTAAGAATTTTCCGCCTCTTATAAAAAGGGGTGTCAAGTAGACTTTGGCCATTAAAATATAAAATATCAAAACAATAATAACGAAGAGGGGTCTTGGCAATGGCTTCTTTAATCTGGTGTTTTCTTTTTCTTTGAATTGTTTTTTGAAAGGGTAGCAACTGGCCAGTCTTAGCATTATAGCCAATCACTTCTCCATCTAAAATTACACTCTTGGCCTCAATTTCTTTTTCTATTCCTCGACTAATGTCAGGAAACATTTCGGCAATATCTTCCAGGCTTCTGGTAAACAACCAGGTTTTTAATTTTCCTTTTTGATGACGAAAATGAACTTGCAACCTGGTACCATCAAATTTAGGCTCCACGGCCACTAAATCATTATCATCATCTTCGGTAACCATTTTTTCAACCATTTCCTCAGCTCCAGATAGACGCTGGCAAAGGGCCAAATTAATAGGCACCCCCAAAGACACCGTCACTTTTTTTAATCCTGAAAGGCCATCTTCTTTGATAATTCGAGCAATATATCCAATATCAGAATGAACGTTGTAGGCTGATTCAATTTCGTCTCTATGGCTTTTATCGCCTGATATTAGCCAGGAGAGGGCATCTAGAATAGTTAACTCAGAAAAACCAAGACGAAGACGACCAAGGGGAATACGAACCAAAAAACGCACCGACAGAGAGTCAATCGACTTTAATAAAGAAGCCATTAGAGCAACTTTTTGCTCCTGGCTCCCCTCTCCCCCTGAACAAGCAACAATCATCAAATAATCATAAATATCCTTAGTGCTTAAAGAAGATTTCTGTTTCAAGATTTTATCAGCCCGCGGGTCAATTGGGTCAATAGCAAGATCATCAAAAAGTCGATTGTCAAGTTGCTTTTGGCCTTTTTCTTTTAGGGTTTGGGCCACTGTTCCTAAATCGCCAACCGTTTTATACATCTGTCTGACTTCTTTTTGGGTAAAACCAAAAGAAGCCGACAACACCCTAATCATCATCTTGTCTGCTAAATCAAACTCTATCCTCTGATGAGGCGGAGCCAAATAACCCAAAATTAAATAACAAAGCTTATCGATCTGATCAGAGACTGCTTCCCGAAAAAGATCAGCCAAAATTTGAGTAATCTCCAAACGAGAATCAGTTTTCTCTAATTTTTCTAAATAAACAGCTAAATCTTTAAATTTCATAAAAAGTGTTTTTATCTTAAAATATATTTTGCTCCTTTGGTTTTGCCTACCTTTCTGATTACTTTCTTTTTCCGTAAATCCTGAAACTCTCTTAAAATTGTGTCTTCAGACACCATCGACAAAATTGACCGCGCCGCCGCCATATCAATCCCGCCATGAGCATTAATATATTCCATCAACTTAACTTGGCGACTCGATAGGCTAATTTGTCTGCCCCCCAAGCGCTTTCTTAAACGTCCGTCAACCGATAGCCGCTCTATTTCTTCCTTAATCCTTTCTAATTCTACCGATAAAGCTTGAGAAAAAAATTCTAACCACTCAGTTAGGTCTCTTTTTTCTAAATTACGAGATTGATCGGAAGTTTTTTTTAAAAAACTATAATAATCACCTAAGTTTTTATCAAAAAACTCCTCTAGAGAAAATAATCTTCTGATATCGTAGCCTTCGGCAAATAAAATCAGGTTGGCAAAGGCTCGAGAAGTTCGGCCATTGCCTTCCACAAAAGGATGAATGGCCACTAAAATATAATGGGAAATTCCTGCTCGTAAAACTGGATGCAAATCCCGACCCTCCTTAGAGTTTAAGAATTTAAAAAAGGAGGTAACTAAGTAGGGAACCTCCACTGCTGGTGGAGCCCGAAAAACAACTGCTCCCGAAAGAGAGCGAACAACCACCTGATTTTTGCGATATTCTCCCGATTTTTCTGGTTCTAAAATTCTCTTAGCCACTAATTGATGAATTTTTTTTAAATCCTCCTTTTGATAAAAAATCTCTTTATTCTTTCTAGTTTTTTTCTTATCAATTAGCTCCTCAATAAAATCAACCACGTTTCGATAATTTATTACCTCCTGGACATCTCTCTTCCCGGCTAAAATATCTTCTCCGGCCATAACCTGAGCCGCCTGAGATAAGGATAATTCATTACCCTCAATTCGCGTACCAAAATGAACCGTCCTTAAGACCGCATCTTCCTGAAAACTTTTCTCATAAGAAGGAATTAACGGTGCCCGATCAATCACCGCTCGAGATGCCTCGATATGGCCAATATTTGTCAAGATCTTTGGTGAGATGGTAAATTTAGGATAGAACAAGAGAAAATAGGTTAATTATTAACTACCTTCAGTATGTTGAATAATCTTTTAAACATTGAAATAGCCAAGCTTTAATATTGTTATATTGTTTCATTGCTAAATTGTTATTGAGCAAAACAAACGCAAAAAAAACAATCTAACAATACAACAATTAAACAATGTCTTTGTCTTAATTATAGTATAATAATAGGCATCATGGTTAAAGAAAGAAAAAAAGAAACCGGCAAAGAAAACTTGACCGAAGAAGATACTCTCAAAATCCCCTTCTTGCCCGAACATCTCGATGAGCCCCACGAAATTAAAAATAAACTTCAAAAAGAACTGGAAGAATTTCAAAAAACCTTTATTAATGAGTTGGCCGGCCTTATTAGTTCTGCCTTTGGCTTATTGGCCGCCTTGGCCTGGCGTGGTGTTATCAAAGAGTTTGTTGAAGTTTATGTTAAAAGGCTATTAGGCGAAACGTCGGGCATGATTTCGGAGCTTATTTTTGCTCTTATCATTACTATCTTGGCTGTTGTGGTTACTTGGCGAATGACCAAACTAAAAAAGAAATTCTTTAGTAAAAAAAACAAAAAGAGATAAACTTTCCTCTTCTTATTTACTTATTTTTTTTCTTTCTTTAATCAAAATAATTTATGAAAAAGAAAAAAATTCCCATAATCAAAAAAATAACTTCTTTTTGGCCTTTAAAAACAAAAAGGAGCCAAAAATCCCGATCAAAAAAGAAAAAGAAAACAAAGAAAAAAACCAAACTCACCCCCACTAAAAAAAATGTCCTAATCAGCTTAGTTGTTGTTTCGACAATCCTGATAATTGCTTTTTATTTTTTAATTCTAAAAGACCTCCCCTCGCCAAAGGGTTTATCCCAAAACACCCCCTTTTCTACTTCAATATATGATCGCAACGGAAAATTGCTTTATGAAATTTATGTCGATAAAAATCGTCTTCCGATCAGGCTTGACCAGCTTCCCAACCATGTTAAAGAGGCTACCCTAGCCATTGAAGACCAAGATTTTTACCACCACTATGGTTTTTCTGTCCGGGGAATTGCTAGAGCTTTTTATAAAACTGTTTTTGGCCGCACCCTGCAAGGCGGCTCTACTATTACCCAACAACTAGTTAAAAATGCTCTGTTAACCCCGGAAAGAACCCTAACAAGAAAAATAAAAGAAGCCTTGCTAACCGTAGTTACCGAAATAATTTATACCAAAGACGAAATATTAGAAATGTATTTTAATCAAACCCCCTATGGAGGAACGGCTTGGGGAATTGAAGCGGCTGCTCGTCGATATTTTGACAAACCCGCTTCTGAACTTAGTCTGGCTGAGGCGGCTCTTTTGGCGGGTTTGCCGGCTTCTCCGACCACTTATTCTCCTTTTGGCGCCCAACCGCAATTGGCAAAAAATCGTCAAGAATTAGTTCTTAATCGAATGATAGAAGTCGGTTTTATTTCTCAAGAAGAAGCCGATCAGGCCAAAGAAGAAGAGTTGGACTACGCCACCATAAAAGAACCAATTTTAGCCCCCCACTTTGTCATGTATGTCAAAGAGCAATTGGTTGATATGTTTGGCCAAAAGCAAGTTGAGCAAGGTGGACTAAAAGTAACCACTTCTCTTGATTGGGAAATTCAAGAGGAGGCCCAAAAAATTGTTAAGGAAGAGGTCGAGGAGAGTCTCCAATACAATGTTACCAATGGCGCCGCTCTGGTCACCAATCCCAAAACAGGAGAAATTTTGGCTATGGTTGGCTCACGAGACTATTTTGATTCTGATCTTGGCGGCAACTTTAATGTTGTCACTAATGCTCTAAGACAGCCTGGTTCCTCAATTAAACCAATTAATTATGCTATTGCCCTTGATAAAGGAAAAATCACCGCCTCTACCCTTTTAATTGATGCTCCCACCTGTTTTATTCAAACCGGCCTTAAAACTTATTGTCCTAGCAATTACAACAACAACTTTAACGGCCTTGTTCAAGCTCGCTTTGCTCTAGGTAATTCCTACAATATTCCCGCTGTCAAAGTTCTAGCTCTTAACGGCCTTGATATCTTTATTGAAGAGGCCAGAAAGTTTGGTATTACCACTTTTAATGATCCTAAAAATTATGGTTTATCTCTAACCTTAGGAGGCGGAGAAATAAAAATGACCGATATGGCCACTGCCTTTGGGGTTTTGGCTAATTTGGGTGTCAAAAAAGATTTGGTCGCCCTACTAGAAGTAACCGACAAAAACGGCCAAATTCTTCTTGATAATCAAGATGTTCTCGGCCAAGTTGGCCAAAGAGTTATTAGTAAAGAAGCCGCTTATATTACTTCTCATATTTTACTTGATAACGGCGCTCGAAGCGCTGTTTTTGGCCCTTATTCTTACTTGGTTGTTAAAAACCACCCGGAAGTATCAGTTAAAACTGGCACCACCAATAACCTGCGAGACAATTGGACCATTGGTTATAATCCGTCCCGATTGGTAGCGGTTTGGATTGGCAACAATGACAATACTCCGATGAGAAGTGTTTCTTCCGGAGCAATTGGCGCCTCTTCTATTTGGAATAGAATTATCACCTTTGCTTTTGAAAAAGACGAACTGCCTGAAGAATGGCCCTCTAAGCCGGAAAATGTTATCGGTGCCTCCGTTTGTTCTTTATCAGGTAATTTGCCGGGAGAATCAGGCTGTGAAACCAGGTTTGAATACTTTATAAAGGGGCAGTTGCCAGCTGTTGAAGAAAGTAAAATAGAAACAGTTCTCATTAATAATGATACTGGTGCCCTAGTCAAACCCGGAGAAGAAGCAGAAAACGTTGAGCATCAAGAAAAAAATATTATTCGTGACCCATTGGGAGCGATTTTTTGCCTAGATTGTCCTAATTCTGGCCAACCCGATCTAATTCATTATCCCCTAAGATAGATTCCTTTCCTCACCTTGAGTCCTGCTGAGCGGGCAATAATTTATCTCTTGTTTCTGTTTCATCAGCTATTTGACCAAAACCCTCTTCCTTTCTATCTCCATCAATAAAATACTCCTCTTCTGTCTTTTGACAACTTTTTCCCTCCTCATCCCAAGATAAACAAACCGGCCGACTAACTATATTTTCAGGAAGCAAAAATTCTTCTGGCTCTTCCTGAACCAACAACGTCTCCATTATTCGACGCCAAATCGGAGAAGCACCAGTCACCCCTGAGGCAATCCTTGCCATGGACGAATTATCATTATTCCCCACCCAAGCAGCCACTAACAAATCCGGGCTATAGCCAATGGTCCAATTGTCTCGCAGGTTATTGGTGGTGCCAGTTTTAACGGCTACTTGATATTGAGGAATATTAATAATAGAGTTGGCACCAAAAACAGGGCTTCGAGCTTGGTTGTCAGACAAAACACTGGTTAACAACCAAGCTACTTGAGGCGAAATTACTTGCTCCCCACAAGAAGTATTGTCTGATTTTGCTCGAACAGCAAAGGTCTTGGGGTTAATCTTGGCTTCTTCAAGGCAAGGATTAGCCCAAATAAGCTTGCCCTTGCGATCGTGAACTTTAATAATGGTCTGCAAAGGAGCTTTAAGGCCGCCATTAGCCAAAACTCCATAAACAGTGGCTAATTCTTTCATTGTCACCTCTCCTCCTCCTAGGGTTAGGGATAAACCAAACTGGTCATCATCCGACCAACTGGTAATCCCCATTTTATGACCCAAAGAGATCATCCGATCAACCCCCAAAGAGGCCAAAACCTTAACCGCCGGAACATTATAGGAACAGGCTAGAGCCGTTCTTAAAGTCATCAGACCATGAAAACGGTTATCATAATTGCTTGGTCGATAGGGAGGTTGACCAGGAAGCCTAAAACTAACCGGAGCATCTAAAATGCGACTGGCTAAAGTATAACCATTTTGAAGAGCAAGAGCATAATTAACTACCTTAATTGTTGATCCTGGTTGCCTTGGAGCGACAGTAACATTAAAGTTTCCATCATTTTCAGAATCAAAATAGTCTCGTGAGCCAACCATAGCCAAAATTTCGCCTGTTTTGGGATTGGTGACCAGAGCGGCGCCATTGGTAACCCGAAAAGAAGTTAGCTTGGCCAACTCTTCCTCAATCGCCTTTTCAGCCATTTGTTGAGTCGACAAATCTAGGGTCGTGGTTACCTGTAATCCCCCCTCCTCAACAAATCGATCACCAAAAATATCAGCTAGTTCTTGCTTAACTTGCATAACAAAATGGGGCGCCAGGATATTCTGATTAATATTCTTCAATCTAATCTCAGCGTTTTGGGCCCTTTGAGCCGCCCTATCAGTAATAAAACCTTTTTTTTCCATTTGGAATAAAACTTCTCTTTGGCGAATTTTAGCCAGTTGCGGTTGAGCCCCAAAAGGAGAATAGGTAGTGGGGGAAGCCGGCAAGCCCGCCAAAAGAGCCGCCTCGGCCAAATTAAGCTCTCTGGCTGATTTGCCAAAATAATATTGGCTAGCCTCTTCAATACCATAAGTTGCCCCACCATAACCAACTTCATTTAAATACATCTGTAAAATCTCATCTTTGGAGAATTTCGCCTCAACCATTAGGGCTAAAATAATCTCTTTTAGCTTCCGGCTCATTGTTCTTTCCGGCGATAAAAGAGCGTTTTTGACTAATTGCTGGGTGATCGTGGAGCCACCCTCAATCTTTCCTTGAGAAATCAAACGCCAAAAAGATCGACCAATGCCAGAAAAAGAAATCCCTCGATGTTGATAAAAATTACCATCTTCAATGGCAATAGTAGCCTCTTTAACAACTAGAGGAATCTCTTCTAGAGGAACCAGGGTGCGGTTTTGATGACGAAAAACTCGATAAAGCAAGTTTCCGTTTTGATCATAAATTCTTGTCGTCTGTTTAATATTCCTGGTAATTAATTTTTGCGGTTGAGGCAGATCCTTAAAAACCGACCAGCCAAAATAAATCAAAAAAAATAAAAAAACAACCAAAACTAAAAGGCGCAGTCGAAAAAGAAGAAAAATCTTCTTTAAAAAACCTTTAAAGGTAAATAAAAAAGCAAAAACCTTGTTTTTAAAAGAAAAAAACCAAACCTTTAGCCGTTTTTTCAAAAAGAGGGCTTTACCAAAAAGAAAAGAAAAGGGTTTTTTAAAACTAACCGAAAAAGCCTTCTTGATAAGGTCTTGGCTTACTTTTCCTAAAACCCTAAGAACCCACCTCAGTCCGGCTAAAAGGAGCCAAAAAAGGCGCAAAATAATTTTTAAAAGAAGAAAAAGAGGCCGGCCAAAAAAAACAAAACAGTCAACGACAAAAATTATTATTTGTTTTCTTTCCCCCGCCATCAATTTATATTATAACAAGGGTTTGGGTTTATTAACCAGGCTTTTCCAATGCTATAATACTTTTATGAATAAACCCCCAACCCAACCTCAGGCAAGACAAAATCCTATTACTGGAGAGTGGGTAATTATTGCTCGTAATCGAGCTAAAAAACCTTCCAGCTTTATCAAAAATAACTTAACAAAAGAAAATCCAAAAAAGGATCAAAAAAATAACCTAAAATCAAAAAAAACCTGCCCTTTTTGCCAAATCTTAAAAAGAGAAACTCCTCTCCTGGTTCAATCCGAAGGCCAAGAACTTCCTATTCCTAATGCTCATAATTGGACTATTGTCGTTGTTCCTAATAAATACCCCGCCTTCATTCCCGCCAAAAAGCTTAATAAAAAAAGCGCCGGCTTTTACCAAACTATGACGGCGGTCGGTCATCATGAATTAGTTATTACCCAAGACCACCAACAAACCATTGACCAAATGCCCGCTTCTTTAATTGAAGAAGTTTTTACTGTTTACCAAAAACGATATCTCTATCTTGCTAAACAACCCCATATTAAATATATTTCTATTTTTCATAACCAAGGACCAGAGGCTGGTGCCTCAATTAGCCACCCCCACTCCCAAATTATCGCCATTTCCGTCACCGATACCGACATTAAAAAAAACCTAAAAGGTAGCAAAAAATTTTGGCAGAAAAATAATTCTTGCCTTCACTGTCAAATTATTGCTGACAATAAAAAAAATCCTAATCGAGTTGTTTGGGAAAATGACTCTTTTATTATTTTCTCGCCTTTTGCCCCCAAAAGTGCCTTTACTTTACAGATTTATCCTAAAAAGCACCAAGCTTATTTCGAAAAAATTAATCAAGCAGAAATTAAACAATTGGCCGAAGCTTTTAAGGTGGCCTTAAAAGCAATAAAAAAGGGTTTGGGCAACCCGGATTATAATTTTTTTCTTCATACTGCTCCCTGTGATAAAAAAAATTACCAATACTATCACTGGCACTGGCAGATCATGCCTAAAACCCAAATTTGGGCCGGTTTTGAATTAGGAGCCGGTATGGAAATCTTGACTATTTCCCCTGAAGAGGCGGCCAAATATTTGAGAAAACAAATAAAATAGTTAAAAAATAAACCATTGCTAAATTGCTACATTGTTGAATTGCTGCGCCCGCTAATCGCCTGAAACACAAAAATAGTATTTAGTATCTGGTATTTAGTATTTAGGAAAAAGAGGTGTCAAAAAACAGTTCAGGGTTAAAAATTAAAAGCAAAAAACTAGTTGGTTGACAATCAAAGATCGAAAATTGAAAATTGAAAATTAAATAAGGGATGTTTCCTAGTTGCTGTTTCTAATAGCTGTCCAAATTGTTTTAGTAATTTCTTCTAAAACCGTTTGAGCCCGATCTTGGGAATCACCCTGGCTCATAATCACCAAAATAAAATCACCCTTCTCAGTAAAAATAATCGCCGCATCGTGAAGCAAGTTTTCATCCAGGCCAATTTTATGGGCAACAACCAAATCCTCCGGCAAAACAGACGGAATTTGATCGTTAAAAATAGTATTAGTTAAAAAACCAATAAATTCTTGGCTATGAGACGAGGTCAACATCTTTCCCTGATGAAGAGAAGCTAAAAACTGGCCCATGTCCTCGGGGGTAGTTTTCCCAGCTAGATAATCAGTTCTTGATAATTCTAAAAAATCAATCAAAGCTTGAATCTTCTCTTCTCCTAAATTATCAGCAATAACGCTTATGGCCGTATTGTCTGATTGTTCAACCGCCAATTTTATCAAAGCTCGATAAGTATAGATCGTTCCTTCCGGCTGAAGATGAACACTGCCGTTACCAGGTAATTTGTCCTCTTCTTTTAGCTGATATTCGGCCGTCAAATCAAATTGTCTTTTCTCCGCCTCTTTATAGGCAGTAGCAATAACCGGTAATTTCATTAATGATGCCCCAGGAAAAATTTCTTGGTGATTAATTCCAATCGCGTTTTGGTTCTCAATTTCCAATAAATAAATTCCATAAATACCACTCTCTTGATCAACAAATTCTAACAATTCTTCTTGAAGTTCTTTTTGCCAAGGGGTTGGTGTTGGCACGATAATTGTTGGCGAAAGCTCCTCTGTTCTAAGATCGTCAATTTTTACCACTTTAGGAGCAGAAATCCTTTCCCAAAAAGAAGGCAAGAGGCTTGATAGGTAAAAAATCATCGCCAATCCCGTCGAAGCCAACAAAAGAATTAAAACTACTCGTCCTGAAGACTCCTCTTGTTGGTCTTTTTCCTTTTTATTAGTAATTTTTTTCTTAAAAATCTCTTTTTCGGCAAACACTTTTTATTAAAATTTCTAATTTAAAATTAAATATTGGTCCAATAAGACCTATCAGACTAATGTCATTTTTAATTTTGGAATTCGGGCACTCACATGGGAGTGCCCCTACTTTCGACTTTTACTTTGAGCCCCGCCAAATTTCTTTAACCTTTCCTCCAGCTCTTTTTTGCTTAATAATCCCGCCTTAGGCCCAATCTGACCAATAACTGACAGTGACTCAATCATGCCAATCTTGACGGCTTCCGGCAAGGATTTTCCCCATATTAAACCGGCGACCAATCCCGTTGAAAAAGCATCTCCGGCTCCCGTGGCATCAATCACTTTCCCCTCTAGGGCTGGTTCTTTTGATATTTTGCCAGACTGATAAAAATAGGCCCCCTGCTTACCACAAGTAACAATAACAATTTCTGGACCAGCGTCTTTTATTTTCTCAAGATAATCTTTCCCCCAAAAACTCTTTGCCTCCTCTTCATTAAGAATTAAAACTTTTACTTTAGGAAAAATTTTAGCCAATTCCTCCTGATGAACTAACTCTAAATTACCCGGATTTAAAACTGTTGATATTTTATAAATTTTAGCCTTATCAACCACCTCTTCTAATAAAGCAACATTGCCCTCAAGAGAAGCCAAGTATAGCCATCGCGTCTGTGACAAGGCCTTAAAGGGAAAAATGTCTTTGTCAACTCTAGTTTGACCTCTGAAAGTAAGGATAATTCTTTCTCCTGTGGACGACAACAAAATGGTCGAAAAGTCGGTTTCTTCACCATTAATCTGCCTTAAATAGGCCTTGTCAAACTCTTCTTCGGCCAAGCCTTCTTTCAGCCAGTTTCCTGCCCAATCATTACCAAAGCGAGCTACACAAGCGCAGTTTAGGCCTAAACGGGAAAAACCAGCCGCCGTGTTGGTCCCACCGCCCCCCACGGCCATAACCCTTTTGGCTACCTCAACTTTACCTCCTGATAAGACCAAAGACTCCCGACCCCGATCGTCAATAACAAAATCATCAGACTGTAAAAAAACATCAACGGTGGCTGAGCCAACAGTAATAATATCGTACATGATAGTTAAAAATTAAAAATTCAAAATTAAAAGTTAAAAACAATTTCATTTAATTTCTTGGCGACTTCTAGCGGATCATCGGCCTGCCAAACATTACGACCGACAATTAGTCCGTCAGCACCAGCGGTCATTATTTCCTCAGCTAAACCAAAAAAATCTTTCTTATCGGTCTTAGGCCCCCCCTGAACGGTCACCTTAAGTCGACCAGCGGCTTTGATTACCCAAGAAAAACTATTTGGATCACCGGTATAGGGTAATTTAGCTACCTCGGCTCCCATTTCTAGAGCTAATCTAGCCGCATAAGACAAAATTTCCCGACTGTATTCTTTGCCCTTAACCGCTTTTCCTCGAGGATACATCCAGCCAATTAAGGGAATGCCAGCCTGATCAGCCTCTCGGCCAATTTTGGCAAATTGACTCATCATCTTTTTCTCGTGCTTGCTACCAACATAAACGGTATAACCAACTGCTTTTGCCCCCAAGGAAATAGCCTCATCTACCTGACATAATTGAGGTGAATAGGGCTCCTCGTCTAAAAGATTAGTTTTTCCGTTGAGCTTAATAATCAGGGGAGCTTTATTTTTTCCTGGTTGATAATATCGCTCGGCTACTCCTTTTTGCAAGGCAATACCAGTAAAATAACCACTATCCGCCAAAGATAAAACCTTCTCCGGATTAATATTTTCCTGATTAAAATCGGCGGTGCCATGTTCCATACCATGGTCATAAGCCAAAATTAAAAATCGACCTTTTTTGCTAATTGACTTTAAATTATTCCTTTCCATCGATTTATTGTTATCCTAAAAATTTTAGTACTTCTTTTTTAATAGCGTTTTTAGTTAAACCATATTTTTTATAGAGGTCTTCTGGTTTTCTGGCTGACTGGCCAAAGCAATCAGGGATACCAATTCTCTTAACTGGAACCGGGCAATTGGCGGCTAAAATCTCACTAACCGCTGACCCTAATCCGCCAATAATAGAGTGCTCCTCAACCGTTATCACTCGACCAGTTTTTTTAGCCGAATTAATAAGAGTTTTTTCATCCATTGGTTTTATAGTGGCGCAATTAATTAATTCAATGTCAAAATCATTCGTCCAATCTAAAAGACGAGAAATAATCGGACCAGTAGCAATAAGAGTGGCTTTTTTACCAGAATTTAATATCCTGGCTTTACCAATAACAAAATTCTCTTTTTGATCAACAGAGGCGGTTTTATCACGACTAATTCTAATATAAACTGGCCCTTGATATTTGGCGGCAGCAAAAACTGCCGATCGAACTTGATTAGCATCAGCCGGAGACAAAATAACCATTTCCGGCAAAACCCTCATTAGGGCTAAGTCCTCGATTGATTGAGCCGTCGCTCCATCACCGGCATTAGAAAAGCCCAGGTGAGAACCAACCAGTTTTACATTAGCCCTATTTTGACAAATAGAAACTCTGATTTGATCAAAGGCCCGCCCCGGAATAAAAACCGCAAAAGAAGATAAAAAAGGAATAAATCCTTCCATGGCCAGCCCGGCCGCCACCCCAACAGCATTTTGTTCAGCTACCCCCAAATTAAAAAATCGATTCTCTTCTAGTTTTGTGGCTAGCTTTTCTATTCTGGTTGATGAGGCCAAATCTGGGCTTAGAGCCAAAATCCGCTCATCTTTTTTTGCCAACTCTAATAATGCTTCCCCATAGGCATCTCGTTGTGATTTTAGTTTGACCATACCTTAAAATTTCTAATTTTTAATTCTTAATTTCTAATGATTAAAACAATGTTTGTTCTTTCGACTTTAAAATATTAACTCGTCTTTATCTATCAACTGCCTCCTAGCTCCTTCATGGCTTGCCGATATTCCTCTTCGGACAAGACACCAGAATGAAACCGTTTCTTATTTTCCATAAAAGAAACGCCTCGCCCTAAAATGGTCTGAGCAATAATAACGCTAGGGGTTCGATGAGAATCTTTGGCTTGACAAAGAGCGTGAAGCAATTCGTCATAATGGTGGCCGCTAATAATAAAGACTTCCCAACCAAAGGCTTTATATTTCTCTGCTAAAGACTCTAAAGCCAATAATGATTCTGTTTCGCCACCAATTTGCATTCCGTTGCGATCGATAATGTTAACTAAATTACCTAGCTCTTGATGGCTAGCCGTCAAAATCGCTTCCCAAGTTGACCCTTCGTTATGCTCTCCATCTGAAGTCAAGCAATAAACATTGTGATGCTCCCCTTTAATTTTTGCCGACAGGGCTCGGCCAACTGCTACTGATAAACCCTGACCTAAAGACCCACTAGACGAGTCGAGTAAGGGCAAAAAAATCTTACTTGGATGACCTTGAAGAGGAGAACCCAAATCTCTTAAAGAACCAAGCTTATCTTTATCAATAAGACCGCATTCGGCTAAGACAGCATAATAGGCCGGACAAACATGACCATTAGATAAAATAAACCGATCCCGACGAGGATCTTGATGATCTTGGCAGTTATAACGAATAACTCCCCCAAAAAAAAGAGCCACCAAAATGTCCATTGAAGAAAAAGATCCGCCTAAATGACCAGAACCAGACTGGTGAATCATTTTAAGAACCTGTCGACGGAGTTTTGTCGCTTTTTCTTCTAGTTTAGGAACGGGAAGATTCGACATTAGTTATTAATATACCATAGGATAGGTTAAAATAGAAACAATTAAGGTTTTGTTTTCACTAAAAAATGGTTGCCAAAGAAGTTATTTTTGATTTAGAAACAAAAAAACTTTTCGATGATATTCCGGGACGAAACCCAATTAATTTAGGAGTCTCAATTGTTTCTCTTTATCAAAGAACTCTAAACCAAAATCTAGAGGAGGAAGATGGCCAAATAATTAGTTTCTGGGAGAAAGATTTAGACCGACTTTGGCCAATTTTTTCTTGGGCTGATCGAGTCATTGGCTTTAACTCGGTTAAATTTGATGTTCCCGCTCTTCAAGCCTATGCTAACAAGCCCCTATCTTCTCTCCCCCACTTTGATATCTTAGAAAAAATAAAACTTGCTTTTGGTAAAAGAATTAGTCTAAACAACCTGGCCCAAGTCAATCTTGGCAAAAAGAAAGTTGATGTTGGCTTCAACGCTGTTAAATATTACTATCAAGGTGATCAAGAAAGCCTAAAAAAATTAAAAAAATACTGCGAGATGGACGTATTAATAACTAAAGATCTTTATGACTTTGTTTTAAGAAAGAGGGGGTTAAAAATTCCTGACCGAAAAACAAAAACAGCTTCCTGGCTTGACTTAGATTTTTCTTATCCTAAGTCTTTTTTCACCATTAGCCAAGAAAAATTATTTTAATTCTTAAATCAGTTCTTTAACTGCTGAAAGAGCCTCTTTTGGGCTATTGACAATTCGATAAACTTGTTTTTCTTTCTCTCTGATTAACATGTTTTTAGCCAAAGCCTCAATTACTTCGTGCCAAAAAGAACCATAAAAAACCATTGGCTTATGATTACCAAAATAAAGCCTAGCCAAACCCCAAGTCATAGCAAACTCTGATAAGGTGCCCGTACCGCCATTAAAAATTACATAAACTTCTCCCAACTCGATTAGCTTCATCGTTCGCTCGATATAGCCTTCTAGAACTAACAGCTCATCAACTTTATTTTTCGGATCTTGGCCTTCAAAAAAGGTCATTCCTTTAGGATCAAATGTTGCCCCAATTACCCTGCCGCCACCGGCATGAGCCCCCTCAGTTGAAGCCCTCATTACCCCTGGACCAGCTCCATTAACAATATCAAAACCGGCCTCGGCCAATAATTTACTGGTCTCAAAAGCCACCTGATAAAGCGAATCGCCCGGCTTGGCTTCTGAATAGCCAAAAATGGTTATCTTCATTTAAGTTTATTGGTCATATTGGTCTTATAGGACCTATATTAAAACTTTAAATTTTAAACTTTGCCTTTACACTTACTTGCTACTATTCACTATTTTCTCTAGCCTTCTTATCGCTCCAATCGGATCTTTGCTTTCCCAAAGCGCACTGCCAATATAGAATTCTTCTGCGCCCATTTTATGACAAAAGGCCAAGCTTGTCTTGTCCACCCCACCATCAACACCAATTTTAAAAAACCACCGCTCTTTCCCCCGCCAAACCACCATGTCTTTAATTTTAGGCAAAATTTGTGGGTCAATCTCTTGACCAGAAAAACCCGCCTCTACTCCTAAGAGCAAAACCTGATCAACCATGTCTAGAGTCTGTTTATCTAATTTAGATATTTTTGTTTTTAAATCAAGAGCCAAGCCCGCCAAAAAACCTTTTTCTTTAGCCTGACGAATAAATTCAATTTGAGAAGGCATTGCCTCGATTTGAGCAGTAACTAAATTTGTTTCTCCCGGCCAATTTTGCTTATCTAGATAAGCAGCTGGATCTTCAACCATAAGATGAAAATCAAGTAAAAAATTGTTTTTTTTTGCTAATCCCAATAGATCGCTGGGGGTAATAGTTTTATTTGAGGCAAACTTACCATCAACAACATCAATTTGAACCCGATCAACTTGGCCTTTTAAAAAAGAAAGTTTTTTTTCAACCTGATCAATATCGGCCGTTAAAATCGTGGGAATAATCATAAAAAAATAAAATCAGCGGCCAATTTTAATCGCCAACTCGACTAAACGGCAGGAGTAAGCCCATTCGTTATCATACCAGGCCGAAAGGTAAAGTAAATCATCACTAACCACCTTTGTCGAAGCGGCGTCAATAACCGCCGAAGATGGCCGACCAATAATATCAGAAGAAACCAAAGGATCGTAAGAAACGGTTAAAATCCCCATCAACTCTTTAGCGGCTTTCTTTTCCAACATTTGATTAACTTCATCAACAGAAACAAAGCGCTTAGTCTTAAAAATAAAGGTTGAGTAAGAACCACAGACAATCGGCGCCCGAATTGCGGTGGCGGCAAATCGACCAGCAACAGCCGGATACACTGCTTCCACTGATTTGGCCGCTCCTGTTCCAGTCGGCACCAAATTTATTGCCGCTGCTCGAGCCCGTCTTAAATCCTTACCGGAACCGTCAACCACTTGTTGGCTAGCAGTATAAGCGTGAATCGTGGTCATTAAAGCCTCCTGAAAACCAATTTCTTGATCAATAATCTTGACAATGGGAGCCACACAATTAGTCGTGCAGGAAGCGTTAGAAATTAATTTTTGCTTATCATATTGATCGTCATTAACTCCTAAAACAAAAGTGGGGATAGTTTTATCTTTTGGCGGCGCCGAAAGAATTACTTTTTTAGCTTTGCCTAAAAAATGGCTTTCTGCCTTTCTATTTAAAAAAGCTCCCGTGCATTCTAAAACCGTGTCAACTTTATAATCCTTCCAGGAAATTTTAGCCGGATCTCTCTGGGCCAAAACTGGATACTCATCTTTACCAATCTTAATTCGACCAATTTCTGCTGATTCCTTAGGCGGCAGAGCCACCACCTCTTCCGGCCAAGTGCCATAAACGCTATCGTGTTTAAAAAGATGGGCCCAACCAGCCGTATCCATAGACCCTGAGGTGTTAATCGCTGTTACCTTAACTTTTTTGCGATAATTTTTTCTTATCGTTCTTAAAGTAACTCGACCAATTCGGCCAAAACCGGTAATTGCAAGATTTAGCATAACTTTCAAAAATTTCTAATTTCTAATTTCTAATGTTTCAATGACTAAAGCTTTGGGATTTATAATCTGAAATTTAGAATTTATTTGGTTATTGGAATTTGAGATTTGTTTGGAAATTGGGTTAATTGGAAATTGGTTATTTTGCCAGGGCTTCTATCCCTGGCAAAGTTCCCTTGGCCAAAAAGTCTAACATCGCCCCACCACCGGAAGCAATATAATTTATACTATCAATAAGCTCTAACCTCGTCAATGCTGCTTGGGTATCGCCTCCACCGGCCACCACAAATCCCCCTGAGGCAATAGCGGCCTCAAATAAAGCCCTAGTCCCCCGATAATGGCCTTGGTCGGTGTTTCCTACCGGACCGGCCAAAACTACTGTCTTGGCCTGAATAATTTTTTTTCTAAAATTAGCAATTGTTTGCTTATCTAAATCCTGCTTATCCTTGGTAAGGCGGCCAGGAAAAACTTTTTTACTTTCTAAAAGTTTAGTAAAACCGGAAATTTTTTCTGGTAATAAGCCTCCTAATAAAATTTGATCAGCCCAATCAAGCATTTGGCTGGTAAATTCTAATTTATCTTCTTTTACTCCACCAATTACCAAAATAAGGGGGCGAGCCGGATTATTTAACAAAGAGGTTAGGCTATTAATTTCTTTTTCTAAGGTCAGTCCGGAGGCTGAAGGTAAAAGTTTAGGTAACCCCACTACTGAAGCGTGCTTCCGATGAGAAACAGAAAAAGCATCGTTAATATAAAAATTGCCTAACTTAGCTAATCTTTTAGCAAAAACCGGGTCGTTATCTTCTTCGCCAGAATAAAAACGTAAATTTTCTAACAATAATATTTGTCCTTTTTCTAATTTTTTTGTCCAGCTTTGGGTTAAATTGCCAATTGTTTTTGGAGAGAAAAGAATCTTTTTCTTATAACCAATCAAGCCAAAGGCAAGCTCATTTAATTTTTGGGCCACCGGAGCAAGAGAAAATTGAGAATCAGATTCTTTTTGGGGCCGACCAAGGTGAGAAAGTAGAATCACCCTAGCCCCAGCCTCAATCAAAAATCTTAAAGTTGGCAAGGATAATCTAATCCGCTCATCATCAACAACCGCCAACTCTCCCTTATCGTTTTCTTTTAAAGAAACATTATAATCTACCCGTACCAAAACTCGTAAACCATCAAAAACTGAAGGAGAAAAAGAACTTAAAGCTTTCATTCTCTATAATATTAGTACTATTTTTAATTAGAAATTTTTTCTATTTTTTCTAATCGTCGTTTATGTCTTTCTTGACCAGAAAATTGGGTTTCTAAAAAAACCTTAACCAATTTTTTGGCTTGATTAAAATTAACAAAATCAGCCGGTAAAGCTAAGCAATTAATATCATCAAGGGCCCGGCCATGATAGACTTGTTTTTTATCAAAACCAAGCCCGCAACGGACCCTGTCAAAACGATTAACAACAATATCAACTCCAATGCCAGAACCACAAAGAACAAGTCCTCGACTTTGAGGGTTATCACTTAAAGACTTGGCTAACTTTTTGGCAAAATCAGGATAATCATCATCGGCATCAAAAACTAAATTGCCAAAATCCTTAACCTGATATCCTCGTTTTTCTAACCACGCTTTTAGCTTTTGTTTCAAGGCAAATCCGCGATGGTCAGTAGCAAGATAAACTAACACCATATTTCAATTTCCAATTGAATATTGGTCCAATAAGACCTATCAGACCAATATTATCTATAATTTTTAATTTTTTTCTAAATACCAGATGCTAACTCTCTTAACTTCTCTTCCGGATTATCAGCCAAAACCACTGCCGATGAAATCAATACTCCTCTAGCGCCCATTTTTTTAGCTAGTAAAACATCTTCCCGACTATTAATTCCGGCCCCCACAACAAGGGGAACGTTTTTTTCTTTGGCTATAATAATTGCTTTACGAACCGACCCGGGAGATGCTTTAGTAATAGAATCTGGACCACCAATCAGCTCCTTTATTTCATAAGCCAAATAGTCTGGTTTAGCAAAAACAAGTTTCTTTAATTGGCCCAAGGTTTCTCCACAAACCATCGCTCCAAAATCATTATTAACATCTTTGGCTCTTCTGATAATTTGTTTTATTGTCCCCGGAGGAAGACGATGCTCTGAATGGTTAAGCAGGGTTCCTGTTGCCCCAGAAGCCATAAGCGCCTCTAAATTAATCCAACCCGTGGCCTGGCCCGGTTTTTGCCAATCGGCATGCTGAGCCCAGACTGGCCCTTCAATCGCCTGACTAATCCGAAGCAAGTCTACTGTCTGGACAAGAGGAATAATTTCTACCTTTTTATTTTGAGCAACCCGATGGCAAATTTTGGCCAAACGCAAAGCCTTCTCTCCCGTCGCTTCGGGATAAGTTTTAAAGTTGATAAATATTTTAAACACTCTGATTAAAAATTTCTAATTCTTAATTTCTATTCAATTTTTAATGATTTAATGTTCAATTATCGCTTGTAATTTAAGATTTAAAATTGGGGCTTGGTGTTTTTTTGATTTCATTAGAATAATTCTAATAATTTAAAAATCATATTCCTAGCTTTTTTCTCCCTTCTTCACTCATTCTCTCCGGACTCCAAGGCGGATCAAAAACTAACTTCACCTCAACCTCTTTAATTTCTTCTAGTTTACTAATTTTTTCTTTCACTTGATCGGTTAGCTTTAGCATAAACGGACAACCGGGAGTGGTTAGGGTCATTTTAATTACTGCCTTTCCCTTTTTAAAAGTAACCTCATAAATTAAACCTAAATCCCAAATGCTAATATCCATTTCTGGATCAGAGATTTCTTTTAGGGCGTTAATTATTTTTTCCTTCATAATTTTATTCTAACATCTTCACTCTTGATCAACCATTTCTTTGGCCTGAGAAATAATTTTTTTGCTTTTGTGGCCAATTAACTTTTGCCAAGCCAAATTATTAACCAGATCCTGACAAAAAATTAATCCTTCCTTAAGTAAGATTCGTTTATCCTCAGGTGATAGGCTTGGCAAGCAGGTTAAAGGATGCTTGTTGCTCTTGTCAATCAAATCAGGCAAGGCTCTACCTTTAGGGTAATCCCAAGACAAAACCGCCAAACCGACACACTGGCAATATTTGAGCGCCTCTGAAGTTACTCGAGAATTAGTGGCTAATAATCCTTTAGTAAAGCGGTCCGGGGTACCAAAAACCGTCAATCTTGTTTCTTGCAAGTCATAAAATCGAGCCCAAATATAAAGGGCTGTTTTTAGAGCCACCTTAATACCGGCTCTACCATGAAACTTACACTCAATCAAATAACAGGCCGGTTCCTTCGATTGGGCCAAATAGTCTGAGAAGTTTGTTTTAGCAATAACATCTACCTCATGATCGACACATTTGCCAGACAAAACTTGAGAAACTTTAACTTGATAATCAAAAGACTCCAGCAGTTTAGCTAAAAAAGCCTCAAAAGGATAGCCAGTCGGACCCAAATCAATAATCGCCTGTTTAAGATTGTACTTGGAGGCCAAAAGAGACTTTTCTTGTTTTAACCAGGCAAAAACTAACCGATAAATTTCCTTCGTGGTTATTCCTGAATAAATTTTTTTATTTAACTTTCTAATAATTTTTTCTTCGGTCGCCTTTTTTGCTCCCGCCTTAGCCAAAGATCGCCTAACCTTACTTTCCGAAAAAGGCTCTCTTTCCCCGGATCGTTTAACAACCTCAATCATTTGCTTTTATTTTTAATAAACAAAACTGCTAAAAAGGTAGTAATCGGTACCGCCGCTACCAAGCCAATACTACCCACTAAAATTCTAACTACTTCTTCAGCGATAATTTCGTAATTAACTACCAACGATAATCTTTGGTTACTATTAATAAATAACAACAATAATGGTAAAGAAGCGCCAGTATAAACCAGTACTAAAGTATTAACCATGGAGGCAATATGGTCTCGACCAATAGACAAACTTTCTTGAAATAATTTTTTAGATTTAATTTTAGGATTAACCTTTTTTAATTTCTCTACGATCGCACTTTGAGAAATAGTTACATCATCCAAAACACCTAAGGCACCAATAATAATTCCTGCTAGAACCAGTCCTTGCGGATTAATTAAACCCTGATGAGAAATCGACAAAAAACCAGCCTCCTCAGAAGATAAACCAGATATATTAGTCCCTTTAACAAAAATTTGCGCTAAAACCCCTGTTATAACCAAAGCAATTACTGTCGAAGCGGCGGCAATTGTTGTTTTTCGGCTAAAACCATGAGCTGAATAAAACAATAATGGCACCATCAGAACTGAAACCGCTATGCTGACTAAAACAGGATCTTTGCCTTGGTTAATTGGCGGCAAAATTAAAAAACCAACCACCAAAAATGATAACACCAAACCAATCAAAGAAGAAAACCCCTTAATTCCTCCCACCACTAAAACAAGCAAAACAAAAATTATTGCCAACAAAATTAATTTAGGCCGACGGACATAATCGGCAATATAAAAAATGTTATTACCTTCCATGTCTGTTGACAAAGCCAGGACAATCTTGTCGCCTGTTTTAAATTTCTGGCTAGTTAAGGGATCATAAAACCCTGTTTCCACAGTCAATTTTTGCCCGGCAAAACGCCCATCCTTAACCAAAACTGAAACTTCTTGATAAAATTGACCAAGCTCTTGCTTCTGATCTAAAATCTCAACAATTTCCCCTTCCATTAATACTTCTTCTTGAGCCCAAACAGGAGACGGGCTTAAGAAGAAGCCTAAAAACAAAAATAAAACTACTAATTTTCTCATTGCTTTCAATTTTTAAGAAGACAAAGTTTGGTTAATTTCCTCCTCTAAAACTTCAGCATTTTGCAACCCCAACCATTGTTTGACTACCTGGCCATCTTTAAATAAAAATAAGGCCGGAATACTCATTATGCTATATTGACTAGCCAAACCCTGATTATCATCAATATTAACCTTGGCGATTTTGATTTTTCCACCTATTTCTTTGGCTAAATCATCTAAAACCGGCCCCATCATCTGACAAGGTCCACACCAAGGAGCCCAAAAATCAACCAAAACTGGTAAATCCGACTCTAGCACTTCACTTTTAAAAGATTGTTGGTCTACATCCATATTATTCACCCCCCACAAGAAACATTTTAACACTAAATTTGTCTTCCTTTAAGAACCATGTTAGGATAATTTTAATGGGCAAAGTTACTAAAGGTATTATTGCCGCCGCCGGACGAGGAACTCGCTTTCTTCCTGTTACTAAAGCTTATCCCAAAGAGCTACTTGCTATTCTTGATAAACCCAATATTCAATACTTGGTCGAGGAAATGATTGGAGCAGGAATTTCCGAAATTAATATTGTTCATCGACCGGGTGATAAAAAAATCGCCCAATATTTTACCCCTGATCAAGAACTAAAAAAATTCTTAAAAGATAATAATAAAGAATCATTTCTGTCTAGCCTAGAAGAAATCTGGAATAAGGCCAATATTTATTTTACTCCCCAAGACCCAAATCTTCCTTATGGTAATGCTTCTCCAATACTATCAGTTAAAAAATTTATTGGCGATGACCCCTTTGTCTATATGTTTGGTGATGATCTGGTTGTTGAAAAAAAACCGGGTAACTATCTTGCCTCTTTAATTAAAACTTACCAAAAATATCAACCGGCAGTAATTTTAGGCGCTCAAGAGGTGCCATGGGAAGAGATTGATCGTTACGCCAGCATAAAATACATTGATGATCCCAAATATCCTCACCGGGCCGTTGAAGTTTTAGAAAAATTGCCCTCTAACGAAGCCCCGTCCAATGTAGCTCAGTTCGGCCGTTTTATTGTTTCTAATAAAATTTTTCCTGTTTTAGAAAAACAAGAATTATCACGCGATAATGAACTCTGGTTTGCTGATGCTAACAACACCCTGGCCAAAGAGGATGTTGCCATTGCTGAGCCAATTACTGACGGGGAATGGTTAACCACTGGCGATCCTCTGCGTTGGCTAAAAGTAAATCTAGTTTTGGCTCTTAAAGATAAAAAATTATCAGCTGATATCAAAGAATTTTTAACTAAAAATATCTAACAATTTCTCTGTGGTTAATAAAGAAGTTCAGCCAGCCCGAGAAACTCCTCCCCCCGAAACTGAAGCCTGGCTAATTGATGCTCATTCTTTTTATAATGGTTTCTGGAACGATAAACAAGAAACTTTTGAAACAACCATCATTAATCAAAAAGGCGAAAAAACCTATTGCCAAAGCGGTCAATGGGAACTTCAACACCAAGGAGAAACTATCGCCGAAGCGATTAGCTGCGTTTTTTTCGATACTGGTTTACCCTGGATAAAAATTAGCCTTGTTGCTGGCATTTCTCCGAAAAAGGAACAAGCCTTGAGATCTTCACTAAAACACTATGGAGCAATGAAGGCCGGATAAGCTTAAGCCCTTAATTTTAAACTAAAGAATTGCTCCTCGGATGAAGACTCCCCACTCACCAACTGACGGGCTTATAATCACGGGCTGTTGCTTTTAATTCTTAATCACAAACTCCACTTTTTTTCCTTTTGCTTTCGGCGCATATTCTTTTGTTAGTTTTTTAGCTTTTTCCACCACCTTATCACTAATTTCCCCCCTAACTAATGTGGTTGGGCCAGGAATATCTTTTAATTCAATCAGACAATCTCCTTTTTGGGTAGTTTTTTTAATTTCCTCATTTTCCTCGTGATTTCTGCCAATAACGATTAGAGTCTTATCAGACCAAAAATGACGACCAAGACTAGCCAGTCCCAAGCTATCAGACAAACTCTTAGGAAAAACGGCGATAATTTTAGACAGGCGCTTAGAAAAATTTTTATCGGTTAGCAAACAGCCCCCAGCTGGAGTAGTATAATTTTTTAACCCCCAATTTTGAACTAGTCTTAATTGTTCTTTTCGCGATCGGCCCTTAAGGCTAAATAATTTTCCCCTATCAAGCCAGCCTTTTTTTTCCGGTATCGTTGCTGGTAATAACTTTGCTGATAAAGGCCTAACCACCAAGCCCTCCAAGCCCGCTTCTTGGTCAATTATTGTCAATGCTTGTTTATTTTGAGATAGGGGTCGTTGACCCAAAACATCACCGGTAACTAAAAATCTCGCTCTATTATTAGCCATTAAAGCGGCGGCTTTTTTTAACATTAATAAATGACAATCAAGACAAGGATTAAGACCAACCCCATAACCATGCTCCGGCGATAAAACTTTGTCTAATTGTTCTTGGCTAATATCTAAAGTTCGCAAAGAAATATCCAACTCTCGAGCTTGTTTTTGGGCCGGCAAAGAAGTGTCAAAAAAATAACTTTTAAAAGTTACCCCGATTAAGTCTATCCCCTGATCTTGAATAATTTTAGCTGCCAAAAGACTATCCAAACCTCCGGAAAGTAAAACTAAGGCAGTAATTTGCTTCTTTTCTTTGTTCATAATCGATACCAACAATTATTAATTTTATCAATTAAGCTCTCCGCTTTAAAATGAAGGGCCGGATTGTTAGTTTGAAAATAAATTTGAGCTAAACCTGAATTAGCAGAATAAGAATGAGGGTTTATTTTTAAAGATCTTTCTAAGCTTTGTCTATACAAGTCCTCTTTTCCTAACAAACGAAAAAATCGACCTAATTTAATCAAACCCAAAGCTTGACTTTGGAAATCATCAACCAAATTTTTATTAATAACTAATTCCTCTGGCCCATTATCTAAATTAGTAAAAATAACCACATTTTCGTCAAGATAAACCAAGCGCCATTCCTCATCTTGATAAAGATTAGTTAAAAATACTTTAGCCCAGGGGGTTTGATCAGTGTGAGAGATAAAAACTACCTCAATATTGTACTCTTCTTTTGCTTTTTGCCAACTGTCCTTGTCTAACTGGATATTCTTATATTCTTGCCAAAAGCCAACCGGATAAGCCTCGGGTCGAGAATCAACAAAAACTCTAACATCAGGATAAAAATAGTCTAAGTAACTACCAATATCAAAATTGTTAAAAATATTCTTTTGAGGAAAATTTTTAATTAAAAAAAGAGCCGCTTCTTTGGCTGGCTGATCACCACCAAAACCAAAGTTTCGATCAGAATCCGACCAGCGATAAACTAAATTAGTAGAATAAATAAAAATTAATAAAAGGGCGGCTGATAAGCCGACTATTCTTATCCCCCAATCAAAATACTGTTTTATTTCTTGGGGAAGCTTTTTTAAAAAAAACCAAAAACTGCCTCCCCAAAGCCAAAAAGAATAAAGGGCAAAAAAAGGAAAATGACGAATTTGCTTGGCTGAAACAATTGATAAAACTAACCAGCCTGAAAAATCAAGCCATCTTTTTCTATTAAGAATAAACAATAAGCCAAAAATAAAGCTTATTTTAAAAAAAGTAATACTGGCCCGATAACCAAAATCAGCCAAAAAGAAAATTGATTGGTTCTCGACAATTTGATAACCATAATTTTGCCAAATCAAGAACGGCGCCAGAGCTCCTTTAATAAAATTAGGATTTATTAGATTAGCCAATATGGCCAGCAATAAAGGAAGAAAAACCTTTTTTATTCCCTCTTTTGATTTAAAAATTTTATTTCGGAAAAACCAAATAAAATTTATTCCGATCAAAAAAAGACCAAAAATAAAAGAAATATGTAAATTAACCCAAAAAAGCTGCAACAACGGTAACCACCACAATAGCTTTTTCTCTCCTGACCTGGCCTTAGTAAAAATTATTAAAAAGAGAGTAAACAGTAAAAATCCAAAAATCTCCGGTCGAATATAGATCCGTTCCCGAAAAACCAACATTGGCAAGATTGACAAAAAAGCCGCCCAAGACGGCGGGGTTTTTTGAGAGACCAACCAGAAAAGACCCCCCCAGACTAAAACAAAAATAGCTGTCTTAAATAAAATTAAACCGTTATTGCCAAAATTATTATAAATTAAGGCAAAAACAACTTCTGACAACCAATGATGATTTTGGAAAGAAAAATCTGTTTCTAGATAAGAAAAAAGATTGGTCCTGGGAATTGATTTTTCTTTTAAAATAATTTCTCCTAGTCTGATATGGCGACCCAGATCTTGATTCCACTCTACTCCTGAAGTGTGAAAAGAAAAACAAAAAACTACTAATAAAATAATTCCTAACCAAAACCAAAAAGAATAATCTTTTTTTCTTAGCACAAAATTTTTAAACGAAGAATTCTAATAAGTAGTCTCCTTATCAGGGACCAAGATAAATTTTATTTTTGCCAAATTACTCCTAGGGCTAAGCTATTTCTTTTCTTGGCCAAAAAATCTAAAACTTGTTGCTGATCTTGGGGAAGACTATCAGGATAAAAAAACTGAGAAGCCAAGTTATCAGTCTTCTTTTTTGTCCAAATCAGACAGGGCATAACCATCTCTACCAGAGAAAAACCTTGATAGGCAATCGCTTGCTTTATTATTTTTGTTGTCTCTTTTAGGTCAAAAGGATAAGCTCGAGCTAAAAATCCGGCCCCACTGGCGGCGGCCAAAAGCAAAGGCTTTAAGGGTGAATAAACAGACCCGGATGGTGTTGACTTAGTTGGTAGGTTTTTTGGAGTTACCGACGAGGCCTGCCCGGCCGTTAAAGCAAAAACTTGATTATTATGAAGTAAAACAGTAATATTGTCATTTCTTTGGGCAGCATGAATTAAATGATTTGCCCCCTCATTTAATAACCCCCCATCGCCTCCTTGAGCAATAACAGTTAAATCAGGATTAGCCAGTTTTGCCCCGACAGCAACCGGTACTGATCGACCATGAAGAGTAGCAAAGCCACAAACTCGCAAATTATTAATCATATTGCCCCCACAACCAATATCGTAAGTAACCACAGTATCTTTTGGGTCAATCGCTAACTCCAGTAAAGACTTTTTTACCGCAGATAATACCGCAAAATTCCCGCAGCCCGGACACCAGGTAGGAATTTGAGATGGAAAAGTATATTCAGATAAATCCATTAGTTAAATTTCTAATTCTTAATTCTTAATTTCTATTCAATTTTTAATGATTTAATGTTTTGAATGTTTTAGGATTTAAAATTTGTTTGGAAACCTGTCTGCCGACAGACAGGTTGGGTTAATTGGAAATTATTATTACTCTTCTTCTTGTATTTTTACCGGCATAATAATATGTAAAAAATCTTTACTTTTGGGATTTTTAAAAATCACTGGTTTTTCTGACTCTTGCAACTCAATCACCACTTGATCGCTATCTAAATTAGTTAATAGATCAACCAAAAAGCGAAAATTAAAAGCCACTTTTTGATCTTTACCTTTAATTTGAGCCTCAACCTGACTAATGTTTTCTCCTAAAGAAGGAGCATTGGCAAAAATCTCAATCTTGTGATCGGCAATAATTAATTTTATAGTGTTAGCTGATTCCCGAGCAAAAATAGAAGCTGTTCTTATTGCTCCCAAAAACTCTTCCCTGTCAACAGTAACCGTAGTTTCCTTATCCTGAGGAATAACTTTATCGATATTGGGATATTCCCCTTCTAATAAGCGAGAAGAAAATTCTAAGTTGGGTAAAAAGAAAACGGCTTGTTTTTCTTCACTGGCCAAGCCCAACTCCAATTCCGATAAATCATCCTCCGGCTTGTTTCTTACTAGTTCTGTTAATATTGTTGCTGGAATAACAAAGTTAAGGTCAGAATATTTTTTCTCTAATTTAATTTTCTTAAAAGATAATCGATATCCATCGGTGGCTGATAATAAACAAATATCGTTATTAAATTTAAAATTAACTCCCGATAAAACCGGTCGAGTATTATCGCTGGAGGCTGCAAAAACTACCTTTTCTAGGGCTTTAATAAACTTCTCATAAGGAAAAGAAACTTTTTTATTTGTTTTGGTGGGGATTTTGGGGAAATCATTAATTGAATTAGTTGGCAAATTAGCCGTAAAATTACCGCAAACAATTTTTAAATTTTCCTTTTTTTCTGTTAAAGTCACTTTCTCTGCTGGCAAAGAAGAAACAAAATCAGAGAAAGTTTTTGACAAAACAGCTACTCCTCCCTCAGAATCAATTTTGGCTCCACAATAATAATTAACTCCAGTCTCCAAATTAGTAGCGGAAATTTTAAGACGATTTTTTTCTGTTTTTAAAGCAATATTGGTAAGGATTGGCAGCTGAGGGTGAGAAGAAACAAAATGAGTAGCTACTGATAGGCCTTTATTTAAATTTTCTTGCAAAAGAGTAACTTTCATAAATATTATTTTAACAGATATATTAATAATATTAAAAAGTTTTAAGTAGTAGTATTAGTAGTATTAGGTAATGTTTATAAGTGGAATCAGGCATTTCTTGGGAAGGGGCGGTTTGTTGATTTTTAAAAAAAGAAGGGAACATTAGGAATTTTTTTAAATTGGTCTTATAGTTTGGTTTTAGTTTTGGTTTTTCTTTGTCTTTAAAAGTAGGAAAAAGTAATGCTTTTTGTGGAAAAAAATGATTTTCTTGTGGAAAAGCAGACCTTATCTTTTTACACAAATAAATCAAGCCCGGCTTTGAGCTTTCCCCAATAGTCCACAACAACTCACAAAAATATTAATCAGGATTGAAGATTATTTCTGATTTGGTTGATGTTAGACCTTAAGCCTTGATTGTTCGAGTATTCCCGTTCAATTTTATCTACGGCATACATTATTGAAGTATGGTCTCGGCCACCAACGAGATCACCAATTTTCATTAACGGCAAGTCTAAATCTTTTCTCAATAAATAAATAGCAATATGGCGGGCAGTAACTAATTCCGACTTACGGCTTTTTCCACAAAGCTCTTTAGTTTTAAAGGAAAAGTGCTTGGCGGTTCGGGAAAGAACTGTTCTTGGGGTGACTCTTTTGGTTTTCTTTTTTCTTAGGGAGCCAAATAAATTTTGGGCAAATTCTAGGTCAACTTGACCATCATTGCTTTGGGCTTTAATTACTAGTCGAAGTAGGGCCCCCTCTAACTCTCTAATATTAGATTCTATTGTTTCGGCTAAAAAAGCGGCCACCTCTTCAGGCAGGGAAAAATTTTTTTCTTGAGCTTTTTGTTTAAGAATTGCCAGCCTCATTTCATAATCGGGTGGTTGAATATCAACGGTTAAACCACCCATAAAACGAGAAATTAATCGATCTTCAACCTTAGGAATTTCTTCTGGTTTACGGTCAGAAGTTAGGACAACCTGTCGACCTGACAAATAAAGAGCGTTAAAGGTGTGGAAGAATTCCTCTTGAGAATATTCTTTACCGGCAATAAATTGAATATCGTCAACCAAGAGACAATCGCATTTTCTATATTTATCTTTAAACTTAGTAATAGTTTTCTTTTGCAAAGCTTCAACTAATTCATTAGTAAAGGTTTCAGCGCTGACATAAAGAACTTTAAGGTTTTTATTTTTTTTGGCAATAGCATTGCCGATGGCATGAGTAAGATGGGTTTTGCCCACCCCTACTCCACCCCAAACAAAAAAGGGATTATAAGTTTGGCCGGGGTTTTTAACAATGGCTTGGGCGGCGGCATGAGCAAAATTATTAGCCGAACCAACCACAAAAGTAGCAAAGCTGTAATTAGCTAACAAGCCAAAATCCGGGTTGACTTGGTTGTTTGATTTTTTGTTGGGTTTTTTTTTAAATAAAGGACCCAGGTTCTTTGTTTTTTTATTATCAATTTGGCTTTGGTCAATAGCAAAAACAAGGCTGTTTTTTTCTTTAGTTTGTCGATCCAAAACCTCTTTAATTAGAGAATAGTAGCGGTTTTCAATTAGATCACGAAGATAGGGGTTGGGACAACCAATCGTGGCAATGTTTTTTTTTAGATCAAGAAGAGCGGTTTGGGCCAGCATACCCTGATAGGTAGTTTGAGAAACAGAAATTTTTAACTCTTCTTGAACATCTTGCCAAAGGCGTTTAAGGTCCATATTTTTTTTATTCCCACTTATACTTAAGACGGCAGGTTAACCAAAGGGCAGATCCATTAAAGGAGTAAATTAATAATAGGAAGTTTTCCACAATTTGTCAAGATGGTTGTTTTTATTTGATTATTTTTTTATAATAACAACTATGTTAGATCAACTCTATTCTCTTTGGTTAGACTTTTTGGCTCTTTTTCCTGATTCTGTTCGTGGGTTAGTTTCCCTGGTTGTTTTTATTATTTTTGTTAAAGTTATAATTAATTTGGTTAAGAAAAGTTTTGTTTGGCTGTTGTTGCTAATACTTTTTGTTCCCGCCTCAATCCCCCTAATTAAAGAAATATTTGCTTCATTAATTGGCTTTTTAAAGCTTATTTTACCTAATATCTTCTAATTTTGGTGATGAAAAAAAACTATTCGGTTAAAATCGCCGGGCCAGCCGGATATGGCATTATGGAATCAGGTCGGATATTAGGGCAGGCTTTGACTTCTTTGGGGCTTGAGGCTTTGTTTTATCCAGAATATCCTTCTCGAATTCGGGGTGGCGATAATGTGGTTGTTGTTTCTTTTTCTTCTAAGGGTCCAGTCTTGCCGGAAGAAAAGAATGATCTAGTTGTGGTCTTAAAAAAAGAAAACTTTTCTCTTCATCAAGAAGAAATTAAAGAAGGTGGAGCCTGTTTAGTTGACGAAACTTTGGTGATTGAAGGAGAGAAAGTTCTTACCCTACCCTTAACTAAGATAGCCAAAGACAAGGTGGGTCGAGAAATTGCCCGCAACATTGTTGCCCTAGGGGCAATTTTTGCTTTCTTTTCCCTCCCCTTGGCCGCTTTAGAAAAAGAAATTAAGAAAAATTTAGCCGATAAGGGCAAGAAGGTTGTCGAGGGTAATTTAGCGGCGGCCAAAGAAGGTTTTCAGTTGGCCAAAGACTTGGATTTTAGTAAAAAAATAAAAATACCCAAAAAAACCAACCAAAAAGAGCTGCTTTCCGGCAATGATGCTCTTTCTTTGGGAGCAATTGATGCCGGCTGTTCTTATGCGGCCATTTATCCAATGACACCGATCAATTCAATTTTAACTGATTTAGCCAAAAAGCAAAAAGAAACCGGTATGATTATTTTTCACCCTGAAGATGAAATCGCCGGTATTAATTCGGCTATTGGGGCTTCTTTTACCGGACTAAGAAGCTTAGTGGCCACTTCCGGTGGCGGCTTTTCTTTAATGGTGGAAGGTTTTGCTATGGCCGGGGCAACCGAGACCCCTTTAGTAGTAATTGAAGGAATGAGAACTGGCCCGTCAACAGGTATGGCCACTTGGACCTCTCAGGAAGATTTATTGTTTCTAGCTAGAGCCGGTAATGGCGAATTTCCTCGTGTTATCCTTACCCCCGGCGACCCAGAAGAAGCCTATCGATTAATTTTTACCGCTTTTAATTTAGCTGATATTTACCAATTGCCGGTAATTGTGGTTACCGATAAACATTTATCAGAAAGCGCTTTTAGCACTAAAAAATTAGGCAAAGGAGCTTTTAATTTAGAAATTAATCGAGGTAAACTACTAAGCCAGAGCCCGCCAGATGACTATCAACGCTATCAATTAACCAAAGATGGCATCTCTCCTCGGGCCCTACCGGGACAAGCCGTTTTTTTGACTAACTCTTATGTTCACGATGAGGCCGGTTTTTCTGTTGAAGATGGGCAAAAAAGACTGACCATGAAAGAAAAGCTTTTTAAAAAAGTTGTTACCTTAAAAGATGAAATGGGAACCAAGCTTTATGGTGATCCGGAAGCCAAATTAACTTTGGTTGGCTGGGGATCAACAAAACAGGCCTTGATTTTGGCTTGGGAAAATTTAGCCAATCAGAAATCGGTTAATTTTCTTCACTTTTTTCGACCCTGGCCCTTTCCCAATGAAGCAAGAGAAATTTTGGCTAAATCTAAAAAGATTGTTGCTGTTGAAAACAATAGCACTGGTCAATTAGCCAGCTTAATTACTCAAGAAACCGGGTTGACAATTGATAAAAAGATTTTAAAAGACGATGGCCGGCCCTTTTTTGCTGAAGAGATAGAAAGCCGGATTGACTAATTTGCTTCTTGGCTGACTGGCTGCCACTTGAAGTTGTGGGTTTGCGGATCAATGCCTTCTGACTCCATCCAGGTAAAAACTTCTTGTTGGATTGTTTCTAGGCCTTTCGAAGGGTGATAGAAAACGGTTAACTCTTTTTTTTGACTATAATCAGCTTGCCAAGAGTCGGTTGTTTTGGGAGTTTGATAAAAAAGTGGGTAGTTTTCTAAAACTGTTTTGGCAATTTCTTCTTCCGCTTTGGGGTCGCCAAGTCCGCCCTCCCCTTCTGGTACAGGAGCATTTTCGTCTATCTTTTGGCTAGTAATAAATTCCAAGGGGAAATAGAAAGAATTTATTTCTTCCCTGACTTCGATTAAGTATTTTTCTTCACCATCTAACGGCTTTTCTGGGACAACCAATAATTGGTCATTTTCAGTCTGGACCTGGTAAGCAAAATCAGGAAAAATGTTAAAAGAAAAACTAAGGTTTTCAATATTTTGATCGAATTGAAAACTAATTTTTTCCAAACTTGGGTCAACATCGGCTTGATAGAGAGTTGGCTCTGTGGCCACTAATGTTAATTTTTCTCCTGGCCGAAAAAGAATTTCCCTAAGAATTAAAACTCCGGCCAAAAAAGCCAATACAGCCACCAGGATAATAACCCGTTTGTTTTTCATAAAAATATTTATTTCTATTGTTATTTTAGCTAATTTTTAGGTTGAATTAAAGCGTCAAAAGAATCGCAAGGCAAAGTGGTTATGGTGACTCGGCCGCCGCTGGTGCTGCCAGTTCCCCAAGCGGAAGCAAAACGAACTCTGACAATCCCCGCTTCTGAGGTTTCTATTTGGGTGATAATGCCAACATGGCCCCAAGTTCCCCCAGTAGAAACGGCAATTGCCCCAACTTTAAGATCTTGACAAGCAGTATATTCATAAGAATCACTTTCAGAAATTAATGAACAATTAGCATAGTCTTTAGCATTACCGCAAGGAGGTAGGGTTCGCCACTGATAGTGTTCTATCGCTCGAACGAAGGCAACGCACTGTAGGGAATAAAATCTGTTAACTGAGTCTTCTAAAATATTGATTACTTGACTATCAATCCCCTTATCTGTTAAGCATTGAGCCACCTCGTTAAAGTTATCAATATTAATGTATCCATATGGTTTAGTGCCCGGACAATCCTGAAGAATTTTAACTAGTTCTTCGGCAAAATGATTATTGCTATTTGGCGTTTCTGAAGGCAGGGAGGAAAAAGGCAAACCAGAGAGAGCTTCTTCGTCGGCAATAAAAGCGCTTCCTTCAAATTGAAAAAGAGCCAGAGCAAGAAAAATAATTAATATCGGGGCACCGACAACGGTTAAAGTAATGGGTGAAAGAGCCACTTTCCCCAAAGGTCCAAGATTGGCTTTAATAGTTTTCTCGGCTTCTGTTTCTCCCCCGGTTATTTTTTGTAAAGTATTAGAAAATAAATTAAGCCCGCCTTTGAGAACATCTAATCCAAAACCAACCACGGCTCCTGCGGCTGTTCCTACTACTGGAGCCACTGACCCTAGGGCCGCACCCAACTTAGTGGTGGCTAGTTTTTTAGCTAACCAGCCCACCGCTTTAGTAGCGCCCTTTTTAGCTCCTTCTTGGAGGGTTTTTTTAGCCCCGGCCTTAAAAATATTAAAAGAGCCAAGGGCTTTTTTTAAGAAGAGGCTGGCTTTGGATTTGGCCCCTTTAGCTATTGTTTTGGCAATAGCGGTATTTTTCCACCAGCCGCCGACTTTTTCTTTAAAAAAACTGCTAATGGGACCGGTGATTTTGCCAAACCATTTTTTAGCCCCCGACCAATTAATTGCTTTTTGATAAAGATTTCCCAATTGGGGAAAGTGGGTTTCAAATTTGGTTTGGAGATTAAAACTATTAATTGTCTTATTAATTAGGTTTTGACTTTTTCCCTGAGCCCGAAAACGATTAATTTGATTTTGCCACCAGAAGCTGGTTTTTCCAGTAATAGCATTATTTAATCCAGCTACCTCCTCGTGTTGATAATTAATAATTTGGGCTGATTTTAGATTGATGCCATAGTGGTTGACCACTTGACGCATTTGGCTAGCAATCGAGGTTAGATTTTCTTGAGGGGTTAATTGGTATGGCAAGAGCGGGTTTTTTTCTAATTCTTCAAAAGTAGCCCCCTCTTGAGTTTGTTTAGGAGAAATATTAGGAGATTTTTTTTGTTTTTCAAGATTTTTTCTTAAATTAACAGATAGCTCAAAAAGGGGTTGGCTAATTTGGCTAGTTAGGGTTTGAAGAAAGTCTTGGCTGTCTTGAGGGCTCATAGTGGATCCTTGATCTGACAATCCGGTGATATCAGGATCGGTTAAGGTTTGGCTGATTTCGGGCAGTGAGGCGTTAATAACAGCTTCTGTTAGGCTAATCTTTTCAAGATCGGGAAGGGCTTTTTTTTCTTTCTCAGTTAGTTTTGGTGTTTTTTGGGCCAGGGCTTGGGTAATTAATTCCGCCGCCTTTTGCTCCTGATTGGGATTTTTTATTGGTGTTTTCTCTCTTATTGTTTTAGCCACCGCCTGTGTTAGGGTCTGTTCTTCTGGGGAAACTTGTCGTTTTTCTTCTTCAGGCGGGATCGTTAAGAATTTTATCTGTTCGGATATTTTTTTGGTTAAGGAGTCTGTTTCTTTTAGGGCTAGCTCTATTTTGTCTTGATCAAGAACACTTCTAATTTTTTCAGCGGCAGATTTTTGTTCTTCTTGACTAGGGATAACTGATCGAGGGGTGACAGCGGCAATATTTCTGGCTAGGGTTTCTTTTAGGCTTTTTTGTTGCTCTTTTGGTATTTTTTTAAAAACGGCCTCTTTTTCGATTTCTTTCTCAATTCTTTGGCTAGCGTGTTTTTCTTGGAGGGTTTTTATCCAATCATCAAGGGTAATATCTTTAGTGGTGGGAACATCAGCTTCTTTTGCTTTGACCTTGGCGTTTTTTTCTTTTTGAAAAGCCTCGAAGGCATCAACTAGTTCTTTTAAGTTTTGAGGAACGGAAGGGGCCAGTTCTTCATTATTAATAATTCTTTGCAAAAATGACTCAAAACGGTTTAAATATTCGATTAAATTTTCTTCCTCGTCAGGGTAAAATTGGGCAATATCACGGGCCAAAAGTAAAAAAGTGTTTTTTTCTAGTCCTTGCCAAGCCCTGGCCTGGGGGTTTTCTTTAAAAAATTTTAGCCCTTCAAGAAGAGATTGGGCCGATTCTTTGGAAAGAGATAGTTTTTCAGCACTGTTTGTTGCCATTAGGAAGTTTGATTTTAAAAAGCGTTAGCATGGTTATTTAATTTTTAATTTTCGATTTTGTGTCAATTTTTCTTTGTTATTCTGATCTCTCTCCTAAATACTAAATACTAAATACTAAATACTATAAATACTAGTACTATTTTGGTGTTTCGGGCGGTTTAGGAATATCTGTTTGTCTAGTTTGGCTATTTTTTTCTTGTTCTTTAGGTTTTGTTTCTTTTTGGTATTGGGCTTGGACTGTTTCATTTCCCTCTTCGGGAATATCGGCTTTATTTACTTTTTCTCTTGGATCGGTACTAACCAGCTTGTGTTCTTCATTTGAGGAGATTACCTGAATGGCAACGTGGTTTTCACCAGCAAAAAATAAACCTTCGCCAATATCGGCCGAAAGCAAAAGATTTTTTTCTCCTTGAGATAGGTAAAAAATTTCTCCAATTTGGTCAATGGCGGCGGGGTGCTGTTTCATTAAAACTTGAATGGAGGAATTGGTAATAATTGATTTTCCATAAGGAGAAGCCAAAAAGTCCGGAGCATCTTGGGTAATGGTGGTTAAACCAAGGTAATATTTTCGGGCCCTTTTGGCAATAGATTCCAGGTATTGGGCCGAGTCTTTGTGGCGCATTAAATACCAGGCCTCATCAACAATAACCAGTCGCTTTTTAAGATCGTCTTGAACTTTAGTCCAAATATAATCGAGGATGATAAACATGACAATGGGCCGCAATGACCCTTCAACATTTTTTAAGGAAAAAACAGTGAAAGGGTTTTTAAGGTTGACATTGGATCGTTGATCAAAAATACCCACCAATGAACCCTTAACAAATTTTTCTAGTCGATTGGCCAGGGTTCGGGCTTTAGGAGTCTCCATACCTAAAAGAGTTTTGTAAAGATCCTCCAGGAGGGGAGCTTCATTTTTTTGGCTGGTCGGATCGGGGGTAATCCCTTTGGCTTTATAGGTGGCGACTAGGGCTCGATCCAAAATTGCCTCCTCGTCAGGATCCATTTTGCCCATCATAATTTTAAAAAGTGATTGCAAGGACAATAGTTTAAAACCAAGGCGGTTTTCTTGAGAGGCTTGTTTAGAGTCGGTATATTTTTGAGGCAGATCAAAAGGGTTAATTTTAGCACTAGAGCCAAAGCCGAAACTAATATATTCTCCTCCGACGGCTTCGGCTAGTTTTTCATATTCGTTTTCCGGATCAATAATAATAACTTCTGTGCCCATCATTAATGATCGCAGGGCCTCCAGCTTAACCATGTAGCTTTTACCGGAACCAGATTTTCCAAAAACAACCGAGTTGGCATTTTCTAAATTAAAACGATCAAATATTACCAATGAGCCATTATGCTGGTTGACACCGTATAAAATTCCCTCATTGGCGGTTAGTTCTGAGGAGGTGAAAGGAAAGGTGGTGGCCAAAGAGGTGGTGTCCATGTTCCTGGTGATATTGAGCTTGCTTGTTCCGATTGGCAGGGTGTTTTGGAAACCCTCTTCCATTTGGAGAGTGGCATCTTTGGCGATGATCATTAACGATCCCAGGGTGGATTTAATTTCTTTAGTAGCCTCATCCAGTTCCTTAACGGAATTGCCGGGAATAGTCAAATAAAGACCAAATTGGAAAAATCGCTCTACCCCCTTGGTTAACTGTTCTTGGAGGGAAAGGGCATCTTCTAATTTTGCTTTGGTGGAGGGGTCAATTACCTTGCCTCGTTGGGCATCAGTGGCAATTTCGGCTTCCATCTCGGCAATTTTTCTTCTTAAGTCATCAAGGGTACCCTTAACATCTACCGGATAAATGAACATGGCAATATCTATGGTGTGATCAAAGTTAATCAGGGGCGATAGCCAATTAGCATTAACAAATCGAGGGTAGCCGGCGACAAAAAGAGAGCGAAAATATTTGTTGTCAATTCTTAAATGGTTAAAATCGACTTCAATGGCCGAAGGGGCTAACAAGTCTTTAATGGTTGATATACCATCGCCAAAGCTCCTCTGGTTCTTATCTTTTTTCTTATCCTCTTCTTTGTTCTGGGTCTTTTTACCCAAGATATTTTTTAGCTTGATCATTTTTTATTTGCTTCTTGGTTATGATTTTTGATAACCGGATTAGTATATTCTTTGGTTAGAGCGTTATCGACAATTCGAGCGTCAGGGTTATAAATTCTAAAGAAAAGGCGGATTAGTTCATTAGTGTCTAATTGCTTGGCTACTAAACCAATTCTTCCTAATAATCTGATTAAATGGTCTCGTTTTGGTTCTAAGGTGGTTTTGGCCTTTTCTATTATTTTTTCGATATTGAGAACCTTTTTATTTTTTTTACTTTTGGGCAAAAATTGGCCCAAGACACTTGAGGCCGCTTGGCCAGCCCCCATTTCAAGGGATGAAAAAGGAATGACCAGATAAAACTTTTTATCTAAAATTTCTGTTTGGGTAACAGTTTCTCTAATAAAAGCTTGGTATTTATTGATTAAATCTTTTAATAAAGGGTTGTCTTGCTTGCTTTTGGATTTTTCCAATAGAGACAAATAACCGGTAATATCCTTTTTTTGCGACCGGATCATAATTTGAATAGAAAAATTAAGGGAGTTTAGCAGACCGGCATAAGCATAAATGATGGCATCTTGTTCTTTTTCTGATAATAAACTAAAGTTGATGGCGTTGACTTGAAGAATTAAGGCGGCTGAGCCGTCTTTTAAAATAACCAAATTGTCACGAACATCCTCAATAGGCAGGGCATCTTGAGTTGACGAGCGGACTGGTGTGGCAGGCATACCTTATTAATTGATAATTAAAAGTTAAAAGTTGAAAATCAGTTGATAGTTAAAAATTAAAAGTAGAATTAAAAATCTGATTTTTAGGATTTTTTACTTTGAATTTTGAATTGTCAGTTGTCAATTATTACTAGCCTCACTTTCTCTAATATCGATTGGGGGAACAATTTCGCCATCAAGTTTAATTTTCATTATATCAAAGTCAAGGCCGGACTTTTCGACAATAATTTGGTATTGGCCATCAGATAAAGGAGAAACAGTGCGGAATTGTCCTAATTTATTAGTTCTCATTGCTCGAACCGTATCCCCGCTTTCGTCTTTGATTTCGATGATGGCCCCCTCAACAATTTTATTATTTTTATTAATTACCATACCAACTAAAACATTAGGCTGATCCGGAGGTTTGGGAAAGGGTAAATTTTGACTAAATTGGGCTTCTTTATTGGGTAGTTTTGAGGTGGCGCTTTGTTTTTGTTGATCTGCTTTCTTATTTTGTTGGAAAAGTTTGAGCATGTTTTGGGCTTGGTCCAGCTCTTCTTGAGTGTAAAGATCTTTGTTTTTTGATAAAGCCTGAATAAGGGCCAACTCCTTAACCGATAATGAGCGGGAAGCTTCTTTTTGGGGGGGCGCTTCCTGATCGGGGGACTTTTCGGTTTTTATAAAAGGAAAATCAACCGAGGCTTTTTGCCAAACATATTCGGTTGGTGAATAGATGGATTTGATAAAAGAAACAATCCAAGCTTCTAGGGGTCGGCCCTCAAAAGGGACAAAGGCAAAAGAGACCCCAGCCGAAACAGAAACAATAATAAAAAACCATTTGACTAGTCCTGGTAGAGGCAAGGCGTAAAAAACCAAGCCAATAACACAGCCGCCGGCTAGCTTACCGAATTGCTCCAGGGTCATTTCCCCTATCAGCCGAAACCGATAAGAAGAAATATGTTGCGGAATAGGATGTTGTTTCATAGAACAGTTAAAAGTTAAAAATTCAAAATTAAAAGTCAAAGATCAATTGACAATTCAAAATTATAAATTAAAAGTTTGGGAATACAAACTAATTAATAATACAAAATCAAAAGTTAAAAATTAACCATTTTTATTTTTAAGTGTTTTAATGCTAGAAGCAAGGATTTTTGATAGTTCTTCTAATTCTTTTAATAAAACATCGGCGGCATCATTGTTAATTTTTTTAGTATCTCTTAAGAGGGCTAACCAAAATTTTGATTCGTTAGCTGACTTAAGAGAATGAGTTAAAAAATTGGTAAAATCTTTTCTTGAGCTACCGGCAATAGCTTCTGCATAATTAGCGCCGATACTTGTCCCGCTTCTCAATAATTGTTTGGTAACTATTTGACAAAGAGAATCATTTTTAGGAAGAGAATCAATAAAAGAAATTAAGCTTAAAATGAACTTATATATTCTTTTTTTTAATTCACTAGCAAACCGCTTATTGTCTTTTTTCACTCAACTTTTTTTATTTGACTTTAAATTTTTAATTGTCAATTGTCAATTGTTTTTAGCTTACAATAATCCCCCACCTGGTGCAAGAATTTGTTTCCTTCCTCGCTCCCTTTCGAAGTAGCGGAGTTTACTCCGCGCTAACCAATGGGCGCGCGGTAAACCGCGCTACTCCATGAACCGGTGGTTGAAAAAACACCCTTTTTGCCCTATAATAATTCGAAAAGATAAAAGCCTTAGGTTTTGGGCTCAAAGGAAGAAGACAGCCAAGCGATAGTTATTGAAATTTACTAGTATAAGATATTGTGGCAGAAAAGATATATGATTTATTTGTTTTTTAATTATACTATTGCATAGTTAAATAAATGGGGATAAGAAAAGAAATTCAAAGATTAGAAGCGGAGGGGCTAAGGGAAAAAGAAACGATAAAACAGGAAAGGGTTTCTATTTGCGAGAGGATTAGTGAAAGGATTGACTTTTTGAACGAGCAGGCAAGAGTGCTAATTCGTCCCTATTTTCAACCTCTATTGCAATCTGGCGTGGGAGATGTTTTAAGAGAGTTGAGAGAAGCTGTGGAGCTAAAAGAGGAGGTTCAGTTTGGAGCAGAGATTTCTTATCTTGGTCCCCTTGAAAGAAAAGCTGCACCTATTTCTGATGGCAAAGAAAGAAGATACGAAGAAAGTGTTTGTTTTGCGGGCGAAGACTTAAGAGCTTCTAATCCCAGCTTTCTCGCCAATGCCTTTTTTGGCGCTACTGAAGAAGAAGAATATAGCTTCCGGTGTGATGAAGTTAGCTCGTTGCTGAAGGACAGAGACGGACGGATGGTTCGTAGCAATGATTTTGAATCCCTAGCTCGAGATAGGGATTCATGGAATGAGGTTTTAAATAGACTTTTATTTATTGAACCCAGACACTTAAGGGTTGAGGATTGTTTTGTAGCGCTGAAATGTCTCTCTTGGCATTATTATACTGGTTATGGGGAAGGTAGTCAAAAAGTAGAGGAAACGAGGTGGCTTTTATTTTATCCCATAGAATCAGGTAAGGCAGTTATGTTAAAAAAATCTTATCAATTTCCGCGGGGGCTGAAAGAGTTTTGTTCTGACTCTGACTTTGATTTATTTTCTTTCCCTAAAAGAGAATGGGAAAACAGGGGGTTGCTGGAGAGAAAAGTGGCCGAAGCTTACTATGCTCTGAAAAAGGAACGATCTCGGCGATAGCTCCCGGTAAAAATATCTAACTATTATATTTATATTAATTTTAGTTGACTATTCCTCTCTCCTTTTGTAATAATAGCTTTTAAAGGAGGGATGAATATGCCAGAAGGAGAACAAAATATGCCAGGACCAGAACAAAAACCAGGAGCAGGACAATCCGTTACGGAAACAAGACTATCTCCGCCTCCTAAACCTCTAAGTCAAGAGGTTTCTTTTCTGCTTGATCCAGAGGTAGATAACCAGGGCAATATTATTAAGGAGCCAATTATTCGCCAGGAAAATTCATCTTTGAGAACAAGGCTAATTCCCTTTACGAAAGACAGTCATGACAATCTCGATAAACTTAAATCAGGAATAGAAGAAATAAATAATTGGTTTATCTCTCAAGCCGATCTTAGGGATCAGGGGAAAATAACGAAAGAAGAATTCGGTTTGAGAATAAGCGAAGGTTTAGCCGCTAAACAAATTTTAGCAGAGCGTAGAAATTTTTTTGAAAAAAAGAATAAAAGAGTGGGTTCGGAGGGAACTATTGATGAGGAAGAACGAGTCGTTGAAAAAAAAACTCCTAGTTTAGCTGGTCGCAACGAAGATCTTATATTAGAAGATTTATTTTTACCTTTACCGGAAGAGGAAGCTAGTCAACGCTCTTTTGTTAGAAAAATTTTAGACAAGATTGAAAACTCTAACAGAGAGGCTCATGATTATAGTATTGGAATAATTTTTAATAAGCTCGAATCCTCTATCGAAAATATGCATCCCAGTGTTGCTGAGGAGACTGTGGCAAGGCTATGCTTGCACGATGCTTCGGAGCTAATTAAAAGAGGCGATGGTTGGATTTCTAACCCGATTGGCGGAACAGAAACTATAGGCAGATTTGCTACTGTTGCAGCGGAAAGAAACCATGATCTTACTCGCTCGGTTTTAAAAACTCTTTTGGAAAAAGGGTTGCCTGGCCTTGATATTGCTTATGCGTGGGACCTAATTCAAGATGTTAATTTTAACTATTTTTCTTATTTAGAAGAAATTGATAGAAATAACCCTGATGATGAGAAACTTATTAAGGAAGATGATAAAAGCATGCTTATTCCGGTAGATGACGATATAAGTGCGGGCCTAGTTCCTGTTAATTTTTATGCTGATAGCGATGGAGGAAGAAAAGCGGCCGTAAAGAAGTTTCTAATAGAAAAAATTGCTGTCAAACTTAATGGTGATACTCAGGCGGCAAGAAAATCTTTCCAATTAGCAGAAAAATTAACCATTGCAACTTTAGAAACTTCAGTTTTTAATAGAACGGCAATGACGGGCAATGATCAACTATCTGAAATAATAGGTTTAAAGGGTTGGCGGAAGAATAGGGCAAAAAAAGGTAGAGATAGGGGCCCTTTAGCTCACGAAAAACTTATAGAGGGTTTCGGAACGTCTTGGATAAGGCAATTTCAAAAAAAAGACAAAAGGGTGGGAAATAAAGAGCCCCTTTTAGCTGAAAATATTGATTTTGATAAGATTGGAGAGGATAGTTGGACATATTTTTGTACAGTGTTAATTGCCAAATATCAATCATTAAAAGAGCTTATATTAAACAGATCTCCAAAACCAGGAGAAATAACACAAAGCTTTCTTCAAAAAGCAGTAGATTATTTTAATAAAGCAGAGTCATCCACGGAAGAAGCAAAGAATCTTAGGCCTATTTGGATATTAGGCGTTGTTGACCTTGCTTTGACTGATGCCTCTTTAGGCTGGGATGCTAGAAGCATTGGAGATCTTGGCAGAGTGGTAAGCAAGGAAAAACTTTCAGATAAGGCGGGGGTATTTTTGTCTGAAAAACGCTGGGAATATATATTAAAAAAATTAAATTATAGAAAGAGAATTAAGGGTAAAATTTGGGAAAGAGCTTTTTTTCCTAGCAGCAACAAGCACTAAAAATTAAGTTAAATTGTTTTTGAAAAGCCTCAACAGATTAAATTAATTTATTATTCTGGCATATCATCAAGCGCTCCTTCATCAAGACTCGTTTCAGTTTGTCTACTTTTTCTTCTTTGACGCCATTCTTTATATCCAGGGGTTAATGACTCCTTCACTGGCTCTGCAATCTTGTCGGTTATTCCTTTTTCTACACCCTGTCTAGCAAGATTAATGGGTGCTGAGACAAGGCCTTTGGCGGGAGACAAACCTTGCCCAATGGCTCCTCCATAATCAAAAGACTGTTTTTGAATAACGCTTTGGACAATATCAGGGATTTTAGCGACTAAAAGAATCATTCCAAAACCGAGGAAGCCAATGAGAAGATTTGCGGAACCTTCTGGGATTAATGGTGGGGTCCAAACGTTTTTATTTTCTATATCACATATTGCGGAGCCGATGACTAGAAATAAGGCTACAGCAGGAAAAACAATAATGCTCGAAAATAAGGATTTGAGCCAGCTTTTAAATCCGATTTCAGACCCGGGTATTGCGCCCATTAATATTTGGATAGGCGCAGTAACGATTAAGAACAGAATTTTAACATAAATTCCCAACAAAGAGAAAAAAAGTTTAAAAATAGCAATAAGAAGAATGATAGCAAAAATAAGGACAATAACTGCTGCGCCAATGATAATGCTAGCCCAAATGGGTGCAGAGGCTATTGCGCCGATAATTCCCCCTAAAGCACCAGTAAGGACAGTGCTTAAGCCCAAAGCCCCGAGAGATTCTTTTCCCGATAGGCTAACTAGGTTCTTCAAATATTCAAACAGGCTCATGTTAATATAACGATTAATATTTTTTTCTGGATCAAAAAGAGAAATTCCTAGACCGGTAATAAAATAGATAAGATCAATCATTAAGCCGGCGATAGCATAAGAGAAAGTAATTAATATAAGAGTCATTATTATTTTAGGAATAGAAGATTGGACTGTGATTACTGTTTGAGGATTGATTTTTGAACGAAAAATAATCATGAAGCCAATAACAACAAACACTATGGCCATTAAAGAGTAGGATACGTTTCTAAATATTTTCCACGCAGGAAGAAGAAATATTAATTTCTGAAACCCGTCTGTTTGGGCGTATACGGGATTAACAACATTAAAATTTTTCCCTAAATCAGCTAAATATTCGCTACTTGAGGCAGGAGGAACATATAAATATCCGACCATTTCACTTAAGCCTCCTATTGCTCCATTGGCGGTAGAATTTTTTTCTTGGCATTCTTCGGTGACGCAGCCAATGAGCATATTATTAAAAGTAAAAATAACATTTTCAATATTGGCGAAGGCATGACTGGCTTGGTTGACCTGTTCACTACCAAAAACATCTTGCTCGAATTTTTCAGTTGATTCGTTTAATTTGCCATAATATTTAAACCAGCCAACTCCAGAATCGTGTTGAGCCAAAGTGGTTTTAGGGAATACTAAATAGAAAAAAAAGCCAGAAATAATTAAGAAAAAAGCCAATCTTCTTTTCATTGTTAAATTTAAGATAGCACAAATTTGCGTTGCTCGCAATTTAGTTTTTATTGATTTTGCCACTCGCAACAGGCCCAGTTACAAACAGCCGCACACTCTCCTATTTGGATTCGATCAGCCCGAACACAAACATTAGGATTAGCATATTGGCATTCGCCATATCCACCGTCTGGATTAGGAGCAAAGGTCATTACATAGCAAACCGAACTATCAACACAACTGCCATGAGGTGGCCCGCCGCAAGCATCATAATCACCATCCAGACCAATTTCGTATGGATTACAGCGGCCTCCTTCGCAAATAGGATCTTGCCCTGGTCTACAACCCTGATTAGTACCATCAAAGGGTTGGAAATAGTGACAAGCTCCGTTTTCTGATTGGCAAAGATCCTTGTTTAAAATTACATCGCCGTAGCCAGTAAGTTGGTAATCTTTGGGGTTGCAAGAAGGACAAAGGGGGTCGATTTGGCTAATTGGATAGTTGGCCGGGTATTGGGCGCAAAGGGTTAAGCAATAACTTTTTCTGGTTGCCCCTAAATTGTGGTAGTTAATTTTTTCTGATCCTGGTCCGGGAAAGAGGTTGTCAGAAACTTCATATTGGGACTTAACCGCCAAAGAAGCAGAAACAGTGTCTTTATCGGTTTTGGCAATATCGGCTGGCAGAAAGATGTTAAAAAACTCTGCCTGTTCATTAATTGTCTCCAGTCCTGGCACTGTTCCTCTGGTTTTATTAAATAAGGTTAGCTGTTGATTTTCGTCTTTTCCGGTAATAGAGGTTTCTTGGCTTGTTCTTAAAAACCAAGCCAAAACGGACCCATCCTCTGTTTCGAACAGATCCTTAAAGTATTCACTGGCATTTTTAATTATTTTTTGAACGATAGAATAAGTAGAAAATTCTTCATTTTCAATTTCGGTATTAGCAGGTTTTGATTTTTCTGTTTTTTCTCCCCCTTTATTGCCAGTTTTTCTTGGGGGGGCGGAAGAGTTTTTGGGTTCGGCAATTTCAATGCTTAGGCTTTGAGGAGCCTGACAAGAACCAAAAAGTCCGCATAAAACCTTGCTTTTGCCAATTACCTTTTGCCACCAAGAGGGCGCTTCAGTTTGTTGTGAGGGGGTTTTTATTGGCGTCGGATCTTCGATAATCATTTCCCCTTCTCTGTAAAGACCATAAACGTAATGCTTGGTTTGGCCGGAAAAGTTGTCGGCAGTTTTTATTGATAATTGGTTATTTAAATCTTCTGGAAGAAGTTTTTTAAGAGCAGAGCTCATAATTGCCTCCATGGTGGAAAAGTCTGGATAATGGTGCTCGTCTAAAAATAGACGGCCGCTAATAGCAAATTTAGGATCAATATCGGTGTTTTTCTCTTCTTTGGGAAGAGGTTTTTCTTCATCTGGGTCAGTAACAAAGCCGGCAAAAGTTTCTTGGCTTTCTTTTTCTTCGTCTTTGTATTCAATTTGGAAAGTAGTGCTTAGCAGGCCTTGTTTGGGAATAATTATCTCCGGATCAGTATTTTTCTGCCAAGACTCCATTGTCCCGGCCGAATAACAATATTCTTGGCTGGTGGCCCAACCACAGCCATTATTACACTTGACTAAATTTTGTCTATTTAGCCAATCCTCAAACATATTTTGATTAAAACTGGTCCCGGCAACTTCTCCTGAAAAACAATTATTTTGGTAAAAGTTTTTTGTTTGCGAGGATGAAAAAATATCCCAGTTTCCTGGCCGGTGCGGATCATAGGAAAAAACGGCCAACATTTTGAAATTGCCATCGTTTTGCCATTTTGGCCAAGAAGTATTTAGCATTTGGGCAATTTCATTATCTTTATAACAGGGGTAACCAGAACAAGTGCCGGTAACACCGGCCTCAACAGCATAGTAAGGGGCAGGGATGCCAATTTGATCGTATTGGCAATTATTTTGTCTAGGATCACCGGCCGAACAAGGACCGGACGAAAATTGATCGTATTCATTAATAGAACTGGCGTTAGTTAAAGAATAGATACCCTTAAATTCTTCGAATCGGGGATGAAGCTTATCAATCATTGGCGAAAGCAATTCCACTTTGTTTCCTAAAAGACCGGCTTCAGAAAGTTTATTTTTCAAAAACTGGAGGTAGGTTGATATCTCACTAGGAGAGCACGGTCTTCCTCCGCATTCTCCATTATGATTGGGCTCATTCCAAGGCATAAAATATATTTTTTGTCCCTGGCTATCAAGACTACCCAAAGTCGCTACCCAGGCTAAAGCATGGTTTTGATCAAAAGCTTTTCCTCCATTATAAGCGCGGATAACAACGTTTAGGCCTTTACCAAAAAGAGATTCTAAGCCAGCGCAATCACCCGGTGTTCCTAGAGCGACAATCCAACCACCTTGGCCGGTTAATTCTTTAACTTGGTTAACTTGGCCATAGTTAGGGCCAACATTAACCCCGCACTTATTTTGGGCCAAAGCAAGAGAAGGGCCAGCCAGAGCAAGTAAACTTAGAGTAAGCAAAGCAAATAAAGCTTTTTGTTTGAGTCGGGGCATAAAAATAGACAAATCTTAATCCTAATTAAAGCAAAAAAAGACCATTGGAGCAAGAAGGAAAGAAAGGGAGCTTTTTTTTCGTTTCGTCTCTTGGATTGGCGCCAAGTCAGACTTGGCTACTCCAAATCTATTCCCTAGAACTAGCGGGCTTTAGCCCGCGATAAAATCAGCCGTGCAATAACCACGGTCACACACAGGGTACATGGCATAATTGCGCTACTTTAAAAAGCTAAACCCGGAGTAGCGAACTTTAGTCCGCGCTTCTTTCTTTCGTCATCCTGACCCCGAACCCTACGTGGTTCGTGGGGAAGGATCTCGTTCTCATCAGTTATGGATTATTAATTATTAGTTTATCGAAGCTAACCTGGTATAGTAAAAGTGGTTAAGTTAAGACCGGTAAACTCTTCTAGTAATCGAATGATAAGCCAAGCTCCCAAAACCACTAATAGGCCAAAAATAGCATAGGTTAGAGTCTTTTTGGCTTTTTGGGCTTGTTCGGCTTCCCCGCCGGAGGTAATGTATTGAAACCCTCCGGCAATAAGCACCAGCAATAACAACATCCCGACTATAGGAATAATGAAACCAAGAATATTAGCAATAATTGGTTCTAGGGCTTTAATTTTGGCTACACCACCTTCGGCATAGTCAGGATTATTTTCCCAATTATCTTGGGCCCAAACTTTAAAGCTTGTTAACAAATTGGCAAAAACCATTCTTTTGCTGTTAATAAAAGGTAGGGATATTAAGATTCAAAAGGTTAAACCCAAAGATGCGCCCTATTAAGCTGGAAATTGCCCAAGCTATGAATACGATAACTAAACCGATTAACGCTGAGGTTAGTTGGCCTCTGGCTTCACCGGCTTTTTCTTTGTCGCCACCGGCCATCATCCACTTAATACCACCGGCCATTAACAGAAAAAAGAAAATTAAAGAAGCAGCAATAAAAACCACCCCAATTACTCCTGAAACCAAGCTTTGAATGGTAATTTTTCCTATCTCTGGTGTTGGTGGTTCAATATTCACTTCTTCGGCGGCCAAAACGGCGCTAGTTAAAGACAGATTAATTTTGTTAAAAATATTTTTCATAATTTTCACCCCCTTATGTTTTTAAGTAAGTAATTTTATCATAAAAAAAATTTAATTTAGTTGTGGCATATCTGGTGGGATAGTTGGCAAAGGATTTGGTGTTGAAGAGCTTGATTGTTCTTGTGTTAATCTGGGCAAATTAAATTTAATTAGACTAATCCCAAAAAGATAATTGAGAAGCCCAACAATAGCAAAAACAGATAAAATTAGCACTAAGCCAACAATAGCGGCGGTAATTTGCTTTCTTGCTCCCTCAATTTTTTCTTTGTCCCCTCCGGAGGCAATCCACTTAACTCCTCCTAAGACAAACATAAAGAAAAAGGCGGCACCGGCAACGATAAATAATAGGGTTAAAATATTGCTTAGGGTTTGGCCAAGTAGGGCCGGGGCCTGGTCGGGGTCGGTAACATCGGGAAGAAAGGGGTTGTGGATTTGGAAAGTGATAAGATTAGCAAAAATCATCCTTTTTATTAAAAGCTTAAATTATTAAAATGTTCGGTAATGTTGATGAAATCAATACCAAAAAGATAGGAGAGGATGGTGAATAAAAAGATGGCCCCAAGGACGATAACCAAACCTATTAAGGATTGAGTTAGCCTTTTTTTAGCCTCGGCCGTTTTTTCTTGATCGCCAGTAGAGGAAATTAATAAAAAGCCGGAGATAATAAATTCAATAATAAACCAAACGATAGCCAGAGCTGTTAAGACGCCAATAACGGTGGAGATAATACCAGCGATTTGGCCGCCGAAATCCCCTGTTGGAACAATGCCCGGGCTTGTTAATCCCTCGGTTGGAGCAATGTCAACTTCTTTAGCAAATGTTTTTAGTGCAGTAAACATTTTTAGTTAAGTAAAAAATTGATTAATGACAATTTGGCCTACACCCGTATCAGGTCCAGATATTGTTGGGTTAATAATAAATCGCCAGTCGCCAAAAAGCAGTTGGCCCACCAAAGCGGCGATAACAAAGGCAGAGGCAATAATTAATAGGCCGATAAAACTATTGACAATCATGGCTCCGGCATCGGCAATTTTTTCTTTATCGTCTTTGGCGCCCATATAAGCGTAGCCGGCTCGGATAAAGTTAAAAAGAGCAAAAATCCCCGCCCCGACGGTAAGAAGGGTGAAAATGTTGTTTAAAAATTGGCCTAGTCCCCCCTCGACCGGGCCATAATTGCTAACTGGACCGGGTGGATCAATTCTGCCGACAACTTGAAAAAGATTCATTATTTTATTTTTAATAGAAAACTTCTATTCCGGTTAAAATTTCTAAAATTTGGATAATCCAATAACTGGCAAAGATAACTAAAAAGCCGATTAGGGTTCCGGTTAGGACTTTTTTGCCCTTTTCAACATTTTCTTTATCACCCTTGCCTGCTCCTAATATAACCGCCAAACCACCGAAAATCAAGAAAAAAAGCAAGATAAGTCCGGCCAGAACATAAACGTTGGGCAAGATAACCGAGACAAGGCCGCCAAGAGATTTGAATTGACTAACTTCGCCAACTCCTTCGTCGGGGTTAATTTTAAAGGCCTTGCCAAGATCGAGAGCTAATATGTTCTTGTTCATTTGATTGAAGTTTAACATTCTTATTACTTAATTGGCAATTTTTTTACCAATCAAGCAGGCTAATACCTAAAACTATCTCCAGAATTTGGACGATCCAGTAGGCGGCAAAGATAATTAAGAAACCAATCAGGGCGTTGGTAATTTTTGCCTTACCCTCTCTTATTCCCTCTTCATTGCCGGCCGCCATCATTAAGTTGAGTCCTCCATAAAGAAGATAAATAAAAACCAAAATGCCAGCAATGGGGAAAACGTAGATTAGGATGTCAGAGACAATATCGCTAAGATTTTCCCATTGGCTAATTCCTTTTTCGCCTCCATTTTTGAAAACGTTGTCGGGCAGCTCGTCATATCCTGGGATTATTGAAGCTAGGTTTTGGTTGCTCATAATTTTAATATACCAAATTTTTTATTTTTTAAAATCCGGGTATTTGAAGAATATCGGCCCCGATTAACCTTAACAAGAATAGCGACAGGATTATAAAAAGCAATCCGGTTATGGCCGAGGTAATGGTTTCTTTGGCGCCCTGAACCTTTTCCGGGTTACCAGCCGAAGTTAGAATTTGGATACCGGAAAAAACAATCAAGGCAAAAGCGGCCAGCCCGCCAAAGCCTAAAAGATAAGGGAAGATCCATTTAATTAGTGCCATTGGATCGGTGGGAATACAACCTAGGGCGGTTTGGACGCCATTTCCAGAATCGCAAGTTATATTGTCAGATGGGGTAGGCCGGGCAGGTGGGGGATCATTTGACATACCTTCCGGTGTGCAATACCACCCTTTTTCTTGAACTAGGAAGGGGTCATCATTTTTATTGTAATAAACGCCTTCATATAAATACTGAGGTGGACACTCTTGAGGACAGATACTGGACTGATTGCAAGGATCATAACACTGTAGGTCTTTTTCTTCTGTAATTGTAATCGGTACAGTGTTGCCTACTGGTTCATAAAAATTATAATAAATTTGGGCTTGGAATGTTCCTAATTCATCAATAGGACCGATTGTAAGAGATGTGGAATCGCCATTTTCTAAGTCTATGGCTTGCTCAGGATAGGAGCCCCGATATCCTTTAATTTTGATTTGATATTTTCCGCTATTTTCCACATTGGAAATTTCGGCCTCAAAAGTGGTGGTCGTAGTTCCTGTTGTTGGAGAAATGAATAGCGTTTGCGCTATTACGGGAGTAGAAAAAAAAGGAAAAATAACAAAAGCCAGCAAGAAAAGAAAAATCAATAATCTTTTTTTCATTTTTATTAGATGCTTTTTAGCAAAGTTAATAATTATATCAATCATAGCAAAAAAAAGCTAAGTTTGATACCATGATATTAGAAAATTTCCAATTTTTAATTACCAATTTACAAATAAATTCTAAGTTCTAAATATCAAATAAATCACAAAATCTAAAAATCAAGAAAATAATTGGACTAGCGCACTTTTAGTGCGCGCTTAATTTTCAGCGCTAACTAAAGTTAGCTAGTCCATATTCTGGAAAATCCGCTAGACTAAATTTAGTCGTTAGTTACTTAATAGAATCTGACTCTAATTGTCATTTTAACAGTTTTATGAAGAAAATTTTAATAGTATTATTACTAATCTTGTTATTGGGGCTTACTTTTTTAAGTAATTCTCCGGTTTTTTCTAAATCTATTGATGAGATGAGTTTGGAAGAAATTGAACAAGAGATTGCCAATATTAATGCTGCCATTGGTCCTCTAAAACAGGAGTCCAGCGATTTGGCTAACAAAATTACTGATATTCAAAGTCGGATTGTTGGTGTTGAGCAAAGAGTTTATCAATTGGCCCTAACAATTGGAGAGCGAACTGATGATCTGGTTTACCAAAAAGCGATGTTTGAACAAAGAGTAAGAAGTCAATATATTAAACAACGCTCTTCCTCTTCCCCCTTGTTGACAATTTTTGCCTCTGAAAATGAAGCGGCCGATTTAGCTCGAGAAGTGTCTTTTGCTAAAATTGCCGCTCGCAAAGACCAAGGCGATTTAATCGCTATTGCCGAGAATCTAATCCAACTAAAGCGCGACAAGGAATCATTAGAAAAAGTTCGTCAAGATTTGGCTGTTGCCAAAACTTCATTGGCAAAAAGGCGGGAGTTTTTGGAAGGGGAAATTAAGAGCGCCGAACAGTATAAGGCTCAATTATCAGCCAAACAAAAAGAGTTGTTAGCGGCTCGGTCGGGCAGTTTTACTTCCGCAGTTGGCGAAGTGCCGATTTCTAATATCCCCTGCTCCGGGCCACCAGGAAGCCCTTCTTATTGTAATCCTGGTGGGGGCAGTTGGTTTGCGGTGTTTTCCTTTGGGGCTTGGACTCACCGCAAGGGCATGAGCCAATATGGAGCTAAGGGCCGGGCCGATGACGGTCAAAACTATCGAGATATTTTGAAAGCCTATTATGATAAAGAGCCAGTGGAAAAAGATACTGGGGGAGATATTTTGGTTTCTGGCTATGGTCCTCTTAATTTTGAAGACTACTATTTAATGGGGATTGCTGAGATGCCTTCTTCTTGGCCCAAAGAAGCCCTAAAGGCTCAGGCTATTGCCGCCCGGACTTATGCTTATCGTTATAAAAAAGATGGGAAAGCTATTTGTACTACTCAAGCCTGTCAGGTTTTTTCTAAAAGCAAGGCGGACAACCCGCCTTCGGCTTGGCGGGAAGCGGTTGTAGACACTCGAGGAAAGATAATAGAAGATGTGGTTACCTATTATTCTTCTACTGCTGGTGGTTATTTAACTACTTCCGGTTGGGATACCACCGATGGTAATGGAGGGGAGGGTTTTGCTTCTCGTGCTTGGGAAAGTAAGGCCGGTTCTCCTTGGTTTTATAGCTCTTGGTATACCAGAGGGTTTAATACCGGTACTGGTACTTGTGGTCGTTCTCATCCCTGGTTGTCTGAGGTGGAAATGGCCGATATTCTCAATGCTTGGTTGGTGTTAAAAAATCATCGTGACGATGCCAGGATTTTGCCGGTAACGATTAATCAATGTCCTATTAACGGTGTTACCGGAGATCCTTATTCTTTGGAGGAGATGAAAAATAAGGCCAACGATAATGGTGGGGCCTATACAAATGTTTCATCGGTTTCTGTTCGCTATGGTAATAATGGTCAAACCAGCACAGTTGTTTTTCAAACCAATAAGGGGGAGGTTTCTATCTCGGGGTCAGAATTTTTGGAGGCCTTTAACCTTCGAGCCCCGGGTTTTGTGGCCATTCGCTCCCCTCTTTTTAACATTGAGAAGAAATAAGATATAATCAGAATCAGTTGATAATTAAAAGTTAAAAATTCAAAGTTAGGGAAATGGCAATTTTTCTTTTGTCATTCTGATCCGCCAACTGGCGGAGAAGAATCCCGTTCGGGAAAGGAACAAGATCCTTCGGGCTTCGCCCTCAGGATGACGAGGAGAATAAACATTAAATCATTAAGAATTTATTAGAAACCTGTCCGCCAGCTGGCGGATTGGAGCTTGGAACTTGGAATTTGTTTGGAAACCTGCCTGCCGGCAGGCAGGTTGGAAGTTGGAATTTGGAAATTTAACAAGGTATGGCTCTTATTTATAAAGCTTCCGAAAAAGATAAAAAGAAAAGAGCAAGGGATAAGTCTAAGAAAGCCCCCTCTTCTTTGAAAAATAAAAAAAAACCAAAAGGAAAAAACGGTTCTTTTCATGATATCGCCCACAAAATCCGCCCCGGGGCTGGTTTATCAGTGGAGCCTAAAGGGGTTAGGTTTGCCGATAAAGATAAAGATGAAGAGGCCTTGGTAGTTTTGCGTCGTCATCCTGTTAGCAATTTACCCTGGCTGATTTTTTCATTATTAATGGTTTCAGCCGTTTCTCCAGCAATTCACTTTGGTTGGTTATCAAATATTTCGGTTGGTTTACAAACAACTCTTGTTTATGCTTGGCTTGTTTTAGCTTTATTAGTTTCTTGGTCGGGATTGTTAACTTGGTACTTTAATGTTAGCGTTATTTCTAGTAAAAGAGTTGTTGATATTGACTTTCATGACCTTATTTATCGAGAAGTTTCCGACGCCAACTTGGAAAAAATAGAAGACGTCACCCACAACATGGGTGGTCTTTTTGGAATTATTTTTAATTTTGGTGATGTTTATATCCAAACTGCTGGAGCCAAGCCAACAATTGAATTTCTTAAAGTTCCTCGTCCGGCAGAAGTTTCTAGTACGTTAAGGAAGCTAAGAGAGGAGGCAGTCAAATAAATTAAACTAAAATGGATTTAAATAGTTTTTTTGCCAATTTTGGCCTGAATTTTTTGTTAAGGTGGTTTTTGCCTTTTTTATTTTTAGGTCAAACTATTTTTTTATTAATTGTCGGTCGGCAAATTAGCTTAATGAGCAATCTTTTTAAAACCAATATGGACTTTTTGCTTAAAGCTGCCAATTGGTTTCTACTTGCCTTAACGGTCTTGGGGCTGTTAATATCATTATTAACAGTTATCTAAAAAAGGTAAAAACATGGACAATTTTTCCTTAAAAGTCGCCAAAATTTTAGGTACTAATAACGAGTCGTCTTGGGCGCAAAGCTATTTCTTTACCCCGGAGAATAAGGATCTCTTGGAAAAAAGAGGCTCGCTTTTAGCTTGTTTTTCTTTGTCTGCTACTGGCCAGGAGAGCGTTAATCCTGAGTTTGGTCAAGACTTAATTGATCGGCTTCAGAAAGAATATTATGAACAAGCTGGTGGTTGGCCAATGCAAAGGCTGGTTGATTCCTTAGAGGCGATTAGGGATGAAGTTTTGGAAAGTCAATTAGAGTTTGTTGTTGAGATTGTGGCGGGAGTTTTTTGGAATGGCTTATGGTATTTTGCTATTTTAGGTGAAGGCAAAGTACTGGTTAAGCGAGGCCCAACCATTTCGGCAGTTTTAGTTGGAGAATCGGAAAAAGAGGTTGTCTCTTCTTCTGGCAAGGCCGAAAAGGGTGATTTGATAATTTTAGGAACAACTGGTTTTTATGTTTTAAGGGACGACTTAATTCAGCAAGCCTTATCCAAGGAGGATTTAAAAGAGGTAGCTGGTCAACTTTCCGATGGTTTGTCTTCGGCGTCTGAAAATGGCGATGCCGCCGGTTTAGTGATAGAGCTAGTTGTTGATGAAGAAAATATAGAGGCAAAAACGCCAGTAAATACTAAAAATAAAGTGAAAAATTTTTCTTTTCCTTTCTCTTTTGGTCGTTGGCTAATTCCCGTAATGGGTATAGTTTTAGCTTTGGGGTTGTTAGTTGGAGGATATTTCTTTTTTCGTCAACGAGGGGTCAATAGACAAAGATTGGCAAAAGAAACTATTAGTCAGGCTCAAACCAAATATCAAGAGGCTCAAGGTTTGGCTTCGTTAGATAAAGATCAGGCAGTCAGAATTGCTTCTGAGGCCCAAGATCTTTTGGTTAATACTGATTTTGATCAAACTAGCCAAGAAGAGGCAGATCAGCTAAAACAAGATCTAAATCAGTTTCTGGCAGACTTAACTCAAGAGTCTCCTCCTTCCGATAACGTTTTAGATGATTTTTTCTCTTTAGAAAAAATAGACCCTGAATTAATATTAACTGATCTATTTAGCGCCGGAAAAACGATTTATCTTCTTGATAACGATAATGGCAAAGTTTATTCCTTGAGTTGGGAAGATAAAGAGTCAAACGTAGTTTTGGGTGAGGAAAAGATTAAAAAATCTAAACAATTGTTTTATCAGGCCGGAAAAATTGTTTTATTAGCTGATGACGGTTTTTATGAAATTGCTAATAATACTTTAAACAAAATTATTGAGGCTGATGATTCGTGGGGCAAGATAGTTGATTTTTATGGTTGGCTGGGCAATTTATATCTTTTAGATACTGAAAACAACGTTATTTGGCAATATCCGGCGACGCAAGGGGGCTTTGGGGTGATTAGAAAATGGAATAAGGAAGAATTACCGACGATTTCTGATAAGGCCTCAATTAGTATTGACGCGGCTATTTGGTTAGCTAGCGGCAAGCTATATAAGCTTTATCAGGGCTACTTAGAAGATACTTATAATGTAGCCGATTTGGGTGATCAGGTTTTGGTTTATACAGCGGCCGATTTTGAAAATGTTTATTTAGTTGACAAAGAAAATAGCCGCTTTTTAGCCGTTAACAAAGAAACAGGAGAAACTGACAATGAAACTACAGCGCTTGGTCTTGACGAGGCTCGAGCTTTAATAATTTCTCCTGATGAAACTGTAGCCGTTATCGGCACTTCTGATAAACTTCTGAAAGTGGTGTTGGAGTAGTAAATTCATTGTTAAATTGTTATTTTAATTAGCAGTAGCGGAGTTTACTCCGCGCTTTTTCTTTTGGCGCGAACTAAAGTTCGCTATTCCATTTTTTAGTGAAGTAGCGGAGTTTACTCCGCGCTAACAATTCCCCAATGGGGAGCCTTTGGTTTAGCAATGTAACAATTGCCATTTTTTAGTTTTTGAGTTTAAATTTGTGGAGATGGGGAGGTGTGACCTCCCGTCCGAATGTAACTTTTTAAAATTTCTACAAGCTTAGTCAATTAATAGCTTTCCTTCAAAATATTGGCAATTGACAGCCATTTTAAAGTAAGTCTTTTAGATTTTTTCTTTGCTCAATTAGTTATCAAGACAAACAACCAATGGGCGCATCTTATCTGGGTTGTCACCTTTAGGCTCTCGATAAGAAAAGACTCCTAAAAATGCTCTTTTAGTTGAGGCAAGAGACTTTAAGAATTTATGCAAAAGCAAAATTCAGCTCTGGCTCAACAGAGTAGTCGACATTGCTGTCGGCATTTAGTTTTGGTTTTGTTTAACGGGTTTAAACCATTCCCGGCTTGCGGATTTTAAAAGAGCCAAACTCGTCGAATCAAATACATCCCCGAGCCCGCCTTTGGCGGGAAATTTCAATTACTAATTTTCAAAATCCAAACAATTTCCAATGAAAATGAGATTGCTAAATTGTTGAATAGTTGTCTTGTTTTGGAATAGCGCAGTTTACCGCGCGCTTATCTTTTGGCGCGAAATAAATTTCGCTAATCCGTTTATTATTTTGAAATTTATTATTTCTATAGTCAGATATTTTCTGCCTCTATTAAAGTTATCCTTGTCGGAATTCTCGACTTTGAGAATCAATCGGCCTTTTTCCCTTGACCTTCTTTTTTCTTCCCAGGCCAATTTTTAGCTTGATTAGATTGTCTTTATTATACCATTCTAGCGGTAAAATGGTCAATTTTCCTTGCTTCATTTTATTGTACCAAGACAAGGATTCCTTTTTGTTTAACAAAAGCCTTCGGTTTCTTCGAGGATCCAAGGGTTCTTGGGCGGCCGGATAAGGGGCAATATAGGCACCGACTAGAAAAATCTCTTTGTCTTTAAAGTGGATTAAGGCGCCATCAAGATTGGCCTGGCCGGCTCGTAAGCTTTTGACTTCTGGGCCTTTTAGGACGACTCCAGCCTCTTTTTCAGCCAAAATTTTATAGTCTCGATAAGCTTTATAATTTTTTATTAGCATTTTAGTTAAGTTTTAATTTTCAATCGACCAATTTTCCAATGAATTTTTAATTTCGATTTTAAGTTTTGATTTTAGACTTTAAACTGTTTTTCGTCATTCTGAGTCTTTTTTTTCTTGTCATTCTGAGAGTACTCCCGAAGAATCTCAGAAACTCTCTACAGAGACCCTTCGGTCGCCTGAGGTGCCTCAGGATAAAATGACAACAATTACTAATTTGTTGTCTTTTAATTTTATCATTTTATTTAGGGCATCTTTCATAGATAGATCCTGGATCTATCTATAGGATTTACTTAAGAGATCCAGGATCTCTCCAATAGTATTGTTTGGAGTAGAATTAAAACATGGTCAAGCTTAGTCATTTTTTTCTTGATTTGTTATTTCCTCCCCACTGTTTGCTTTGTCAAAAACAAGGCAGTTTTATTTGCCCTTCTTGTCAGAGGCAAATGTCATATTTAGATAGACAAATTTGCCCCTATTGCCTTAAGCCCTCCTTAACTGGTCAGACTCATCAGGATTGTCAAAAAGGTTATTTTCTTGATGGCTTGGTTTCAGCTTTTCCCTACCATCCCTTTTTTAAAAAAATAATTGCCCAAATAAAATTTGAACCCTATCTTTTCTCTGCCTTAAAAGATTTAACCCTAAACGGATTGGCTTATTTTGAAGATGATGATAGGTTTTTGCCTTTTAAAAATTTTATTGACAATGAAGATCCGGTAATTGTTCCCATTCCCCTTCACAAGAATAAATTTCGCCAAAGGGGGTTTAATCAGGCCGAAATCATTGGTCGGTTAGTAGCTAAACATTATGGTTTAGCCCTAGAAACAAAGTTGTTATTAAGAAATAAAGAGACCAGACCTCAATTTAGCCTAAAAGAGAAGGATCGGCGTCAAAATGTTAAGGGAGCTTTTATTATTAATAATAAAAGATTAGCCAATTGCTCTATTAGCCTTCCTCCGGTTTTATTGATTGACGATATTTGGACGAGTGGGGCAACAATGAAAGAAGCAGTCAGGGTTTTAAAAAAGGTAGGAATCCCTAAGGTTTGGGGGTTAGCTTTGGCCCAATAAATTTCTTTTTTGCGGTAATTTTTCTTGGGGGAAAGTTGTGGAAAACTACTGCCTTACCCTTTCTCTTTTTTACTGAAAAATGAACGATTATCTAGTTTTACTATGTATTTAAAAAAGGCGTATATAAAGCTTTTTTGTATTTTTTAGGATAATATTTTTACTCTATTTTATTCCTCTGTTTTATTTAATAAATAATTGAGAAAAACTTGGCGGAGAGGGAGGGATTCGAACCCTCGATACCCTTGCGGGCATACATGTTCTCCAAACATGCGCACTCGACCACTATGCGACCTCTCCAACCCCCTAATTATACCAGCCCTTAAATTAAATAAGCTTTTTTAAAATTAATATTTTTTGGGCTTTTTCCCTTTTTATAGGCGTTCCCGGCGTGATTCGAACACGCGGCCTACGGTTCCGGAAACCGTCGCTCTATCCGGCTGAGCTACGGGAACAAGAAGGGCGCGGGCGGAAGGGGTGGGACTCCCGCCTAAAATGGCGGGTAAACTTCTCCTCCCATCCCTTTGCTTTGCGGAAGGGGTGGGACTCGAACCCACATGGGCTTAGCGCCCGCTGGTTTTCAAGACCAGTGGAATAACCATTATCCGACCCTTCCGCGAATTATTAAATACTATTTTTCAAGAGATGTTTTATTCTTTCTCGACCTTTGCCAGACTTTAAGAATAATTCTTCTCTTCTGGCGTCTTTCTTTGATAAAAACGCTTCATAATAAATCATTTTTCAAGGTTTGCCATTCTTAGTACTGTCAACTTTTCCTTTATTGTGTTCGCTTAGCCGTTTTTTAATGTCGGATGTTAACCCCTTATATAGTTTTTTACTCTTTTTTGATAATAGAATATAAACGTAATACATGGTTTTTCCGCCCGAGGCGGATCAGCCTTGGGCTGACAAGACCAGTTCCTTAGCCATTCGGAGCACCCTTCCAAGCTAACATACCTGAAATTGGCAAAAACAAATCTAATTTAGGCGGAGAGTGTGGGACTCGAACCCACAGACCCCTTGCGGAGTCCAGGTTTAGCAGACCTGTGCCTTAACCATTCGGCGCAACTCTCCTTGGACCCTCAAATTATATCAAAACCGCCATTTTTAATCGAACCCTTGCAAATAAAAAGCCAACTAGTATAAAATGATCTTAATGGTTGATAAAAAAGAAGAAGCCACCCAAAGCCCGCCTCCTCCCCAAGAAGTGATTCCTTCTTATCGAGTTAAAACCCTTCTTTCCTGGCAAGCCCCAGAAAGAATTTTTAAACCCCGAAATAAGGATTTTTGGACCACGGTTTTATCAATTGCCCTTTTGATTTCTATTATTTTATTTTTTGCCAAGGAATATTTTTTAATTGCCGCCATTTTTGCCTTAATTTTTCTTTACTACATTCTTTCTACCCAACCCCCAAAAACAATTAGTTATAAAATTACCAATCAGGGTCTAGTTTGGGATGAACAAAAACATTCTTGGAATAGCCTAGATTATTTTTTTGTTAATCAGGAAGAGGGTCAAAATGTTCTTTATGTTAACACCTATCTTAGTTTCCCCAAAAGACTAATTATGCCTTTGGGCAATCAAGATAAAGAAGAGGTTAAAGAAATTATGGAAGATTTTTTGCCTTACCACAAGCCAGATCCTAATTTTATTGAGAAAGGCACTGACTGGCTGGCCAAAACCTTTCCTTTGGATTCTTCTTCGAAAGATAAAAAAGAAAAATAGTTTTACTCCAAAACCCTCTTTTTAAGCAGTCTTTGATATAATTAGCTTGTCTTGTTCCTGCAAGCTCCCTGCCCGCCGTTTTAGGCGGGAGCTGGATATCCCGCTAAAGCGGGATTTAAAAAATTATTTTAAATATATAATTTATAAGAAAGGGGGTATTTTTTTCTTGTTCCCGTAGCTCAGCCGGATAGAGCGACAGTTTGCGGAACTGTAGGTCAGAGGTTCGAATCCTCTCGGGAACGCATATTTTAGAGTAGCGAACTTAAGTTCGCGCCTTGAAATCAATAAGCGCGGGCTAAAGCCCGCTATTTCCACATTTACGAATAGTGAATTACCCAGAAGATGGACTAAAGAGTATAGAAGTAAGCATTATTTTGAATTTTGAACTTTGAGTTTTGAGTTTCTATCCGGAAGGGTGCTCCGAATGGCTAAGGAACTGGTTTCGAAAACCAGCGGGCCTATTGGCCCATGTGGGTTCGAGTCCCACCCCTTCCGCAAAGCAAAGGATGGGACGAGAAGCCTGTCCGCCAAGAAATCGCAGCATGAGGCGTGTATGAATAATACCCCAAAGCCGAATGCTAAGATTGGGCGGAAATCCCACCCCTTCCGCCCATAAATATTTGCCCTTCTTTTAATCCCTTGATATCATGGTTTTATGAAGTTTCCGGATCTTAAGTCTCTAGAAAAAAGAGCCCTAGAAGAAATAAAACCCGATCAAGATTTAATTTTGCTTTCTATTTTTTCGGCTTTGATTGCTTCTTTTGGGGTCAAGGCTAATAATATTTATTTAATTATTGGTTCAATGTTGGTAGCCCCTTTTATTGATCCAATCGTTTCATTAGTGGTTTTAGCAAGATCGGGTAATTTTAAGAAAGTTTTTAAAGCGATTTGTTCTTTGTTTTTAGTAATAGGGGTAGTTTTTGCAACAAGCCTCATTTTTTGGCTATTGAATTTGACCAATCTTAACTTAAGTCAGGTAAGCCTTCCTCCTGAGGCCTTGCTCATTGATAATTTTTTTGTTGCTCTAATTATTGGCATGATTAGCGCCCTATTGTGGGTTTGGCCCAAAACTTCTGATACTAGCGCTGGTATTGCTGTGGCCATTTCTTTGGTGCCACCAATTGCTTACGCTACTTTTTACTTAATTGCTCAAGATATGGTTAATTTTACTGGCCAAATAAACAATCTTATTATAAATTTTTTAGGTATTATTTTGGGAGCAGAGTTGGCAATGTTTTTTTATGCTAATAGCAATCACAAGAACCGTCTTTAACTTTTTACCCCCCGCCCCGAAACTAGTCTCCCAATATTGAACATTATAGGACTATTTGATATAATTTAGCTTAATTTTCGCAATAGCGCGAAAAGGTTTTGACAGATAGGGAGGAGGCCAAGGTGGAGGAGTATCAGTCTTTTGGTAGGTGCTTTCTTTACTGCTTGAGTCTTGTTTTCTTTTTATTTTTAGTGATTTCCGGGATGGCTATGGTGGTGGTCGGGGTTTACTTGTTCGCAAGGGACCTTGAGCTAAGTGTTATCCCCATGAGAAAGATTGGTCTTTCTCAAGAGATAGCTTTGGGACTATCGATCATGACATCGCTGTCCGAGATCTTAGCGGCCCTACTTTTCCTAGACCTTAAGGAGGTCGAGAAAGCAATTAAGAATGAGAGCGTTTATCGAATTATTCTTCCCGTTTTAAACGAGAAAACTCTAGTTGGAGCGAGAATTTTTTTCGTTTTAATGTTCCTATATGACTTGGGGACAAACATTTGGGGAAGTTATCTTAGCAATCCTAATCCAATCACCTTTTCTCTGGAGACCATCTTTTTAACCCTATCAGAATATTTTCTGATTTTGGGGTTAGCAATCGTTTTAGCGATTGTTTGGTTTGGCCAGAGAACTCTTTCTCAGATGAGACAAGGAGGACAACAAGTTTCTAACTTATCGTCAGAGGCTTAGGACTTTTTCCTTTTATTTTTTTTAGGTCTTATCAACCACAGGGAAGATAGTTTTTTTGGATTGCTTATTTTTAAGCAACTCATTTAAATT
>JBMNVW010000003.1:0-99199 GCA_050947035.1 Patescibacteria group bacterium
GAAATTAAGGATTAGAAACTTTATTTATGTCTCGATCATTAAAGAAAGGACCATACGTTGATGAAAAGCTTTTGGAAAAGCTTGAACGGGGTGACAAGGAGCCAATTAAGACTTGGGCTAGAAATTCTCAGATTTCGCCTCAATTTGTTGGCCATCGTTTTAACGTTCATAACGGTCGGGACTTTGTTGAGGTTTTTGTTTCAGAAGATATGGTTGGTCATCGTTTGGGGGAATTTTCTCCTACCCGGACCTTTAGAGGTCATGGTCGGATGGTCAAGCGAACGATTGAGAAAACATAAGAGATAATTTCCAATTTCCAATTTCCAAGTTCCAAACAAATCACAAATTACAATATTCAAACAATAATTTAAATTAAGTTTGGGATTTAAAAAATTAGAATTTGTTTAGAATTTAGAACTTGATATTTAGAATTTATTTTTAATTTGGAAAATTAAAAACCCATGGTTCAAGCAAAAGCGGAAGGAAAACATTTATCGATATCACCAAGAAAGTTAAGGTTGGTAGCCGAGACAGTTAAAGGCAAAAATTTATCGGAAGCCTTAACTATATTGGATCATTTGCCTCAAAAAGGGGCCAGAATTATGAAAAAAGTGGTTGCTTCGGCTTCGGCTAATGCAACTAACAATCTTAATTTGAGTGAAGATAATTTATTTCTTGCTCAGGTTATTGTTAATGAGGGGGCCCGTTTTAAAAGACTAGACTACTCTCATGGAGCACGCTTTGATGGTGGAATGATCCAAAAAAGATTGTCGCACTTAAAGGTTATCTTGGAGGAAAAAGAAAACAAAGAAGAAAAAAAGAAAGTAAAGTCGCCGAAAAAGGCTCAAAAAAAGAAGAAAAAATAGATAATTTCCAATTTCCAATTTCCAAGTTCCAAACAAATCACAAATTACAATATTCAAACAATAATTTAAATTAAGTTTGGGATTTAAAAAATTAGAATTTGTTTAGAATTTAGAACTTGATATTTAGAATTTATTTTTAATTTGGAAAATTAAAGATCATTATGGGTCAAAAAGTAAATCCTTATGCTTATCGTTTGGTTGCCGGTGATAACTGGCGGTCTAATTGGGCAGTAGGTGATAAAAAACTATATCGGGCAAGACTTTTAGAGGATGTTAAAATCCGGCGTTTTTTGCGGGACAAATTATCTTCGGCCGGCTTAACGGTGATTAATATTGAGCGTTCCTTTAATAGAATGAAGATTACCTTGATGGTCACCAGACCGGGGGTAGTGATTGGTCGAGGCGGTAAAAATTTGGAGGCTCTCAAGAAAGAACTTTGCAAAATTGTTTCTTTAGAACAACCGCAAAAGAATTTGGAAATTAGGATAGAAGAAGTTAAGGAACCTAATTTATCAGCCGCTTTTGTGGCCCAAAAAATTGCCGAACAATTAGAAAATCGGATGCCCCATCGGCGGATTATGCGTCGAGAATTGGATCAGGTAATGAATGCCGGGGCCGAAGGGATTAAGGTTCGTCTTTCCGGCCGAATTGGCGGATCCAAAATTGGTCGTCAGGAAAAATTTTCTGCCGGCAAGGTGCCCACTAGCACCATCAGGGCCGATATTAATTACGCCCAAAGACCGGCCCTAACCAGAAAAGGCTATGTGGGAGTTAAGGTGTGGATTTATAAGAAATAAAAATGACGACATGGTTATATGGCTGGCGCGGACTGTGAGTTCGTTACCCCAGTTCTTTTCGAAGTAGCGCAATTTATTGCGCGTCGGTTCGAGCGCAGACAGTAAGTCTGCTAGTCCAAGGAATGGAACGGCCAAGTCTAGCATAGATTTTTTAAACATTAAATCATTAAAAATTGAATAGAAATTAGAAATTAAATAAAGAATGGTTATTCCTAAAAAAGTAAAATACCGAAAACAGTTTCGCGGCTCAATGAAAGGAAAGGCTACTCGAGGGTATCAAATTGCTTTTGGCGAATATGGTTTAAAAGCCTTAGAGTGTGGTTGGATGAATGAGCGTCAATTAGAAGCGGCCAGACAGGCAATTGTCCATGCCACTAAAAGAGAAGGAAAAATTTGGATAAGGGTGATTAATGATAAACCAATTACCGGAAAGACGGCTGGGGCAACTATGGGTGGTGGTAAAGGGGATGTTCAGGCTCATGTGGCAGTAATTCGCCCCGGGCGGATTATTTGTGAAATTGGTGGTGTTTCTGAAGAAGTGGCCAAGGACGCCCTAAGGCTCGCCTCTTACAAATTGCCTTTTAAAACAAAAATTGTTAGTCAGGAGTTTTAAAAAATTATTATGAAAAAAGACCAGAAAGAAAAAATTGACCAAATGTCTTTGGCTAAGTTAGAAAAAGAATTAAGTAAGGAAAACAATAATTTAGCTAAATTGGTGGTTGACAAAAACTTAGGCAAGATTAAAAATGTTCACCAAGTTGACGAACTAAAGAAAAAAATTGCTATCATTAAAACAAAGATTACCGAAAAGAAATCAGCCAAAAAGATTAAGAAACAGCTTAAAAAATGACCAAAAAAACAAGAAATTTAACCGGAACAGTAATTAGCAAGCCAAGCTCCAAAACCGTCAAGGTTTTGGTGGAGGAAGTTGATTCTTTCCCCAAATATAAAAAAGTTTTTACTAGACGGAAAAAATACTTGGTTCATGATGAGAAGGAAAAAGCTAAAATTGGGGATGAAGTGATCATTGTTTCCAGTAAGCCAATTAGTAAAAGAAAAAATTTTAAAATTGAAAAGATTATCAAATGATTCAACTAAGAACAGTTTTAACGGTGGCCGACAATAGTGGGGCTAAAAAATTACTAGTAATACAACTACCTGGTTTTTCTAAAAAACGTGTCGCCGGTTTGGCTGACATTGTTAAAGCCACGGTATTAGAAGCGACCCCGGCCGGCCAGGTAAAAAAAAGTGACAAAGTTAATGTTTTGGTGGTCAGAACTAAAAAAGAAACCAGGAGAGACGATGGCAGTTATATTCGTTTTGCCGATAATGCCGGGGTAGTTATTAACAATAACGGTTTACCTTTGGGATCAAGAATTTTTGGGCCGGTGGCTCGAGAAGTCAAAGAAGCCGGATATAACAAAATTGCCTCACTGGCAAAAGAAGTAGTGTAATAGATAATTTCCAATTTTCAATTACCAATTTCCAAACAAATAACAAATTTCAAATTATAAAAAGTTAAAAATTTAAACCATGAAAATTAAAAAAGGCGATAAAGTTAAAATCATAGCCGGAAAGGACCGAGGTCGAGAAGGAACCGTTGATAAGGTTTTACCTAAAAGAAAGGCCGTGGTTGTGCCGGGAATAAATGTTTATAAAAAGGCCATTCGCCCCAAAAAAGAAGGCGATAAGGGGGGCATTGTTGATATGGCTCGTCCTTTAGATGTTTCTAAGGTGATGTTAATTTGCCCCAAGTGCAACCAGCCAACTAGAGTGGGCTATCAGGTATCAAAAAATAAGGGCAAAAGTAGTGAAAAATTAAGAATTTGTAAAAAATGCCAGGAACTAATTTAGAATAATTTAAAAAATGGATAATTTTTGGCAAAAATATAAAAAAGAAGCGGCTCCTTTTTTAAAAAAGGAATTAGGCTTAGACAATGATATGGCTGTTCCTAAAGTTTGCAAAGTGGTTGTTAATATGGGAATAGCTGCCGATAGTGATAATAAAGAAGCCCTTAAACGGGCCAAGGAAAGCTTGTTTTTAATTACCGGTCAAAAACCTAAAGTAAATCAAGCTAAAAAATCTATTTCCGGCTTTTCTCTTAGAAAAGGAGCGCCAATTGGCCTATCGGTTACTTTAAGAAAACGCTATTTGGGTGATTTTTTGGACAAATTATTTCATTTGGTTTTACCTCAAGTAAAAGATTTTAAAGGTTTGCCATTATCGGCCTTTGACGGTCATGGTAATTACACCATTGGTTTAAAAGAAAATACGCTTTTCCCTGAGGTGGACTATGATAAAATAGATCGGCCCCGGAGCCTAGAGGTAACGATTGTTACTAATACGGACAGCGACAAAGGGGCAAGAGCCCTGCTCAAGTTTATGGGAGCACCGTTTGAAAAACACGAATAAAACGAATTTTTATAAATAAAACGCACAAATTTAACGAATATTTTCATTGATTAGAAATTAATAATTAGAAATTTTATTAGGATGGCCAAAACATCAAAAATTGTAAAAGAAGAAAAGGATCGAAAATATTCGACCCGTCAGCGTAACCGGTGTCAACTTTGCGGTCGACCCAGAGGTTATATGCGCCAATTTGGGCTTTGCCGGCTTTGTTTTAGAAGGTTGGCTGATAAGGGCGAAATACCGGGAGTAAAAAAAGCCTCATGGTAAGAAATAACAATTGACAATTAAAAGTTAGAAAAATTAAAAATCATTATGAGCCAAGACACAGTTGCCAATTTTTTGTTCAGCATAAAAAATGCCTATGGAGCCGGCCGGCGCCAGGTAAGGACGCCCTATTCTAGTTTTAATTTAAAATTAGCCAAAATTTTAGTTAAAGAAGGGTATTTGACTAAAGTCAAAAAGGTTTTGGTTAGAAAAAATATTGCCGAATTAGAAGTAGAGCTTAATGACCTTAGGGGTAAAAAGGGCAAAATTATTAACAATATTAAAAGGTTGTCGAAACTAGGAATTTGCCGTTATGTTTCGGTTGAAGAGTTATCTTGGCATAATCGGCGCTTGGGGATAGTGATTATTTCAACACCCAAGGGGCTGATGACCGCAAAAGAAGCGGTAAAGAAAAATTTGGGCGGAGAGCTGATTTGCCGAATTTGGTAAATGCACGAACAAACAAGAATTAATTTAAATTAAGTACACGAATTTAACGAATATTTTTATTGATTAGAAATTAAATAAGGTGTCCAAAATAGGAAAGAAGCCAATTCCATTGCCAGAAAAAACCAAAGTTGCTATTGAAAAAAGCAAAGCAACCATTAATGGGCCCAAGGGTCAGCTTTTTTTAACAATTCCCGAAGAATTAAAAGTATTAGAAAAAGACGGCCAGTTATTAGTAGAGAGAAGAGTTGATACCAAAAAAGCCCGAGTTGTCCACGGGACTATTCGTCAACTTTTAGCCAATGCCATTAAGGGGGTTAATGAAGAGTGGAACAAAAAGCTTCAGGTGGTCGGAACGGGCTATGTGGCTCAAATGAAAGGCAAGGATCTTAATTTCTCTTTAGGTTTGTCCCATCAAATTGATTTTCCGGCTCCGGAAGGAGTTCGGTTTGAGGTGGATGGAGATAAGATTACAGTTTTGGGGATTGATCGTCAGCAGGTGGGACAGGTGGCCTATCAGATTCGATCACTACGGCCCCCGGATGTTTATAAAGGCAAAGGGATTCGTTATTTTGGCGAAGAGATTAAATTAAAGCCCGGTAAGGCGGCCAAAATTGGCGAAGGAGAAGGAGAGGCTGTTAAAAACTAAAAACAATATTCATGAATGATAAAATAAAACAACAACAAAAAAGGCGAGTTCGGGTTCGGGGTAAATTTTTTGGTACCAGCGATCGGCCTCGATTGTCGGTTCATCGCTCTAATCGTTACATTAGTGCCCAGATTATTGACGATATTAAGAGGGAAACCTTGGTTGGTCTGACCAGCAAAAATTTAAAAGACCAAAAAGCTGCTCCAATAGAAAAAGCCAGGCTGTTAGGAGAAAAAATAGCCAAGATAGCTACCCAAAAGAAAATTAAAAAAGTGGTTTTTGATCGAGGTTCTTATCAGTTTCATGGTCAAGTTAAGGCTTTAGCCGAAGGGGCCAGGAAGGGTGGTTTAGAATTTTAATAGATAAACTTATTTAATCAATATGGCTAACAATAGAAAAAAAAGATCAAATAGACGAGATCGAGAAGACGAGATTTATAATCGAGTTATTGAGATTAAGCGGGTATCCAAAAAAACTAAGGGTGGTAATAGCATTTCTTTTACCGCCTTGATGGTTGTTGGCGATCGGCAGGACAAGGTTGGGGTTTCTCTAGGCAAGGGATTGGATGTTTTGTCGGCAATTAATAAAGGCAAGAAACGGGCCAAGAAAAATATGCTTACTGCGCCGATGAAGGGCAAAACCATTCCCCATGATATTCGCTTTAAACAAGGAGCGGCTCAAGTTGTTTTGAAACCGGCCCCTCCAGGCAGCGGAATTATTGCCAGTCAATCGATCAAATTAGTTTTAGAGGCCGCTGGATATGAAGATATGTCAGTAAAAATTTTAGGAACAAATAACAAAACAAGCAATGTTAAAGCTGTTATTGGGGCTTTGAAGAAATTAAAAAAATATGAGCAACAAGAATAACCGAACTCCGGTTTTAAGTCATTTACCCAAAACTACTGTTTCTTCTGCTAAACGGGTTGGTCGAGGCTATGGTTCTGGCAAAGGTGGCCATACTGTTGGTCGAGGAGCTAAGGGGCTAAAGGCTAGAAGCAAACGCCACTTGCTTTTTGAAGGGAGAAAGGTTCAAAAATCACTGCTTCGGCGGATCCCCCTTTTGCCAGGCAAGGGCAAATTAAAATCACATCAAGACAAGCCAATCATTATTAGCCTGGATCAATTAAATGTTTTTCGGGCCAGGTCTGTTGTCGATCAGGAAAAATTGATTAAAAAAGGCTTGGTTGACTCAAAAGAAGCCCAAAAATCTGGCGTTAAGGTTTTGGCTAAGGGGAAAATCGAAAAGGTGATTAAGGTTGCTTTACCGGTATCGGCTGGGGCCAAAAAAGCAATTAAAAAAGCAGGGGGAGAGGTGATCGAAAGCCAATAGGCTTTCGATGAATTCTCAATTTCCAGTTTTTCAAATCACAAAAAACCAACGGCTACATGGTTATATAGTTGGCGCGAACTAATCGTAGTACCACGCAGGGTAAACGGTACGAGCTCGCTACTCCAGCCCTTTTCGGAGTAGCGCAATTTATTGTGCGCTGGTTTTGGCACAGACAGTAAGTCTGTTAGTTCAAAGAATAGAGCGGCCAAATTTAGCATAGATTTTTAAAAAATTAAATCATTAGAAATTAGAAATTACTAAAAAGAGTGTTGGGAAAAATTCTTCAATCTATTAAACCGCTTTGGCAAGCCAAACAAGTAAGAAACAAAATCCTCTTTACCCTTTTTATTTTGGCGGTTTTGCGATTTTTGGCCCATATTCCCGTTCCTGGAGTTAACACAGGCGTGTTGGAACAAATATTTTTAGGCAATCAGTTTTTGGGCTTATTGGATATTTTCTCTGGCGGGAGCTTATCAAATTTTTCTATTATTGCTTTGGGATTGGGTCCCTACATTAATGCTTCAATTGTTTTTCAGCTTTTGGCTTTTGTTTTTCCTTATTTTGAACAATTATCTAAAGAGGGAGAAGCCGGTCGAGAGAAAATTGAGTTTTATACCAAAATTGCCACCTTGCCTTTGGCGATTTTCCAGGGTTTGGGGATTTATGCTCTTTTGCGCAATCAAAATATTATTACCAATCTTAATCCTCTAAGCTTGATTACCTTTATTATCACCTTAACCGGAGGAGCTTTCTTGTTGGTTTGGTTGGGCAGTTTGGTGTCTGATTATGGGGTGGGCAATGGTATTTCTTTGTTAATTTTTGCTGGAATTATTAGCCAAATGCCCCAGGGGTTTGCTCAAGCAATGATGGTTGGTCAGGGTGGTCTTAATTTGATTTTATTTTTGGCTTTGAGCTTGTTAGTGGTGATGGCGGTAGTATCGGTAACGGAGGCGGCCAGACGGATCCCGGTTCAATATGCCAAAAGAGTTCGGGGTCGGAAAATGTATGGCGGCGGCTCAACATATTTACCATTTAAGTTAAATCAGGCCGGCGTAATCCCAATTATTTTTGCTGTTTCTTTGGTTTTGTTGCCTTCTATGCTGGGTCAGTTTTTGTCCGGCGTTGATAATGAGAAAATTAGCTCTTTGGCGGCTGGTTTGGCCAATCTTTTTACCCCCAATGGTGCTGTTTATAATTTAACCTACTTTTTAATGGTGGTTTTGTTTACCTTTTTTTATACGATGATTGTTTTTAATCCAGAAAAAATTGCTGAAGAAATAAAAAAATCAGGTGGCTTTATTCCCGGTATTCGGCCCGGTAAGCCCACGGCTGATTATTTACAGCAAGTTTCTTTACGGGTAACCTTGCCGGGGGCATTGTTTTTGGGCTTGGTGGCGGTTTTGCCAACTATCGCTCAGGGTTTGACGGGTATTGGTAGTTTGGCCATTGGGGGAACGGGAGTCTTAATCGTTGTTTCGGTAGTTTTAGAAACAGTTCGCTTAATAGAAAATATGGTTCAAATGAGGGGCTATGATAAGTTTTTGGAGAAATACTGAATATAATTTCCAATTTCCAATTTCCAATTTTTCAAATCACAAAAAACCAACGGCTATATGGTTATATGGCTGGCGCGAACTAAAGTTCGCTATTCCATTGTTCGAAGTAGCGCACTTCAGTGCGCGCTCTGGTTTTTAACGCGGAGTAAACTCCGCTATTCCAGAAACCAAAAAACTAAAGTTCACTATTTCGAATGAGAAATTAAAAATTAGAAATTAAAAATTAATTTTATGAATATCGTTTTAATCGGGCCGCCGGGATCGGGAAAAGGTACTCAGGCCCAAAAAATTTTGGCCGATTTTTCCCTAAATTATTTTTCGGCGGGAGATATTTTACGGACTTTGGCCAAGGAAAATTCTGTCTTGGGAAAGAAGGTGGCCGAGGTTATGGGGCAGGGAAAATTAGTTTCTGATAATTTAATGGCCCAAATTGTTGAAGATTTTTTGGCTAAAAACAAAGGCAGTCTTATTTTTGATGGTTATCCAAGAGGCTTGGGCCAGGCCGTTTTTTTAGAAAAAAGCCTAAAGAACCGCGGAGGAATTGATTTGGTTGTCAATTTACAGGTTCCCGAAGAAGTTTTAATCAAAAGGCTGTCTTCTCGAGTAATTTGCCGAGACTGCGGGGCTGTTTATAATTTAATAACCAACCCGCCTGAAAAAGCCGGTATTTGTGATAGCTGTGGCGGGGTCCTTTATCAGCGAGATGATGAAAAGCCGGAAGCAGTAAAAAAGAGGTTGGCGGTTTTTGATCAACAAACTAAGCCGGTAATAGAATTTTTTGAAAAAAGAGGCCGTCTTTTTAATATTAATGGTCATCAATCGATTGAAGAAATCTATCAAATAATTAAGAAAAAACTAATCGATATGGGCCTAAAACCGGTTGGTGCCTAGACAGTCGGGGTCGACTAATGTTAAAATAGGGCTTGTTTTGAAAGAATTGTTTTTTAAATAAAATTAGAAATTGATGGCCAAGGAGAAAAATCAAGAAATAGACGGCGAAGTAACCGAGTCTCTGCCCAACGCCATGTTTCGGGTAGATTTAGATGATGGGCGCAAAATTTTAGCCCAGTTGGCAGGAAAGATGAGGCTTTATCACATTAAGGTTATCCCCGGTGATCGGGTTAAGGTCGAGATGACCCCTTATGATGACGAACGAGGCCGAATCACTTATCGCTACTAATTACAATTTCTAATTTCTAATTCTTAATTTCTAGTGAATCACTAATGATTAAATTTTTAAAAATTTAGTAAATAAAAATTGAATAAGAATTTAAAATTAAGAATTAAGAATTAAAGCTATGAAAGTTCAATCATCAGTAAAAAAACGATGTCGGGATTGCAAGATTGTTCGGCGACGAGGCCGAATATACGTTACTTGTAAAAATCCGAAGCATAAGCAAAGACAAGGATAAGATAAAAAGAACACTAAGGACACGAATAGGCAACGAATAACACGAAAAAATTCGTTTGATTTGTGTTTTAATTCGTGTTTTCAGTGTACTTATTAAGAATTAATTACTATGCCTAGAATAGTTGGCGTTAATATACCAGATGAGGAAAAAGTAGATTTAGCCTTAACCAGGATTTATGGTGTCGGTCAATCTAATGTTTGGCAGGTTCTAGAAGAGGCTAAGGTCGAGGTTGACAAAAGGGCCAAAGACTTGACAGAGGAAGAAATCGCCGCTCTAAATAAGGTTTTGGGAGAGATGAAGGTAGAAGGGGATTTAAGAGAGGAAGTGCGAGGCAATATTGAGAGATTAAAGCAAATTAATACTTATCGAGGTCGAAGACATGTTGCTAATTTGCCGGTTCGGGGGCAACGAACCAGAACCAACGCTCGGACTAAGCGAGGGGCCAGGCAAACAGTGGGAGCACTAAAGAAAGAGGCTTTTACTAAGATAGAAGAACAGACCAAGAAAGAAGAGAAAAAGTAACAGTTGACAATTGATAGTTAGAAATTAAAAATTCAAAATCCTAAATCAAAATAATATTGGTCTGATAGGTCTTATTGGACCGATATTTAATTAGAAATTAAAAATTAGTATGGCGAAAAAAAAGCAAAAAAAGACAGTTAAAAATAAAGGCAAAAAGGTGGCCAAAAGAAGAACGGCTCGAAAAGTTTCTAAAGCCAGGGTCTATGTTTCGGCGACCTTTAATAACACCATTGTTACCATTACTGATTTGGATGGCAATACTATTTGCTGGTCTTCAGCGGGTAATGCTGGTTTTAAGGGAACCAGAAAGCAAACCCCCTTTGCGGCGACAGTAACCGCCGAAAAAGCTGCTTCGGCGGCTAAAGAAAAAGGGGTTTCGGAGGTTGAAGTTTATGTTAAGGGTCCGGGACCAGGCAGAGAGGCGACCCTAAGAGCGATAAAGGCCTCAGGTTTAAAAATGAATCTAATTGCCGATGTTACCCCAATACCCCACAACGGGCCTCGGCCAAAAAAGAAACGCCGAGGATCATAAATTATAAAAAATATGAAAAAATTACAAAATAAAAAATGCCGGATTTGTCGAAGGCTGGGGACAAAGTTATTTTTGAAAGGTAAGCGCTGTTACGAAAAATGTCCGATTGATCGGGCTGGCGCTATTCCCCCTGGGGTTCATGGTCGAAGGTTTTCTCGACCAACCCCCTATTCGGAACAGTTAAAAGAAAAGCAACGACTAAAGGCAATTTATGGTTTAAACGAAACCCAACTGAAGGCTTATTTTAAGCAGGCTTTTAAGGTTAAAGACGAACCGACCGATGAGGTTTTGTTACAAGTTTTAGAGTCTCGCTTAGACAATGTTTTATATCGGCTTGGTTTATCGCCTAATCGAAGGACTGCTCGTCAATTGGTCAACCATGGTCATATTTTGGTTGATAATCATAAGGTCACCATTCCCTCTTATCGGGTTAGTCCGGGTCAGGTGATTTCTTTGGCTAAAGGAGCCAAGGATATTCCTCAAGTTAAAGAAGCCCTGGAGGAAGAAATTTCTATTCCGGGTTGGTTAAGAAAAAAAGCCCTGGTGGGAACGGTTAAGGAATTACCCAAAAAGGATGATGTTGAAGTGGATGCTGATATTTCAGCCGTGATTGAATTTTATTCCCGTTAATTTAGTAGTTGAATTTAACAGCTAATTTGTTAAAATATACCAGTGGGCGCTATTAGGGCCCCTTTTGTTTAATTTAATAAAATGAAGGATTTATCTTTTACCATCGAAGAGAAAGAAATTGACAATAATCATAGTCAATTTGAAATTAGCCCCCTAGAGGCTGGTTTTGGCCATACCCTAGGAACTTCTTTGCGAAGAGTCTTGCTAACTGCTCTTCCCGGTGCGGCCATTACCGACGTTACTTTTAATAAGGCCACTCACCAGTTTACCAGTTTGCCTGGTGTCAAAGAGGATTTAGTAGAAGTAATTTTAAATCTTAAAAAGGTTCGTTTTTTGGTTAAAGATGGGAACGAAGAAGAGGGCGAATCAGTCAAGGTTTCTCTAGATAAGACTGGTCCGGGAGAAATTAAGGCTGGAGATTTAGAAGTTCCGGCCGAAATTGAGATTGCCAATGAAGACTTGGTAATTGCTAACTTAGCCAATAAAAAAAGTCGACTTAAAGCAGAAATGACAGTTTCTTACGGAGTGGGTTATTCTCCTTCTGAAGATCGTCCTTCTGATGTTTTGGGCTTAATTGTTGTTGACGCTCTCTTTAGCCCGATTAGAAAAGTTAATGTTGCTGTTGATGATGTTCGAGTCGGTCGGGAAACAAACTATGATAAGTTGACCTTGGATGTTTGGACAGACGGCACCGTTCCGGCCCAAAAAGCCCTTGATCAAGCGGCCAAAATCCTGGTTGCTTATTTTAAGCAAATTTACCAACCTAATAATCACCAAGAAGAGGAGGGAGAGAAAAAGGCTGAAGAGCCGGCAGTAATGAAAGAAAGCGTTGCTGAGAGCAAATTGCCCACCAGGACAATTAATGCCTTAGAAAAAGCCGGTTACAAAACCATTAGCGATTTAGCCAAGGCTGGACCTAAAGAATTGATGGAGGTGAAAAATTTAGGTAAAAAATCGGTTGATTTGGTGAAAAAAGTTTTAGATAAGAAGGGGGTTGGTTGGTCGTGAGACACCAAAAAAAAGGGAAAAAATTAGGCCGAGATACCAAATCCCGAAAAGCTCTTTTTAAAAATCTTCTTACTTGTTTTTTTTTGGAAGAAGCAATTATTACTACTGAGGCTAAGGCTAAGGCCATTAAGGGAAAAATTGATCGCTTAATTTCTAAAGCTAAAAACCCCAATCTTGTTAATAGGCGCTTAATTTATGCTTATTTAACCAAACCGGCCGCGGCCAAAAAATTAATTGATGACATCGCTCCTCGATATACTAAAAGAACCAGCGGCTATAGTCGGATTATAAAATTGGGGACCAGAATTGGTGATCGAGCCGAAAAAGTAAAAATTGAACTGGTTTCTCCTTTAGAACAGAGTAAGCCAGAAGAAAAGAAAAAAAAGAAGAAAAAGCCGGCTAAGAAAAAAACTTCAACGAGGAAAAAGAAAACTACCTCTTCAAAAACCACCAAAAAAGCTAAAAAATGATTAAAAGAAAAACCGCTGTTACCAAAAAAAGTGATATTAAAAGAGCTTGGCATTTGATTGATGCTAAAGACCAGGTTTTGGGCAGAACAGCCACTCAAATAGCCACCCTTTTAATGGGTAAAAACAAACCTTATTTTACTCGTCGCCTTGATTGCGGTGATTATGTGGTGGTTATTAATGCCGCCAATATTCGCTCAACGGGAAGGAAAGCCGACCAAAAAGTTTACCAACGATATTCTGGCTATCCGGGAGGCAGAAAGGAAATTTCTTTTAAAAAAATGATTACTGAACAGCCAAATAAGGTTATTCGTCATGCAGTAAAGGGAATGTTGCCCAAAAATAAACTGCAGGATAAGATGATTACCAGGCTTCATGTTTTTGCCGGAGAAGAACACGGGTTTGAAGATAAGTTTAAGAAATAAATTCCAATTTTCAAATCCCAATAACCAAACAAATCGCAAATTACAATATTCAAATAATAAAGAAAATAATTAGTTAAATTTAAAGCTTAAAGATTAGGGTTTATTTGGAATGCTTGGATTTTGATATTTGAAATTTATTTTTAATTTAAAGAATTAAAAATCATTATGGCTAAAAAACCAATTGCTAAAACTATCGGTTCCAGAAAAAGAGCCACGGCTCGAGTTTGGCTTTACAAGGGCAAGGGAGATATTACTGTTAATGATCAACCGGTGGAAGAATATTTCCCTTTTACCCTAAGACAAGGGCGACTAGAAGAGCCCCTTTTGGTAACCGAGACAAAAGGAAAGTACTATGCCAGTATTAAGGTGGCTGGTGGCGGTAAAAGTGCTCAGGTTGACGCTGTTATTCATGGTTTAGCCAGAGCTCTGGACAGTGTTGACAGAGAGAAATATCACCTTCTTTTAAAAAAGGCTGGTTTTTTAACCCGCGATTCAAGAGAAAAAGAGAGAAGAAAGCCAGGAACCGCTCGCAGTGCTCGCGCTAAGCGCCAATCTCCAAAACGATAAGTTTTATCTTTCCCTTTTCCACCTCGGGGTGGAGATTCCGAGGTGGTAGTTTTGTCCAGGGGATAGGATTTCCGCCATTTTTTAGCATTCGCCTTTTCAATACTATTCGTATACGGCTCATGCTGCAATTATCGGCGGACACAGCGAAGACGACAAGGGTCTCTTTTTTGTCTTGTCGGTTGGGGTAATAACAGCGCGACCAAATTTTTCGCCTCGCAGGCCGTAATCTTTGATAGGTTCTCACCCATCCTCTTGTCCAGGGGATAGGATTCGAACCTATGTAGGGAAACCCGCCAGTTTTACAGACTGGTGCGATTGACCACTCCGCCACCCCTGGTAAATAACAAAAATATTATAGCACTCTTCTTTTATTGGGCCAAGAATTTACACCCCGGGGGTGTAAAGTTGACAACCGGCGGTATTGGCGCTAATCTTAAAAAAAGATAATGAAAATTTTTAATTGGGCCAAAAAAAATAAATTAGCGGCTTTTTTATTAGTTTCTCTGGGTTTAGCAGTTATTTTCTTATTGGGTCAAAAAAGCTTATCCTCTGATTCTACTTATGGTGGTTATAGCCCTGCTTCTTCGGATCTGGCTCTAGAGTCGGCTAGTCCCAAGACAGCTCGTTCTTCAATTGGAATTTTGCCTCCAGACCAATCAACTCCGCCGTCGGAGTCTTCGGATCGCCTGGTAATAACAGAAACTAATCTTTCTTTAGTTGTTGAGCAAGTGGAGGATGCGGTTGAGTCTATTGTGGGAAGAGTCGAAGACGTGGGTGGATTTATGGTCTCTCGTTCTCTTAGCCAGCCCGAAGAGGCCCCCTACGGTTATCTTAGTCTTCGGGTGCCTTCAGATCAAGTAGAAGAGGTTATAGGCTATTTTAGAAGCTTGGCAGTTAAAGTTGTTTCCGAACAGGTTAGTGCTCGTGATGTGACCGATCAATATGAAGATATTGACAAAAAATTACTTACTCTAGAGGAAACGAAAAAAAGATTAGAAGAAATTATGGCCCAAGCTCAAGAAATTGAGGATATTTTGGCCGCCCAAAGAGAAATTATCAATCTCCAAAACCAAATTGACAGCTTAAAAGGAAGACAAGAATATTTGGAAAAAACTGCCAGGCTTTCTTTGATTACTGTTCATCTTTCTACTGACGAAATGGCCCTACCCTATCAGCCTTCAGAGACCTTCCGGCCATTGGTAGTTTTCAAGCAAGCAGTTCGGTCAATGATTTTAACTTTGAGAGGAGTGGCCAAAGGCTTAATTTGGTTTGGTGTTTATGGGGCAATTTGGCTGCCAGCAGTTGTTGGCATTGTTATCATCAAGTATCTTCGAAGGAAAAAATAACTTTTTAATCAAAAGATTAGGGAGCGTCTTTTATTAACCCCGCCTTGTTTTGTTTCAAGATAGGCGAAAACCACGACCATAGGCCGTGGGTATCTATATCAAAAAAAGGCTTTAATTCTAAAGGTCCGAAGCTGTTTAACCCTAAGGGTCGGATGACTTCAGATTTTTAAGATATTTTTTGGGGGGGGGATTTTGGGATAGAGAGTCCAGGGGACGAACGGGAGAGGAAAAAACAGGGGGTGAAGTAAATCACCAAAATCACCAAAAGAATGGTGAAACTGTTTTTCCTCTCCCCAAAAAGGAATTACCTAACGAGTGGTATTTGACACTCGTCTTGGATTTCTCTTCTCAGAGTGTCGATGAACCTCTTCCTTTTTTGAGGAAGATGCCTAATGACCTGCCTAAGCTCGCTGTTTAGGAGTTCGATTAGCTCCCGTGTTGAAAGGCTGGTATCGAGACATTGGTTGCAACGAGGCAAAGCATAGTATGACTTTGCGCCTCCGGCCGTTGATGCCAGCTTTGAAGAACCGAACCTTTTGGCCAACTCTTCCAGGATTTGCGCTAGCAAACAGGGGTATTTCCCAGCCACGATTCTCTCCTTTGAGTTATGCTCCCTCGCAATAAATTAGGCGGTTATTTTCTTAACCTTCTCTATTGCCTGAATACAGCAAAGACGGATGTCGGGAAAAAGATCAATCTTGTTTATCTCCTCCATTGCTTGACGACACCGATAACAAAGCTTACCGTTACCGCACTTGCTCCTTTTCTTCTTGTGGCGGGGAACATAAATGTTCCACCCCAGCGAGTCTCTCAATTCGGCCACAACGCCAAGGATTTCTTCCCACTTTTTTTGGGGTATGCCGTAATTATTGAGGTCATAAAATAGGGCCTCAAATTCGGCTATCCCAGCGTTTTCCGGTGACGGTTCCTTGTCCCGTCTTTTGCCTTTACGAATCGTCGATCTGGCCCGGATGCTTCCCTGTCTCATTTTCTCCCTCCTATTGGAGAATATAAAAATCGAACCCCAATGGTTCGATTTGCGACAAATTAGGATAATTCCTTTATCAAAGAACAACTAAAAGCCTACAATCAACGCTAAAATGTTAATTGGCTTTTTTAATCACTAGTAGAATATAGTATCAAAAAAAAGGACTATTTTCAAGATGATTTTAAGGATTTAATAGCTTTTGGCTTCTTTCTAGGGCGCGATTAACCAGGGCGGGGTTAATTTCGTCGGTTTCGATTAGTTTTTTTAAATCTTCAAAAAGATTCTCTTCTGGTTGGCTAATGATAAATAAATCCGCTCCGGCCTTTAGACTCAAGGCGAGAGCTTGGGCTTGGGAATAACTTTGGCTGATGGCTCCCATGGCTAAATCGTCAACAATAACCGGTTTTTGATAATCAAGCCTTTGTCTTAGTAGGGCGTTGATAAAGATAGGGGAAAGACTAGAAGGATATTGAGGATCAATTTGGGGATAGAAAAGATGAGTAATCATAATGCCATCGGCAAGACTAGCTAATTTTTGAAAAGGAACCAAATCTTTTTCTAGCTCTTCTTGATCGATATTTATTTCCGGCAAATTAAAGTGGGGATCAAGGCTAGTGCGACCCAAGCCCCCGGGAAAATGCTTGATAACTGTTTTAATACCGGCCTGGTGATAGCCGTTAATCATGGCTTCGCCAAAGCTGGTTACCTGGTCGGGATTATCAGAAAAAGATCGTCTCTCCCTAACAATATAACTATTTTCTAAATAGCCAATATCTAATACGGGAGCTAAATTAACTCCAACTCCATTTCTTTTTAGCATAATGCCCCGGACCTTGGCCAAACGGAAAGCCTCATTTTTATCTTTAATTTGAGTTTGAGCGATGTTGGGTGATTCTTGAAAGCGGTTAACCCGACCTCCTTCCTGATCAACAAAAACCATTTCTTTTTTTTCAAAGCTGCCAATTTGATCAGCTTTTAAAATTAATTTCCCTCCAAATCCCGGCGAAGGAGAAACTATTAATTGCCTAATTTTTTCTAGCAATTCTTGATTTTTATTTTCCCAATAAGCTATTTTGCCAAAACTAGATAGTTTTTCTTCCTGGCCAATTTTATAGATAATATTTTCCCCTGAGCCATCAGTTCCAGTAAACACCTTGATCACCTGAGCTTTATCAAGAGCCTGCTTGATAAATTGGTAATTATTTCTTTCTATTCCTCCCATCATTCCTGGAGTAGTTAAGAGATAATCTATTTTTTGCCATTGATTCTCTAGTTTTCCTTCTCTTATTTGGGGATCTTTTTCTACTTTGGAAAACCACTCGACTCGGCTAAAAACTGGCTGTTTAGGATCGGCTTTTAAATCAAGATAAAAAAGAGGGTCAGTAACTAGAACCGCCTCAGGGTCAACGTTTTTCCTCAAAAAATCAAGACTGTTAAGATGGTTTTTATTTTTATTTATTAAATAAATTTGGGGATTTTGAGCAATTAATAATAAAATGGTTGTCCCGGCCAAAGCGATAGCTTTTTTCTTTGAAAATATATTTTTGGTTTTATTGGCAACTAGTTTTAAGCTAAGGGCCAAAGACAGGCACCAAAGAGCAATTTGGGGTATTAGATAGAAACCCAAAACTATCCCGCCTCGCAAAAGGTACCAGGCAAAAAATAAATTCATAATAAAAAGGGAAGCCGAAAGCGGATTTTTTAAATTGAGAAGAAGAATAAAATTAGCCCAGAAACCCAAGATGGGTAAAATTTTGTCGGTCGATAGCCAGGCGGCAAGGCTTTTTCGGATATCACTTTCTGGGTTGAAAAGAGCACCTCCCTTTCTTTCACCTTGGAAGATAATTGCTTCAAATAGAGAAACGTGTTGTCTTTGGCCGGGCAGCCAAGAGGCGGGTAATAATTCTAATTTAAGATAGGCCAAAAGCGGGAAAAGTAAGATGACAAACCCTAAAGAAACTAACCAAGTTAAAATTAAAAAAGGACGAGTGGGTCCAGATGATTTTTTATAAACGAGAAAAAAGAGACCAGGGATGAGAAAAAGAGCCGTTTCTTTTGATAAGAAGGCTAGTCCTAAAGTTAGACCGGAAAGAAGAAAGAAGGCTAGGCGCTTTTGGGCGATTAAAAGTAAATAGAGGCTAGCCAAAAAATATAAAACAGTCAGATTATCAAGCAAAAGTTGTTTTTGATAACCAATTGCCAAAGGAGAGAAAATAAAAATTAGGCTGGAAAAAACTGCCAAGATTTTGTTTTTGGTGATTTTTGAAGCGATTTTGAAAAGTAAAAAAGTTGAAATTCCGGCAATTATTGTCATAAATATTCGGCCCGAGTTAACAGAAAAGCCAAAAGTAAATGGTCCGCCGGTTAGTTTTTGCCAAAAACCAATTTGCAACCAGCCAAAAGGAGAGTGATCGTACCAATAGGTATAGGGAGAGAATTGGCCAAAATTAGCCAACCACCAGGCTTGTGAGGCGTAAATGCCCTCATCGCCCAAAAACTCTGGGTAGCCAGAAAGATTAATTGCCCGGATGAGGGCAGAAAGAATTCCCAATAGCAAGGGCAAGAAGTTTTTTTTCTGGAAAATTTTTTTAGTTAGGATGGTGATTTTCATGTTTTTTATACTATTGCCTTGCGATGGGCATTAATGTGTTCTGTTTTTTCCCAGAAACCAATTCCGGCCAAGTGTCTTTTTACGGCCCTTAGGGTGGAAAAAGAAATAGCAATTTGATAAGGAAAGAAAAAGATTAAAAATTTTAGATAAACCAGGGGGGAAAATTTTAGTTGATAGTTTTTATTTAATTCATGAAGGCCAATTAAAGAAATGCCGATTTGAATCAAGAAAAAATAACCAGGCAAGTAGGAAAAAAGAGCCAGGCCCAGAGGGATTTTGGTAAAAAAAGCCAGGAAAGGGGTAACTATGAGCCAGCAAGAGTTAAAAATTTGCATAAAAGGATAGGTCATTTGATAGAGAATAATTACTTTTTGTCGATTGTTTTTTAGATTTTTCCAGTTGCCCTTTAGTAGAACCTGAAAAAAGCCCTGGTGCCAACGGGTTCGTTGGCGAATAAAACCAGGCAGATCAGGGGGAGTTTCCTCTTTGGTGGCCATTTCCTCATCGTAAACAACGGCGGTTTTTTTGCCTAAAGACGATAATCGAACGCCGATTTCGGCATCTTCGGTTAAGCAGTCTTCGTCCCAGCCGGCGGCATCTTTGACAATATCTTTTTTGAAAAAGACAGTGTTTCCCCCTAGAGGGTTGGCTCCCCAAGAAGAGAAAAAGGGCAAAACTGACTTGAACCAAAAATAATATTCTAAGCAGTTGTGGGGTGAGTACCAGTGAGAATCGACATTAACTAGTTGGACTCCCGACTGGACGATGTCGGCTTCTTTCTTTTGAAGAATGGTATTAATAACATTTAAAATGTCTGGGTGGGGCTCGTCTTCGGCATCAAAAATACCGATTATATCTCCCCGAGCATATTCTAGGGCGGCATTTAAACCTTGAGGTTTAGAGTTAGGGAAATTTTCCCAAACCAATAGATTAAAGGTGGGAGGAAGGTGGTTTAGGGATTCTAGAATTTTACCAACGGTTTTGGTATCGTCATCACGGGCGGTAATTAAAATTTCGTATTTTTCTTTGGGGTAATTAATTTTTTTCATGGCGGCTAAAGTTTGGGCAATTACTTTCTCTTCGTTTCTAACCGGGATAATAAGGGAAAATGATAGTCGTTTTGGGGAAAATTTTTTAGGAGGAGAAACTCTTTTTAAATTTTCTGGTTTTAGCCAGGAAGAAAGCATGGAGTAAGTAGCAAAAGAGCCTTGAGAAAGAAGGAATAGAGTAATTAAGAATAAAACTCCAGAAAAAAGACTATAGGTGCTTGTTAACCAAAAAAAAACAATCAAAAAACCAATAAAAACAAAGAGAATTACTTTTTTCATATTTTTTTATTTAAGCGAAAGGAGGGGGAGGTAGAAAGCAAAAGCTTTAAAGAAAGAAAATCATCGTATAACGATGAAGTCTTTTTTGAAAAGCTAATACTTTCCACCTTGATCCCCCTCTTTGGGCCGAAAAACGCAAACTACTGGAAAATAACCGTGGCGGTTTTTCCAGTTCGATCGTGATGCTGAAAAAGCACCACTTTGGCTGGACTGCTGGCACAGATTCTTTGAAGACGATCATTGTAACGACCGCTTTCGACAGATTCTAGGTTGTATGTGCCCGGCCCTAAGGTAACGGTTTCACTCCAGTTCCGAGTGCCACCATCCCAATTTTCGAAGACGACTTCGAGTTCCCCCTTGACGACCTCGATAACGGAGGTGTCATAAAAATTGTCACTTTCATTGGTTTCCACCCTTATTTTGTCTGAACTGACAAGGGTTTCTCCAACAAAAAGACATTGTGGGGCGGCTTGAGCAGTTGGTAGCCCTTCTGGAACAGAAGTAGCTACTGGTGTAGCCGTTGGCATTGTCTGCGTTGCTGTTGGTAGAATCTCCTCAGATTCACCGGTGTCAACGATGGCAATGTCGCCAGTGGTAATGGCCCCCTTCCCTTCTTTTCTGGTCAAGGTCATGTCAAGAGTGATAGCATATTGCCATCCTTCTCGACCATCGTCGTGTTCATAGAGAACGGCGACGGTTCTTCCTTCCAGAACTTGGCAATCGGAGGAGAACAGCCAAAGCTGTTTAGCCTGGTCGTTCCACCAATCGCGAGGTCTGCCGCCAAAGGAATCCTGAAGCGAGTAGTATCTTGCTCCTGGCCCTTCGTTGTGCAAAAGAAGGAAATCTTGGGTTGCTCCATTTTGCCATGAAACACCATCGCCTTGTTGCCAAAGCTGGTCTCTTTCAATGACGATTGACCAACCCTCGGCCAATAGAACTGCGCTGGCGTTGGACCATACTCCCCCAGGAGCCTGATCCAGATTGACATAGAGAGGAAAGCAGCATGCTTCTTCTCCAGTCTCTTTTTCTGTCTCTTCACCTCTTTCTTCTTCGGTAGTTGTCGACGGGGTCGCCTGAACAATGAGCTCGTTTTTTGCCTCTACCTCCTTGTTCCCCCTTATCTCTTTGAGATAAGAAAACCCCAAGAGGATGAGCACAACTAGAAGAACAATAGCTACGAGGCCGAAGACGACTGTCAAAACCCTGAGATCCTTCTTCAACATTTTCTCTTCTCCTTATTAAGAAAGAGCCCAATCGACGCAAACGACAGAACTTTTTTTCTACCTCCTTTCTTGTTTTTCGGCTTATCAAAGTACAGTTAAAACCAAAGCCCCTCAAGCTTAAATGAGAGCGGTTTTCAACTTAAGAGTATTTTATCAAGATTACTCCTAATAATCAATATTATGGGGCATTACTTTAATATATTAAAGTAATTAAAGACGCAATTAAAAGAAAGCCTTAACTATTCTAAATAGATATTATCAATCCAGAAGGTTGATGGTTGCCCGGAGATATCTTTGATGTTTAAACCAATAATTTTTTCTTCGCCAATTAGTTTTCCCAGAGGAATGGCAACCTGATACCAATTATTGGCCCCCCTTTTACTAAATTGACTAAGGGATAGTTCATCGGATTGGCTGTTATCAGCTTTTACTAAACTAGCCTGATACAAATTGAGGCTATTAGTCATAATTTCGAATTTTAGCCAAGAAAAACCCTTAGTTTTGATTGGTAAATAAGATGAAAGATAGAAAGCCCCCCAGCCTTTATCAATGTCAACTTTTATTGATTTTTCCCCTGAAGAAAAAGCCTCTTGACTGGTTAGATTGATTTTAGCATCCCAAGAAAGATCGCGGAAATTATTTTCCAAATAATCCGAATAAATAACTAGTTTTTTATCAGTATATTTTGCTATTAGCTTGTCTTGATTAATTGTTAGTGGTAAGCTTAGGGCATTTTTGACAATTTGACCATAAGCTGATGGTTGATAGGTTTGATGATCAGATAAAAGACAAGGACAGCCAACAGCGTGGAAATTCCAAGCGGTCCAGCCCAAAGAAAGCTGATCAGCAAGGCTAAGCAATTCCTTAACCGATTCTTGGCTCATTGGTGGATAGCCATCGGCACCGAATTCACCCAAAAAGATTGGATAAAACCGGGCAATTTGGCCAAAAATAGCCTGAAATTCGCCCGCCTTGTTATAGGGATTGGTCCGATAAACAATATTTTCGTAAGGCAAGGGGTTATCCAGATATGAATTAATTTCTCGGCCCCAACCAACTCCAGTGACCATGATTAAGCTTTTGGAGTGAACTTGGCGAATAGCTTCAATTATCTTTTGATTGGCTTGCCAAACTTGGTTTCGGCTAACATCATGGGGTTCGGCCAAAATATCGTAAATAATAGCGGGGTTGTCTTGATAGTGGTAGGCAACCTCTTGCCAGAAAATAATTGTTTCCTCATTGGGAAGGGGTTCGTTTTGGCCAATCCAAGGGTTAAGGATGATATAAGAACCCTTTTCTTGGGCGGGGTTAATGATGGTTTTTTCTATAGTGGCGAAAAATTCTTCCGGATCAGCGAAGTAATCGTCTTGATAGATTCGGGTTCGGATAACATTAGCCTGCCAATCATCGATAGCAATTTCGACAGCCTGAGGAAACCAATCATGATATCCCCAGGAAAGGCTAGATAGGTTCACACCTCGCAAAATAACTGGCTCCCCTTTTTCATTAACAATAAATCGACCGGAAGTTGATAACCAAGAAAGCTGAGCAGATTTTTCTGGTTTTTCTGATTTCTCTTTTTTAGGCAGGCTATTTAACCAAGGAAAAGAAGGTCGGCTAACAAAAAGAACAATAACTATAATTAATAGTAGTGGTAAAAAATAAACTAAAGTCCAGCTGGTCTTTGACCAAGAAGAGGGAAATATTTTTTTTGGTAATTTTTTAATTATTTTTTTTAGCATAAGGAATTGTTGATATTGATTTATCCTATATTATATCAACAAAAATAATTTTTCTTCTAAAAAAATTACTCTTTTTGTATATTATTTCAAGATAGGCAAAAACCACAGGCCATAGGCTCTGGCTGAAGCCGATATCAATAGTTTGCTCGCCTGTGGCGGGTTCTCAAGGCGAAACGCGAGTACCACGAGCAAGGTCCGTGGGAATCTATATTGAAGTAAGAGCTTATCTTTTTTTACCGAAGCGTTGGCGGGAAACTTTAATGACTTTGTTTCTTCCTTGGTTGGCACAATTTGGCAGAGGCAGAGTATAAGCTAAAAATGGTACTGAAGTGCGCCCGTTAATAGCCAGTTTGGTTAAGATTTGAAAGCGGTCTAAAGAGATAAGGTCATTTTCGTCGTAATTATCGGCCATTTCTCTGGATAGGACATGGGCATCTTGGTTGCCGACAATAAATGAAGCTAGGGAGCCGATATTGCCAAAAATAGCGCTTTGGACTTCTTCGTCAAGCTGAGCCATATATTGGTTGGCCAGGGTAAGGTTGAGTCGATATTTTCGGGCCTCAGACAGAATTTTAATAAAAGAAGTGGTGGCAAAGTTTTGGAATTCATCAACAAAAAGATAAAAATCACGCCGGTTTTCTTCGGGAATATTAACTCGGCTCATGGCGGCTAGTTGAATTTGGGTGATTAGCATCGCCCCTAAAAGAGCGGAGTTGTCTTCGCCTAATTTTCCGCCGGAAAGATCAGCCAACAAAATTTTCCCCTCATCCATAATTTCCCCTAAGTTAATTTTTGATTGAGGCCAGCGGATGATTTCACGAATTAGGGGCGAAGAAACAAACTGACCGACTTTATTTAAAATTGGCGAAACCGCTTCTCTTTGAAGCCGATTAGGCATTTTTTCATATTCATTTTGCCAAAAGGAAATTAAGGAGGAATTATCAAGTTTTTTGACAATGCTATTTCGATAATTTTTTTTGGTTAAGATGTCGATGACGTTAACTAGGGTGGTATTAGGAATTTCGACTAAGGTTAAAAGGGTGTTTCTAAAAATATGTTCTAGCCTTGGCCCCCATGAGTAGCTATAAAGTTTATAGAAAATGGCCAAAATTGAGGAAGCGACCAGTTCTTTTTGTTCCTTATTAGTAACCTCTAAGGGGTTAAGCGGATAAGTATAGTCTTTGTCAGCCGGATTAAAAAAACAAACGTCGTTAATCCGATGAGAGGGGATGTAGTCTAGCAAAATGTTGATTAAGTCGCCATGAGGATCGATGACGGCCACCCCTTCACCTTTTCGAATATCGGAGATGGCCATGTTGGCAATTAGGGTGGATTTGCCGGTACCAGTTTTTCCGATAGTGTAAAAATGAAGCCGGCGGTCTAGTTTTTTGATGCCAAAATTAGCCATTTGGTTTTTGTATTCGGTTCGGGCAAAAAAACAAGTATCTTCTTTTTCTTCAGTGGTTAGGTTTTGGGCGATCGGTAAATCATCGGGAGCCTCAGTGGTAATAGTTCGTCCCCAGGCAATGTTAGGCAGGGTTACCCTTTCTCCTGGTAGGTGCCAAAGAGTGGCTGCTTCTGAGAGATTAAGGATTGTTTTTTGTTTGGCCTGATGGCTGACAATAGAAGAAAAAACTTTCTTTTTATTTAAAAAATTGGGTTTTTTACTGACCAGGTTGTTGCCTTTGGGATTAGTAAAAACACCAAAGCTGCCCGAAAGTTCATTAAGAATATTTTTATCAGAAGCAAAAAGATTGATTGATGTCGTCAAAAGAGTTTTGGTAATTTTATTTTCAAATAAGGCCTGATCAGGATGAGAGCGATAATTGCCATCTTCATCTTTAATACCAGTTAAAATTTTATTATTAATTTTTTTGGTTGCCCCCCTGGCTTGGCCAGTAATAATTAATTGATAACCGGCCCAAGCCTTGGGGTCTTTAATTTTTGCTAAAGTGGCCAAAATTGAGGATAAGGGGTCGGTATCAGCAAAATCTTCGGCAGTTTTAAGAGGGTAGTAAAAAGAGTCGGAAAGAGTTAATTGACAAACTGAGCCCCGGTCAAATTTTGGTAAAGAAAGAAGGGGGTTTTTTTTAAGTGAAATTAGACAATCGGGATATTGAGCCAAAATTTGGCTTTGAGTAAAGTTAATTTTTTCTTGAGGAATACCAAAAAAGAAACGAATTTTTTGGTTTTGAGAAATAATATTTAGACTTAAAGGAGTTTGAGAACGAGAAAAAAGGCCCTTTTTTTTGGTTTTGGTTAGGTTGGCCAGTAGGGCTTCCATTTGTTCAGTGGTATAGGGGTTATTTTTGGGAAGGCGAACTTCTAAAAATGATAGCTCTTGATTAGTCATGTTGATTATTTTTTATTTAGTTGATTAAGAACAGCGGAAAAATTCTCTTTCTTGATAGGAGATTTTTTTTGATAATGAGGAATAAGGTGGAAGTGGAGATGGTCGACAGTTTGGCCGGCAAGAGCGCCGTTATTTTGGTAAATACTTAGTCCATCAGGCTTTAGGTTTTTTTTTATATTTTGGGCGATTTTTTTGGTTGTTTTTATAACGGTGGTCAATAGATCATTGGGGATATCGAAAATATTAACAAAGTGTTTTCGGGGGATAATCAGGGTGTGTCCACAACTTTTGGGTTGGTTGTCTAAAAAAGCCACAACCTGTTTGTCTTGATAAACAACATGGGCGGGTATTTTGCCTTTGCTAATTTGGCAAAAAATACAATCTTTCATGCCGGAGCTAATGTTTTTTTAGTTTGAAATTATCTTCAAGGTTTTCCCGTAGATCTTTAACCAAGCAGCCTAAACGAATAGCTAATTTTTTTTCTGTGGCGTTCATTTGCTGCCAATTAAAATCAATCGACTCTAAAAAGGTGGCCTCAATTTCTTCTTGAATATTGATTAAGTTTTCTCTGGCTTCTTCCTCTTCAAGTAAAAACTTGATTTTTTCCCAAGAATCAGGGTTATTTTTTTCCAAGAAAAAAGATCGAGAAGGCAAGTTTTTTGTTTTTTTCTTTGGCTGAGTCATTTCCTACCAAGGATTGTATCAATTTTATAATTTTCAAGCAAGAAAAAAAGTTGTGGGGTGATGATTTTTTGTTTCGGGCTTTTGGTCGGGGATGCCGGACTCGAACCGGCGGCCTCACGCACCCCATGCGCGCGCGCTAGCCATCTGCGCCAATCCCCGATAATATTAACTTGCCAGACTCAATATCTTTATTAATCAAATCATGGCTTTTTTTATATTTTTTCTCAAATTTAGCCGCTTCCTTGATTGTTTTAAACTTTCTATAGGCATATAGGACCGGGGGTCTTCGATATTTGGTTGAGAAAACCCGTCCATTATTGTGTTGTTTTAATCTCTTGCCAAGATTAATGGTTGAACCAATATATTTTTTGCTATCTTTCAGATTTTTAATATATAAGTATAGGACATATTAAAAATTTCACACTCGCGCACCCCGTCGGGCAGAGCCGTCAGCTGAAAAGCCTTTAGCTGGTAGCCTTCTGGGCGGCGCCCATGCGCGCGCTAAGCTAAATAATTGCGCCACATCCCGTTTACTTTTTTTAGAGCAAGTTGTATTTTAGCAAAACTTATGTCACAATAAAAGACAAGATATGAGCAAGTCTAAAGGAAAAAAAGGGAAAAAATCCTCTTCTTCTCCCCGATTGGAGGCGGTAAAATTGGCGATGGAGCAAATACAGAAGCAATATGGTCAGGGTTCGATTATGAAAATGGGGAAAAATGATGTTGTCAAAGATGTTCCGGCTATTCCTACTGGCTGTTTATCTTTGGACCGGGCTTTGGGAATAGGGGGGATTCCTAAAGGACGAGTTACCGAAATTTATGGTCCTGAAGCCTCAGGCAAAACCACGCTTTGTTTGCATATTATTGCCGAAGCCCAAAAGCAGGGTGGAGTGGCGGCTTTTGTTGATGTTGAGCATGCTCTCGACCCAGCCAGAGCCAAAGAAATTGGCGTTGACATAGACGAATTATTAATTTCTCAACCAGATACGGGCGAACAAGCCTTGGAAATTGTTGAAACACTGGTTCGTTCTGGGGGAATAGATGTGGTGGTTTTAGATTCAGTGGCCGCTTTGGTCCCTCGGGCCGAAATTGAGGGCGAAATGGGCGATGCCCAAGTTGGTGTTCAAGCTCGATTGATGAGCCAGGCTTTGAGAAAGTTAACGGGGGCAATTTCTAAATCTCACACGGCAGTAATTTTTACCAATCAAATTCGACACAAAATTGGGGTCATGTTTGGCAATCCGGAAACTACTTCCGGAGGTTTGGCGTTAAAGTTTTATTCTTCGGTTAGGATTGATATTAGAAAAATCGGCACGATTAAGGAAAAAGATGAAATAATCGGCTCTCATCATCGAGCTAGGATTAAAAAAAATAAGGTTGCTCCACCATTTAAAGAAGCAGAGTTTGACATTATGAATAAAGGGGGAATTTCTTTGGCCGGTGATATTTTAGATTTAGCGGTTGACTTAGATTTGATAGAAAAGTCGGGCGCTTTTTATAAGCAAGACGGTGAAGTTTTGGCTCAAGGGAGAGAAGCAACCAAAAAATATTTAGAAGATAATCCTAAAGTGGCCAAAAAAATTGTTTCGGCGATCAAGAAAGCTTCTTAAAAAAAGATTAAAGTGCCCCAAGTTACTGCTATAAAAACTCAAAAAAAGGACCCTAGTCGGGTTAGCCTTTATCTTGATGGTAAATTTGCTTTTGGTTTAGGCCGGGACCTATCAACTAAAGCGGGTTTAGTAGTGGGAAAAAAATTGTCCGAGGAGACCATCGAGAACCTCAAGGGGCAATCTGAAGAAGAAAAGTTTCTTAATTTGACCTATCGCTATCTTTCTTATCGGCCCCGATCAGAAAAAGAGGTAGTTAATCATTTAACCAAGAAAAAAGTTAATAAAAAAACTATTGCCAAAATTATTAGTCGATTAAAAAAGCAAGATTATTTAGATGATGAAGAATTTGCCCTTTGGTGGATCGATCAACGTCAACGTTTTCGTCCCAGAAGCCGGTATTTTTTAAAAAGCGAATTAATAAAAAAGGGCGTTGAAAGAAAAATAATTGATCAAGCTTTGACAAAAGTAGATGAGGAGGCTCTGGTGGATAAGATAATTCTTAAAAGAAAGTCACGATTAAAGAATCTTGAGCCGTTTCAAGCCAGAAAAAAATTAATTGGCTATTTACAGCGACGAGGCTTTTCTTGGGAGATAATTAAAAAGGGCTTGGGAAAAGCCAAAATTTTTGACTAAAAAAGCCCAAGGGGTTACAATAAGGTTTAGCAAAAGCGTTTTATGAAAACAAGAAAGAAAGACAGCCATCCTCTTAGGTGATAAGCTTTTTCTTGATTTTTTTAACTCTTCTTGTTTTTCTTTGATGTTTTTTGCTTTCTTAAAATAGATTATTATTATCCTTTATGACTAAAAAAGATCCAAAAAAATTAACAGAAAAAGTTAACCAACTAGAAAAAGAGAACAAGGCCCTTAAAGAAAAGCTTCTTTTAGAATTAGACCAAGAGCTAAAAGCCAAGGTTGCTAAAAAAATCGCTAAGGCCGAAGAAGAGATTAAGTTAACTTCCGAGGAGAAAGCTAAGCAAATTTTGGTTGAGGCGATGAAACACGGGGCAACTGATATTACCGCTGAATATACCGCTTCTTCAGTTAAGCTTCCTTCAGAAGATATTAAAGGGAAAATTATTGGCCGAGAAGGGCGAAATATTCGTGTTTTTGAACGGGTAACCGGAGTAGATCTAGACCTAGACGAAGAGGGAGAAATTCGCCTTTCTTCTTTTGATTCTCAAAGAAGAGAAGTAGCCAAAAGAGCCTTAAAAAAGCTAATTCGTGATGGGCGAATTCAACCTAATCGAATTGAAGAAGTAGTTGATCAGGTTAAAAAAGAGGTCGATAAAATTATTTTGGAAGAAGGCAATAAGCTCTGCCAAGCGGTGGGGGTTTATGATTTACCCTTAGAGTTAGTGAAGATGATTGGTAAGTTTAAGTTTCGCTTTTCTTACGGCCAAAACCTCCTGGTTCATACTTTAGAAGAAACTAAAATCGGCATGGAAATTGCCCGTCAATTAAAGGCGGATGTTGAAGTTGTTCGTTTGGGCTGTTTGCTTCACGATATTGGCAAAATAGCCAGTGACCGCAAAGGTTCTCATGTTGATTTGGGAGTGGAGATTGCCAGAAAACACGATATGCCAAAAAAGGTAATTGCCGCCATTGCCGAGCACCATGAGGATAAACCCTTTTCCTCAATTGAATCGGCAATTATTTGGATTGCTGATGCTATTTCCGGCTCTCGACCGGCGGCTCGTTACGAACCCCATGAAGACTATGTTGAGCGTATGAGCAAGATTGAAGAAGTGGCCAAGTCGTTTTCTGGAGTAGTTGACGTGGCCGCTTATCAAGCAGGAAGAGAGGTTCGAGTGGTGGTTGAGCCGGATGAAATATCAGATGATGAAGTAACAATTTTAGCTCATGAGATTGCGGAGAAGCTAGAAGAAATGGCTCGTTGGGCCGGTCGAATTAGGGTAACCGTAATTAGAGAAATTAGGGCCCAAGAAACTGCCCCCTTAACAGAAGAAGACTAATCTTGACAGCTCGGCCTTAATCGGCTATTCTGTTTCTTGCTTGCCAAAAAAAACGATAATAATAACCCTTAATTTTAAGTAATATTTTAAATCCATTAAAGGGAGGTGGAAAAGAGAATGATTAAAAGTCAAATTGTTGAAGAAGTCGCCAAAAAAGCCGACACTACTAAGAAAAATGCTCGAGAAGTGGTTGATATTTTTTTGGATGAAATTCAAAAAGCTTTAGCTCGAGGAGAGTCTAAAGTGGTAATTTCCGGGTTTGGCACTTTCCGAACCACCATGGTTAAGGAAAAAACAGTCACTGTTCCGGGAACTAACGAGACTGTTAAGGTTAAGGCTCATCGAGCCGCCCGCTTCAGTCCCGGAAAAGCTTTAAAAAGAGCGGTCAAATAAGGCCGTTTTTTTAAAGAAATAAAAAGCGCTCATTTTTTAGAGCGCTTTTTTATTTTTGATCACCTTGGGGTATTACACTTTTAAGGTGGAAACTGGAAGGTGTAAGGGGGAGAAAATTTGTTTGGCGTTGGTGGTGGTTTGTTTGGCTATTGTTCTTAGGGGAAGATTTTTTATTTTAGCCGCAAATTCGGCAATATATTTTAAATTCCTGGGTTCATTGGGAAAGGGTTTTTCTTTTTTGATTGGCTCTGGTGTTAGATAAGGGCTATCGGTTTCTAAAACCAGCATTTCCAGGGGAACAGTTTTGATAAAGCGAGCCTTTTTGTTCCAATAGGTGATATCACCGTCGACACCAATAAAAATTTGGTGTTTTTGGGCAAAAGTTAACAGTTCTTCATCGGGTTCGCAACAATGAAAAACAGCCCGGCCCTCAAAGCCTTTGTGCCAATGTTTTTTTATTATTGCCAGCATATCTTCTTTGGCCTCACGGTTATGAAAGATGATTGGTTTTTGATATTTTTGGGCGAGTTTTATTTGTTTGATAAATAGGGCCTGTTGGTTTTTTTTAAATTGGCCATTAATTTGATAATTTTCGTATTTTGTGTTTTGGTATTGGTGGTAGTCAAGGCCGATTTCGCCTACGGCGGTTGTTTTTGTTTTTTTTATTAAATCTTCTAATTTTTCGAGGTCAATTTTACTTTGAGCGTGGTGAGGATGAATGCCGATAGCAGCAAAAACATTTTTATATTTTTTGGCTAATTGAAGAGCTTTTTGGGAAGTGGTCATATTTGATCCAGGAACCAAGAAATAATTAATTCCGGCCTTGGAGGCTCGATTAATAATTTCTCTTTCTTGGTTTTTGAAAACAGCAAAATTAAGGTGGCAATGAGTGTCGAACATAAATTAATTATAACTGATTTACCAGGAGAAGAATTTTTACCAAAAGAAGCTCTTACTTTTCAAAGTTTAATTTGCTAAACTGTTTGACAACTTATGAAAAAGCCCAGTTGGGAAAAGCTGAAGAAGTATGATTGGTTTTTTTGTGCTATAGTTATTGCCTTAGTAGTTTTGTTTTACAGCCTTCTCATTGGCTATGCGAAATATTCGTTTGAAAAAAAGCTTTCTGAGGCGACCGCTCTTCATCTAAATAGGATTGTTGCCCTAAGTCAGGTAGAACAAGAAAAACTTTTTAGTAAAGCGCATTTACTACTTGATTCTTTTGCTAAAGAAGATGAGGCGATTTTTTCTTCTCCCAAACAGTGTCAGGAGGTGGCCAAAAAGATTGTTCATTTTTCCCCGGATTTCTACACTTTGGGTGCTGCCTCGTTAGAGGGAAAAGTGATTTGTGATGCTCTTTCTTTTGAGGGCGAGATTGATGTTTCTGACCGGAGCTATATTCAGGAAGCAATAGAGAGCAAGGAATTTTCGATCGGCCAATATCAGATTGGTAAAGTTTCCCATAAGCCCTCCCTTAATTTTGGTTATCCGGTTTTGGATCAGCAAGGCCAGGTTAAGCGGGTTCTGGTTGCCTCTTTAAGCCTTGAGTGGCTGGACCCTTTTATTAAAGAATTAGATTTGCCAGTCGGCGCTGATGTTTTTGTTTTTGATCGTAAAGGGCGAATTTTATATCATTATTCTGATACAGGCCTAATTGGCGAATTTGGTTTAGAAACTTCTCTGTTTGCGGCTATTTTAGCTGAGCCCGACGGAACAGCCATGATTACTACCGATGACGGTATTGAAAAGATTTTTGCCTTTACTCCCATTAAGGGAGAGCAAATGTCTGACACTATCATTGCTCTTGGTGTTCCCAAAGAGGCAGTTTTTTCTAAGTATGGAGTATCTTGGCAGATGGTTTGGTTGGTTCATGTCGGTATTGCTCTATTTTTGCTAGGGGCCGTTTTTTACTCTCATTATCGTCACCAATAAACTTTCTTTAAAAGATAAAGCTTCTTGAAAAAACAGGGAGTGATAAAATAGGTTAATGGCGCTTAAAGTCGGAATAGTGGGCTTGCCCAATGCTGGCAAATCAACTTTATTTAATGCCCTTTTGGGGCGACAGGTGGCTCGAGCCGAAAATTATCCTTTTTGTACTATTGAGCCCAATGTTGGTGTGGTAGAAGTCCCAGACAACAAATTACCTCTTTTGGCTAAAATTGAAAAAAGTCAAAACATTGTCCCGGCAGTGGTGGAGTTTGTTGATATTGCCGGTTTAGTTAAAGGAGCGGCAAGGGGTGAGGGCTTAGGTAACAAATTTTTGGCCCACGTTAGAGAAGTTGATCTGATTTGTTATGTTTTACGTGCTTTTGATGATGATAATGTTGATCGAGCTGGTTCGGTTAGTCCTCGGGAAGACTTGGCGGTTTTAAGAACGGAAATGGCCTTAAAAGATTTGGAGACTTTAGAAAAAATTTTAACTAAGAATCCCAAGGATGAGGAAGAGGCGCTGCGTTTTCGAACAGCCCAAAAGGCAAAAGAGTTTCTAGAATTTGACCAGCGTCTTATTGATAAGGATTTTACCAAGGAAGAAAAAGAGGCTTTGGCTAGCTTTTTTTTGCTAACTGGTAGGCCAGAAATTATTACTCTGAATGTTGCCGAAGAAAATTTGACAGAACTTAGCAGTTGGTTGGATGATTTTTCTGATCTTAACCCGATTATTATTTGTGCTAGGCTTGAAGAAGAGCTTTTTTCTCTTACCCCAAAAGAACAAAGAGAATATTTGGACAACTTAAAGATCAAACAGTCGGGACTAGAAAGGCTGATAAAGCAAGCATATAAAAAACTAGGGTTAGTTAGTTTTTATACTGCCGGTGAAAAAGAGGCTCGGGCTTGGACAGTTGAAAAAGGGACATCTGCTTCTCGAGCGGCTGGAGTAATTCATACTGATTTTGAAAAGAACTTTATCAAAGCAGAAGTGGTTGGTTTTGATGATTTTGTTCAATTTGGCGGTTGGACCAAGTGTCGTTCTTTAGGGAAAACCAGGTTTGAAGGCCAAGACTATCAATTTGTAGGCGATGAAGTGGTAGAGTTTAAGGTGGGGAAGTCGGAAAAAAGCTAAATTCTAAAGGTCCGAAGCTGTTTGACCCTAAGGGTCGGATAGCTTCGGACCTTCGTTAAAGAGGCTTGTGCTATACTAAAAAAAGAGATGAAGAAGATTGCAGAGGCGATTAGAAAGCGGCGTAGTATTCGAGTTTTTCAAGATAGGCCGGTTGAGCAAGAAAAGATAGAGGCAATTTTAGGGGCGGCCCAGTTTGCTCCTTCGGCCAATCATAAAAATCCTTGGCAATTTTGGGTGGTAAGAGATGAAGAAGTTTTGGAAAAGCTGGCCCAAAGCACCCCTTGGGGATCATTTATTGCTCAAGCGCCGATCGCTATTGTTGTCGGGGCCGATCAGGGCTTGTCTTCGGAATGGCTAGAAGACGCCTCAATTGCTGGGGCCCATATTTATTTGGAAACAACTAACCAAGGCTTGGGAACTTGTTGGGTTCAGAATAGAGGGGCAAAAACTCCTCATGGCGAGGACAGCGAAAATTATGTTAAAAATTTGCTTAATATTTCTGAGGATCTTCGTATTGTGGCTACTTTCCCGATTGGCTATCCTAATGAAGAAAAAGCTCCTCATTCTGATCAGAATTATCAAAAAGACAAAGTTCATCTTATTGACTGATCTTAATTTCTCCCCTGCCCTCTTCAATGATAAAATTTAGCCAGATTTATTTTGGATAAAAATATAAACAATGATTCCTAGCCAAGCCAAAACCTATTATATTAAAACCTTTGGTTGCCAAGCCAATGTGGCCGATTCGGAAAAAATTGCCGGTTTTTTGGCCCAGGCTGGTCTAAAAAAAGCCAAAACGATTGATAAGGCTGACATTATTGTTATTAATTCTTGCGCCGTTCGTCAATCGGCTGAAGATCGGGCCATTGGTTTAGCTCATAATTTAAGCCAAAAAAAGAGCTTGGGGCTAGTTATTGTTACCGGTTGTCTTCTCTATCATAAGAAAAAATATTTGCAAGAAAAGCTAAAAGAGAAGGTCGATCTGATGGTTAAAACAAAGGACTGGCCGAAATTTATTCTGGATAACTGGTCAATTAAAGTCAAAGATCAACCATTAAGAGACACTCAAGAAATAGCCCATATTCCTATTATGGAGGGGTGTAATAATTTTTGTACTTATTGTGTTGTCCCCCATGCTCGTGGTCGGGAGCGATCAGTTTTGCCAGAAGAAGTAGTTTGCCAAGTAAGTCGAGCAATAAAGCTTGGTTATCGGGAGGTTTTACTTTTGGGTCAAAACGTTAACAGTTATGGCAAAGATCAAACCGCTAAGTCTTGGGAGAAATTAAAAAAGGAAACCGGCTTTGATACCCCCCTGGCTGGTTTATTAGTCAAGTTAAGCCGTTTTAATAAGCTTAAGAAAATTTCTTTTTTGACTTCTAATCCACAAGATTTGGATGATGACATTATTCAAGCGATGAGGGGAGAAAAAATTGATCGTCAGCTTCACCTACCAGTTCAATCTGGTGATGATGAGATTTTGGCAGCTATGAATAGAAAATATACTACTGTTCAATATATTGAACTAGTGAAAAAAATTAGAAAGAAAATTCCTGAGATCAAAATAAGCACCGATATTATTGTTGGTTTCCCCGGAGAAACTAAAAAACAATTTCAAAAAACCGTCGACCTTTGTCAAAAAATTGGCTTTAATAAAGCTTATATAAATAAATATTCTCCCCGACCCCAAACTGCTGCTTCCAAATTGGTTGATAATGTTTCTCATTCAGAAAAAAAGCGCCGCTGGCGTATTTTGGACAAGATGATTAATAATTAGTTTTTATGATAAGGTTGTCTTATGAGTGGATTGTTTGGGGTTGTTGCTGAGAAAAATTGTCCCGAGATTTTATTTTATGGTACTGATTACCATTCCCACTTGGGAGCAAAGCGGGCCGGTTTGGCTGTTTTAAATAATAAAATTGAGAGAAGTATTCATAATATTAGCACCTCTCAGTTTAAATCAAAATTTATTGACGAGTTACCCCAGCTAAAAGGTGGCGCTGGTATTGGTGTTATCAGCGATTCTGAGCCTCAGCCGATTATTATTAGTTCTTCTTTCGGAACTTTTGGGCTAGTTTTTAATGGTCTTTTGGCTAACAAAGACAAGTTGGCTAAGGACCTGATGAGGAAAGGAAAAAGCTTTTCGGAAATGTCCAATGGTCAGATTAATTCTGTCGAGGTAGCCGGCAAAATGATTGCCAGTCAAAAAAATATCTTGGCCGGAATTAATCATTTTTTTGATAAGATGACCGGTTCCGCCTCGATGCTTGTTTTGGCTAGGGAGGGTGTTTATGCCATTCGTGATAAATTGGGAAGAACCCCTTTAGTGGTTGCTAAAAATGCCCGTCAGTTAGCGGTGGCCTCCGAGAATAGTGCTTTTGCCAATTTAGGTTTTGAGTCGATCAAAGAGCTGCTTCCTGGAGAAGTGGTCTTGTTGACAAAAAAAGGGGTAAAAACAAAGATAGCGGGAAAAGAGAATGAGAAAATTTGTGCCCTTTTATGGATTTATAATGGTTTTCCGACCTCTTCTTATGATGGCCAGTCGGTTGAATTGGTTCGAGAGCGATCTGGTAAAAATTTAGCCAAAAATGATCAAGTAGAGGCAGATTTAGTTTCTGGTGTGCCCGACTCCGGTATTGCCCATGCTCTAGGGTACGCTAGGGCATCGGGTATTCCTTATCGGCGGCCGCTGGTAAAATATACTCCTGGTTACGGTCGAAGTTATACTCCTTTGAGGCAAGCAACCAGAGACCAAATCGCTAAAATGAAGCTAATTGCCAACAAAGAGGTTATTAAGGGGAAACGGATTATTATTTGTGACGACTCGATTGTCAGAGGAACCCAGCTTAAGAATCAAGGGGTCAAGAAGTTGTGGCAGGCTGGGGCAAAAGAAATTCACGGCCGAATTGCTTGTCCGCCCCTAATGTTTCCTTGTCAATATTGCCTAGCAACTAGAACAAGAAAAGAATTAATAACAAGACGGGTTTTGGCGCAATTGGTTGGAAAAAAAGTTGGTGACGATCAGGCTAAAAAATATAGCGACGATAAGAGCAAAGAACACCAAAAGATGGTTTCCCTGATTGGCAAAGAATTAGGATTGACCTCATTAAAGTACCAAACGGTTGATGATATGGTTGCTGCGATTGGCTTACCCAGGGAAAGGCTTTGTTTGGAGTGCTGGCTGGGAAGGGGGGGACAAAAATGAAGAAGATTTTAGTAGTTTGCGGTCCGACCGCAACCGGGAAAACGGCCCTGGGCTTGAAGTTGGCAGAAAAGTTTAAGGGAGAGCTGGTGAACGCTGATTCCCGGCAGGTTTATCGGGGTATGGATATTGGGACCGGGAAGGAAGTTGACAAATTTTCAATTTTCAATTTTCAATTTTCAATTGGAGAGAAAAAAGTTGGCTATCGGCGTATTGCCGATATTCCGATTTGGCTATTGGATGTGGTTTGGCCCGATTATCGTTTTAGCGTGGCTGATTATATTAAGGTGGCAGTTCCAGTAATAAAGGACATTTGGCAAAGAAATAAGTTGCCCATTTTAGTTGGCGGAACAGGTTTTTATCTTCGAGCCTTGTTGGGGGGAATAGAAACGATTGGCGTTGCTCCTGATTGGGATTTACGAAGAGAATTGGGAAAATTAACTGTAATTAAATTACAGAAAAAGCTAAAAAAGATAAGTCCTGATCGATTTAATAGAATGAATCATTCCGATCAAAACAACCCCAGGCGCCTGATTCGGGCAATTGAAATAGCCAGTGAAAATAATAAGGACAACCCGAATAAAATAGCGACTTTCAGTTTGACAAAAGAGGCTGTTTTTTGGTTAGGATTAAAGTTACCCCTCGAAAAACTAGATAAAAAAATTGCCCAAAGAGTAGAAAAAAGATTATCGGCGGGGGCAGAAAAGGAAATAGAAGAACTTTTAAAAAAGTTTAGTTTTGCTGACAGTGTTTTGGGGGAAACGATTGGTTATCAAGAATGGGAAAGATATTTTTCTTCTTCCCAAGAGGAAAGAGGGGAAATATTACCAGAAATAATCGACAATTGGCGAAGAGCTGAGCGTCAATACGCTAGACGCCAAATGGTTTGGTTTAAGAAAAATAAGCAAATTAATTGGTTCCTTGCTGATCAAAAAGATTTGTTTTCCAGGGTAGCCAAGAAGGTCGGGCAGTGGTATATTAAAAGCAACAATGATTAAGAAAGTAGAGGTTTCTCACAAAACGATTTTTTTTGCTTTAGCAGTTTTATTTATTTTATGGTTTGCTTATTTAATTTGTGATATTATTCTTCTTTTTTATATTGGCCTGTTGTTGATGTTGGCCCTGGATCCGGGAATTGATCGATTAGAGAGTTGGGGATTACCAAGGTTTTTGGCAATTTTATTAAATTATTTGGGCTTTTTTTCTTTAGTTGGCTTGTCTATTTTTCTTTTGGCTGGGCCCTTGTTGCAGCAAAGTGGTTTGCTTTTACAGCAAATTGTTAAATTGGCGGAAGCGGCTGGAGCTGGGGATTGGCTTTCCGAGATCCTTCGTGATCCACTAAAAAATATTTTACCTCTTTCTGGTAATATTTTTCGAGTAACTCAAACAATTTTCAACAATCTGGTCCAAGTTTTTTCAGTTTTTGTTGTTAGTTTTTATTTAGTTTTAGATAGAAAAAAGCTACCCAATCGTTTAGAGCAGTTTTTCGGTAAAAAGAGAATAAGAAAAATAGAGCGAGTTATTGAGGGGGCGGAAAAAGAAGTTGGCCATTGGCTTTGGGGCCAAGTGTTATTAATGGTAATTGTGGCAATTTTAACTTATTTAGTTTTATTGCTATTAAATCTTCCCTATGCCCTGCCCTTGGCTTTTTTAGCCGGATTATTGGAAATATTGCCTAATATTGGGCCGGTTTTGGCGGCCATTCCGGCCGTTATTATTGGTTTTACCATCAATCCGGCGATGGGGTTTTTGGTTGTTTTGGCTTTTGTTGTCGTTCAACAATTAGAAAGTAATTTTATTACTCCGAAAGTAATGCAAGGAGTAACTGGAGTCAGCCCAATTGTTACTCTTTTGGGTTTAATGATTGGTTTTCGTTTAGCCGGAGCCGTGGGAGCAATATTTGCTTTACCGACAATTTTAATTATCAAGGTTTTGCTTGGCGAGTTGGTTTTACCCCGAATTAAAAGGATAAATTAGTAATTTAATCCCCTTTTTGCTATAATATCTTTGGCCCTTGAAAGAAGGATGGATACTGTAAACCAATATGGTTTTATAGAGGAAAGTCCAGGCAACAGGAAGCACGGTGCCCCAATTAAGGTTTGGGGGACCCGCCCGTTTTTGGGTGGGGACAGTGAGAGCCACAGAGACGAGTTCTTGCCTTTTTTAAATAAAAGGCAGAGGTGAAACGATCGCTAAAAAACGATACGCCCGCCCTTGGCGGACGGGGCAATCCTCCCGGTTGCAATCCAGAGTGAAGATGACCGCTTTCGTCATAATCTTCAAGTTTGGAGCGTTAGATAGATTTCCATCAAAAACAGAACCTGGCTTATTTTCTTTTAAGGGCCCTTTTTTTATCAAAACCTTGACGACCGGCTTTTTTTTAGAGTAATCTATCGTTAATATGTTGGCCAAGGTTACTTCGGCAGCAATTTTGGGTTTAGAGGCCGTTGGGGTCGATATTGAGGTTGATGTCTCTAATCGAGGTCTACCAAGCTTTACCGTTGTTGGTTTAGCTGATAAGGCAGTAGAAGAAGCCAAAGAAAGAGTTAGAAGTGCTATCAAAAACTCTGGTTTTGATTTCCCCGGACACAAGACGATTATTAATTTAGCCCCGGCCGATATTCCTAAAATGGGGACATTTTATGATTTACCAATTGCTTTGGGAATATTAAAGGCTTCTGGTCAACTAAAAGGAAAATTATCCGGTCTTTTTTTAGGAGAATTATCTTTAAATGGTGATCTTCGTCAGGTTAAGGGTTGCTTGTCAACAGCCCTTTATGCCAGAGAAAGAAAAATAGAAAAGGTTTTTGTCCCCCACAATAATTATAATGAAGTGGCCATTATTAAAGGAATAGGAATTTTTCCAGTTAGAAACTTAAAAGATTTAATGCTTCATTTTAATAAAGTTAAGGAAATTAAACCAGGGAAAATTAATAAAAAATTAGCCGATCCTTCTTTTGAGCCAGAATTAGACTTTTCTGATATTAATGGTCAATCTCAGGCGAAGAGGGCCCTAGAAATTGCCGCTGCCGGTGGACACAATTTGTTTTTTTTCGGTCCGCCAGGATCTGGAAAGACACTTTTGGCTCGAGCCTTACCGGGAATAATGCCGATTATGACTGAAGAGGAAGTTTTGGAGGTAACCAGGATTTATTCTGTCTCCGGTAATCTAAAGGGGAAGCTAGTTAATTATCGTCCGTTTAGAAGCCCTCACCATAGCGTCTCTCGAGTTGGATTAATTGGCGGGGGTAGCTTTCCCTTGCCAGGAGAAGTGTCATTGGCTCATCGGGGAACACTTTTTTTGGACGAGTTACCAGAATTCCCTCGTCATGTTTTAGAAGCTTTACGGCAGCCAATGGAAGACGGCTTTGTTACTATCGCTCGATCTCGGGGGCGTTTTTCATATCCGGCCCAATTTAATTTGGTGGCGGCCTCTAATCCTTGTCCTTGTGGTTTTTATGGTGATCCTAAAAACGCTTGTCGTTGTTCTTCGGCAGAGATTAATCGATACCAAAAACGGCTTTCCGGACCGCTAATGGATAGAATCGATATTCATGTCGAAGTGCCGGCAGTACCAGCCAAAAAATTGGTTCAAAAAACTACCGGTCAATCTTCAAAACAAATTCGGGTTAGAGTAGAGGCGGCCAGGCGAAGGCAGCGTCGTCGCTTTAACGAAAGCCGGTTAACTTGTAACGCTGAAATGGGTAGTCGAGAGGTAAAAAAATATTGTCAAATGGAAAATTCTTCTTGGCAAAAACTGATTGATTCTTCGGAAAAGCTTGGTCTTTCAGCTCGAGGGTTCTATCGGGTGGTTAAAGTGGCCCAAACAGTGGCCGACCTTGCCGGCAAAGATAAGATTGACCAGGAACATCTTATTGAAGCTCTTAATTTTCGTTCAAAAGGCCTTTCTTATCATTAAAAAAAATAATTAAACCTAAGTGAATATTTTTAAAAATAAAAATTTTTACTGGCTGATTTTTCTCTGGCTGATTTTGGGGTTTATTTTTTGGAGAAGTGATTTTATTGGTTCTTATTTTTCAATTAAGCCCCATGATCAAAGAGAAAATGATCGAACCACTTCTTCAGAAGAGCCGGCCCCCACTATTAAAATTCTCTTTGGTGGGGATCTGATGTTTGATCGTCATATTCGTTTTTTTGCCGACAAAGAAGGCGGCTATGATTTTGTTTTGGCCGATTTAAAAAATCTTTTTTTTGATTATGACCTAGTTATAGCTAATTTAGAAGGACCGATAACGAACAATAATTCTATTAGTTTAGGAACTGTACCCGGAACACCCAATAATTTTATTTTTACTTTTGATCCTCAAGTTGCTCAAGCCTTGTTCGATCATAATATTAGGTTAGTTAATTTAGGCAATAACCATATTTTAAACTTTGCCCAGTCAGGTCTGGTTTCAACTAGGCAATATTTACTTGACGCTGGAGTAGATTATTTTGGTTTTGCCGGTGATGATCAGAATCGAACCTTTAGCAGAAAAATAGACGGGGTAACCCTGGGTTTTGTTAATTACAATCAATTTATAGAAGGGGGTTTAGTGGCCGCCAAAGAAGATATTGACTCTCTTGCGGGCATGGTTGATTGGCTGATTCTTTACGCTCATTGGGGGAGTGAATATCAGCCTCAAGCGGGAGCCTCCCTTAAGGAGTTGGCTAAAAATTTTGTTGATCGGGGGGTAGATTTGATTATTGGCTCTCACCCTCATGTTGTCGGAGAAAAAGAAACTTATCAGGGCCGGACCATTTATTATTCTTTGGGCAATTTTGTTTTTGATCAGTATTTTTCTTCTGAGGTAATGACTGGGCTTTTGTTGGGAATAGAAATTGATAAGAAAACAAAAAAGATTGTTGATATCCAAGAATGGTCAATTAAAATGGTTTCTGATGGAAGGACAATTCTTGATTCTTAATTTACTTCGGGGCTTTTTTTAATTTCAAAAGGGGACAAGACACCAAAAAACCCACCTGTCTTAACTTAAAAAAAAGTTCAAATTAAGCAAGTGAGTTGTTTTGGTTGTTTGAAAAGAAACAACTCGAGCCGTTTATGCCATGGGCAAAACTCGGTACATACCAGTTCCACAAGTGGGACAATTGGCTTTAGCGGCGCGGCGGCCGTTTTTCCAAGTAACGGTTTCGTAGTTGTCAACTTCTTTCTTTTCGCGACATTTAACGCAATAAAAGGTCATTCTTGTCACCTCCTTCCGGGCAGATTGATAAAAATTTAAATTAACTGACAAATTTTAGCCTTATCTACAGTTGCCAGTATAGCACAAGCTGAAAGACAAGGACAAGTAAGGCTAAAAAAAGGCTTTTGGCTAAGTCTTTTTTTACCCATAAAGTTTCTGAGGAAATTAATTTAGTTTCTGACTGGTTTGCCGAGGAAGACAATTTAGAAGAAAATAGGGCTTTTTTTCTTAGATCGGAGGCTTGTTTTTCTTTTTTAGTTTTCTTAACCATTAGCCTTATCTTAGCCTAAGTGTGGCTAGTTTGCAAGAAGCAAGAGAAAAAAAACTGTCTTGTTCCAACCGAGAAAAGACGAGATCCTTCGGCCGCTTGAGGCGATCTCAGGATGAGGGAAAAGAAAGGTGCCAAGTCAGACCTGACTACTTTGAACAATGGAATAGCGAACTTGTGCCGTGTACCCTTTGTGGCACTGCGGTTAGTTCGTGCTAGTTATATAACCATATAACCATCTAGCCATTATTCTTTTTTTTTATTGACATTATCATCATGAGAAAGTTATTATAAGGTTGAGATGATTGAGGAGAATTTTTTATCTAGCCTTAATTTTGTTTGGCTGGTGGTTTTTATTTGGTTGTCAATAATAACCATTTTATTAATTTTGGCCATCAAGCGCTATCGAAAGCTAACCAAAGGAGTCAAATCAGGAAGCCTGGATAAGATTATTCAAAAATTAATCGCCGATCAAGAAAAAAATCAAAAAGATTTTACCGCCACACAAGAAGAACTCTCCCAGCTGCAAGAAAAAATCCAGTTTCATTTTCAAAAAAAAGCTTTAGTAAGATATAATCCCTTTAACCAAACTGGCGGTAATCAGAGTTTCTCTTTGGCCTTGTTAGATGGAAAAAACAATGGTATAGTTATTTCTAGTTTTCATAGCCGAGAAGGAACAAGACTTTATGCTAAAACCGTGGTGTTAGGAAAGGCAGACAATTCCTTTTCCAAGGAAGAAAAGTCGGCAATAAAAGAAGCGGTTAAAAAATAATTTATGAGTAAAGCAAAGAAAATCCTTATCATTGGGGGAGTAGGCTTATATTTGATTGCTACTAGTATTTCTTGGGCAGTTTTTGCTTATTTTAATCAAGACACGGTGGTAATATCCCCTGATAACAGGGATGATTTAGAAACAGTTGAGGCCTTGGGGCCGCGAGACCAGGAATGTCCGATTAATGGAGCTTATTTTACTAAAACGGAGAGAGAAATTTGGGAAACTCGTCGTCCTCTGACAATAACAGTAGAAAATCATCTTGACTCTCGACCGCAATCTGGTCTGTCTCGAGCAGATGTTGTTTATGAGGCTGTCGCTGAGGGAGGAATTACTCGGTTTTTGGCGGTTTTTTATTGTGGGGCCGCTCTTCCTGGGGAGCAAAAATATGATATCGGTCCGGTTCGTTCCGCCCGGACTTATTTCTTAGATTGGGTTTCTGAATACGGTGATTATCCTCTTTATGTTCATGTTGGCGGAGCCGGTGAATGCGCTGATCCGACTGTTTATGAGGAGGCTAAGGCTCTATGCCAAATTCGCCAGTATGGCTGGATGAATGAGGGCACCTGGGGTGATTTAAATCAATTCTCTCTTTCTTATGAAGAATGTCGTCGGGATACGCGCTTGGGAACCAATGTGGCGACGGAGCATACAATGTATTGCGATACAGTTACTCTTTGGGAAAAAGTAGCAGAAAATCGGGGCCTAACAGCCAAAACAGCGGCTTCAGGGGATAGTTGGGACAAGAATTTCCGTTCTTGGCTATTTAAAGAAGAGGCCAAGTTGGCTGATCGTGGCGAAACTGACGAGATTGGTCTTTACTTTTGGAAAAACCAACCCAATTATAATGTTACTTGGCGGTATGATCGAGAAAATAATATTTATCAGCGTTATCAGGGTGAAGTTGCTCATAAAGATCTGGTAGCTGATGATATTTTAGCGGCCAAAACGGTAATTGTCCAATTCGTTAAAGAAAGAGGTCCGGTTGATGAAAAAAAGCACCTTCTCTATGAGACGATTGGCTCTGGTCGGGTTTTAATTTTCCAGGATGGTCAAGTTGAAGAAGGGGTTTGGGAAAAAGAGGCTCGCACCAGCCGAACTCGTTTTTATGACAGTTCAGGAGCAGAAATTCGTCTAAATCGGGGATTAATTTGGGTGGAGATTGTTCCAGCCGGCAACCAAATCGATTTTTAATTTTATGCTTCGCCAACTTTTTGTTTCTAAGGTAAGGGTTAAACTGCTAAAAACCTATTTTGCCAATCCTGACAAGCCTCACTATGGTCGACAGTTGTCTCGCCAGTTAGAGGAACAAATTAACGCTATCCGTCGAGAACTAGACAACTTGAAAACGATTGGGTTGTTAGAAAGTGAAAAAAGAGGCAACAGAATTTATTTTTATTTAAACCACGATTTTATTCACTACGAGGCCCTGTTATTATTATTTTTAAAATCTACTGATTTAGGTGGGGCAATAATTAAAAATCGGTCTCGTTTGGGAAAATTAAAATGGGTCTTTTTTTCAAAAAGTTTTGCCGAAGGCAAAGCCAGTCAAAAAGAGGCGATTGATATTTTTGTGGTTGGGGAAGTTATTTTGCCAGAATTATCGGCTCTTGTAGCTCAAGAAGAGAAGAAAAGAGGCCAAGAAATTAATTACTCAGTTATGGATGAGGCTGAGTTTCGTTTTCGTTATTCAGGCAAAGACCCCTTTTTAACCCGCCTGCTCATGTTGCCCCGATTTACAATTTTGGGAAATGAAGACCACCTTTTAAATTAAGTTTTTTTAAATGAAACCAGTTAAAAATTTTCTTATTATTCTTTTTTTAACCCTTTTTTGCCTTTATCTTAATTTACCCGATCAACTGTCTTGGCCGAAAAATTTTTTGGGTCAAAATTTTGATGGGCAGATTAACATCCCTCATCCAACCCTATCTTTGGCCGGATGGCAAATTCCTACCCGCTACCCTTTGCGTTTAGGTCTAGATTTGGCCGGCGGCAGTCATTTAGTTTTTGAAGCTCAAACTCAAGATTTACCGGAGGAGGAAAAAAGCCGCCTATCGGAATCGTTGATAGAAAATATTAGAAGAAGAATTGATATTTATGGTGTTTCTGAAAGCCTGGTTCAATCAGCCTGGGAGGAGGAGTCTTTAAGGGTTATTGTTGAATTACCGGGGGTTGAGGATACCCAAGAGGCAATTAATTTAGTTGGTCAAACTGCCCAACTTGATTTTCGTCGTCAAATTGATGAGGCCTCTGCCTCCGCCGGTTTTGTATCTACTGATTTGACCGGGGCGGATTTAGAATCGTCGGGGGTTGATTTTAATCCTAACACTAATCAGCCGGTAGTAACCTTAGAGTTTACTAGTCAGGGAAAAGATAAATTTGCTCAAATTACCCAAGAGGTTAGGGGCCAAATTTTGGCTATTTTTTTGGATGAAGTGCCCTTGTCTTTTCCAGTGGTAGAAGAACCAATTACTCAGGGCCAGGCCTTAATTAGTGGCGACTTTAGCCTTGAAGAGGCAAAAAAACTTTCGGCCCAACTTAACGCTGGGGCTTTGCCAGTTTCTTTGGATTTAATTAGTCAAAAAACCGTTGAGGCAACCTTGGGTAACCAGGCGATTCAAAAAAGCATTCGGGCCGGTATGGTTGGCTTGGCGGCGGTGCTAATTTTTATTTTAGCCTTTTACGGTAAATTGGGCCTTTTGACTTGTTTTTCTTTATTTATTTATACCTTAGTTTCTTTTTTCTTGTATCGGGCTATTCCCATTACTCTGACTTTACCGGGAATTGCTGGTTTTGTTCTTTCGGTGGGAATGGCGGTTGACTCTAATATTGTTATTTTCGAAAGAATAAGGGCCCAAAAACGGTCTGGCAAAAGCGGTCGAGTTGCCCAAGAGCTGGCTTTTGGCAAGGCCTGGGAGTCTATTAAAGATGCCAATATTTGCACCCTTATTGTTGGTTTTGTCTTGTTTAATCCTTTTGATTGGTCTTTTTTACCCCTAGCTGGAATGGTTCGCGGCTTTGCTTTAACCCTAAGCTTGGGGGTAATTGTTTCTTTATTTACGGGGATTATTGTTACTAGGAATTTAATGAGAGTATTTTCGAGGAACACGAATTGAACGAATTTAATCACTAATTAAACGAATAAATAGAATGAATTTTATCAGATATCGATTTGTTAGTTTTATTTTTTCGGGTTTGTTAATTTTGGCCTCAATTTATGGTTTGGCCCGTTTTGGTCTACTTTTAGGAGTGGATTTTACTGGTGGCTCATTAGTGGAGGTTTTGTCAGAGGAAGACAAGGATCAACTTAAAAAGGAGCTTGAGGAAGTTGGCCTAGTTGTTGATCAAATTCAAGAAACAGGTAGTGGCAGCTTGCTGATTCGCCTTGAAGGGGCCTGGCAGGAAAAAGATGACTTGATTTCTTTTTTTGAAAATAGAGAGGCTCAGATTTTACGTTTTGAGACCGTGGGGCCTACTTTTGGCCAAGAATTATTCAAAAAAGCCCTAACCGCAATTGGTTTGACAATAGTTCTGATTCTTGCTTTTATTGCCTGGCGATTTGGCGATTTTAATTTTGGTTTAGTGGCAATTATTGCCATGATTCATGATAATCTGGTTCTTTTGGGGGCTTTTTCTTTTTTGGGCCAATTTTTGCTGGCCCCGGTGGACTCTTTGTTTATTACCGCTGCCCTAACCACCTTGGCCACTTCAGTTTATGATACGGTAGTTACTTTTGGTTATATTGGTGATCAATTAAAGCATTCTTTTTCCTCGACCAATATTGAAGAAGCGGCCAATGAAGCTATTAATGCTACGGTGGTAAGAAATATTAATAACTCCTGGACAATTATTTTTATGTTAATAGCAATTTTGCTTTTAGGGGGAGAGACAGTAAGCTGGTTTGCCGCCGCTTTATTGATAGGGACAATTTTAGGGACTTATTCCTCAACTTTTTTGGCTGTGCCCCTTTTGGTAGTTTGGCAAAAGGCAAGGGCGAAAGAAAAATAAATAGCCTATTCTTGGGTCTTAGAGGAAGAAGAGAACTGCTTTTCCAGCTTCTCTAATAAGGCTTTTTTATTGTTGGGGATTTGACCTTCTTCAACTTGATTAAAAAGAGCCGATAGAATTTCCCCCACTCGAGGGCCAGGAGGAATATTTAATTTTTCCATAACGTCATGACCGTTAATTTTTAGGTCTTTAATTGAAAAGGGTTCTTTTTGGACCTCAACTAATCTTTTTTTGAATAATTCCGTTCGCCAGGAAGTTTGTTTGGCGCCACTGCCTAGGCGATCGCCAGTACGAAGGGAAAGCATATCAGGGACATCCTTTTTGCCGACTCGACGAATAAATCTTTTAATGGCTTTATCAGTTTGTTTTTCAGAAACAGAAAATTGATGGTGGCGGACCAATTTTGTTAGACGATCTTGATCTTTTTTGGACAGCTTTAGTCTTTTACCAATTTGACGAGCCAGCGAAGCCCCGACCACCTCGTGATTATGGAAAGTTCTTTGGCCATTTTTATCTTCAACAACAATGGGTTTACCGACATCATGAATGAGGGCGGCTAGTTTAACAACAGGGTCTTGGCTGGGGCAGTATTGGGCGGATAAAAGAGAGTGTTTCCAAACTCCCCAAATATGATGGCCTTTTTGCTCCATTTGATAGCCCTTAATTAACTCTGGTAAAAGATAATTAATTAGGTCAGTTTTTCTTAGAGTTTCGAAAGCTGATTCAATCTGATCAGTAAGAAGAATTTTGAATAATTCTTGGCGAATTCTTTCCCAAGAAACATTTTTAATTAATGAGGCTTGGTTTTTAATGGCCGATAAGGTTTTTTTTTCGATTTTAAAATTAAGTTGGGCTGATAGACGAACGGCTCGCAATAATCGCAAGGCATCTTCAGCAAAGCGCTTTTGAGGTTCACCCACGGTCCTGATTAGGCCGGCTTGTAAATCTTTTTGACTAGAAAATTCATCGACTAGTTTTGGCTGAAAAGATTTTTGTTTAGCCCAAACCCCCAAAGCCAGAGCGTTGATAGTAAAGTCCCGTCGGGAGAGATCTTCCTCAATGCTTTTTCCCCAGGTAATTTGGTTGGGGTGGCGGTGGTCTTGATAGCCAGATTCGGATCGGAAAGTGGTAATTTCGATTTGTCTTTTTTTTTGGGCAATTTTAACCGTACCATAGGTATTATCATAAAAGCTTTTCGGGAAAAGTTCTTGAGTTTTTTCTGGTGGGGCTGATGTGGCCAGGTCCAAATCTTCTATCGGCCGATCAAGCAAAAGATCTCGAACTGCCCCGCCGACCAAAAAAATATCAAAACCGGCTTGATAGAATATTTTTAATATGGGCAGTATTTCTTTGGGAAGTTTTTTAAGTAGGTTTTTGGTAATTGTGTCTTTTTTCATTATAATAAAAAAAAGAATTACTGTTTATATTAACAAACTCATTCTATCATGAAAGACTGGCAAGTTAAGTTTAGGCCTCTTGGTCAAACGACCAAAAAGCGTCAAAAAGAAATAATTGATTTTTTGTTAGCTGATCGAGGAATTATGAAGGAAAAGGATTTTTTTTCTCCTCCTCGTCCGACTAATATTTTGCCCCAAGATGTGGGTATCAATCCTAAGAAGATTGATCAGGCGATTAAAATAATTTTAGCGACTAAAAAATCGGGTCAGAAAGTTCTAATTTGGGGAGATTATGATGCTGACGGCATTGTCGGCACCAGTCTTCTCTGGGAGGCTTTGTGGAAATCAGGAATTGAAGCAATTCCTTTTATTCCCGACCGATCGGAGGGTTATGGTCTTAGTTTTTCCTCTTTTAAAAAAATTTATCAAGAAAATCCCGATATTAATTTAGTAATTACGGTTGACAATGGTATCGTTGCCCACAGTGAGGTTGATAAGATTGCCTCTTTGGGACCAAAAGTTATTATCACTGATCATCATACCAAGGGAAAAAAACTTCCTTTGGCCAAGACCATTGTTTGGAGTGACCAGGTTTGTGGAGCGACAGTGGCTTGGTTTTTAGCGCGAAAAATAGTCGACCAGGATGATTATGGCTTAGATTTAGTTGCCTTAGCGACAGTGGCCGATATGATGCCCCTTTTGGGGCCAAATCGAAGTCTAGTTAAGTTCGGTCTAGACTATTTGGCTAAAACTGATCGGCCAGGCCTAAAGGCTTTGATGAAGCAAGCCGGAATTGATAGTCGCCAAGGCCTATCAGTCTATCATTTAGGATTTTTGCTTGGGCCCCGGCTTAATGCCATGGGTCGGCTTTATAATGCTTTGGATTCGGTTCGCCTTCTTTGTACCATCGATTCAGATCGAGCCCAGAAATTAGCCGAAAAATTAGATTTAGCTAATCGTAAGCGGCAAACCATGACCACCAAGGCCCTAGAGATTGCCAAAAAATCTTTGCCGGAAAAGATTGATCAAGAAAAACTAATTTTTGTTCATCATCCCTCTTTTCATCCTGGAATTATTGGCTTAGTGGCTGGAAAGTTAACCGAAAGTTTTTATCGGCCCAGCGTAGTTTTGGCCGAAGAAGATGGCTTTTGTCGGGCCTCTTGTCGATCGGTTAAGGGTTTTAATATTATCAAGGCCCTAAAAGATCTCGATGGACTAATTGATGTTGGCGGTCACCCTTTGGCCGCCGGATTTACTATTAAAAAGAAGGATTTGGCTAAAGTAAAGAAACAACTTTTATCTTTGGCCCAAAAAAGGATTAAGGCCAAAGCACTTCAACCAGCCTTGACTATTGACGCTAAGGTTAATTTTCCCGATCTTAATTATGGTTTTTGGAAAAAATTGAATCGTTTTGCCCCTTTTGGTCTTGGTAACCCGGAACCGGTTTTTTACACCTCCCAAGCTATTATTAAAAGTCTAAGGCGGGTGGGGCGAAACGGTGATCATTTGAAATTAATTCTTGATGATAGCCAAACCAAGAAGGTAGAGAAAACTCCGGCCCAATTTGATATTGGCCAACAATTATTGCCAGGAATTGGTTTTGGTTTAGGTCAGGAAGATCTACAGGTTGGTGATCAGGTTGATTTGGCCTTTAACCTAATTCTTAATCGCTATCGAGGTCAGGAAAACTTAGAATTGAAAATAAAAGGAATAAAAAAATATGAAGGCTGATAAACAAAAAGAAATTACCATTGACCAATTGGTTGAAAAAATAGCCGGTTATCATCCCAAGTCAAATAAGAAGCTAATCGAGCGGGCTTATGATTTTGCCAATCGTTATCATCAGGGCCAAAAAAGACTTTCTGGTGAACCAGTAATCAACCATAGCTTATCAGTTGCCGATATTGTGGTTGATTGGCGGTTAGATTCGGCCTCAGTCGCGGCCGCCTTACTACATGACGTGGTCGAAGATACTCCAGCCAAGATCGAGACTATCAAGAAAAAATTTGGTCGAGAAATGGCTAATTTGGTAGATGGTCTAACTAGAGTTAGTCGGGTAAGATTGCGCGGCTCTAACAATGAACAATTTATCGAAAACTTAAGAAAGATGTTTTTAGCCATGTCACGGGATTTGCGAGTGGTGTTTGTTAAATTGGCTGATCGTTATCATAATATGCAAACTTTGGAGCATCTTCCGCCCGATAAACAGTTTGGCATTGCCGAAGAGACTTTAGAGGTTTATGCCCCTTTGGCGGAGCGGTTAGGGATGGGTCGGGCTAAGGGAGTCTTAGAGGACTTGGCCTTTATGTATTGTCACCCGGCCGACTATGAGTGGCTGATTGATTATTCAGCCTCCTATTATAAGAAAGCGGAGAAGAGAATTAAAAAGTTAAAGAGAACTATTCTTAAAGAGTTGGCTCAAGAAGGGGTTCGAGTCAAGGTCGATGGTCGAGCCAAACACCTTTACAGCCTGTGGCGGAAGTTATTGCGGCCGGAAAACGAGAAAGATATTAATAATATTCACGACTTAATGGCCCTAAGAATTATAACTTCTGATATTAATGAATGTTATTTGGCTCTAGGTTTGGTTCATAAGTTGTGGCGCCCGGTGCCCCATTTGGGAGTTCGAGACTGGATTGCCCAGCCCAAACCCAACGGTTATCGATCAATTCATACCAATGTTTTTTTGGGTGATGGTCAAATTATTGAGATTCAAATTAGGACGGAGGAAATGCACGAACAGGCCGAACACGGAGCAGCGGCCCATTGGCATTTGGCAGAAATTAAATCTAAAAATAAAATAGACTCTCAAGGAATTGATCAAGGAAAATTTTTTTCTCCAACTCAAAAAATGGCTTGGGTTAAACAGCTGGCGGCCTGGCAAGATGAAATTATTGATTCGGGTGATTTTATTGCCTCAGTTAAATTTGATGCTCTAAAGCATCGGATTTTTGTTTTTTCTCCCAAGGGCGATGCCTTTGATTTGCCTGATGGGGCCACTCCGGTTGATTTTGCCTACAAGATTCACACCAAAATGGGTCATCAGGCTTGTGGGGCCAAGGTTAATGGTCGGATGGCGAGCTTAGACTATCAGCTTAAAAATGGAGAAATTGTGGAGATTTTACTTGACCGTAACCGAAAAGGACCGGCTTCTTCTTGGTTGGATTTTGTCAAAACCCGCTTGGCAAAGAGGAAAATTAAATCGGCCCTGAGAACTAGCATCTAGTATTTAACATTCAGTATTTAGTATCTGGTATTTAGGTTAAAGGTTTAACAGGGGAAAAACTAGATCTTTTTATTTCTTGTCTTGAGATTGCTTTTTTTACTTTGTCATCCTGAGCCCTTAGGCGAAGGATCCCGTGCTTGGCTGCCTTTTCGGTTGGGATTCTTCTGTCGCCTGAGGCGGCCTCAGAATGACGGGGGAAAGACCCCTTAGAATAAAAAACAATTTAACAATTTAGCCATTGAATAATTTTTCCTTATTTGGAATTTAGAAAATTGGAATTTGTTTGGAAATTGGGTTAATTGGAAATTGAAAATTTTCTTGAGGTGTTATAATTTAACTATGTTGGCAGAACGAACCCTAATCGGCGAAACAGTGGATAAGGTTGGTCAGGAAGTAACTCTTTATGGCTGGGTTAACAGCGTTCGTGATCATGGCAAATTGGTTTTTTTTGATCTTCGCGATCGATCCGGCCTAATTCAGGTGGTAGGGGATAAAGAGCTTTTTGGTGAGGTCAAGAATGAGTTTGTTTTAGTTGTTAGGGGAGAAGTAAAAAAACGACCCGAACGCTTGGTTAATGACAAAATTGCCACCGGCAAGGTCGAAATAGAGGCCAAAAAGGTGACCGTTTTGGCCAAAGCCAAAGATTTACCCTTTGATATTTACGGTTCAGGCAAAAAAATAAACGATGATCTTCGTTTGCGTTATCGATATCTTGATCTAAGACGACCCAGACTGAAGAAGAACTTAGAGTTTCGTCACCGATTAATGCAGGCGGTGCGTCAATCATTATCAAATCGTGGTTTTTGGGAAATAGATACTCCTAATTTATCTAAATCAACCCCGGAGGGGGCGCGGGATTTTTTAGTTCCCTCTCGCCTTCATCAGGGTAAGTTTTATGCCTTGCCTCAATCACCCCAGCAATACAAACAATTGTTAATGGTGGCGGGAATAGAAAAATATTTTCAGATTGCCACCTGTTTTCGCGATGAGGATTTACGGGCTGATCGAGGCTTGGAGTTTAAACAAATTGATATAGAGATGTCATTTGTTTCTCGAGACGAAATGTTAACTTTGGTTGAGGAGATTATTATTGAAGTAGTGGAGAAGGCCTTGGGTAAAAAAATAAGCCAAAAACCCTTTCCAAAAATTTCTTATCAAGAGGCAAGAGAAAAGTATCAAACCGATAAGCCGGATTTAAGAAAAGACTCTAGTGATCCCCAGGAGCTGGCTTTTGCTTGGATTGTTGATTTCCCTCTTTTTGAAAAAACAGCCACTCGCCAAATTAATCCGATGCACCACCCTTTTACCAGCCCCAATCCGGAAGATTTAGATAAATTAACTACCGAGCCGCTAGCTGTTCGATCTTGGCAATACGATTTAGTTCTTAATGGTCAGGAAATTGCTGGTGGCAGTATTAGGATTACTGATCCAGTTGTTCAAAAACAGGTTTTTAAAGTTTTGGGCCACAAGGACAAAGAAATAGCAGACCGGTTTGGCCATCTTTTGGAAGCTTTTACTTATGGGGTGCCGCCTCATGGGGGAATTGCTTTTGGGTTTGATCGTTTGGCGGCAATTTTATCAGGAGAAGACAGCATTCGGGAAGTAATTGCTTTTCCGGTTAATTCTTCTGGTCGAACTTCGGTTATGGCGGCTCCTTCTGGGGTTAGCCCCTCTCAGCTGAAGGAGTTGGGTTTAGAAATTATTGATGAAGATACGGATTAAACTGCCCAGGATTTCTTTAAAAAAAGAAAAGATTAAAAAGGTTTTTTCTTGGCCCTTTTGGCCCCTTTTTATTGCCCTGTCTTTTTTGTTTTTGCCGGGAAATTCTTTTTATGAGACCCTAGATCTTTCTTCTGGTGTTGTCGCCCTAGATGAGAAAAATAAAAGCTTACCTTCTTTACCCGATCTCCAGGTTAAGGTTCTTTCCGGTGAGCCCCAAATTGCCGCCCGATCAGCTCTTTTGGCTGATTATGATTCCGGCCAAGTTTTATACCAAAAAAATATTAATCAGGCTTTACCTATGGCCTCGTTAACTAAAATTATGACTGCCTTAATTATTTTGGAGGAGATTCCCGAAGAAGAAATTATTACTGTTGGTCAAGTTTGGACAGAGGGAAAAAGTGTCGGCCTATCAGCCGGTGAACAGTTTTTGGTTTCTGATCTTGTTTATGCTCTTTTAGTCATGTCAGGAAACGACGTGGCCGAAGTTTTAGCTCAAAACTATCCTGGTGGTCGAATTGCTTTTATGGCCCGGATGAACGAAAAAGCTAGGCAGTTGGGTCTTGTTGATACTTCTTTTGTTAATCCTCATGGCCTGGACCAGGTGGGTCATTATAGCAGCGCCCGAGACCTGTTTGCTTTAACTAACTATGCCCTAAAAAATGATCTTTTTAGGGAAATTATCAAGAAAGATAATGGTTTGATTTGCGATTTGACAGGAAATAGTTGTTATCAGATCGAAGCCACTAACGAATTAATTAATTTTCCTGGTGTTTTGGGGGTAAAAACTGGTTATACCGATCAGGCGGGAGGGTGTTTTGTTGGTTTTTGGGAACAAGAAGACCGGCGATTTTTAAGTGTTGTTTTGGGGTCAAACAATCGATTTTGGGAAACCCAAAACTTATTAGGTTGGGGCATGGTTAGCTTTTTACCAGAAGAGGTTAATTTGCTTGATTTTCTTGACTAACCGCGGAAGGGTCAAGAGCTGGCAGATAAGCTAAAAAATTATTTAAGCCCTCAAAAACAAAAATAGGTTGTAAAAAACTTTGCGGCACTTCAGGATCAAAGTAGGCCAGGTAAATATTTCGGATAGTAATTGATTTATCCTGGTCATTATCACCTAATCGAGCAATAAAACCTTGGCCAGAGTTTAATTCTTCCCAGGCGGTGACGGAAGATTTGATTGGATAGGTGCCAAAACGGTCATAGTTAATTGGATAGCGAAGATATTTACCAAAAATAAATTGCTGATAGCCGGACGAGGAAGTAACAATAAAAGAAATGTTGGCTTCATTAGGGTTGGGAGGCATGATGGGTCGATCATCGAGATCGGCTCGTCTTAAGTTAATTTTTAATAATTGACTTTCCGAAAGAGAAACAGTCTGGATTAATTGTTGTTTTTTAGAATCGTATTTTAAAAATAAATAGGTGGTTTTTTGGGGATCGATATCCTCAGGCCACATTTTGGCTTTGCCGAGAAGATTTTGGACAGCCCTAAGGGCTTGGGCCTGGCCTGGCCCTTGAGAGTTTACAAAAAAAGGTTTATTTTCCCAGGGGTAGTTAATCTCAAAATTATTATTAATAGTGTCAATTTTTAGAGTGGCCCCCGTTTCTTTGTTGCTAAAAGCAAACCGGGTTGAACTGATTTTTCCCAGTTCTCTACTAAAACCAAGGGCGGCAGCAGTTTCCCTGGTTTTATCTTCATCGAAAAACTTTGGTCCTAAAATAGGAATAAAATAAACTCTTGCTTGAGTGCCGAGGTTGGGCAAATTACCATCAATAGTTTGCAATGAAAAAGAAAGATCGTCCTTTTGATATTTTTCTGATCCAAAATTAAGGGAGGGAATTTTGCCTAAGGCTAAGTTGGGAGGCGGAGGTGGTTGGGGGTGACGCTCTTCCCAATAAGAACGAAAAGCTCTAGTGGCAGGAACAAGAATAATAATCGCCGCCAGACCAATAAGAGAAAATTTAATGAACTTTCGGGCATAGTGGGCAGTTTGGCTTAGTTGACTCATTTATTCGGCAGTGGATGATTTTCATGTTTGAGTATAGCATTGGCAAGTGATAAAATTCAAACCAAGATGAAACCTGTTCGTGTTCGTTTTGCCCCCTCACCCACTGGTGTTCCTCATATTGGCAATACCAGAACGGCTCTTTTTGCCTGGCTACTAGCTCGTCAAACCGGCGGCCAATTTATTGTTAGAGTGGAGGACACTGACCAAAAAAGATACCAAGAAAAATCTTTAGAAAAAATTTTAGCGATTTTAGAATTTTTAGATCTTTTCTGGGATGAGGGGCCAAAGGTTGGCGGTCCCCACCAACCCTACTTTCAGTCTCAGCGTCTAAAGCGCTACCAAGAAGTGGCTCAAAAACTGGTTGATAAGGGGGTTGCTTATTATTGTTTCTGTTCTTCGGCTCGGTTAAAAAATCTTCGCCAAGAACAAAAAGCCACTGGTAAAATTCCCAAATATGATCGCCATTGTTTGTCCTTATCAAAGTCAGAAATTGAAAAGAAGAAAAAAACTACCCCCTATGTTATTAGATTGAAGATGCCCGATAATCAGGATTTTACCTGGAAGGATTTAGTCCAGGGTGAAATTACCATTAATTCTAAAGATTTAGATGATCAGGTCTTGCTAAAATCAGACGGTTTTCCCACCTATCACTTAGGTGTAGTTGTTGATGATCACGATATGGAAATTACCCACATTATTAGGGGAGTAGAATGGATTTCCTCGACTCCCAAACACCTCTTGCTGTATCAAGCTTTGGGTTGGGAGGTGCCCCAGATTATGCACCTGCCGCTTATTTTGGGGCCAGATAAGAGCAAATTGTCCAAAAGGCATGGAGCTAAGTCAATTCTTGATTATCGGGATGAGGGTTATTTAAAAGAAGCTCTGATTAATTTTATGGCTTATCTTGGCTGGTCTTATCAAGATAACTCCCAACTGCTTTCCCTAGAAGAATTAGTAGGGGTTTTTGATTATAAAAAGATCCAAAAACAAAATGCTGTTTTTGATATTAAAAAACTAGATTGGTTTAATGCTCAATATATTAGAATGAAGAGCGATAAAGAATTAACTAAATTATTAAAACCCTTTGCTCCCGAAGAGGCGGATAAAGAGTTATTGATTAAAATTGTCCCTCTAGTTAAGGATCGGATGACGAAATTATCAGAATTTAGAAATTTAGCCGGGTTCTTTTTTGAGACTCCAAAAGTAGAAGAGACCCTTTTAGTCGAGAATGTTAAGGGGGATTATAAGAATTATTTGGCTAAAGCCATTGAGGCTCTTCAACCTATTAAAGAATGGCAGGAAAAAGAAATAACCCCAAGGTTAATGGATTTGATTGAAGAAAATGATTGGCCAACGGGCGATTTTTTTATGAGTTTGCGGATTGCTATTGCTGGTTCTCGTTATACCCCGCCGATTAACGAGTCAATGGAAATTTTAGGTAAGGAGGAAGCCTTAAAGAGAATAAAAAAACTACTTGACTGATTTTTTTCCCCTCTTTTGATAAAATAGCATTGTTTATTGTTTTATTCTATTGCCGGGTGGAGTAATGGTAGTCTCATCGCGCTCTGAACGCGAAGATCTAGGTTCGAGTCCTAGCCCGGCAACATTAGTTGCTGGGCTTAGACGAGAACCTAGTAAAGGCTCTGATTAACAAGACGAAAAAGCCGGTCGAGCTGTTGTTATATTAATTAACAAGGCAAGAATACGGTCCTTGTCGTCTTCGAGTCCTAGCCGGGCAACATTAGTTGCTGGGTTTAGACGAGAACCTAGTAAAGGCTCTGATTAACAAGACGAAAAAGACAATCGTGTTGTTGTTATCTCAACCAAGCTATCACCTCAGGGTTTCCACCTTAAAGGTGTCAAAAGGGTTTTTTTTGAATAATAGAGGACAAGGGGTTAAAATATAGCTATGGTCAGAAAAGATATTCGTCAAGGACTTGGCCAAATCTCAAAAGAAACGGGGGCGCCAGTAAAGAAAATTTTGGACTTGTTGTTTATTTTAAAAGACGGCAAGGCGATTGAGAATAATCAACTGGTTTGCAAAATTGGCCTGTCTAGAAATGTTTTGAACCAGATAAAAGAAAGGTTGACCTCAATCTTAGAGCCGGTATCAAAAAACACCCAGCTTAATGTTAATCAAACTAAACCAGTGCAAGCGCTTTTTGAGGCTAATTATAAACCCGAAGAGGTTCTTTGGGATGTTTTTGAGGGAGAGGCCTATAAGGGATTGGTCGCCTTTTTAAAAACTGTTGACAAGAAAAGACCATCGCCGGAAAGAAAATACGACCAATTTGGGGCCACCATAGAAACAATTGCTCGTCGAGCCTGTTTACTTCAGTTTTTTGGTGATATTCAAAATAAAAGGCTCTTGTTTATTGGCGATGATGATTTTGTTTCGGTTGCCGTTGCTAAAATGGGAGGGGCAGAAAATATAACCGTTGTCGATATCGACAAGCGAATTTTGGGCAGAATAAATTTTCTTTCAGATGAGAAGGGTTTAGGGATTAAGACCTTCCATTATGATGCTAGAAAAAAACTACCCGCCGACCTTGAGAAAAAATTTGACGTTGTTTTTACTGATCCTCCATATACCCCGGAGGGTATTAGACTTTTTATTTCTCGAGCGATAGAGTCCTTGGACGGGGATAATAGGGCGGCCAGAATATACTTTTGCTATGGTAATAGCGACAAAGCCAAAGAAAGATTTTTACCGATTTATGAAATTTTAATCAATTCGGGCCTGATGGCCAGATGGATATTTGATAAATTTAATCGATATCAAGGGGCAGAATCAATCGGCAGCGCCAGCTCTTTATTTATTGCCGAAACCACCCCTCAAACAAAATTATTAATTAAGGGAAATTATGACAAACTCATCTACACCAATAATTAATCAATACGTTGCCCTAGTCAAGCTTGATTCCGAAGTTGCTTTGTGGGATCAAGTCGAGAGGGTTGCTAAAGATTTAATTATTGGCCTTAATCTTAATGTTGTTAAAAAAACAGGCTATTCGTTTCATCCTGAGGGAATTACTCTTGCCTATATTTTGTCTGAATCTCATCTTTTAATCCACACTTGGCCGGAATCAGGGCTAATTCATATTGACCTGGTCACTTGTAGTTATCGTAGTAAAGAAGAATTTAAAAAATCTTTGGAAAAAGCCTTTTCCGAATACAATGTGGTTTCAATTAAGATAAAAGAGGTTGTCTTTGACTAGTAAGAAGGTTATTTATTTACCTAAAAGATTAGCTCTAAATAGCAAAAATTGGGTCTTGGCCGCATTCTTCTCGATATAAACCCCAGTTTTTTAATTGGCTTAAAATTATCCCCAAAGAAAAATAAACATCATTTATTTTCAAAGAAGATAGGGTTTCTTGAGCCCTTCCTCCTTGGCCGACAAGAGCACCAAAGCGGAGACGATGATATTCGGATAGTCTTTGGGCGCCGAAGGCAAGCTCTTGGTGGTATTGGCTGTTTTCTTGGGGCGGGACAATTGCTTCAGTATCGTATTTAATTTTTAGAGCCTCAGCACTAAGAGTGCGCCAATCAACTCGATGGTCATTTTCTGAAGAAGAAAAGCTTATTGGCTGGGGAATAATTTCTGGCGGCTCAATAGGAAGGCTGATTTGGGGAGTTTTTTTAAATAATTTAAGAAAATCCAAACCCAAATTTCCGGCCTGGGATTGATATAGTTTTGGAGATTCTGACAAATCCTTTTCTTTTGGCAAAATAAGGGGGATAACTAGCCGGGAGACTTTATTTAAGGAGTTTCCTCTTAGACCGTTCATTTTTTTAATTGAAGCGGTGGTGGCTCCTAAAATTGACCATCTTTGGCTAATTTCTTCCAAGGTATCTTGAGGATAAACGGAGATAAAAACACGGGATTTTCTAAGACCTTCTTGATTGGGCGGCCTCTCTTTGGATAAAGAAAGGCCTGATTCTTTTAAACTGGCCCCCGCGGCGATTAGGGCTAATTTATAGGAAAAAGATAAAAACTTTCTTCGATTAATTTTATTTTGAAAATTTTTACCAGTTTCGGCGCCAACCATTTGTTAATATTATACCCATAATAATTGAATTTGTTAAAGACAATTCTAAAGCGTTTAGGATGAGAAAGTTAACTGTAAAGATAGAAGTATGGTCTTATTTTTGCGGTTATATTGGCCAAATTGCATTAAAGGATCTAGTAGTTAATGATATAATAAGATTAAGTTAGCTTTATGAATAAAGAATCTCGCCCTTTTGACCAGGAGAAAGACTTCAATCGAGTCATGTCAGAGTTGGAGGAGTTAAGAAGAGAAGGGCGAAATGTTGCTTCGGTTGAAAAAGATATTTGGCAAAAACGTCAAAAGCAAATTAACGATTTTCATTCGGAGAAGAATAAAGCTCCTTCTGTTTTTGAGGAAAATAACCAAGGAAAAATAAAATAAGAAGAAAGCTGGGAAATTATTAATTTTTTACTTGGTTTTTTCTTTTCTGATAGTTAATTAGGAATATAATAATAAGTATTAATTATGCCCGATCGTTATAGCGCTGTTTGGTTGTCCCATTCGGCAATTGCTGATTTTCAAAACTGTCCTCGAGCTTATTTTTTGAAACATGTTTACCGGGATCCCAAAACTGGTCATAAAATAAAGTTAGTTTCTGCCCCCTTAACCTTAGGCCAAGTAGTTCACGAAACAATCGAGGAGATTTCTATTCTTCCTAAAGAGAAAAGATTTAACCAGCCCTTGATGAGTCGCTTTGAAGAAATTTGGCAAAAATTTTCTGGCCTCCGGGGTGGATTTGCTAACCTAGAAATAGAAAATCGTTATCAGCAGCGAGGCAGGGAGATGATTGCTCGTTTGACCAAACACCCTGGCCCCCTAAAAGAGTTGGCCGTAAAAATTGATTTGGATTTACCCCACTTTTGGCTTTCTAAAGAAGACAATTTAATGCTTTGTGGCAAGATTGACTGGTTAGAGTATTTACCGGATGATGATGCCGTTGGCATTATTGATTTTAAAACTGGCAAAGGAACAGAAGAGGGCGACTCATTACAGTTGCCGATTTATCAATTAATTGCTCAAAAGTGTCAAGAAAGACCAGTAAAGCGAGCCGCGTTTTGGTATTTAGAACGGCAAGATTATCCTCAAGAGGTGGAGTTGCCAGACGAGAAAGAAACGAAAAAAAGGTTAATAAAAATCGGCAAGAAAATTCGCCTTGGTCGGCAAATGGATCGTTTTCCTTGTCCCAAAGGCGAGGCTGGTTGTCGGTATTGTTCTTCTCTTGAAGCCGTGGTTGCCGGTCAGGGAAAACTGGTCGGAACGGATGACTTTGGGGCTGATCTTTATTTTCTAGAAGAAAGCAGAACAAAAAAAACTCCCCAAAGCCGGATTCTTTAATAACTGTCTTCTTCCCCTTGACTAAACAAGGGGAGTTTTTGTATAGTTTTACCCATGGCCCAACAAGACAATAAAGATCAGACTTCCGCCTTGGCTTTAGAGAAAAAAATTAGACGAACCCACAATTTAATTAAAGATGCCAAAGATAAACTAAAGGAGCAAAGAGACATGTTCAAAGATGCTTTTGAAAATGACTCTGTTTATCAAGACCATCAGACCAAGTATGACGAAGCTAGGAATATTCTTTCGGCAACTAAAAAACAAATTTTAAAAGATCCGGCGGTGGGGGCTATGGATGAAAGGGTCAAAGAAATGCGCTTGGCCATAAGACAGCTGCAAGATTCTTTGTCTTCTGATTTGCAACAATATCAAAGTTTAACTGGTGAAAAAGTTATCGAAACAGACGAGGGGCGATTAATGGAGATTGTTAGTAAGGCAAAGTTAGTTCGACGTTCCTGATTTTATGAAAAAGCAAAGTTTGGCTTTGGGAGTTATTATTTTGTTGATTTTGGCTGGAGCGGGCTTTGCTTTGCGGCCTCAGGGTGAAAAAATTCCTGGCCAAGGTGATTTTTTAACCGATGAGCTTGGTCTTGAGGAGAACAACACTACTGATGACAATCTAAATTTAGCCAAGAATAATTCTTATCAAGAGAAGCAAGAAACGGAAATGGAGAATAAGCAAAAACAAACTAGCTGGTCTTCCCCACCATCCCAGATTATTGATCCAGGCCGGAACTATCAGGCGGTTTTGACCACCTCGGTTGGTCAGATCACTATTGATCTGCTGGAAAAAGAGACTCCAATAACGGTTAATAATTTTGTTTTTTTGGCTAATGAGGATTTTTATGAAGGAGTTATTTTTCATCGAGCAATCGAGGGCTTTATGATTCAGGGGGGTTGCCCTAAAGGCGATGGCACCGGTGGTCCGGGTTATCAGTTTGCTGATGAACCGTTTGAGGGTCAATATACTCGAGGAACGGTGGCCATGGCCAATTCCGGCCCCAACACCAATGGCAGTCAATTTTTTATTATGCATCAGGATTATCAGCTTCCTCCTGATTATGTTATTTTTGGTCAGGTAGTTTCCGGAATGGAAACGGTTGACAAGATTGCCTCAAGCCCGGTTAAGAGCAGCCCCAACGGCGAGGCTTCATTGCCGGTTGATCCGGTTACGATCACTAATATAGAAATTATTACCCGCTAATCTATTTTTTATTTACACCCCGGGGGTGTCGTGCCTAAAACACCCCCGGGGTGTAAAAGGGCCTTTGGGTATTATTTGCTATACTAATAAGTATTATGGTTTTGGGTATTGATCCGGGTTTGGCTTCTTGTGGTTGGGCGATTTTGCCTGATAGTAAAACCCTTTCTTATTGCGGTTGTTTAGAAACAAAAAAAGCTGATAGCTTGGCTAATCGCTTGGGTCAAATTTATGATCAAGTTATTGACCTTTGCCAAAAACACCAGGTTGAGGAACTAGCCATTGAGTCGCTTTTTTTTGCCAAAAACACCAAAACAGCTCTTTTAGTGGCCCAAGCCATGGGAGCAATTAAAGCGGCTGCTTATAAAAAGGGAGTAAGGGTTTTTGAATATACCCCCTTGCAAATTAAAATTGCCATTACCGGTTATGGTCGAGCCGAAAAAGATCAAGTTATTAGTATGATTAAGGAGGAGTTGGGGAATAACCAGCAGTTAAATAATAATCATGCCGCCGATGCGGTAGCTGCCGCCCTGACCCATTTTTTTACCCTTAAAAAGGAGGTCTTGTCATGATTAGTGCTTTAAACGGAACAATAAGTTTTAAAAATTTATCAGGAGTAGAGGTTCGAGCCGGCCAGGTTGGTTATTGGGTTTTGGTCCCAGCCGGACTATTGGCTGATTTGGCCCTTGGGGAAAAGGTAACTCTTTATACCAATTTAATAGTTAGCGAGAAGATGGTAGAAATTTATGGCTTTTCCTCTAGAAATGAAGTGAGAATTTTTAAAATGTTAACTTCTGTTTCTGGCGTTGGCCCCAAAACCGCTTTGCAAATTTTTAATAACCATCAAGGGGAAGAAGTTGAGCAAGCAATTGATAAGGCCGATGTCGCCTTTTTTCAATCGATTAAGGGGATTGGTAAAAAAACCGCCCAAAGATTAATTGTTGACCTGAGATCAGTTTTAGACCAGGATCGGGTTCGAGAGGAAAAAGAAGCGGAAAGTAAAGAGCCAACTGTTTATCAGGCCTTAACCCAACTTGGTTTTAGTAAAGAAGAGATTCGTTTGGTAATTGATAAGATTAATCCCGACCAAAAAGAAGAAGAGAAAATTTCTCAAGCCTTAAGGTTTTTATCTGCTGATGACTAAAAAAAAGAGTCTCGACCAGGACCGATCAGAAAAAGACCTTCTTAATAGTCTGCGTCCTAAAAATTTGTCTGGTTTTATTGGCCAAAATTCATTAAAAAAACAATTAAAAATTTTTATTAAGGCGGCTAAGCAAAGAGAGGACCCCTTGGAGCATGTTTTGTTTTATGGTCCGCCCGGTTTAGGCAAAACTACCTTGGCTTGTATTTTGGCTCACGAAATGGCCACTGATATTAAAATTATTTCCGGACCAACCCTTTCTCGAGCTGGTGATTTGGCTTCGATTTTAACCAACCTTAAAGAAGGAGATATCTTGTTTATTGATGAGGTTCATCGTCTTAACAAGATAGTCGAGGAGACTCTTTATCCGGCCATGGAAGATTATGCTCTAGATATTATTGTTGGCAAAGGCCCATCAGCCCGGTCAATTAGACTAAAACTAAAACGTTTTACTGTGGTGGGGGCGACCACCCGAATTGGTCTTATCTCTTCGCCGATGAGGGATCGTTTTGGCCTGGTTCACAAATTAGGCTTTTATCAGTCGGAGAGCTTAATGGAGATTATTACCAATTCGGCCAAAGTTTTATCAATTGATATTGATTCTAGTGGGGCCTTAGAAATTGCTCGTCGCTCTCGAGGGACGCCCAGAATTGCTAATCGTCTATTAAAAAGGGTTCGTGATTTTGCTCAAGTTAAAGGTAATGGCAAAATTGATAAAAAGACCGCCAAAAAAGCCCTTTCCGATTTGGGTATTGATAAAATTGGCTTAACCGGTGTTGATCGAAAATTATTACGCTTGATTATTAAGAATTATCAAGGTGGTCCGGTGGGAATTGATAATTTAGGGGCGGGATTAATTGAAGATACGGGGACGATTGTTGATGTTTATGAGCCGTATTTAATGAAATTGGGTTTTTTGAAAAGAACTCCTCGAGGACGAATAGCCACCGATCGGGCTCGAGAACATTTGGGTCTATCGGTCGATCAAAAAAAGCTTGTTTAGATTTTTTCCTCTTCTTGTTGGGGGAGTGGTACAATAGCCAAAAACATGTCTTTCTGGAAAAACCCCACCCCCATTATTGGTCTTGCCCCAATGGATGGGATAACCGATGCGCCAATGCGGCAAATTACCGCTCATTACGGCCAGCCGGAGGTTATTTTTACTGAGTTTATTAACGTTGAATATGCCGCCGCTCGGCCAAAGAAGCTTTTTTGTCGTTTTTGGTATTCTTCTGATCAACGACCCATCGTTGCCCAACTTTCTGGAGTTAATACCGACCTTTTTTATCAATTTGCCCTAATTGCCGCTGAATTAGGTTTTGATGGGGTTGATATTAATATGGGTTGTCCGGCCAAAAGTGTTACCGCTCGAGGTGGTGGAGCCAAATTGATTGGTAATAAGAAATTGGCCGAAGAGTTGGTTTTATCGGTTAAAAAAGGCCTTGACGATTGGCAGAAAGGAAAAGGCCTTGACGATTTAGATAAGAGCTTGCTCTTGGGTTTAGAAAAAACCAAACAAACAAATCGGCAGTGGGGAGGGGTAAAAAAGGCTAAAAAGTCCCCCCCGGCTTTATCGATAAAAACAAGACTAGGGGTTGATCGGCCTCTAATTAAAGATTGGTTGGAATTTTTATTCTCTTTACCGATTGAGGCCTTAATCGTTCATGGTCGTCTGGTAAGCCAAGGCCATTCTGGGCCGGTGGATTGGGCTAGTTTGGGTAAGGTGGCTGACCTTGCTGGTCAGAAAAACAAGGTGTTGATTGGTAATGGCGGGATTGGTTCTTTTGAGGAAGCCAAAGAAACTTGCCAAAAATATAATCTGGGGGGGGTTTTGATTGGACAAAGAGCCTTGGGTAACCCTTGGGTTTTTACCGACCAGGCAGTAACGAAGGAGAAAAAGCTTTTAGTGATGATGGAGCATGCTCGTTGTTTTGTTGATTTATTTGGTGAGGAGAATTTTATTGTTTTGCGCAAACACCTAGCTTGGTATGCGGCTGGTTTTCCGGGAGCTAAAAAATTAAGAATCAAACTGGTTAGAGCTAGCCGCTTGTCTGAGGTAGAGGAAATAATAAATAATTTCTAATGAAGATCATTTATAATGAAACAAAACAACAAATTTTATCGTTAGCTTCTTCTTGAATACTAATGCCTGAAGGGTTATTATTAGACTCGTTATGGCCAAACTTTCTATTGCCGATTTTAAACCCGGAGAAGTCCTAATCTTTCGTGGTGAACCCTTTGTGATTTTGTCGATTAGATCCAAACATTTGGGTCGGGGTGGAGCAATTTATCGCACTAAGATGAAAGGTTTAAAAAGTGGGACAGTTTTGGAAGAAGCTTTTCGGCCAACCGATAAATTTGCTACAGTTGATCTGTCTTTGGAAACCATGAATTTCATGTATCGGGCCGGCGATGAGGCTTTTTTTATGCACCCTCGCACCTATGAGCAAATTAATTTGTCGATAAAAAAGATTGGTGATTTTTCTCGATTTTTGAAAGAAGGGGAAAAATATCGTTTGCAGTTTGTGGCCGATGAGCTAGTGGGAATTCTGCCTCCGGCTAAGGTTAAGCGTCGAGTTGTCCGAGCGCCTGAGGCGGTGGCGGGCAATACGGCCGTTTCGGCCACCAAGAAGGTGATGGTTGAGGGTAATATTGAAGTGGAGACACCTCTTTTTATTAAAACCGGCGATACTATTATTATCAGAACCGAAGACGAAACTTATGTTAGCAAAGCCCAAGAGGAGAAAAAATAACCCCATCTATTATGGATTATAAAGACTTAACCGGTCAGGTTTTATCAGTTGCCCAATTTAACAAATTAATTAATGAGATTATTTCTCCTCTTCAGGTTGTTGTTGAGGGAGAACTGGCTCAAATTAATACTAGCTCTGGTCGTTGGTTTTTTGCCACCCTAAAAGACGATCAGGCCAGTGTTAATCTTTTTTCTCCCCAAGATCGTCTTCCCAACTGGCAAGTATTACAAGAGGGAATGAGGGTTAGGGTAGATGGCTGGCCAAGACTTTATCAAAAAAATGGCCGTTTTTCTTTATTTGCTCGATCAATCCAGCCGGCCGGAAAAGGAGCCCTGAAAGAAGCTTATGAGAAATTAAAAAAGGAATTGGCGCTTTTGGGATATTTTGATCCGGCCAGAAAAAGAAAGCCCCCTCGTTTTATTAGAAAAATTGGCTTAATTACTGCCCCTGATTCTCGAGCCTATTCTGATTTTGTTACCGTTTTAGCCAACCAGCCGGCCGGGATAGAAGTTAATTTTTATCCTGTTTTAGTTCAAGGAGATAAGGCGATTGATCAAATTAGGCAGGCCCTGACCTTTTTTAATAATCACAAGCCCTTAGAGTATGATCTTTTAATTTTGACTCGAGGTGGTGGTAGTCTGGAAGATTTATTACCCTTTAACAGTCGGGCCCTAGTTGAGGCCATTTATGGGAGCAGGATTCCTGTTTTAGCGGCGATTGGCCATGAGGCTGATGACTGTTTAGTTGATTTGGTGGCCGATTTACGGGCCCCGACGCCAACGGCCGCCGCTGAGATAATCAACCAGTATAATAAAGAAAATCTTTTAGAAATTGACAACTTGTCCTCTTCCTTAGTTGATTCTTACCAGGAGATAATTTTTTTACAAAAAAATAATTTGATAAGATTGGTTAATTCTCTAAATCTTTTTTATCAAACCCAATTTCAAGAAACAGCTTTATTGTTAAGTCGTTTTGCTAATGGCATTGGTTCTTTTTTGAGCCAAATCCAATATCAAAAAAAGGCTCTTTATTCGCTAGAGAAGTTGCTATTAAGTTTTGATCACCAAGCCATTTTAAAGCGAGGGTTTAGCCTGACCCTAAACAATCGTGCTAAAATAATTAAGAGTTCTGATCAGGTTTCTTTAGGGGAAGAAATTATTACTCGGTTTTGGCAAGGACAGATAACCTCAGAAATTAAGAAAAAAAATGACAACCAAGAAAGTTAACCAGCAAGACTTATCAGAAGCCTTTGGCAAATTAGAAAAAATTGCCGAGGAGTTTGAGAAAGGGGAAGTTGATCTAGAAGAGGGGATTGCCAAACTTGAGACAGGCTTGGAGCTGGCCGCCTTTTTGAAAAAACAATTGTCTAAGATGGAAAATAAAGTGACTAAGATTAAAGAAAAATACCAGGAAATTGACGATTAGCAGTTTTTATGTTAGACTGCTAAATAACTCATTAAATTAGCCTCTTTTGTCTTAATCTTCTAAAAAAGAGAGCAAATTTTAAAACGAATTTTTATAAAATAATTTTTTTATGTCTCTGATTTTAAAACCAGAAAAGAAAAACCAAGAACAAAAAGAAATGACCGTTGTTGCTCTTAGAGATACGGTTATTTTCCCTCGTACCGAGGCAACGCTTACCTTTGGCCGACCTCAATCAGTAGCGGCAGTTAATCAGGCTTATAAAGAGAAAAAGGCTGTTTTGTTAGTTTGCCAAAAAAACCCTCGAGTTAATAATCCCGACCAAGACGACCTTTATCAAATTGGCACTATTGCTAAAATTGATAATATCTTAAAGTCTGGTAAGGCTATTTATGTTATTGTCAGAGGGGAAAGTCGGGCTCGTCTAGAAAGTCTTTCTCAGAAAAAACCCTTTTTAGCCGGACAAATTAGCTCCTTACCAAAAGGGAAAATTGCCTCTGGAAAAGATATTAATGTTTTGGCTGGGCTTTTAATTGAGCAGTTAAAGAAAGCGATGAGTTTGGGTAAACCGGTTGATCCTCAAGCTTTGGGTAATTTGTCTTCAGATGACCCTCAGGAACTGGTTAATCGAATTGCCATGGTGGTGGAGATTTCTGGTAAAGACAAACAGTCTTTATTGGAAATTGATGATTTGGCCAAGCGAGCCAAAAAAGTGGTTGAATATTTGGTCCAAGAGATTAAAATTTTGGAGCTTGATCAAAAGATTAGTTCTAAGGCCCAAGACAAGTTTGATAAGTCAATGAGGGAGGCAATTTTAAAACAGCGTCGAGAGATGATTGATCGGGAATTAGGGAAAATAGGCTCTAAGTCCGGTAACCCCGAAATTGAAAAATTAAGAAAAAAAATCTCGGCCAGTAAGATGCCCAAAAAAATTGCCAAAAAAGCCAAATCGGAGCTGTCTCGATTGGCCAAAATGTCGCCCATGAACCCGGAAAGTGGCTATATTCATTCTTATTTAGAGTGGTTAACCGACATTCCTTGGGTTAAAAAATCTAAAAGCAACCTTGATATTAAAAAGGCCAAAAAAATTCTTGATCAAGACCATTATGGTTTAAAAAAAATTAAAGAGAGAATTTTAGAGCACTTGGCGGTAATTCAGTTGCAAAATAAACAAAAAGAAGAAGCTTGTTCACCGACCATTCTTTGTTTTATTGGCCCCCCCGGAGTAGGAAAAACTTCGGTTGGTAAGTCAATCGCTCGAGCAATGGGAAGAGAGTTTGTTCGTATTTCTTTGGGGGGCTTGCGAGATGAAGCCGAAATTAGAGGTCATAGAAGGACTTATGTTGGTGCTTTGCCGGGGCGCTTGATTCAGGGCATGAAAGAGGCGGGGACAATTAATCCGGTTTTTATGTTGGATGAGATCGACAAGGTGGGCAATGATTTTCGTGGCGACCCGTCGGCGGCCCTATTGGAAGCTTTGGATCCAGAGCAAAACAAGGAGTTTTCCGATCATTATTTGGGAGTGCCCTATGATTTGTCCCAAGTCTTTTTTATTACTACCGGCAATGTTTTAGACACTATTCCGCCGGCTCTTCGAGATCGAATGGAAATAATTCGTTTTCCCGGCTATACCGGTGAAGAAAAATACCATATTGCCAAAGACTATCTTTGGTCCAAAGAGACCCAAAACCGTGGGTTAGGCAAAAATAAATTTAAATTAACAACAAAAGCCTATTACGAAATTATCGATCGTTATACTAAAGAAGCTGGAGTTCGTCAGTTGCAAAGAGAGATGGCTCGTTTAGCTAGAAAATTGGCTAGAGAAATTGCTGAAGGAAAAAAGATGGAGGAAAAGATTGGCGTTAATCGGGTCCGTTCTTTGTTCGGGCCAGCCCAATTTTCTAAAACTGCTGCCGATAGTCAGGATGAGATTGGTAAGGCCACTGGTTTGGCTTGGACTCAGGCAGGAGGAGAAATTTTGTTTATCGAAGTGGCTCTAATGCCCGGCAAAGGGAAAGTTTTATTAACGGGGAAATTGGGCGATGTGATGAAGGAATCTTGTCGAGCGGCTATTTCTTACGTCCGCTCCCATTGGCAGATCTATAAGCTAAAGAAGGATTTTGCCGAAAAAATTGATATTCATGTTCACGTGCCAGAGGGGGCGGTTTCTAAGGATGGTCCCTCAGCTGGTGTGGCTATTGCCTCGGCGGTTGTTTCGGCTTTAACCAAAAAACCCCTAAAGCACGAAATCGGCATGACCGGAGAGATCACCCTTCGCGGACGAGTTTTGGAGATTGGTGGGGTAAAGGAAAAGGTTTTAGCTGCCCACAGAGCTGGTCTAAAAACAATAATTTTGCCCAAGAGTAATAAAAAGGACCTGGAAGATATTCCTTCTCGAATCAAGAAAGAGTTAGAGTTTATTTTTGCTGAACATCTAAGTCAGGTTCTTGATCAAGCTTTGGTAAAGAAAAAACCTGACAAAACAAAGTCTTCTTAAAGCAAATTGATTAATGTTAACTTCCGAGGTATAATATTAGCTATAGGTCTTATTTCAAGAGACCGTTTTCATTCTTAAAAACAAAAAACCAAGCTGATAAGCCAGCGACTGTTTTTTTGTTTTGAACTTTTATAAACAGGCGGTAGGAAGTTTCTTCTAGGAGGAAAAAATGAAGAAAAGAGGAAGAACCGGGTGTTGGTTTGTTTTTTTGATTTTGTTATTTATTGTTTGCTACGTGTTTATTAACACCTTTTGGCAACCCCTCTCGGAAGGAACGAGGGTAAAAATTAACGGCAAGGGTTATTTTAATCCCCTTTGCTGCGGCGATTATCCGTTCGAGAACTGGAGTGGAAGCCAGCGCCGGCAGTGGTGTTGGAACAGAGCCACTCTAGTGGAAGAAACCATTGGAGTGATTGAGGCCGGAGGGGATTATGAAACCCACTACAGTAGCCGGGGAGGATCGGCCTATAGAGTGGTTTTCACCACTACTTTAGGTAATCAGAGAACCTTGTGGTTCTCGGTTGATTCTCTAGAAAAGATTGACTAGGCTTGTAGGGGGTCGTGTTCAAAATTTTGCGTTTTAACGCGACCCCCCCAGCCATTTTTCAATTCTTCCTACCGCCCCTTTTCTTTCCCCAAAGCCTTCTTTTGGAGAGATCCTGGATCTATCACGGCTTATTGTGAGGGTTATTTTTGAGGTTCTGGTAAACTCGGCCCAGTTTCAAGCGATCCGGTTTCTTTAGAAATTGATTTTTGTTTCACCAGGATATTTTTTTAGGCTATGGGACTAAGGATAAATACGACACCGTATTTATTAATAAAAGAATAAAAATATTATTTATCGCTTTATCCTGACAAGTAAATACTTTACCGTATTTAGAAAGAAGAGTTTACAAATATCCGCTAACAATTTTCTATCGGAATTTTATTTAATGGTTTTAAGTAGCCCCAACCAGATTCGAAGATGACACGGACCATTTTCTTGCCGTGAGGGTTGGTGTAATGACAGCGCGGTTGTTTTTCTTGTTTTGATTGTCAGAATTCTTGACCAGTTCGGATCCGATTGGGCCAAGTAGCCCCAACCAGATTCGAACTGGTATTACTAGGATGAGAACCTAGCGTCCTAACCATTAGACGATGGGGCCTTGAGAAAAATTCCTAATTTTTAATGATTTAAATGGCCTAATTACTTTTTTTGAAATTTGGGACTTGGGATTTATTTAGAATAATTAAAAACTATTTTCTTAATTATACTAAACCAGCCCCAATTTTACCAAAAAATCGATTTTTGACTAATCCCAGATTTTAATTTGACAATTGTCAATAAGAATAATATAATTTTCTTCACTGTTTTGTGACGCACCCCCTAAAAGGGTCCATTTAATCGGGATTTTTCCTTACCTCTTTTTAGTGTTTTTAACAAAAAGATTATTTAATTAAAAATTATTGTATGAATCAAAAAAAGCTAATTACCAAACAAGGACTAGCCGATCTTAAGGACAAGCTGGCTAAGCTTGAGGCTCGGCGACCCAAGGTGGTTGATCGAGTAGAAACGGCCAGACAAATGGGCGATTTAAGAGAAAATAGCGAATATCATGCCGCCAGAGAGGATTTGGTTCTTTTAGATACTCAAGTTAATGAGCTAAAAGAAATTTTACTTAATGCTAAGGTTGTTGATAAAAATAACGGATCATCTTTTGTTTCTTTGGAGAGTCTGGTTACCGTTAAGAACGGTCAAAACAAGAAAATAGATTATCGTGTTGTTGGCGAGCACGAATCTGATCCACTAAAGGGCAAGATTTCTTATACTTCTCCCTTGGGCCAGGCTCTGATGAATAAAAAAGTTGGTGAAAAGGTGGCTGTTAAAACCCCCAAGGGTAAGAGTAAATATGAAATTGTGGCCATTAAATAAGTCTTCTTTGTATGATAAACTAATAGCCAAATGGCTGGTCGTTTAGAAAACATTAAAGAAGAAAGGATTGCCAAACTTAAAAGGCTTCGTTCTTTAGGAATTGATCCTTATCCTCCCCGCTCTCCAAAACATGATTTAATTATTAAGGCCCGGAAAAAAACCGGTCAAAAAACGACCGTAGTAGGAAGAGCGATGGCCTGGCGGGCTCATGGTGGGATGACCTTTGCCGATTTAAAAGATAGTTCAGGCCAGATTCAGCTGGCTTTTTTTTCTGATGATTTGCCAGAAAAAGCCTATCAACAACTCGAGTTGTTGGATATTGGTGATTTTTTGGCCGTTTCCGGTTTGGTTTTTAAGACTAAACGAGGCGAAATAACCGTGCGAGTCTCCTCTTGGCAAATTTTGGCCAAATCGCTAAGGCCGCTGCCCAATAAGTGGGAGGGGCTGCAAGATGTTGAAACTCGTTCGCGTAAAAGATATTTAGATCTTCTTGTTAACGAACAGTCACGAAAAACCTTTATTTTAAGAAGCCAAATCGTTAGGGCAATGAGAGAAATTCTAGACGATGAGGGCTTTATGGAAGTAGAAACTCCCACTCTTCAACCAATTTATGGTGGCGCCTCGGCCCAGCCTTTTGTTACTCACCACAATACCCTTGACGCCGATCTTTATTTAAAAATTTCTGACGAGCTTTATTTGAAACGCTTGATTATTGGTGGCTTAGATAAAGTTTATGAAATTGATCATAATTTTAGAAATGAGGGGGTTGATAAAAGTCATAATCCGGAATTTACTCTGATGGAATGCTATTGGGCTTATGCTGATTACAACGATATGATGGATTTGACGGAAAAGATTTATTCTCAAATTGCCCAAAAAGTTTTAGGAACAACAAAAATTGTTTTTGGGAAACAAAAAATTGATCTTAAAACCCCTTGGCCCAGGCTGTCGATGTTTGCGGCGATCGAAAAATATTTGGGTTGGAATCCAGAAGAAATCTCTGACCAGGAACTAAAAGAAAAGCTGGCCCAGAAAGGAGAAGAGCTGGTTAATGGTTATAATCGGGGCTTGGCGATAGCCAAAATTTTTGAGGAAGTTGAACCCCAATTAAAGGGGCCAATTTTTATTACCGATTTTCCTAAAGAGACCACTTCTCTTTGCAAGCTAAAACCGGATAACCCGGATTTAGTTGAGCGTTTTGAACCTTACATCGCCGGTTTTGAGATTGGCAATGCTTATTCAGAGCTAAATGATCCGCTTTTACAACGTCAGTTTTTTGAGGAGCAAGTAAAAATGCGAGAAGCCGGCGATAAAGAAGCCTCACCCATGGATGAAGATTTTTTGGAAGCGATGGAGCATGGTATGCCTCCAACTGGAGGCTTGGGCCTGGGCGTTGATCGATTAGTGATGCTTTTGACCGGTCAGGAAAATATTCGCGATGTAATTCTTTTTCCCACTCTTAAGCCAAAAAAATGAACAGAGACCAAATTTTAGCGATTATTAAGCGTCGAGTTGATAACGAAAATATTATTAAGCACATGTTGGCCATGGAGGCTTTTATGAGAGGTTTGGCCCGGCATTTGGACAAGGATGAGAAAGCTTGGGGTTTGGCCGGTCTAGTTCATGATATAGACTATAATGACCAAACTTCCCCCCAAGAACATGGCTTAAAAACAAGAGAAATTTTAGCTGAAGAAAAAATAGATTTGTCAGGCGATATTCTTCAAGCCGTTGCGGCCCATAATTGGCACAATAATGGAGTTAAACCAAAGACCCTAATGGATTGGGCCTTGTTTTGTGGCGACTCATTAACAGGCTTGGTTGTTGCTTGTGCTCTGGTAAGACCGGATAAAAAATTATCCTCGGTTACGGTGGAATCAGTTTTAAAAAAATTTCCTCAAAAGCGTTTTGCCGCTGGCACCAGAAGAGAAGACATTAAAATGTGCCAGGATAAATTAGGGATTTCTTTGAAAGAATTTGTTAAAATTGCTCTTGAATCAATGCAAGAAATAAGTGAAGAGTTAGGTTTATAAAAAACTATAGGAAATTCAGCCTAAGATTATTAATAGATCCTGGATCTCTATCAATATTATGCTCGATATTAATTTCATCCGCCGGAATCAAGAGCTAGTTAAGAAGGCGGCTCGTGACAAACAAATGAACGAGGGGATAGTTGATAAGCTTATTATTGTTGATGATAAACGTCGAGAGCTTATTAAAGCCATAGATGACCTGCGGGCCAAAAGAAACGAGGCGGCCAAGAACAAAGACATTCCTTTGGGAAAAGAGGTTAAGGTTAAGCTTAAAAAGCTAGAACCGCAGCTAAGAGAAGTTCAAGACCAGTATCGACAGTTAATGCTTCAAGTTCCCAACTTGCCATCCGATGACACCCCAATTGGTAAAACTAGTGAAGATAATCAAGAGATTGAGACATGGGGGAAAATACCCGAATTTGATTTTCCTGTTCAGGACCATATTGCTTTGGGAGAAAAATTAGATTTAATTGATTTGGAAAAGGGGGCGCAAACAGCCGGTTTTAGAGGCTATTATTTAAAAAATGCCGCGGCCAAACTTCATTTTGCTGTTCTTTTTTACGCTTGGCAAAAGATAATTGAGGCTGGTTTTACTCCCATGGTGCCGCCAACAATTTTACGAGAATTTGCCCTGGTCGGTAGTGGCCATTTTCCTTTTGGCAAAGAAGACGTTTATCAAATTGCCAACCCCTCTCGTCTTGCTTCAGGTGAAGAATCAGGAGAACCAGAATATTTGGCCGGGACGGCTGAACCATCCCTATTGGCTTATTTTGCCAATACCACCTTGGAAGAAAAGGATTTACCAGTTATGGTCGCCGGCTGGACCCCCTGTTATCGGTCAGAGGCGGGTAGTTACGGTAAGGACACCCAAGGGATTTATCGGATTCACGAATTTTCTAAGGTCGAACAGGTGGTTCTTTGTCAGGCCGATAATCAAGTTTCTGATCAGTGGTTAGAAAAGATGAAAGATGTTTCGGTTGGGATTTTACAAGATTTTGGGCTTCCCTATCGAGTGGTTAAGGTTTGTACCGGTGATATGGGAGCAGGAAAGCGGAAAATGTATGATGTTGAGACCTGGATGCCGTCTCGAAAAGGCTATGGTGAAACCCACTCAGACTCAAACCTGACCGATTGGCAATCGCGGCGGTTAAATATTTCCTATAAAAACAAAAAAGGTCGAAAAACACTTGTTCACGCTTTAAATAATACCGTTTTGGCTAGCCCCAGGATTTTAATTGCTATTTTAGAAAACAATCAACAAAAGGATGGTTCTGTTATTATCCCCAAAGTATTAAGAAGCTTGGTTGGCCTTAACAAAATTACCCCATAAAAACTTGTCTTCAGAATCGATTATTTTAACAGGAAGGATTTCACCGATTAAATCTTTTTTCTTGTTTTCTTTAGTCTTGATTTTGGTTGGCCAATAGTTATCAGAAAGCCCCCACCAACCGTAAGAAGTAGGTTTTAAAATTAATATTTTTCTGGTTGTGCCAAGCAAAAAGTTTCTTTCTTTTTTTCGATTTTTCTTGATGAGGGTAAGAAGTTTATTTCTTCGTTTCTTTTTGATTTGATCAGAAATTTTGGACCAGGCTTTATTTTTAACCATTTTTTTAGCTTTAGTTTGCGGACGAGGAGAATAAGAAAAAAGATGGCCAAAGGAAAATCGGTTTTTTTTAATAAATTCTTGAGTTTGGTCAAATTCTTGATCGGTTTCGCCGGGAAAACCAATCATAATGTCGGCCCGAAGAGTAAAATAAGGAAGAATTTCTTTAATATAATGTAGCGATTGGCTCAATTGTTTTAAATTGGTCTGGCGGTTCATGCGCTCTAAAACCGTTTCTGATCCGGACTGAAGGGCCAAATGCCAATATGAAGATAAGCGTTGATTTTTTTCTTGATCGGTAATAAAAATATTGATTAGTTTTTGATCGATTAATTTGGGGGTTAGTGAGCTTAGTGACAATCGGGGGATTTTAGTTTTTTTTAAGATTTCCTCAATTAAATCGGCAAAAGTAGTCGGCGAATCAAGATCCTGACCAAAAAGAGAAAGATTGATACCACAAATAATAGCCTCTTTTGCTCCGGCCTGATGAGCCTGATTAATTTCTTTGACGATTTGTTTTGGTTTTTTACTAGTTTGCTTTGTTCTTAAATAGGGAACAATACAATAAGAACAAAAATGGTTACAACCATCCTGAATTTTAACAAAAGCTCGCTTGATAGATCCTGGATCTATCAGAGCCTTTTGTATAGGGAGATCCTGGATCTGGCAAGAAAAAGCGAAGTGTTTGGTAATAATTTTAGGGATGGTTGATTTTTTTTCGTTGGTAATGAATAAATCAGCCGGTGGTAATTGCTTTTTTTTAGAAACTTTGAGCCAGAGGTTGGCCGCACAACCGGTAGCGATTAAGAAACAATTAGGGTAAATTTTTTTAAAATGGCGAATGGCTTTAGCGCTTTCTCGTTCTCCTTTTTGGGTAATAACGCAGGTATTGATAATAACAATATCGGGTGACTGGCCATCTTTGGCCTTCTGATAACCAAGGTTGATAAGCTGATTACTGATTTTTTTAGTTTCGGCTTGGTTAACTCGGCAACCTAAGGTTTGGGTTAAAAAAGTAGCTTTGGCGGACATGGATTAATTATATAATATGATTTTTGATTTTTAGTATGGATTGCTATAATTAGAAAGACATGAAAAATATTTTGACGAAATTGTTTTCTTCTCAAAAACGAGAACTGGCTCGTCTTCAGGACTTGGTAGATAAGATTAACGGTTGGGAAAAAAATTTAGAGAAATTAACCAATAAACAGATTGAAAAAAAGAGCCGAGAGTTAAAAAAAAGATTAAAAAAAGAAAAGCCGGAGGCTCTTTTGCCAGAAGCCTTTGCTTTGGTTAGGGAAGCGGCCAAAAGAACTATTGGCCAGCGGCACTTTGATGTTCAAATGATAGCCGCCATTGCTCTTTTTGAGGGTAAGGCGATTGAACAAAAAACCGGCGAGGGTAAAACCCTGGCAGCTACTCCGGCTCTTTTTTTACGGGCCCTAGAGGGTAGGGGAGTTCATTTGGTGACGGTCAATGATTATTTGGCCAGGCGAGATGCCGGTTGGATGGGACAAATTTTTAATCTTTTGGGTTTGTCAACAGGCGGCATAATTCATGACCAGGCCTTTATTTACGATCCTGAATTTAGTCAGAAAGCCGATGATGATCGTTTGCGCCACCTGCGGCCAGTAGAGAGAAGGGCAGCCTATCAGGCTGATATTACTTACGGGACCAATAATGAATTTGGTTTTGATTATCTTCGTGATAATATGGCTCATAATTTGGCCGATAAAGTTCAGCGGCCCCATTATTTTGCCATTGTTGATGAAGTTGATTTTGCCTTAATCGACGAGGCTCGGACCCCGTTGATTATTTCTTCTCCCGAAGCCGAACCAACGGAAAAATATTATCAATTTGCTCGCCTAATCCGTTCACTTTCTTCTCAAACCGATTATTCGATTGATGAGGAATCGCGAAGCGTTTCCTTAACCGATCACGGTATTACCAAGATAGAAAAATCTTTGGGGGTGGATAATCTTTACGAAAAGGATTTCGAAACCATTCACCATATTGAAAATGCCCTAAAAGCCAAAGAGCTTTTTCGTTTAGATAGAGATTATGTTGTTAAAGAGGGGGAAATTGTTATTGTTGACGAGTTTACTGGCCGGTTAATGTTTGGTCGGCGTTGGTCCGGGGGCTTGCATCAAGCCGTAGAAGCCAAGGAGGGAGTCGAAATAAAGCAAGAGTCTAAGACTTTGGCCACTATTTCTTTTCAAAATTATTTTCGTCTTTATCAACATCTTTCGGGTATGACCGGGACGGCCATGACCTCGGCGGAGGAATTTCGAAAAATTTATCATTTAGAAACTTTGGCCATCCCCACCAATCGGCCGGTAATTAGAAAAGATTATGAAGACGCTATTTTTAAAAATCAACGAGCCAAATATACGGCTGTTGCCAATGAGGTGGCTCAATACCACCAAAAAGGTCAACCGGTTTTGGTGGGGACTACCTCAATTGAAAAAAACGAAATTGTTTCCCGGCTGTTAAAACATAAAAAAATTCCTCATCAGGTTCTTAATGCCAAAAATCATGAAAAAGAAGCTTCAGTTTTGGCCCAAGCCGGAGCCAAGGGGGCAGTGACCGTGGCTACCAACATGGCCGGGCGGGGGGTGGACATTGTTTTAGGGGGAGAAGAGCCGAAACAAGCTCGAAGTTCAAAGTCCAAAAATCAAAGTAATTATGAAAAAGTCCGCCAGGCCTGGCAAAAGAAACATGATGAGGTGGTCGCCCTGGGGGGTTTGCATGTTATCGGAACCGAAAGGCATGAGGCCAGAAGGATTGATGACCAACTTCGGGGTCGGGCTGGCCGTCAAGGCGATCCTGGTTCTAGTCGATTTTTTATCGCCCTAGATGACGATATGATGCGGGTATTTGGCGGCCAACAAATTGCTTCTTTGATGAATCGATTTAATTTTCCTGATGATGTCCCGATAGAAAACCGATTTATTTCTCGCTCGATTGAGCAAATTCAGTCTAAGGTAGAAGGAGTTCATTTTGATGCTCGAAAGCGGTTGGTGGAATATGATGATGTGGCCAACAAACAAAGAGAAATTGTCTATCGACTTCGTGACCAAATTTTAACTTTAGCCGATCAAGAAAAATTCGAAAGCTTGAAAAATAATTTATTAGGCCGGATTAATGAAGAAGTTGATAGTTTGGTTGAGGCTAATTTTATTACTGTTCCTAATTCTGAAGCGGATGAAAAAAAGGTTAATTTTGAGGCCTTGATTCGTGAATTTGCCGAGATTTTACCCCTTGACAACGATTCCCAGCAAAAGTTAATAAAAACCCTAGCCGGAAAGGAAAAGGCGGGTGTAAGGGAATATCTTAAAAATATGGCCAAGAAATTTTTTCAAGAACTGACCGAAAAGTTGGGTGAGCGAAGAATGATTGAGGTTGGCAAGTTGGTTTTGTTGGGGACTATTGATCGTCTTTGGGTTGATCATTTAGACCAAATGGAAGAATTAAGAGAGGGGGTAGCCGTCCGTTCTTATGGCCAACAAGACCCCTTATCAATTTATCGTCATGAGGCTTTTGATCAATTTGAGCAGTTAATGGGCCAGATCGATTATCAGGTGGCGAGAAAAATTTTCCGGGTTCAGTTTGCTGGTTCGGCTCGGCCATCATTTTTCCAAAGTGCCCAAACCAACGTTGACAGTCAAGACGGGATGGGTTTGGTTGGCAATCAAAACCTTCTCGGTCAGGAAAGAAAAAAAACCAAAGTTAAAACCGTGGTTAACAAAGTGAAGTCGCCGGGTCGCAATGATCCCTGCCCCTGTGGGAGCGGAAAAAAATATAAGAAATGTTGCTACCCAAAATATGGTTGACGAAGATCTAACCGTTTTTTCTTTTAATTTTGCCGGCTTGCCGTTAATAACCAAAAACTATCGGAGCCGGTTAAAATATTTACTTGATCTTTTGCCTAAAGTTGGTGCCGATGTTTTTTGTTTTCAAGAAGTTTGGTCAAAAAGAGCCCAGAAGAAAATAATTGCCTGCCTTGAAGATAATAATTTTCCCTATCATTATCGGGTTTCCGGTTTTTGTTTTAACGGTCTATTGATAGTTTCTCGTTATCCGATAAAAAAAGGCCAGTTTTATCCAATTAAGGGCTATTTTTATGATCTTAAGCGGTTTATTATGGAGCTGCCTCTTTTTTCTAAAGGCTATCAGGTGGTGGATTTGGTTTTGCCCAAAACAGAAATTAAATTGTTTAATATTCACCTTCGAATTGACTGGAGTCAGGAGTTATGGCGAGAAAGTAAGCCTAAAGTTGTCAATCGTCAGGCAGTTGCCAACCTGATTAATCATGTTAATCTTTTGGGGAGAAAAAAGGTTGTTTTGGCCGGAGATTTTAATATTCGACCTGGGGATGAGCTTTATAAACAGCTTGTTGATTTGGCTGGACTTGGACCCGTTAGTCCTGTTGAGGGCCAAATAGTTTTGCCGCTTATTTTCCGTTGGCCAATTGCTTCCGGGGTGGGAATTAGTGATCATATTTTCGCCAAAAACTTTTTTGATCTTAGCTATCAGGCGCAAATTGTTGCCAATCAGCCAATTAAAAATGGGGTTTATTTATCAGACCACGCGGCTATTTTAACCAAAATATCTTGGTGAAAATAGTCATTTTTCTTGGCTAGATTGAAGGCATGTTATAATTTACTAGGGTAAAACTTCTTTTAGATAGAAGCTCTTTTTGGGGCCCTTCTTTTAATTTAGCAAAGTTTTTTATGAGAATTTTTTCTTTATTTTTCCAGTTCCTGTGGCGCTATAAAAAGCGTTTTATTTTTTTTATTTTTGTTTTGCTGGCTGGCTCGGTTTTAACGGCCATTCAACCTTATTTTTACAAAATTTTTGTTGATAATTTACCCTCGTTAGATTATTCGTTTCTTTTGAAAACTTTGGCCGCTTATATTGGTATTAGGCTGTTGGACAATTTGGTTTCAGTGGTGACTCACTTTTTAGCAGACAAAGTTTTAATTCCTGTTGCCCGTGATGCTCGATTAAAAGTTTTTGCTCAGGTTCAAGACCTCGACTTTGCTTATCATACCGAGAAAAACACCGGCTCATTAATCAGTGCCTTTAAAAGAGGCGACAACGCTCTTTTTGACATCTTTCATAACGGCATGAGCCTTTTTCGAATTATGGTTATTTTTATTGTCATGTTGTTCTTTTTTGTTGATGTTGACTATTGGGTAACTTTGCCCTTGGTTTTAGTGGTTATTATTAATCTTCTTTTAATTTATCGATTGATTTTGATAAACATGGATAGGCGCAAAGAGTTTAATGATGCCGAAGACAAGGTTTCGGCAATTATTACTGACAACTTGATTAATTTTGAAACAGTTAAGTATTTTGCTAAAGAAAACTGGGAGCGTTGGCGTTTGAAAAAAACTTTTCGATCCTGGTCTGATAAGCTTTGGCGGTTTTCCAACTCTTTTCGCTTAATGGACATTTCTTTAGGAAGTGTTTCTAATTTGGGGGTGGGGATAATTTTGTTGATCGCCCTAAGGCGTTTAGTGGCTGGTCAAATTGGCCCGGGCGATTTTGTTTTAGTGTTGGGTTTTATCAATAGCTTTTTTCCGCGCCTTTTTGAAATCTTTTTTAATTTGAGAAGTTTAACTTCTCGTCATGTTGACCTAAGGCGTTATTTTGAAGTTTTAACCAAGCCGGTTTTAGTCAAAGATCCGGTTAAGCCAGCCTCTCTTAAAAATGTTAAGGGAGAAATTGTTTTTTCTGATGTTGATTTTTCTTATCCAGGCGGCAAAGAGGGGGCGGTGGCTGATCTTGACTTAACCATTAGGCCGGGGGAAACAATTGCCTTTGTGGGGGCTTCCGGGGCTGGTAAATCAACAATAGTCAAGCTCTTGATGCGTTTTTATGATGTTGATCAGGGAAAAATTTTGATTGACGGGATTAATATTAAAAAAATTACCAAGAGCGATTTACGTTCTTTGATTGGCATTGTCCCTCAAGAGCCAATTCTTTTTAACGATACCATTGCTTACAACATTGGTTATGGCTTAGAAAAAGAAGATTTAGAAAAAATTAAAAAGGCGGCAAAAATGGCCAATTTGGCTGAATTTATTAATTTATTACCTAAAAAATATCAAACAATGGTTGGGGAAAGAGGGGTAAAATTATCCGGTGGTCAAAAACAGCGATTAGCTATTGCTCGAATGATTTTAACCAATCCCCAAATTATTGTTTTTGATGAAGCCACTTCTCAATTAGATTCGGACTCGGAAAAATTGATTCAAAAATCTTTTTGGCAGGCAAAAAGAGGCAAAACGGCCATTATTATTGCTCATCGCCTTTCGACGGTAAGGCGGGCCGATAGAATAGTGGTTTTAAAAAATGGCCGGATCGTGGAAACCGGCAGTCATAAAAACTTACTTCGTCGACAAAAAGGTATTTATCGACGGCTTTGGCAAATTCAAACCCAAGCAGAAGAGGGCCATAAGTAAAATTAGACCGGTCTTAATCGATTGTATTATAATGGGCCTATGGCGAAGTCTTGGTTTTTTAAGCTTCTTATTTTAGTTATTTTGATAGGCGCTTTAGCCTATTTTTTTGATTCCAATTTGGTTAAAAATTGGTTTGGCTATTCTCAGGTGTTAGGAGAGGAGGCCGGCCCGATTTTTGAAGAAAAATTATTATCACCGGCCAAAGATGTTGTCAATCGTCATTTTCGTTGGCCTCAAAAAGAAGACCTGGAACCCCTGCCAAGGTTAGTTGTCGAAGAAAAAAACCAAGAATCTCCCCCCAGTCAGGCTGAGTTTGATCAGTCTTTGGAAACCCTAACCGAAGAAATTAAGAAACTGCCCCAACAACAGTTAATAAAAGTTAAAGAACAGTTAATTAAGGAAATTTTTCCCGATTGTCATTGTGTGTGCGAATAGGAAAGAAGCTTGTTCTTTTTTTTCGTCATCCTGAAGGAGCGGCAAACGACCGAAGGATCTCTTTTTTGAGCAAAAGGATGGGATCCTTCGCCTAAAGGCTCAGGATGACAGGGGTAGAGGTTGGTCTAAAAACAACATTTAAAAAAACAATTTAACAATATAGTAATTAGATTTTATTTATGGACAAGCAAGAACTAGAGAAAAAACTAGCGGTTATTTTTCAAAAATTAGCGATTGAGGAGAAAACCAAGAAATTGGCGAAACTAAAAGAAAAAATTAAAGATCAATCTTTTTGGGATGATCACAGGGCGGCCAGCCAGGTTATGCAAGAAATTTCCACTTTGGAAGCCCTTATTGATCGGGTGACCATGGCCCAACTTTTAGTTGAAGAGGAGAATTGGCCAAAGGCTCGGAAAATAATTAAAACTCTAGAGAGAGAGCTTTATTTTTCTGGCAAGTATGATTCGGGTCCGGCCATTATGACAATTCAGGCTGGTCAAGGAGGAACCGAGGCGATGGATTGGGCCTCGATGTTAGTAAGAATGTACCAACGCTTTTTTGAAAGAAAGGGCTGGCAGTATCGAATTTTGGATCGTTCTGCCGGAGATGAGGCTGGTATTAAAAACCTTACTATGAAGATTGATGGCCCCAACGCTTATGGTTTGTTAAAATTTGAACAAGGAGCTCATCGTTTGGTTCGTCAGTCCCCTTTTAACGCCGATAATCTAAGACAGACCTCTTTTGCTCGAGTTGAAGTGTTACCGGTTTTACCGGAAGCCGATTTTACTCTAAACGAAGACGAGATTGAGTTTGAGGCCTTTCGAGCTGGTGGTCATGGCGGTCAAAACGTTAACAAGGTGGCCACAGCGGTTCGTTTGCGTCATAAACCAAGCGGAATCGTGGTTACTTCTCAATCAGAAAGACGGCAATTGCAAAATCGCAAAATTGCCCTTGATCTATTAAGAAACAAGCTTTGGGCGCTGGCTGAAGAAGAAAGAGAAAAAACTGCCGCTCAGGTTCGCGGAGAGTATCGCCCCGCTTCCTGGGGAAATCAGATTCGTTCTTATGTTTTACATCCTTATAAAATGATTAAAGACTTACGAACCAATCAAGAAACCTCGGATGTTGAGAGTTTTTTAGATGGTGATTTAGAAACTTTTCTTGAGGCTAACCTTAGGCTCTTGGCAACAGTTTAGGGTTTATGATATAGTGAATAAAGTCTTACCTATATGATTGAAGAAATTAATCTTGACAACCAGACCTCAAAAGACAAAAATTTAGCCAATAAGCCCGGCAAATCTTTTAGTTGGCCCTCTTTTTTATCAAAGAAAAATTTAACGATTGGTTTAGGTAGTTTAGCCATAGTTGGCTTGGGGGTTTTCTCTGGCTGGTTTTTATCTGGGGCTGGTTCCTTAGGTCAGGGGAGACCAATTCAAACTGAAGTGAGTCAAGGCGAAAAACCCGAAAAAGGGGAAGAATTTGGTGTTCAGGACAAGGACACTTTTTCTGATCATGCCGTTGGCGAAGTGGCCGAGGGGGGGGTCAACGGTGAGGGCACCCATCATCTTTTAAGAGAAGGCGGGCCATCACAAACAGTTTTTTTGTTTTCCTCTGTTTTGAATCTTGATGATTTTGTCGGTCGTAAAGTCGAGGTTTGGGGAGAAACCTTTAGTGCCGAAAAAGCCGGTTGGTTAATGGATGTTGGTAAATTAAAAGTCCTAGATTAGAAAAATGAAATTTTTTTATGGCAAAAAAGACGCCTATACTCTCTCTAAAAGAAGTTACTAAAAAGTTTGGTCAAGAAACAATTTTAGACTCAGTTAGTTTTGATTTGACCCCAAAAGAGACTGTTTTTTTGGTTGGACCCTCAGGAGCGGGCAAAACGACCCTATTTCGCCTTTTGTCTTGCGAATTTCTCCCAACTTCAGGAGAAATTCATTTTTTAGAAGAAAAAATTTCTGATCGTTTGTCCAACCGGCGAATAGTCTGGCTACGACGACAAATTGGCCGAGTTTTTCAAGATTTAAAATTAATTGCTGACCGGACCATTAAAGAGAACATCGAGATTTCTTTTGATATTTTTGCTACCCCTCACCAGACCTTAGAAGAGGTTTTGGCCTTAGTTGGTTTAGAAAATAAGGCCAACCTTTTTCCGGCTCAACTGTCAGAAGGAGAAAAGCAACGAGTCGGAATTGCCCGGGCCTTAATTTATCAACCCAAAATTTTATTAGTTGATGAGCCAACCAGCAATTTGGATCCAGCCAATTCTTGGCAAATAATTAAACTATTAAAGAAAGTTAACCAAGAAGGAACAACGTTGATGATTGCCACCCATGATGAAGATGTGGTTAACTCTTTACAAGCCCGAGTGATTGAAATTGATCAAGGGAAAGTTGTTCGAGATGAGGCCGAATCAAAATATCAAAAAACCCCTTCCCAGGAAGATAAAAAAGACCAATGAAAACGATAAAAGTTGCCCTAAGCCATATTAGACGATCTCCCTACCAATCGTTGTTGGTGGTAATGGTTTTGTCTTTTGCCTTTTTCTTAATTTCCTCTTTTGCTACCCTGTCTTTTATTTCTCAGCGGGTATTAACCTTTTTTGAAAGCCGGCCCCAAGTTATTGCTTATTTAAAAGATTCAGCCGAAAAGGAAGAAATTGATAATTTAATTTCTCGCTTGGAGGCAACCGGCAAAATTGACGAAGTAACTTATATTTCCAAAGAAGAAGCGTTAGAAATTTATCAAGAGGCCAATAAAGATAATCCTCTGCTTTTGGAAATGGTTAGCGCCGAAATTTTACCAGCCAGTATTGAAATTTCAACTTTAAAAATTGATTATTTGAGAGAAGTGGCGGATATTTTAGAAGAAGAGGCGATTATTTCCGTTTCTGAGGGGGGTAGAAAAGAGATTGATTTTGCCGAAAGCATTGCCGATTCTCTAAGAGATTGGACGCAAGCAATCAGACGGGTGGGTTTGGGGGGAGGAGCATTGTTGGTGGTTCAAACCTTATTATTAATGATTGTGGTTACCTCAATGAAAATTGCTTTAAGAAAAGACGAGGTGGAAATTTTAAAGCTTTTAGGCGCTTCGTCTTGGCAGACTCGTTCGCCGTTTTTGGTGGAGGGAATAATTTATGGTCTTTGGGGAGCAGTTCTTGGTTTTGGCGGGATGTATTTGGCTCTGACTCAATTGGGCCAGGCCCTAATTGGCTTTTCTTTTTTTGCCGATATTGGTGTTTTCCCGGTTGATCAAAACTTCTTGTTGCTTCTTTTAGGAGGTGTGGCCTTCTTTTCTTCTTTTATTTGTGGTTTAGGCAGCTACATTGCCACTCGTCGCTATTTGCGATAATCTAGAAAGGGGAAGCTTTTATGAGAAAAAAAATATTTTGGGGACTAATTGTCTTGGGTTTTTTAGCTAGTTTATTGTGGCGGCCCCTAACTTGGGCGGTCTCCTCGGATGATTTAGAAAAAATTCAGCAGGAAATAAAAGAGCTAGAAGAAAAGGTGGCCCAAACCAGGGAACAAAAACAAACCCTATCTTCGCAAATTGCCCAAATGAATCAACAGATTCAGCTGGCGACTTTAAGAATTGCCCAAACCGAGACCAGTATTGTCGTTTTGGAAGAAGAAATTGCTTCATTATCAGAAAAAATCGATAAGCTTGATCTTTCTTTGGATAAAATTTCCCAGGTTTTGCTGCGGCGAATTGTGGCTACTTATAAAGGCTCCCAGATTGACCCGGCTTTTTATTGGTTGACAACGGATAGCGCTGAGGATTTTATCAGGAATCAACAGTATCTGAAAGTGGCCCAAAAGCATGACAAGATGTTGATGATGGCCGTTGAGGAAGCCAAGCAAGATTTTGATCGCCAAAAGAGCCTAAAGGAGGAAAAACAGGCCGCTCTGGAAGGCTTAAGGGTCCAACTGAAAGAACAAAATATTGCTCTTGATTTACAGAAAAAAGAAAAAGAACGACTTCTGGAGGTGACTAAAAATAATGAGGTTCGCTACCAGCAGTTATTAGCTCAGGCCCAAAGAGAGCTGACTAGCCTTCTTTCTTTTACCAGGACCAGGGTTGGAATAGCTGGCTCAACTTGTGCTGGCGAATTTTCCTCTGGAAATACGGGGTGGTTTTTTAGTCAGCGAGATTCTCGTTGGTGTAATAGTTTAATTGGTCATTCTGATATGACAATTGGCCAGGTGGGTTGTCTTATCAATAGTGTGGCCATGGTTAATAAAAGTAAAGGGGTCGATATTACCCCTCTTGGAATAGCCAATAACTCTTCTTTCTTTTTTTTAAACACCGCCTATATGCTTCTTCCTTTTCCTTCTTTTGTTGACCAAAATTTTGTGGAGATATCAAAGGCCTCTATCGATGGTGAATTAGCCAAAGACAATCCGGTTATTGTTCATCTTGGTTTGGGCGGTGATGGCCATTGGGTCGTTTTAGTTAAAAAAGATGGTGATGATTATATTATTAACGATCCCTGGTACGGTCCGGATAAAAAATTAACCGATTACTATAGTTGGGGGCTAGTAGGAAGGCCATATGTTTTAAAGTAGTTATGATAAAGAGGTTTTTTACACCTTAAAGGTGTAAATCGGAAGGTGTCAGAAAGGTCTTAGGGAAAAACACCGGACGAACAAGAATTTTAAACTTTAATTAAACTATTTTTTAGAGTCAGGCTCTATTTTTTCTTGCCAATATTTTTGCCAGCGGCGAAATTCGGTTTTAGACAGAAAGTAGCTTTTTAAAGGGTCATTATTTTTTTGTCGGGAATCATTAAAACAGTTAACTCGGGCGCTGAAATCATTGACAGCCTGGTAAAGAGTTTGGATTCTTGGCCCGGATAAGGGCTCATTGTTGATAATTTTTTCGTTTCTATTTTCAAAAAATTGGCAGACTTGGCTGGTCAATTCCCTGCTATTGGCTAATGTTTCTATTAGGCCTCTAAGAGAAGCCCTCTTCCAAAAACCAACCTGCCCTTTTCGATAATAACGATTGGCCTTAGCAATTCTTTCAGCCAAAAAGGAACAAGCTGCCCCCATTTCCTTTTCTTCAAGATTAAGATGTTTTTTAAGGTTTATTGTTTTGGCGATTTTTTTAGAGTGAGCAAGAATATAGTCGGCATAAATTTCGAGAAAGGGATTAGACCAGGTTTCTCTTTCTTTTTTAACCATCTTAATCTAATTATACAATAGCCTATATTTATTTTTTTCAACTTATTTTATTAAGTTTTATCAGAACAAAGCATTTTTTTTGAAAAAAATGATAAAAAAAAGACTGATTTCAAGCCTTAAATACGGTACCGTATTTAAAAAATTAGGTATCTTTTTTAAAAAAATGCCGAGATATTAGTATTTAAATACTTTACCGTATTTAAATAGCAAATGGGGTTGAAAAACTATTTCAGTTTGGGGTAGGATTAAGTTATTAATTTTTAGTTTGCCAAATTGGCCAATCTGCCCAAGTGACCAAGTTACCCAAAAAACCGTTATCGATAAAAAAGGAAAAAGAAATCTTGGCTAATTTTGATCAGTTTTTAGGGGCGATTGATAAAAAAGACGATTGGCAAATAATTTGTGAAAGTCTCTTAACCCCCACCGAAAGGTTAGTTTTGGCCAAAAGACTGCAAATGGGAATTTTGCTTCTTAAAGGCTATTCTTATCAAAAAATTGAACAAGAACTAGACACCAGCTCTACCACCATTGCCAAAATTGCCAATATTTTTTCTCGCCAGACCCGATTAGCGGACCTAGTTCATTTCATTTTTCTTTATCCAGAAGAAAATAAACCGCCGAAAGAAAAACTTTCCCCTCATCCTAAAGTAAACCGGGCCCTAAAAATGATGGGTTTTAAAGAAAAAACTTTTTATGAAAAGTTAGGCCAAAAAGAGAAAGAAAAAAGGGGCTAAATTTTTAAGAGGAGTTGAAGATAAATACGGTACCGTATTTATCAGAAAAATAAATGATTTTAAAAAAAGGGCTATGTTTAGGCTTTTAAATACTTTACCGTATTTAAAATTTGGTAAAAAATTAAGATTTTTTTATGAAAAAGCTTTTTTACTTTTTGGTTAGTTTAGGAATATTTTTCTTTGGGGGTGGGGTTTATTGGCCGGTTCGGGCGATTACCTTATCGTTGACAAATGTTCCGGAAACAATTACCTTTGATCAAGAGTTTTTGGTCCAAGTTTATTTTGAAATTAATGCCCAAAATACCACCTATTATCTCCGGCCTTGTTTTTATCCTCAGGGAAGCACAAGATATTTTGGTTGTATTAAGGTGGGGGGAAACTTTATTTGTGACAGCCAGGGGGATAAAACCGCCTATTTACCCATCACCACTGATGATCAGGGTATTTGGCAGGGGGAAATACTAGTTCTGGTTGGTCGTGAGGAGACAGGAGAGTTTAATTTTAAAGTTCGCCGCTATACGGCTGGAGGCAGTGTTTTTGACTCTGAGTCGGTAGTGGTTAATTTGGTTGCTCCTGTTTTGGAAACAACACCAACACCTTCATCGATCCTCAGTCCAAGCCCCGTACCAGTTCCGACTGTATCCGGTTCGACGATAACACCAATCGTCTCACCAACACCGGTCCCCACTCCCACTCTGACCTCTTTACCGACCCCGACACCGACTCCAACTCCAACATCGCAAAACTCTACTCCTACCAACCCGCCCCAAGATTATAACAACATTTTTCTTAATGAGGTGATGGCTAACCCCAGCGAGGGGCCAGAATGGGTGGAATTTTATAATGCTAATAGTTTTACTGTTGATTTAGAAAACTGGTTTTTAGATGATTTGGTTGATGGCGGCAGTGCTTGGCAGGAGTTTTCTCTAAGAATAGCCCCCTACGGTTACGGGGTTGTTAATTTGAGTAAAAATATTTTTAATAATACCGGCGATGAGGTTCGGTTGGTTAACCCCCCTGGAGAGGAAAAAGACATCTTTTCTTACTCTAAAACGGTGTCTGGTCAAAGCTGGGGCAAGGACGAGGATGGTAGTTGGTGTTTGCAGGAGCCCACCCCTCAGAAAATTAATTTGACTTGTTTTCCCCCTAACCCAACCATAATGCCGACACCAATAGTTGAAAACCAGACAACTGATCAAGAAGATCAAGAAAAAAGTAAAATTTTAGGAAATTATCAACACTATCAAATTAACCAAACCCCTCCGTCTCTTGAAACTTATTTAATAGCAGAAGATCACCCTAAGGAAAAGTTAAGAAAAGAGCAGACCCCTTTACCTAGGAAAAATTGGCTACCGGACTGGCTATTATTATCCGGTGGGTTGTTAAATTTTGGGGTGGGACTATTAAGGGTTTTTAAAAGAATGACACCTTAGGTTTTTCCACCCCCGAGGTGGGTTAGGAATATGCAGGAGGAAGGATGATACGCTATAATGACTGTTATGAAAAAAGCCTTAAGGGTAATTATTTTTTGGCTGCCGCCCCTAGCTCTAATGGGGTTAATTTTTTACCTTTCTTCTCAACCCGCTTTTGCCGTTAGTCCCAAAGATTGGCTTAATTTTCTTGTTTTTAAAAGTTTACACTTTCTAGAATATGCTCTGCTTTTTATTCTTTGGCATCGAGCCCTTAAGAACACTATTGATAAACCCTCTTCTTTTTTGTGGTCGGCCCTAATAGCTTTTACTTGGGCGGTAATTGATGAAATTCATCAGCTTTATGTTCCCACCAGACAAGGAAGTCTAAGGGATATTATAATTGATTCTTTGGGAATTTTGTTTGGCGTACTTTGCTTATGGATTATCTTACCCAAAGCGCCCAAGAGACTAAAACTCTGGGCCGAAAAATTGGCACTAATTTAAAACCCGGCACCACGATCGCTTTATACGGAGATTTGGGTGGAGGCAAAACCACCTTTTTACAAGGACTGGCTGAAGGGTTGGGGATAAAGGAGCCAATTTTGAGCCCCACTTTTATTATTGCTCGTGATTATCCCCTAAAGAACGGCGGCCGTTTTTATCATTTTGACTGGTACCGAATTGATAATGAGAAACAGGCCCGAGCCTTAGGCATGGAGGAGCTTTTTGATAATGATAACATTGTGGCCATTGAGTGGGCTGATCAAGCTCCCAAAATATTGCCTAAAAAAAGGCTTGATATATACTTTAAACAAGAAAAAGAGCCAAACCAAAGAAAAATAATTGTTAAGAAAAAACCGTTAAGAACATGATAAAAAAATCAAAAAGCAAGACAGAGAAAACCCTCTTTATTGATACCAGTAATAATAAAAAAATTATTTTAGCTCTTGATAAAAAGAGAAAAATAATTGAAGGCGAAAAAAAGGACAAGTCTTTGTTGAACAATATTAATCTTTTTTTAAAAGAAGAGGGGGTTGGGCTAGATAGTCTTGGCCAAATCAAAATTGATCCTGGGCCGGGCTCTTTTACTGGTTTGCGAGTTGGTTTTTCGGTGGCCAATCTTTGGGGTTGGTATTTTGGTGTTCCGGTTAATAGTTTGATGATTTCTCAAAAACAGGTTGCTTTGCCAGACTATGAGTAAAAAAACAGTTTTGGTCACTGGTGGGGCTGGTTATATTGGTTCTCACGCAGTTAGAGCTCTCTTAGAGAAGGGTTTTTCCGTGGTGGTTTTTGATAATCTTAGTCGAGGCCATCAAGAGGTAATTGATGTTTTAAAGAAAAAATATGGTCGGCTTAATATGATTGTTGGTGATCTGAGGAAGCCGATTGATATTAATTTGGTTTTTTCTCAAAACAAGATTGACAGTGTTTTGCATTTTGCCGCTTTATGTTTGGTTAATGAATCAATGGAAAGACCAAGCGAATATTTTGAGAACAATGTTTTAGGGACTCTTAATTTGTTAACTTCAATGAAAAAGCATCAAGTTAAGAAGCTGGTTTTTTCTTCAACCTGCGCTGTTTATGGCGAAGCCCAATATTTACCAGTTGATGAGGAACACCCCACTTGTCCGGCCAATCCTTATGGCGAGTCAAAATTAATGGCGGAAAAGGAAATTTTTTGGTTTTCCCAGCTGTTTTCTTTAAAGTCAGTTATTTTTCGTTATTTTAATGTCGCCGGTGCCTCAAGGGATGGTTTAATTGGTGATAGCAAGAAGCCGTCTCAACTGTTGGTTCAAAATGCGGTTCGTGGGGCCCTAAAAATTGCCCCGTTTAAATTAACCTGTCCAAAGGTTAAAACTCCGGATAAGTCGCCAATTAGAGACTATGTTAACGTTGAGGATTTGGTTTATGCCCATGTTTTAGCCCTTGACCATCTTGAAAAAAGCAAAAACCCTTATCAGATTTTTAATTTAGGTACTGGCCAGGGCAACTCCGTTTTAGAAATTATTAAAAAAGTACAAGAAATTACTGGAGAGAAATTTTCCGTTAAGGAGGGTAAAAAACGAAAAGGGGAATATGCCAGGGTTTATGCCGACATTGGTCGGGTCAAAACGGTTCTTGGTTGGCAACCGCAGAAAAAATTATCAGAAACAGTTAAGTCATTAATTGCCTGGTATGAAAAACGTCCCCAGGGCTGGTCATACTAAAATTAAAATAAACTTACTTTAATATAATGAAGAGGGGAAAAAGATTTCTTTTGCTTTTTGGCTTTTTTTCTTTATTTTTTTTCTGGAATCGAAGTTTAATTGGGGCTCAAAATAACCAGCTTTTGGTTGAAAAAATTGAGGACGCCAGCTTTTACGGTTCTTTTTGTCAAGAAGAAAGTTGGTCTTGGCTTTGCCAAGGCAAATCTTTCTCCCTACCCTCTTTGAGGGAAAAGGATAATTGGTTTTATTTTTCCCAAGGTTTTTTTGATGGCCAAAATAAGCAAAAAGAGCTAATATTTACTTTTGCCAATCCCTCTGATTTGGACTGGCCTCAAAAAGAGCCGGCCCTATTAATTAATGCCAAAAGCCTAACTCAATCAATTGGCGTTGTCTCTTTAGAGTTTGATTGGGGTCAGGGCTGGCAGCTTTTTGCTGATCAAGAGGCTAATAATTGGTTGGTTTTTTCCGGCTTAACTCAGGAAAAGAGGCTTGATTTAAAAGAGTCTTTTTTGGATTTGGGGATGGTGTCTGATAAGCCTTGGCGATTAAGAGTTAAGGTTTCCCCCCTTATTCCTGGTCAATTAGTAATGATGGCTTTTGATCAAGTTTTGATTGAAAATAACAAAGCAACGGTCTTGCCTACACCTACGCCCATTTTAACCCCAGACTTAACCCCCACCCCGTCTCCCTTATCGCCTTCTCCAACGCCGGTAAATGAAGAAGAATATTCTCAAGCAAAGTTTATTGAACCAAAAGCCAAGGGTAAAGTTTATTTTAATGAAGTGGTTGGTTTGGCTATTGAAGTCCAAGATGAAAACTTAATTGAAAAAATTATTTTACAGTATTCTTCTGATCAACAAACTTGGTGGGATATTAACCAAGAGCAGGTAGAGAAAAAATATTTTTATTGGTCCTATGATTGGTATCCGGAAGAAGAGGGGACTTTTAATTTACGGGCCAAAATTTATAATCAGGCGGGCAAATTGACAATCATTAACCATCAAGATAAATTTATTTTTGACCAAACCCCGCCGCAGATTGTTTGGCAAAAACCAGTTGACCAAGACAGCTTTTCTAGTCCCTTGATTATTGAGGTTGAGGTTGAAGATAGCTTATCTGGGCTAGAAGAGGAGCCCAAGTTCTACTATCGCTATCAAGATTGGTCTAATTGGCAAGAGATTCTTGCCAACCCTTGGTATTTTAATGATGATTTTTCTCTAGGTGATTATTGGCTGCGGGCCCAAATTTCTGATCGAGCTGGTAATAGGGCGAAAACAGAAATTAGGCTAAAAAAAGATTTACAAATTATTAACATTTTTTTAGTTGATAATGTTTTGTCATGGCAAACCAGTCATCCGACTATTTCTCGAGTTATTTATGACCAATATTCTCATCAGACCAGTGGCGGCCCCAAAGAGGGTTATCCTAATCTTGGTTATGCCTGGGCCAGTGATCAAATTAGCCAAGGGAAAAGTACCAACCATCGTTTTGTTTTGCCTTCTTTGCCCCCAGGAGAATATTATGGCCGAATTTTAGCCCTAGAAAGCCCGACTATTTATAGTCAGGAGTTTATTTTTAGAACTGATAATTTTTTGGCTGATCAGGGTCAAGCAGAGACAGGGGTAGTTTTGGGGGAGGCTGATCTGGAAGCAGGCGATGACCGGCCAGATGAAGGCTTTTCAACAGAAGACCAAGAAGAGAAAGAGGAAAGCTTCAATTGGCTAAGGGTAGGAGTAATTTTTATCTTGGCCCTTTTGTTGGGGGCGGGGCTAGTTTTTTTGCTGATGAAAGAAAGGCCAGATTTTGGTAAAAATAAGGAAAAGTCAATTTGACAAACGAGGACCGGTTGACATTAAATGATAATAATGAAAAAGAAAATTAAGGTTTTGAAAGGTTTGTTTGTTCCCTCTTCGGCCAATAATTATCGGGCCAGGCTCTTGCACCTCCCCTCGCTGGTGATTGTGACCTTCTTGTTTTTGTTAGTCCAATCATCTCTTTCTTTATTCGCCCTGAATCGCCCCTCGGTTTTGGGTTATTCTTCCCAAATTACCCCAGAAAAAATTATTGAGCTGACCAATAAAGAAAGGACAAACTTGGGTTTAAATGAATTGAGAATGAATGTTGATCTTAACGAAGCGGCCCAAAGAAAAGCAGCTGATATGTTTGCCTTTAACTACTGGTCGCATAATTCACCAACGGGGAGAGATCCCTGGTCTTTTTTTAAAGAGGTAAACTATGACTATCTTTATGCAGGAGAAAATTTGGCTCGCGACTTTTTTTCTGCCGATAGTGTTATTTCTGCCTGGATGGCTTCGCCTACTCATAAAGAAAATTTGGTTAATGATCGGTATCAGGAAATTGGTGTGGCTGTGGTTGAGGGGGAGTTAGAGGGTTTGAGAACAACATTGGTGGTTCAGCTTTTTGGAACGCCGGCCAAAGTGGTTGCTCAAGAGCCAGAGAAAAAGCCGACCGAGGAAAAGACTCAGGTTTTTTTGGAAGAAGAGCAGCTTGACTTTGAGAAGGCCACGGTAAAACTAGAGCCCCAATTTGCCGGCGATTTTTCCCAAACACCAATTAATCCCTTGACCATTACCAAGATTGCCGGTATTTTTATTTTAGGCTTATTAATTGGGGCTTTAGCGGTAGATCGGCTTATGGCGGAAAAGAAAGGGGCTCGTCGTTTATCGGGTGATAATTTAGCTCATATTAGCTTTCTCTTGGTTATAATATTAATTATTGCCCTCTCCCAGTCTGGAGTAATTTTAGAATCAGTTTCTAGTTTATGAAAAAGAAAACAAAGTTTTCAGTTTCGGCTTATTTGATTTTGATCTTGGTTCTATTGTTAGGGGCGGCAGTTTTTTTGTTGCTACCGCCGTTGCCAGGGAAAAAGGAAGGGACGATTATTGGCCTATCAGCTTGGTATTTTGTTTGGAGCCTTTGGTATCAACAAAAAAAGGACCATCTTGATATCAGAATAGTTTTGGAATATCTGATTATTGCTTTTTTGGGGGCGGTAATTTTATTTAGCCTAATTTGACAAGCTTGGCTTTTTTGAGTTATTATCACCCTTATGAAAGGGGTAGTTTTAGCGGGGGGTTTGGGGACAAGGCTGATGCCGCTAACAGGGGTAACCAATAAGCATCTTCTTCCAATCTATGATCAGCCGATGATTTTTTATCCCATTCAAACCCTGCTTAAAGCCGGTATTGATGAGGTTTTAGTAGTGACCGGCGGACCATACGCCGGCCACTTCTTGCGAGTTTTAAAAAACGGTCAGGAATTAGGAGTAAAACACCTAGAGTTTGCTTTTCAAGAGGGAAAAGGGGGTATCCCGGTGGCTCTTTCTTTGGCGGCTGATTTTGCCGATGGCGGCCCGATAGCCGTAGTTTTGGGTGATAATACCACCGATGCCGATATTAGTTCGGCGGTAAAAAAATTTTCTGATGGGGCGATGGTTTTTTTGAAAAAAGTTTCTGATCCGGGTCGTTTTGGTGTTCCTGAATTTGACCCCGAGGATAAAACAAAAATTATTAAAATTGAAGAAAAACCAGCCCAACCCAAGTCTAATTTTGCCGTTACCGGTCTTTATGTTTACGACAATCAGGTTTTTGATATTATTAAAACCCTTAAACCCTCCCAAAGAGGTGAATTAGAGATCACCGATGTTAACAATTTTTATCTTAAAAAGGGAAAACTTTCTTGGTGTCAACTAGATGGTTTTTGGTCTGATGCCGGCACTTTTGAAAGCCTGTTTTATTCTAATCAATATTGGGCCCAGAAAAAATTACCAACCCAAAAAGGACTTTAATCTATTTTAATAAAGAATGAAAATTTTAGTTACCGGTGGAGCCGGTTTTATTGGTACCAACTTTATTCTTTATCATCACCAGCATTTTCCCCAAGACGAAATTATTAACTTTGACAAACTCACCTATGCTGGTGATAGAAACAATCTAAAAGCATTGGAAAAAACTTCCCGTTATCACTTCGTGGCTGGGGATATTGCTGACAAGAAGGTAGTTGAAAAAGTCATGAAGGGAATAGATTTGGTAATAAATTTTGCCGCCGAATCTCATGTCGACCGCTCAATTGCCAACCCGCAAGTTTTTTTAGAAACCAACGTTTTGGGGACTTATAATCTTTTAGAGACCGCCCTAAAAAACAAGATAGGCCGTTTTCATCATATTAGTACTGATGAGGTTTATGGGGCCTTGTCTTTGACAAGCAAGAATAAGTTTGATGAACAAACAAAGTATGATCCCTCTAGCCCCTATTCGGCCTCTAAGGCCGCCTCGGACCACCTGGCTTTATCTTATTACCACACTTTTGATTTGCCGGTGACTATTACTAATTGCTCCAACAATTATGGCCCCTATCAATATCCGGAAAAATTTATTCCCCGGATGATTACTAATGTTTTATTGGATCAAAAGATTCCCATTTATGGCGATGGCAAGTATGTTCGTGATTGGTTATATGTTGGGGATCATGTTCGGGCGATTGAAGTGGTTTTGGCTGGCGGTAAACCGGGAGAAACCTATTGTGTCGGCGGCCTAAAAAAGGATGTTAATAATTTGACCTTGGCGAAAGCAATTTTAAAGATTATGAAAAAAGATCCTGAAAAATGGTTAGAATTTGTTCCTGACCGGGCCGGTCATGACCGTCGTTATGCCGTTAGTTGGAGTAAAATTAATCGCCAGTTGGGTTGGGAGCCAAAAAATAGCCTAGAGAAAGGATTGGAAAAAACTGTGGCTTGGTACCAAGAAAATCAAGCCTGGTGGCAGAAGAAAAAGAAAGAGGCCGAAGAATTTTATCAAAAATTAAATCGCCAATAATGGACTTTACCCGTTTTGATATTGATGGCTTAGTCTTAATTACTCCTAAAGTTTTTGGTGATAAGCGGGGGTTTTTCATGGAAACTTACAATAAAAAGGAATTTGCTCAAAATGGTATTAAAGTTAGCTTTGTTCAAAGCAACCATTCTCGCTCAAGCCAGGGTGTGCTTCGGGGTCTTCATTTTCAAAAAGGCCAATTTGCCCAAGACAAGCTAATACGGGTAGTTAGGGGCCGAGTTTTTGATGTTGCCGTTGACTTGCGATCCAAGTCAGAAACTTTTGGTCAATGGCAAGGGGTAGAGCTGTCAGAAGAAAATAAACAGCTATTTTTTATCCCCAAAGGTTTTGCCCATGGCTTTTTGGCTCTTTCTTCCTTGGTTGATTTTGAATATCAGGTAAGCAGTTTTTACCAGCCTGATTCGGAGGGAGGGGTAATTTGGAATGATGCTGATATTAATATTACCTGGCCCAAAACAGAAAAGCTGATAGTTTCAGAAAAAGATCAAAAATTGCCCCCTTTGGCTGAAATTAAAGATAACTTGGTTTGGTAAATTAATTTTTTAATGAAAAAAATAAAAGTAATTGGTACCGGCTTATCGGGCTTGGTGGGTTCAAGAATAGTTGAGCTTCTTGGTGACAAGTATCAGCTGGTTGATTTTTCCTTAGCTTCGGGGATCGATATATTAAACGATAGTCTTTTGGAAAAGGTTTTCGACAAACATCAAGACGCCAAGGCAGTGTTGCACTTGGCGGCTTTTACTGATACTAATGCGGCCCATGAGCAAAGAGGAGACAAAAAGGGCTTGTGCTATCGGCTTAATGTAATGGGTACCAAAAACATTATTAATCAATGTCAAAAACACGGCCAATACCTAATTCATTTCTCGACCGACTTTGTTTTTTCCGGAAAAAAAGATGGGGTTTATACGGAAAAAGATCAGCCTGACCCAATTGATTGGTATGGCCAAACAAAATACGAAGCCGAAAAAGCGGTTTTGGCAAGCGGCTTGCCAGCGGCCATTGTTAGGATTGCCTTTCCTTATCGGGCCCAATTTGCCCCCAAACAAGATTTGGTGAGGAGAATTATTGCCGGCTTGGAAGATAATAGCCTTTATCCGATGTTTTCCGATCAGATAATTACCCCCACCCTTATTGACGATATTGCTCAGGGTGTGAACCATTTTTTATCTGCCAATAATAAGGGTATATTTCACCTGGTTGGTTCAGAAAGCCTGTCGCCTTATCAATTGGCTCAAAAAATTGCCCAAAAGTTTAATTTTGATACCCGCCTTGTCAAAAAGGGCAGCTTAGAAGATTATCAAAAAAGCCTACCGCCCGATTCTCGTCCCTGGCAGAAAAACCTGGCCCTTAGTAATAAAAAGATTTCCTCTTTAGGATTGGTCATGTCTGGCGTGGACGAGGGACTATTAAAAATGAAAAAACAAATAAGCTAGTCTCGAGTTTGTTTCTTCACTCTTTGCCAATTTTTTAAGATAAAAATAAGCATTCCAAGAGCTAAAATAAGCTCGAAGACTTCTTGATCATAGGGATTAACCCAATCGCGGATAAACAAATGGTTGACCTTTAACCAAATTAGGGTGTCCCGACCAATATGGTCAATGGTAGAAATTGGTATTTTGGCTAGAAGTTCGATTAAGGGCTCCCTAATATAGTCAAAAATGAAATAAAAAAGAGCCACCAGAAAAAAATATAATTTAGTAATTGGCTGGGGTAAAAATAGTAGCTGGTTGTTGTTCTCTTTTAGCTTTGGATACCTTTTTAATATTGGCTGAGCCAGGGAGTAGGCAAAAGCACCAAAGAAACCAACCAGAATATAACCGAAATGAAGCAGATCTTGAATAGGACCCAAGTTATGGATGCTAATTTCTTCCTGGGTGTTGTGTTGGGCGAAAAAATCGGGATTATCTAGGCCAAAAATGCGCTGGCCCCAGGAAACTTCCTCACCGGCAATAAAAAAAAGTCCCAAAGAAAAAAATAGGTAAATAAGGGCAAGTTTTTTTTGACCTTTTTTTAAAAGGCGATTGGCAATTATAACCGAAAAAATAGTAGCAGCTAAGTAGAAAAATGACTGGAGGTATTCGACTAGGCCATCTTCTTGAATAAGGAGGAAATATTTTTGCCTATTAATAATTCTAAAAATAAAAAAGGCTAAAGTCAAAAATAAAGGTAGCCAAAAAACAATTTTATTTTTTAAAAAAACGGAGAAGCGAGTCTTTTTATTTGTTTGAGGCATTTGGTTTTTTTTGTCTTCGGAAAGAGGCTATTGGTTAAATTTTATCATGTTTTTTTTGCGGCCAAGACCTTTAGGGGTTTGGCAAGAGCTTTTTGGGGCAGGTGTTTTAGGAAATTATTAAAAACAAAGAGAAGGGTTCCTAGAGAAAGAATAAACTCCACCGGTTCTTGGTCACGGGCATCAATATAGGCATCTAAAAAGTTAAGATCTTTTTTAAACCAAAACTGAAGCCAGGATAGGGTTGTTTTACCGGGGAAGTCTTTTTGAGGCAAGATTAGATCGCGAATAGTCCTGGCTACCGGTTCATCTAAATATTCAACCCAAAAGTAATAGGCAAAAGTGAGGAAAAAATAGAGACTAAGAGTTTTGGGAGGAGATAGGTCTTTGATCCATTTCCAAGGAAGAAACTTTTTAAGTTTTTTCGTTATTAGAAAGCCAAAGGTTCCCCAGAGGCCAATGATAATGTAAATTTGAGTAAGCCTAATCTGGAATTGATATAGATTATGGATAGTTAACTCGTTTTGAACATTTTTTTCGGCAATAGTCGAGGGAGTTTCTATTTCTAAAATTCGTTGTCCCCAGGAGATTTCTTCAAAAGAAACGAAAAAAAGCCCCAAAGAAACGAAAAAATAACCCAAGGCCAGGAGGGTTGAACGTTTTTTAAAAAGATTAAAACTGGTTATTAAAGCCAAAAGGCCGGCCAATAAAAAGAAGACAAAT
>JBMNVW010000004.1:0-91764 GCA_050947035.1 Patescibacteria group bacterium
TTTTTCACAACAATAATTGGCAATATTTCACAGAGACTGATAAGAGGTTAAGATAGCTTCAGGTTGATACCTTTTGACAGCTTTTGATAGGCAAATGAAGAAAAGAACAGAAGCAAAAAGAGGGCAAAAAAAAGACTTTTGTGGAAAAAGAATTGTTAAAATTAGCAAAACGCGGTCTTTAGGTTAAATTTTAGTTATTTTTTATTAAAAAATAACAACTTTTTATTTTTTAAATGGATAAAATTTTTTAAAAAAAGACTTCTTGTCTTCTTTTTTTAAGAAAACCCTTTTTAAATTAAGAAAATCTTTTTAACATTTTGTCAACAGTTTTTTCTTTTTTTGCTCTTTCTTCTTGCAACCATCAAAACAGCCTCGAAAACTAGCAAAAACTATCAAAAGAAGAGGATCAACCATACTGCTAATTTATTTTCCGGCCGTTTTAAAGGCATCTGGTGAAGCCCTCCCCAGGAGCATTTTTGAAAAAGATGGGCAGAAATTCTTCTTGGGCTTTGAGGGGTGTTTGACTGAGTATAATATCCATTACACTCAGTCTCCGTTTCTTTTTCAAGTTTTCCGTCCTCTTCTTCTCTCCTCTTTGGGTCAGAGCCTCTTTTGGGTTATAATCAAAATACCTTATGGACCTTCCTCTTTTTGATGATTATTTATTATTTTTAAAAACTAATAAATACTCTGCTGAAACAATTTATAATTATGAACGCGATTTAACTGTTTTTACCGACTTCCTCTCCTCTTCTTTATCGATTGACTTTGACAAGGTCTCTAAGAAAACAATTGATTTATATAAGGCATATTTAGTTTCTCGTGATCGAAAAACACCGATAAAAGATGAAAAAGGGGCCGAGTTATCGGCACAAAGCATTAACAGAATGCTTTGTGCCCTTAGAAGTTATTTAAAGTATTTACTTGACTTAGATGAACCGGTTCCCATTCCTCCTGAAGCAGTAAAATTGGTAAAAACAGAAAAAAAACATCCCCGAGTTGCCGAGTTAGAAGAGTTGGTTCGTTTGATTGAATCTCCTCAGTCTTTAGAGGAAGATCCCCTGGTCGGCCTTAGAAATCGGGCCATTTTGGAAATTCTATTTTCGACTGGAATGAGAATTTCTGAATTAGCTCGTCTTGACAAGGCCGATATTGATAAGACTGGTCGGATTTTTATTATGGGCAAAGGAAAAAAGGAACGTTTTGTTTATTTAACGCCGCGGGCGAAAAATATTTTGGAGCGTTATTTGGTAACAAGAAACGATGATTTTCCCGCTTTGTTTATCCCCTATTCTGGACCTAATGTCAATAACAAAGATAAAAGATTATCCACTAATTATATTCAAGGAAAAATCAAGGAGTATCGAGAGAAATTAAAAATCAATGTTCCCGTTTCGGCCCATTCCCTTCGCCATGGTTTTGCTACTTATTTGGCAGAAAGTGGGGCTTCGCCGGCGGCAATTCAAATTCTCTTGGGTCACGAGTCCTTGGACACCACTACTCGCTATGTTCACGCCTCAGATCATTTTGCTGAAGAGACTCATCGCAAGTTTCATCCTCTAAAAGATAAAAAAAGCCTTTCTTAAGATTTTAATATTAAATATTATAGGTCTTTTTTTGAAAAGAAGCAGGTTATTTTCTTTTTTTCTTCAAAGTTGTCAACGAAGCTACTCGATCATCGGTCTTTTTAAATCTCATCAAAATTACTCCTTGAGTATTACGTCCCAGGGTGGGAATATTTTTAATTGGCAGCTTAATAACTTGCGCTTTTAGAGAAGTGATAATGGCCGTTTCGTCATCTTGGTTAATCATTTTAACAGCGGCAACCGGGCCGGTTTTTTGGTTAATGTTGGCAATTTTAACTCCTCGGCCATTACGATGTTGAGTGGGGAATAATTCTAGGTTGGTTTGTTTGCCTAAACCGTTTTGGGTGACAACAAGAAGGCTTCTAAAGAACTTTCGTCTTTTATCTTCTGGCTTAGGGGCTTGGGGAGCAAAAACTTCGCAAGCAACCACCTGATCGTCTTTTTTAAGATTAATACCGGTTACCCCCATTGTGTCTCGAGCGGTGGGTCGAACTTCTTTTTCAACAAAACGAATTGATTGCCCCTTAGCGGTAGCCAAAAGAATATGGTCGTTTTTGGCGACAACCTTGGCCCAACCCAACTGATCATTTTCTTTTAAGTTAATGGCAATTAGGCCGTTAGATCGGATTTTATTAAATTCAGAAAGAAGAGTTTTTTTAACAGTGCCGTTTGAAGTGGCCAAAAGCAAGAAGCCATCACCTTTTTTATTTTTTTTGCCTAATTTTAGGGTGGCGCTAATTTTTTCTTCTGAGTCAATATTGATTAAGTTGATAATAGCTTTTCCTTTTGATTGTCGACTTCCCTCAGGAACCTCCCAGACTCGAGTAGCAAAAGCTCGACCCTGATTAGTGAAGAAAATAATTCGATCGTGGGTGTTGGCGGTGATTAATTCTAGAATGGCATCTTCTTCTTTGGTGGCCATGCCGGCAATCCCCTTCCCTCCCCTTCTTTGGCTTTTATAAACGTTTTTGGGCATTCTTTTAATGTAACCTTCTTTGGTAATGGTAATAATAACTTTTTTATTGGGGATTAGGTCTTCTTGGGAAAGCTCATCAGGTAAATGAGGAACAACATCGGTTCTTCTTTCATCAGGATAATTGTCAATTAAATAATTTAATTCTTTTTTGATAATATTAAGAACTTTTTTGGGTTTGATAAGAATTTCGGTTAATTTTTTGATTTCGGCTAAAATTTCTTTATATTCTTTTTCGACTTTGTCTCTCTCTAGTTGAGACAGGTTTTTTAGTTGCATGTCTAAAATAGCGTTAGCCTGAATTTCACTTAAACCAAATTTTTTTATTAATTGCTTTCGGGCCGTATTGGTATTGGTGGAGTTTCTAATGGTTTTAATAACCTCATCCAAATGGTCAAGGGCAATTTTTAATCCTTCTAAGATATGGCCTCGGTGTTTAGCGCTTTTTAAGTTATAAATAATTCTTTTAGTAACGATTTCTTGGCGATGGCTAATATAGAGATTGAGAATGGCCCGCAAACCTAAAGTCTGAGGAACTTTGTCAACAAGGGCGACAATGTTAACCGGGAAAGAAGTCTCCAAGTTAGTTTTTTTGAAAAGGTTATTAAGAATAGACTGAGGGCGAGAGTTTCGAGATAATTCAACTACGACGCGGATTCCATCTCTATCGGACTCATCACGAAGATCGGTAACGCCCTTAATTTTTTGATCCCTTACTAGTTGGGCGATTTTACTAACTAATTTAGCCTTGTTAACCTGATATGGTAATTCTCGGATGACGATATTAAATTTACCATTGCCGGCTTCTTCAATATTGGCCTTGCCCCGAATAATGATCTTTCCTCGTCCATCGACGTAGGCTTCTTTAATTTCTTTTTGGCCAAAAATGGTGCCGGCAGTGGGGAAATCGGGCCCTTTAATATATTGAAGAATTTCGTCTAAAGTAATTTCTGAGTCAACTTGAGGCAAATATTCCTTAATCTTATCAAGTTTGATATTAATTAATTTTTCTACTAGAGGATGATTCTCGTTTGGAGATTTTTCCTTAAGAAGGGGTTTGGCTTTTTCTGAGTTAACCAAGGTGCTTTTTTCGATGGTGGCAATAATAGCTTGACAAACTTCAACCAAGTTGTGAGGGGGAATTTTAGTCGCCATGCCAACAGCAATTCCTTCGGCTCCCATTATTAGCAGGTTGGGTAAAACAGCCGGTAAATATTCGGGTTCTTCTAGCGAGCCATCAAAGTTAGGAGCAAAAGAAACAGTCTCTTTGTCTAGGTCTTTTAGCATTTCCTGGGCAATTTTGGCTAGTCGGGCTTCGGTATAACGCATGGCCGCCGGTCTATCACCGTCAATAGAGCCAAAATTTCCTTGTCCTTGAATTAAGGGGTAGCGCATGGAAAATTCTTGAGCCAACCTGACCATGGCTTCATAAACAGGGACATCGCCGTGGGGGTGATATTTTCCCAAAACTTCACCAACAACCTTAGCGCTTTTGGAATAAGAGGATTTATGGGAAATGCCCATTTTGTTCATTGCATAGAGAATGCGTCTATGAACCGGTTTTAAACCATCGCGAACATCAGGCAAGGCTCGGGAGACAATGACGGACATGGCGTAATCAAGGTAAGAGTTTTTAACTTCTTGGCTAATTTGGGTATCATGAACTTTGTTAGCCAGGGGAATTTTTTTGGTTGATTTTTTCTTAGCCATAATAATAAATTTTTAAAATCAAACTAATTGTAACATGGTCGCCAAATTATTAAAATTTTTTTATCACTGGAGAGCTTTTTTAAGCCTCTTTTTCATTAATAGCGGCGTGAGCGGCGGCAATTCGGGCAACCGGCACTCGATATGGTGAGCAGGAAACGTAATTTAGGCCAGCCAGATGGCAAAAGGCAATGCTGTCGGGATCGCCGCCGTGTTCTCCACAAATACCAATAGAGAGGTCTTTTTTAGTTTTTCTTCCCCTTTTAACAGCCAAATTAATTAATTGGCCGACACCTTCTTGATCTAGGGTTTGGAAGGGACTAGCTTTAATAATTCCTAAATCTTGATAATAAGCCAAAAATTTTCCTTCAGCATCGTCTCGAGAAATTCCCAGAGTGGTTTGGGTTAAATCGTTGGTGCCAAAAGAAAAGAATTGAGCTTCTTTGGCGATTTTATCAGCCACAAGGGCGGCTCGGGGAAGTTCAATCATAGTACCAATTTCAAAATGGAGCTTCTCCCCTTTTCGGTTAAAGATTTTTTTGGCTTCTAAAAGAACTTCCTTTTTAACAAATTTTAATTCTTCTAGGTTATTAACAAGGGGAACCATAATCTTGAACTTGACCGGTTTTTTTTGCTTTTTATTAATTGCCAGAGCCGCTTCAATAATTGCCCCAGTTTGCATACGAACAATATCGGGCATAAGAATTCCTAATCGACAACCCCGCAAGCCCAACATTGGGTTGGATTCGGTCATTTTTTCTAAAGTTGTTAGCATTTTTTGCCAACGATTCTTGTCCTTTTTATTTTTAGCTTGCTTAATTTTTTTCTTAATTTCCTCTTTTTGAGGCAAGAATTCATGTAAAGGAGGATCAATTAAACGAATTATAACCGGCTTTCCCTTCATGGCCTTAAAAATTCCCATAAAGTCGTTTTTTTGGAACTGGCCAATTTTTTTTAAAGGAGCCTTTCTTTCTTTTTCATTTTTGGCTAAAATCATTTCTTGGACGAAGGGCAGTCTTTCTTGTTCCATAAACATGTGTTCGGTGCGGCAAAGACCAATACCGCGCGCCCCAAAACTAACCGCTTTTTTAGCATCGTGAGGATAATCGGCGTTAGCCCAAACAGATAATTTAGCAATTTTATCGGCCCAGGCGAGGATTGATTTCATTTTAGAAGTAATTTTTGCCTCGATCATCGGAACGGCTCCGGCAATAATTTCGCCAGTTGAGCCATTAATAGTAATGGTTTCTCCCTGTTTAATTGTTTTTTTGTTTGTTTTAAAAATCCCTTTTTTAGTATCAATGGTAATTTCTTCACAACCAGAAACACAAGGTTTCCCTAGGCCTCGAGCTACCACCGCCGCATGAGAGGTCATGCCGCCGCGAGCAGTTAAAACTCCTCGAGATTGAAGAACACCATGGACATCATCAGGCGAGGTTTCTGGCCGGACCAAAATTACCTTTTTTCCCGCTTTACCTTTTTCTTCGGCTTCGTCAGCAGTAAAAACAACTTGGCCGGTGGCCGCTCCCGGAGAAGCAGCCAAACCTTTGGCGATAATATTAAGCTTTGCTTTGGGATCGATTTGAGTATGAAGAAGCCGGCTAATTTGTTCCGGCTCAATTCTTAAAATGGCTTCTTTTTGATCAATCAATTTTTCCTTGACCATGTCATAAGCAATATTAACGGCTGCTTGGGCAGTCCTCTTTCCTGTTCTGGTTTGTAAAAGCCATAATTTTCCCTCCTCGATAGTAAATTCTAAATCTTGGGTGTCACGATAATGTTTTTCTAAAGTTTGGGCAATTTGATTAATATTGGTAAAAATTTTGGGCCAAACCTTTTTTAATTCTTCAATTGGCTTTGGGGTTCGAATACCGGCGACAACATCTTCTCCTTGGGCATTAACCAAAAATTCACCATAAAGTTTCTTTTCACCAGTAGCCGGATTTCTGGTAAAAGCGACTCCAGTGCCGGATGATTGGCCCATATTGCCAAAAACCATCGTTTGAACACTAACTGCTGTTCCTAGGTTGTGGGGAATTTTATTGAAGTTCCGATAATCGATTGCCCGTTTGTTGTTCCAAGAATCAAAAACGGCTTTTATGGCCGCTTTTAGCTGTTTTTTGGGGTCTTGAGGAAAATTTTTGCCAGTTTCTTCTTGATAAATAGACAAGTAAGAAGTAATAATTTTTTGAAGGTTTTCGGCGGAAAATTGAGTATCGTCTTTAATTTTTAACCGCCTTCTTTCTGATTCTAAAAAAGTCTCGAATTTTTCTAAAGGAACACCCATGACAATGTTGGCAAACATTTGGATAAAGCGTCGATAAGCATCAAAAGCAAAGCGCTCGTTATTAGTTTTTTTAGCCAGCCCCTTTAGGGTTTCTTGGTTTAAACCCAAATTAAGAACAGTGTCCATCATGCCCGGCATGGAAATAACTGCCCCAGAGCGAACGGAAACCAAAAGAGGATTTTTGGGATTACCAAAACCCTTGCCAGTTGTCTTTTCAATCTTTGCCAAATTAGCCAAAACCTGTGGCCACATTCCCTGAGGGAAATCTTTTTTTTCTAAATAAGTAAGGCAAGTCTTAGTAGTAATAACAAAACCAGGCGGAACAGGCAGGCCAATTTTGGTCATTTCTGATAAGCCAGCCCCCTTGCCGCCGAGTAATTGTTTGCTTTTACCCGCCGCTTCTTTGAAAGAATAAACCCAGGTTGTCATAATGAGTTATTTATTTATTATAAATTAATTGGTAAATTTTAAACATCTAGTTCAGCCATTTTAGCATTCGATTGAATAAAATGTTTTCTTGGAGCCACTTCTTTGCCAAAAAGCATATCAAATGTTTGATCAGCTTCTTGGGCATCTTCAATATAGACTTTTTTTAAGATTCTGTTTTCCGGATTCATGGTGGTTTGCCAAAGCTGATCGGGGTTCATTTCCCCTAAACCCTTATAGCGTTGTAGTTTATACCTTTTTCCTTTTATTTCCTCTTTAATAATTTTTTTTAATTCTTGGTCAGTGTAGGCATAGTAGGATTTTCTACCGGCAGTGATCTTGTAAAGAGGTGGCTGAGCAATATAAAGATAACCATTTTTAATTAAGTAAGGCATATGGCGGAAAAAGAAGGTTAGTAAGAGAGTGGCAATGTGCTCTCCGTCGACATCGGCATCGCACATGATAATTATTTTGTGATAGCGTAGTTTTTCTGGGTTCTGTTCTTCGCCAATACCCATTCCCAAAGCCAAAATAAGATTTTTTAATTCTTCAAATTTAATAATTTTATCTAATCGGGCTTGTTCGGTGTTTAGCAATTTGCCCCGGAGGGGGAAAATTGCCTGGAATTGTCGGTCTCGACCTTGCTTAGCGGAACCACCGGCCGAATCTCCCTCAACTAAAAATAATTCGCTTAATTTGGGATCTTTGCTTTGGCAATCGGCTAATTTTCCCGGTAAAGAGCTGCCTGATAAAGCTCCTTTTCGCAAAACTGCCTCTCGAGCGGCTCGAGCAGCTTGGCGGGCTCGGGCGCCAATTTGAATTTTATCGATAATGGCTCGTGCTTCTCGAGGGTGTTCCTCTAGGTGGTCTCCTAGGCCTTCCTCGATCATTGTTCTTACTAGGCCACGAATTTCTTTGTTATTTAGCTTGGTTTTAGTTTGAGACTCGAATTGGATTTTATCTCCGGGCATCCGAACATAGATAATAGCTGAAAGGCCTTCTCTGGTATCAGTGCCGCGGAAAGTTTCTCCTTCTTTAATAATTTCTTGCTCAACGGCATATTTATTAATAGTTCGAGTTAAACCAGAACGGAAGCCGGCTACATGAGTTCCTTCGTCTGGAGTAGGAATAACGTTAACAAAGGATTGAATATTTTCTTCGATATCATCAACATATTGAAGAACGGCTTCAATCTCGATATCCTTTTCGGTTTTGGTAATATGAACAGGCGAACAAATACTTTCCTTGTTCAAATTATTGCGAATAAGTAAAGACTTAATTCCACCTTCAAAATAAAAGTGCTTTTCATAATTTTCTCTTTTATCAAAAAAGTGAATAAATAAATCGGGAATAAGGTAAGCACGAATTCGTAAAGATCTTTCCACTCTTTTTTGATTAAATTTAATATTGTCAAATATTTTTTTGTCGGGGATAAAGATGGTTCGAGTGCCGGTTCTTAGCCCCTTTTCGGGCAAAGACTTTTGTTTTAAGCTGGTAATGGCCTCGCCTCGCTGGTAATCTTGCCAATAAAGTTTATTATCGCGTCTTACCTCAACTGTCATTTTCGAAGAAAGAGCATTGACACAAGAGGCGCCAACACCGTGAAGACCGCCAGAAACTTTATAAGCACCGCTGTCAAATTTGCCACCGGCATGAAGTTTAGTCATGGCCACTTCTAGAGCGCAAAGACCAGAGGGGTGTTTATCGATAGGAATGCCTCGGCCGTCGTCAATTACTTCAGCAGAACCATCCTCGTTTAAATAAACCCAAATATTTTTGGCTTCCCCAGACAAGGCTTCATCAATAGAATTGTCGACAATTTCGGTTAGTAAGTGATGAAGACCTCGGGTGTCGGTGGAACCAATATACATGCCTGGACGACGGCGAATTGGCTCAACTCCCTCTAGAACCTGAATATTTTTGGCAGTATATTGCTGTTTAGCCATAGAAGTTTATTATACAGGTTTTTTTATTTAATTGTCCAGACCTTTTTAATTAGGCCAATCTACAATTCATTATAATATATTAATTATTAACTTAAGCTGGTCGACAAATTTTAAGCCTTTTTTTGGTCTTTTAGGCGGAGGCTTGTTGCCGGTTAGTTATTAAGCAATATGCCAAGGCTAGACGAGGAGCAAGATTGGCTTTAATCATTTTTTCCGCCCTATCAAGGCAGGCAACTATTTTTAAATTTTTTCTATTTTTATTTTGATGGAGGGCTTGTTTTTGTTCTGCCAACCAAGCCAAAACCTCCTCTTTCTTTTTTTTACCCCTTTTTTGAGCAAAAATAATTTTTTCGGCCAAGGTTTTATCAAAAGTTTCAACTAATTTTTGGTCGATTGGTTTTTGAAGAGAGTTGTTTGTCTTTAGACGAATAATTTGGCAGCGAGAAATTATTGTTGGCAAAAGACGATGACTGTTGTCGGTGGCTAGTAAAATTAGGGTATTTTTTGGTGGTTCTTCTAAGGTTTTTAAAAAAGCGTTTTGTGCCTCAATGGTCAACTCTTGAGCTTGATAGATAACGATTAGTCTTTTTTTTTCTTGATAAGCTTTTTGACTTAGCCAATTTTTTATTTTTCTAATTGCCTCAATGCCAATAGCCTTTTCCTGATTAATAATTAAAGTATCAGGGCCAGGTTTTATTTTTTTCCCTCTTTCTTTTTGGCCAATTTTATCAATAGCCTCTTCCCTCCTCTTTTGATCTCCCCCGGTAATGATAATAGAATGAAACATCCTGTGTTGAAATTTCTAATTGTTCTAATTGACATTCTAGCACAATTTCCCTACACTAAAAGCAAGTTTTGATATATGACTCAGCCTGCCCCACCTAAGCCACCAGTTGAAAAAAATTCTTCAAAAAAAATAGTCAATAATCGTAGCCTAGGTGATGTTTTGTTGGCCAGAGGCTTAATTTCTGAAGAGAAGAAGAATCAGATTCGGGTTATTGCTGCCAGGGAGGGTAAAACCGAAGAGCAAATAGTTAGAGAAAGAGGGGTTGTCAGTAGCAAAGAGTTGGCCTCAGCTAAAGCGGAGATTTTTCATGTTCCTTTTATTTCCTTATCAGAGGTGCCGATCTCCCCTGAGGCGATATCTTTGGTTTCTCAATCTATTGCTACCACCTATAAGCTTATTCCCCTGCTTTATGATCGAGAGAGCAATGAAATTACCATTGCCATGGCTAATCCTCTTGATTTGGAGGCAATTGAGTTTTTGGAAAGAAAAATTCAGGTCAAGGTAATTCCTAAGATGGCCGATGAAAAGGAAATTATGGAGGCGGTTAAGGAGTATTATGGCGGAACTCTGGTCACCGAAGTTAGTCAAGCTCTAGAAGAAGAGTTATCAGTGCCTAAGACTAAGGCTATTGATATTCGTCAGCTGGGAGAGGTAATTCGTGAGGCACCAGTTGCCAAAGTGGTAACGACAATTTTAGAATTTGCCGCTACTTCTCGGGCTTCCGATATTCATATTGAGCCTCAAGAAGAAAAAACCCGAGTTCGCTATCGGATTGATGGTATTATGCATGAGAAATTATTGCTGCCCCGAAGCATTCATAGTGCTTTAATATCACGAATTAAAATTCTTTCTGGGATGAGAATTGACGAGAAAAGACTACCTCAAGATGGCCGTTTTTCTATTACTATTGACGAGGAAGAAGTTGATTTGCGGGTATCTTCAGTGCCGACAACTTTTGGGGAAAAAATTGTTATGAGGCTTTTACATTCTTCTGGTGGAGTGCCCGACTTGCCGGAACTAGGCTTAAGAAGCTTGGGCTTAAAAAGATTTGAGGAGGCAATTACTAAGCCTAATGGAATTGTTATTGTTTGTGGTCCAACCGGTTCTGGTAAAACCACCACTCTTTATTCGGCTCTGTCAAGAATCAACACGGCCCGGGTTAATATTTTGACGATTGAAGACCCAGTTGAATATGAAATTGCTGGTGTTACCCAAGTTCAGGTTAATCGAGAAGCCGGTCTAACCTTTGCCTCGGCCCTAAGATCGTTTTTAAGACAGGATCCGGATATTATGATGGTTGGCGAAATCCGTGATCCAGAAACAGCTGAGCTGGCTGTTCAGGCGTCCTTAACGGGTCATTTAGTTTTTTCTACCCTTCACACCAACCAAGCTTCGGGAACGATTCCTCGTTTGCTGGATTTGGGAGCGGAAACATTTTTATTAGCCTCGGCTCTAAGCTTAGTAGTTGGTCAACGAATTGCCAGAAGAATTTGTCCTAATTGTCAAGAAGAATTTATTCCTGATGAAAAAATGGTGGAAGAGATGAGGCAGGTTTTAGGACCGTTGATGCCCAAAGACAAGAAGGAAATCAAAATGGTTCGAGGAGCCGGTTGTGAGAAATGTGGTAATACCGGTTATTATGGGCGAATTGGTATTTTTGAAACCTTGCCGGTTTCAGAAAAAATTGCTAAACTGATTTTAGAGCAAGCCCCAGCTGGGGAAATTGAAAAGCAAGCAATTGAAGAAGGTATGGTAACTATGTTACAGGATGGCTATTTAAGGGTTTTGGAAGGAGTTACCACCATGGAAGAGGTGGTGCGAGTGGTTAAGGATTAAGATATTAATTTAATTTAAAAATGGAAGCCAAAGAAAAAATTTATCAACTTTTTAGTGAGGTCGTCAGAAGAAAAGCCTCGGACTTACATTTAATTGCCGGTCTTCCCCCCTATGTTAGGATTGAAGGCAAGCTTATTTCTTTGCCTCAGCAATCGCCTCTAACTGGGGAGGATATCAAAAATGCAATTTTTTCTATTGCTACTCAAGAACAACGAGAAATTATTATTACCAACAAGGAGCTAGATTTTTCTTACGATTTTGGTGAAGCTGGTCGATTTAGAATTAATGCTTATTATCAAAAAGAGTCTTTGGCGGCTGCTTTTCGTCTGGTTCCTAAAGAAATTAAATCAGTTGATGATCTTAATTTGCCCAAAATTTGCCATGAGTTTGCCTCTTTAAGGCAGGGTTTTGTTTTAGTGACTGGACCAACCGGCCATGGCAAGTCAACCACCATTGCCTCAATTTTGTCAGAAATTAACAAAAATCGTTCTTGTCATTTGGTTACTATTGAAGATCCGATTGAGTTTACTTTTTCTTCCGATAAGGCAATTGTTTCTCAACGAGAAATGAATCGGGATACTCATTCTTGGAAAATGGCTCTAAGATCGGTTTTAAGAGAAGATCCGGATGTGGTTTTTGTCGGCGAGATGAGAGATTTGGAAACGATCAGCGCCGCCCTAACCGTGGCTGAAACTGGCCACTTAGTCTTCTCTACTCTTCACACTAATTCGGCTGCCCAAACGATTGACCGGATTGTTGATATTTTTCCTCAAGGGTCAAGAGAGCAAATTAGAATGCAATTTAGTAATGTTTTTGCCGGAGTTATTTCTCAACGGTTGATTCCGGGCTTAGCTGGCGGCCGTTTGCCGGCTGCAGAAATCATGCTGGCTTCTAATGCCGTTAAAACTTCGATTAGAGAAGGCAAAACCCATATGATTGATAATATTATTCAAACTTCTGGCGAGATGGGGATGATAAGCCTAGAAACTTCCTTAGCTGCTTTAGTATCAGAAGGAAGGATTTCTCTCGAAGTGGCTCAAGAATATGCCCTGCGTCCGCAAGAACTATCAAGATTAGTTGGCAGAACGAGGAAAACCTCGTAAAAATTATTGGTCTGATAAGTCCTATTGGGCCCATATTTAAAAATTAAGAACTAGAAATTAGAAATTTATCGCTATGGAATATACTTATCGGGCTAAAAACAAAGAGGGCAAAACCATTAAGGGCGTAGTTGAAGCAGAAGGCGAGGAGCGGGCTGTTTCTCTTCTTAAGGATCGAGGTTATTTTGTTATTTCCTTAAAAGAAGGAGCGGGAATTGGTCTTGATTTAGAAAAGCTAAACCCAATTAAGAAAGTGTCTCGAGATGAGGTGGTTATTTTTACCCGTCAGTTATCGACGATGATTAATGCCGGCTTATCACTAAATGATGCTCTTTTTTCTCTTAAAGAACAGGTTAGTCCTAAGTTCGCCGAAATTATTGATGAAGTGTTGCGGCGAGTAGAATCGGGTAAGTCTTTAGGTGAGTCCTTGTCGGGTTGGCCGGACATTTTTTCTCATATTTATGTGGCTTCGGTTAAATCGGGAGAGGCGGCCGGAGTTTTAGATAAGGTGTTGTCGCGTTTGGCTGATGACCAGGAGGAAGAAAAATCTTTTCGAAACAATGTTAAGGGAGCGTTAATTTATCCGATTATCGTGATGGTGATGATGGTTATTGTGGGGGCGATTGTAATGATTTTCGTTGTTCCCAAAATGCTTTCTCTTTATACTGAGTTAGATGCCGATCTGCCGGCGGCTACCAAAGCCCTAATGGCCATTTCGGATTTTGTCGTTAAGGCCTGGTGGTTGGTCCTGGTAATAATCAGCGGCCTAATTTATTTATTTATCAAATTTAGAAATACCGACCAAGGAGCCAGAAAGATTGATGAGATAATTTTACGTCTTCCTGTTATTGGGGCCTTACAAGAAAAAACAATTTTGGCCAACATGAGCCGGACTTTAGGCCTGCTTTTAGGAACGGGGCTTTCTTTGGTTGAGGCCTTGGATATTATTGCTAATTCGGTTGGAAATTTGGTTTTTCGGGATGCTATAAAGCAATGTGCTCGAGGAGTGGAAAAGGGTCGATCTTTATCGGGCATGATGGCCAATTTTTCCGTTTTTCCGCCCATTCTTTATCAAATGGTCGCCGTTGGTGAAGGAACCGGCAAGATTGATGAATCACTAGAAAAAGTTTCTACCTTTTTTAAAGGAGAGGCAGAAACGGCTGTTAAAGGCTTGACAACCGCTTTGGGCCCAATTATTATGATCGTATTGGGTGTTGGGGTAATGTTTTTAGTTGTTGCCGTTTTGATGCCGATTTACAATTTGACTTCTCAATTCTGAGGAGTAAGAGAAATCCGAAATTCGAAATACGAAGCTCCAAATAAATTAGAATAACTAAACATAAAAAACCAAATCCTAAACAATTAGAATTTAGTATTTAGAAATTATTTGGAACTTAGATATTAGAATTTAGAATTTTTTTGAAGAAGGGGGTGAAAAAATTGAAAATTGAAAATCGAAAATTGAAAATTAACCGGGGTTTTACTTTAATTGAATTATTGATCGTTATTACCTTGCTTGGTATTTTGGCAGTCGCCGTCTTGTCGGCCATTAACCCAATTGAGCAAATTAATCGGTCGCGAGACACCGCGACTCGTTCTGATGCCGAGCAATTAATAAGCGCCATTGAACGCTATTATGCAACTCGAGGTTATTATCCTTGGGTTGAGGGTGCTGATGAGGATTATCAACTAGATTGGCAAGAGGTCACTGACACTTGGGTAGACGCCGGTGGTGAAACAGTTCTTGGAGATAATCTAGCCACTGGAGGTACGGCCGAATTGAAAGAGACTTTTGTTAACAGAATAACTGATTCTTCTTATAATCCTTTATACATATTTAACAACGGCACTCAAGGAGACAGTACCTATGTTTGTTTTCAACCCCAATCTGGGGCTTTTGAAGAAGAGGCAGAAGATCGTTGTTTAGATGTTGACGGAAATCTAGATGTTCCTAGTGATTACCCTGCATCAGGAGATATAGTTGCTACTGGTGCTAGTATTTGTGGTGGTGACGTGAATGGTGACGATTCTGATACAGAAGAATATTGGATTTGTTTACCGTAAATTTTTAAGGGTTAGGCTTTTTAGCCTAACCCTTGTTGTGGATTAAAAAGGGCCGATAAGAAGAATTGTTTGTTTATGGGCGTTAATTTAATTGTTGTTTTTATTATCGGTTTATTTGTTGGCTCATTTTTAAACGTTGTTGTTGATCGGGTTAATCGAGAAGAGGGCTTTTTAACCGGACGTTCTTATTGTGAGACTTGTCGACACCCTCTTTCTTGGTTAGATCTAGTCCCCCTTTTTTCTTTTATTTTTCTTTCCGGCCGCTGTCGCTATTGCAAAGGCAAAATCCCTCTTTGGCTACCGGTACTAGAGCTGGTAACCGGCTTAACTTTTGGCTTGGTTGTTTTTTGGTCTTGGGGACTGTCTTGGTGGTTAGTGGCTCTTCGCTTAATTATTGCCTCATTTTTAATAGTGATTTTTTTTGCTGATCTAAAGTATCGGTTGGTTTATGGGGTAATTGTTTATCCGGCTCTGGTAATTATTTTTGCCTATCAGATTTTTCTTTCCAGAGTCGGACAGGCTTTAGCCAATCCCCTTCTCTCTTCACTTTTGACCGGTTTGTTTTTTTACGCTCTTTATTTATTAACTAAAAAAAAGGGTTTAGGCTTTGGCGATGTCCAGATTGGTTTTTTATTAGGCTTATTGCTTGGTTATCCGGCCATTGTGGTTTGCTTATATTTATCCTTCTTGACAGGAGCCATAACCGGAGTCATACTAATGATAACAGGAAAGGCTAAATTAAAAACAGCCATTGCTTTTGGGCCATTTTTAGTTCTTTCGACTTTTGTTGCTTGGCCTTTTGGTAAAGAAATATTTTATTTAATTTCTAATTATCTTTTTTCCTAAAAAGTTTTTTTATTATGTTGAGGTTTAAAACTAAGGGTTTTACCCTAATTGAGTGGTTAATTGTTATCGCCATCATTAGTATTTTACTAATTATTGTTTTTGCCCACGTTAATCCCCTGCGCGAGCGGGATCGAGCCACCGATTCAAGAAGAAAAGCCGATTTGGACCGGATTAGTATTGCCCTGGAAGAGTTTTACTCCGATCATGATTGCTATCCCTCTCAGGAAACCTTTAATTTAAGAGAGGGCCTGCGGCCGTATTTGTCCCAAACCCCTCGTGATCCCGACACCAATGAGCCTTATGCTTATATTCCTGAAGATTCGAGTTGTCCTCAATATTATAGGGTTTATGCTAATTTGCGTTGGCAGGATGATTCGGCTATAAACGAAGTTGGCTGTGAGGGTGGTTGTGGTCCAGATGGGATTTATAATTACGGGACCGCTTCGCCTGGGGTTGGCTTGGTAACAGGAGAAACAACCACCGGTTGTTCTGGATCGGGCTGTTATTATTGTCAAGAAGATCTTGATAGTACTTGTGCCTGTAATCGTTCTGGTGAAGATCAGTGCGGAGGAACTATCCCGGCCGAATATTGTTTTGATGATTCTTCTTGTGGTGGCTATAATGGCCAAATGCCGCCGAGTGAAGACTATTTTTTTAATTGACAATAAGATTGATTTAAATAATAATGAAATTAATGAAAAAACCGGCCTTTACTCTAATTGAACTGTTAATTGCCGTGGTTATTATCGGCATTTTAGCGGCCATTGGTTTAGGCCAATTTTATACTGCCCAAATTCGGGCCCGAGATGCTCAAAGAAAAGACAATCTCTCCTCGGTTGCTAAGGCCCTGGAGATGTATTACAACGATCAGGGTCGCTATCCTGACGATCTTTCCTGGGGCAGCCCTCTGGAGGATGCCAATGAGACGATATATATGAAAGAATTACCTAATGACCCGTCAAGTGGGGCTAAATATGATTATGACTCTGGCACCGACGGCAGTTATTATAAGCTATATTCGGTAATTGAGCACGGTGAGGATCGTTGTTTTTCTGAAAGCGGCCAATGTTATGCTGATGGCGGTGCCTACGCTGGCACCGACTGTACTGTAGGAGAAGGCGCGGAGCCTTATTGCCGCTATTGTATCGCCAGCCCCAATGCCAACTGTAAAGAATAGGTCGGTTGACAATTAACAATTAAAAATTCAAAGTCCAAAGTAGGGGCACTCCCCTGTGAGTGCCCGAATTCCAAAATTTTGGTCATTAAATCATTAGAAATTGAATAGAAACCTGTTTGCCGACAGGCAGGTTAAAAATTAGAAATTAGAAATTTTTCAAAAGTGTTTTCTAATCTAAAAAAACCAGCTTTTACTCTAATCGAGCTTTTGGTGGTCATGACCATTATTGGGGTTTTAGCGGGGTTAATTGTCCCCAATTATATGCTGGCTCGGCAAAGGGCTCGGGATGCCCAAAGAAAATCAGACTTAAAACAGATTCAAAATGCCTTAGAGCTTTATAAGATGGATCAAGACCCACCCGCCTATCCAGATAGCTCAGATTTTATTTTAGACCGCGAAGACATTAATAGTGTTTGTGGTTTGCCTCTATCTAACGGTGAGGAGGTTTATATAAAAGAAATTCCCTGCGACCCACAGAATAGCGATTCTCACATTTATGTTTACCAGCGAGACGTTGACGATTCTCTAAAATATACCTTAACCGCTTGTTTAGAAAATAAATCTGATCCCGATGGCAAGGCTGAGGTGGGAGATTGTCCTAATTTGGGAATTGAGAAAACGGAACCATAGGGTTAAAAAATTTCCAATTTTTAAATATAAGTCCAATAGGTCCCATAAGACCGATATTTATTTTAATTTGTTGCTTTTTTATTTTTTTTATCCTAAGATGAAGACAATGAATAAACGCTCTGGTTTTACCCTCTTGGAACTATTAATTGTTATTGCCATTATTGGTATTTTGGCTTCTTTGGCAGCCGTTTCCTACTCTTCGGCCCAAAGGCGGGCCCGGGACTCTCAAAGACAGGCTGACCTTAAAGCCATTCAAAATGCCCTGGAACAATATTATGCTGATAATGATGGTAATTATCCAAGTGGGGGCTGTGAGACTATTGGTGATGCCACGGATAGTTCGGGCAATCGCTATCTTCCCGGTGGGTTACCAACCGATCCCAAAACAGGCGATAATTATACTTGTTCCGGCACTGTTAGCGATTATTGTTTTTGTGCTGAGCTAGAGGCGACTGGTACCGGTAATGCCTCAAATGATAGCTGTAATTTTGCCTCGAGTGGTGATTATTTTTGTGTTACCAACCTTCAATGATCAAAAAGAAGAGCCTCGCCTTTACCCTGATTGAAGTTTTAGTGGCCACAACTATTATTGCCGTGTTAACGGCCATCGGGGTGGTTTCTTATGCTTCGGCTAGTCGTAATTCACGGGATGCCAAAAGACTTTCTGATGTTGAACAAATTCGAGCCGCCCTAGAAATGTATCGGGCCGATGTTGGTAATTATCCTGGGTCAATTGACCTTATTAGCGGTAGTGGCGAGTTAAGTAGTGGTACTAATGTCTATATGTCCCCTATTCCCACCGATCCTAAACCATCAGCCGGTGGCGAGTATGACTATTCTGGCGCTGACGACGATTATACCCTAATGATTTATTCGGAAAAAAATAGCGCCAACCGTTGTTTTGGCCCCTTGGGCGAAAAAGACTGTTAGTTTGACTTGTTCTCTCCGGTATTTGTGCCGTCACCTTGCCCCCACTTTACTTTCACTCCAGGATCCAGCTTTACCAGCTTAATCATGATCAAGTCTAATTAACAGGTCCGAAGCTATCCGACCCTTAGGGTTAAACAGCTTCGGACCTTTGGCAAAGCGCCCCTTTCTTGCTTTTCTTTTTGGGTTAGATTAGGATGAAAGAAGAAGGATGAAAAATACTTCCGGCTTGACCCTGATTGAAATTTTAGTTACTTCCGCCATTATTATGACGGTGTCGGGTTTGGGCTTGGCCGCTTATATTAATTTTAATAATCGGCAAGTTTTAAATGCCACCACTGATGAATTAAAGAACAATCTTCGTCAGGCTCGCGGTTGGGCGATGGCGGGAAGAAAATTTGGCTATTGTGGTGATGATGATCGATTGGCCAATTACCAAATAAGCTTTTTCCCCGACGATAAATATGAAATTGCTCTGACCTGTCTGAATAATCCTAATCCTATTTCAATAAACAGCTTTTCGTATGATGAAAAAGTAACAATTAGTTCTGATCAAAACCCTATTATTTTTTCTCCCCTTACCGGTGGAACCGGCGAGGATGTTATTATTAATTTATCTTTGGGAACCAGAACCAGGCAGTTAAATATTAATACTAATGGCGAAATTAATTAATCAAAAGGAGGCCGGTCAATCGTTAGTGGAAATGGTGGTGGCGGTATCGATTTCGGCCTTAATTATTGTTGCTTTGCTTATTGGGGCGGTAATTGGGACTCGCAATGTCCAGTTTTCTCGTAATCAGTCTCGGGCGATGGAGTTAAATCGTGAAGCCTCAGAGTGGTTAAGAACAGAAAAAAAATTAAGCTGGAGCCAACTTTGGGGTCGAGGATCGGGAGATGGAGTAACCTATTGTTTTAGTGATCTTGAATTTATAGTCGGTAGTTGCGACAGCGGTGACCCTGGTGACCTTATTGATAGTAAGTTTGTTCGTCAAGGGGTATTAGAACAGTCTGAGGATGATAAGCTGGAAATTACGATTACAACCAGTTGGCAGGACCCAATGGGAGAGCATAATGAGACAATCACAACCTATTTAACGAAGTATTAAGAGTAATAATTGTTAAATTGTTGTATTGCTATATTGTTTTTTAGAGCTGGTTTTCTATTCGTGGTCTTGGCAATTTAAGGCCGCAACAGTTGAGTTTTATTGAAAATTGGAAATTAAAATATGGTGTTTTTTAATCTCAAAAAACTATCAAGAAAAGTTGATTTTGCTTCCAGGAAGCCGGCTTTTACTTTGGTTGAGCTGTTGGTGGTGGTAACAATTTTTGCTGGTCTTGGGGTTTTGTTAGTTAATTCTCTATTTTCAATTCTTAGAAGCAATACTAAATCAGAGCTGGCTAAAGAGATTCGCCAAAATGGTAGTTTTGCCCTGGACGTGATGACTAAAAAATTAACCGGTGCTCAAGATCCTCAGTGTAGTGAAGACGAATCCCAGGTTACCTTTCTTGATACTAATGGTGAAGAAATTACCTTTTTATGCGAAGAAAGTTATATTGCCTCAGAGAGCGCCGAGACGGGGATAAAGACTGCCTTAACTAGCAATCAACTAACTGGCGCTCAAGACAAAATTAAAATTAGCCTAACCAGCTGTTCTTTTAAATGTGAAACAGTTGGCACGAAGGATAAAGTGACAATCGACTTTACCCTTTCTCAAGCGGGAACACCGTCTCGTCAGGAAGATTTAGCCCAGCAGTCTTTTAGCAAAGTGGTTTTGGTTCGCAATTGACAATTTCCTCCTATTCTTTTAATCTTAACTTATATGAGTGTTATTGGTTTAGACATTGGTTCTTCTTCAATTAAGGTGGCCAAGGTGGTCAAAGACGGTAGCCGTTATCGTTTAGCGGCTTTAGGAAAGGCCTCAACTCCTCGGCCCGGTTTATTATCAGAGTCACCCAAAGATCATGAGGCGGTAGCGGAGGCGATAAAAAAATTGTTTGATGATGTTGGCATTAAAGGTCGTAATCAAGTAGTTGTTGCTCTTCCGGAAAGCAAAATTGCCAGTCGGGTGATTAAATTGCCCCTGATGTCGGAGAAGGAGTTGGCCTCTTCCCTTCAGTACGAAGCCGATGCTTTTGTCCCCTTTTCTCTAGATGAGGCGATTTTAAAACATCAGGTCATTGAAAGAAATGAAAAAAATAAGATTTTGGAAGTATTATTAGTCGCCTCACCTAAAACCCTGGTTAATAAATATGTTCGTATTTTAGAATGGGCCAAAATCACCCCTTTAGCCCTAGAAACAGAGTTGATTGCTCTTAATCGGGCTCTAGTTACCCCAAAACAACCTAATACCATGGTGGTCGATTTTGGTTTTAAAAATTGTAATTTTGCTATTTCTCGAGGGGGGCAAATTTATCTAACTCGCTCTTTTCCTGTTGCCGGTGAGGCTTTAACTCGGGCCTTGTCGGAAGAATTAGGAATTGAAATTTCTCAGGCGGAAGAATATAAGAAGGCTTATGGTTTAAGTGATCAGATTTTGGAAGGCAAGGTTCGCCAGTCAATTATTTCTTTAATTAAAAATGTCAGTGTCGAAATGAAGAAAGCTATTCAATACTTTGAACAAGAAAAAAAAGAAACGGTTGACTTAGTGGTTTTGGGTGGTGGTTCGGCTGGTCTTCCCAATGTTATGCAAGATTTGGCGGCTAATTTGGGTTTGGAAGTTCATTTGGCCAATCCTTTTAGTTTTTTGGAATATGATAAATCAGTTTTTGGTCAATTTGAAGAAGAGGCCCCAGTTTTTTCTGTAGCGATAGGTTTGGCTAAAAGATAATCAATAAAATTATATGGCCCAAGAAAAAAGTTCCGAAATAAATTTTTTATCTTCTGATCGTCTTGATGAATTTAAGATTAAAGAAGAGTTAATGGCGGCCATCAAAACGGCCGGGTTGTTTTTAGTTATTTGGCTTTTTGTTCTTTCGGCTGTTTTGGGTTATGGTTTGATATTGAATAATAAAAATAGGGCTCTTAAGAAAGAGGCGTTTGCCTTGGAGCAAAAATTAACCCAATTAGATGATAAAATCACCCTGATCTTAATTCTAAAAGACCGATTGGAAAGAATTGATCAAGTTTTTAAAATCAGGCAAGATCTCTCTGAGCCTCTGAATAATTTTTTTGCTGGTGTTCCTAGCGGGGTTATTTTAACAAAGGTTAGCCTGACGCCCAAGAACCTAACGGTGACGGGAACTGGTGATATTTTGTCAATTAGTCGTTTAACTAAAAACTTTATTGCTCAAAATCAAGATTGGTATGAAACTGCTACCCTAAAATCACTTATTAAAAATGAGAAGGATACTAGTTTTACTTTTAATTTAATAGTCGGCTTATGAAGAAAACATCTTTAGGTAATTTTAAGGAAACTTGGGATCGCTATCAAAAATATCAGCGATTTTTGCCCTATTTTGTTTTGGGGTTGATTATTTTGTTGACAATCTCGGTTTTACGTTCTAGTTGGAAAAAAATCGATCGTTTTAAAGAGGCCAATCAAAAAGAAGAAGAGCGAGTCGCTCTATTATCTTCTCGAGTCAATCAGATTGAATCGATATCAACGACCGAAATTGAAGACCGAATCAGAGATGCTGTTTTTGCTCTTCCTCGAGTTAAAGATCCGATTTTAACTCTTTCTTCAGCCAAAAATTTAGCCATTGAAAGCAGCTTAATGATTGATGAGATAAGCTTTTCCCCTGGCGAGATCAGGAAGGACTTTACGGGGAGTAAAAGAGCCATTAGATTGGAAACAATTAGGGTTAGTTTTTCTCTTCAGGGTCTTGAGGAGAATATTCGTCAATTCGTTGACAAGGCTTTTTTGCGCTCCCCCTTAATCTCGGTAACAAGCGTTGATTTAGATTTCGAGAGTATTAGTGGGGAAGGAGCAATTTCGGCTAATATTTCGGCGGATACTTTTTTTGCCCCCGTTGATACGACCGGTTTTTCTGAAAAAACAGAGGTTACCCTCCAGCCCAAAGAAGAAGCTCTTTATCAACAGGTTAAAGCTTTAGAAAAAATTGGCACTAGCCCAATTACTGAAGGGGCTCAATTTGTTGTTTTTGATGAAGATCGCGATCCCTTTGCTCCTGTTTTAGAAAAAAGTTCTCCTAAAGAAGATAGCCAATGAAGAAAGCTTATTAATAATTAAAAGTTTAACTGTAAAAAAACAGACTGATCTTCTTTTTGGGCCTTAATATTGACCAGACTTCTTAAGGCCTGTATTACTCGACCATTCTTGCCAATTATTTTACCCCGGTCCTCTTCAGCAACATCAACTAAATAAACCCTTCCCCTCTCCTCTTCTTGCTCTTCGATGGCAATTGCCTCTGGCTGGTCTACAATATTGGTAATAAGAAATTTAATAAATTCTTCCATATTATTTCAAGATTGGCAAAAACCACAGGCTTTGCCCGTGGAGTCTATTTTTTTAATATTTTTCTAACCGGGTCGGTCATTTGAGCTCCCCTTTGACACCAGTATTGAAGGCGTTTTCTATTAATTTTTAGTTGGTTTTTTTCCGCTCGAGGATTATAGTGGCCAATTTTTTCTACTGCCTTACCGTCTCGCTTACTGCGGGCCTCAGCCACGACGACTCGATAGCTTCGTTGGTGTTTTTTACCGACTTGGCTTAATTTTATTTTTAGCATAAGGTAAAGTGTATTCTATCACAGCCTGATTTAAGGGTAAAGAAAATTTCCCCATTTGGGCCCTTTAATTACTATAGGGTTTAGGTTTTTAGTTTTTTTAGAGCTTTTTGGGCGGCTTGTTGTTGAGCTTTTTGTTTTGAAAGGCCCTGGCCCTGGGTAATTTTTTTATTAGCAACAAAAACGCCAACAGAAAAAATTCGGTTATGATCGGGGCCTTGGCTTTTTAGAAGCCGATATTCGGGGGTAACTTGATATTTTTCTTGAACGAACTCTTGAAGCCTACTTTTATAGTCTTTTAGAGTTTTTTTCTTAGCTACAGTCTTAATTCGAGGTAAAACGTTTTTTTCTAAAAACTTTTCAGTTTTTTTTAAACCTTGATCTTGGAAGATGGCCCCAATTAGAGCTTCAAAGGTATCAGCTAATAAGCCCTGATTTTTTCTGCCCCCCTCCTTTCCTTCGCCGACAGAAAGGAGTAAAAATTGACCCAAGGAAAGTTTTTGAGCAATTTTGGCAAGAGATAAAGTATAAACAACTTGAGAGCGGAAATTAGTTAATAAACCTTCGGGATAATCAGGGAATTGATTAAAAATAACCCTGGAGACCCAAAACTCTAAAATAGCATCGCCTAAAAATTCTAACCTTTCATTGGAAGATAACTTTTCTTCTGGCTTTTCGTTTAGATAAGAGCGGTGAGTAAAGGCCCGTTTAAGGATGTCTTTATTATTAAAAACAACACCGATTGTTTTTTCAATTTTTTGCGAATTAAACATAAGATTTTTAATTTTTAATTGTCAATTTTGAATTATTGACGATTGCCCCCAGGGCGCCATTAATAAATCCGGGCGATTTTTCTGAACCAAATTCTTTGGCTAATTCAATCGCCTCGTCAATAATTACTTTGATTGGTTCTTTTTTTTCGATTAATAATTCAAAAACCGCCAATCTTAAAATAGCCAGATCGATTCGGTTTAGTCGTTCTAAGGGAAATTCTGGGGCAGCTTTGACAATTTTTTTGTCGATTTTTGCCAGTTGATCAACAATGGGCTTAATAAGATTGTTTTGACTAATTTTTGGGTTTTTTCCTTGAAAAGAATAAGCAAATAACCTTTTGACAAGTTTTTGTCGTTGTTGGTGACGTGGGTCGCGGCGAGTTTTCATTTCAAGATTGGCAAAAACTACAAGCTTTGCCCGTGGGAATCTATAAACAAAAGTTATTGTCAGTCATGAAAGATTAAAAAAAGTTTTGACTATTTTTCAACCTCGACTACTGGCATATTTTTATAATAACCACAATGAAGACAAACGCGATGGGTCTCTTTCGGTTGTTGACAATTAGAACAAAGCACCGTTTTTGGGGCCTTGATTTTAATTGCCGCCCTTCTTTTACCTTGACGATAATGGGATATTTTTCTCTTAGGTAAAGCAGTCATATTTGTAATTTACAATTCCCAATTTTCAATTTCCAATAAATAACCAATGTTTTAATTTAGAATGAAAATTTAATAATTTAAAAATTCATTGGAAAATTGCTTGTCCGCAACGCCGAGCAAGCTTGTCTTGCATGGCGAACAGGGTCGGTTGAAAAATTGAGAATTATCTTTAGTTTGGTTCTACCTGGCCTATTTTATCCTCTTCCAGCCTTTTTTTCAAGCTGTCAGGCATCTTTTCTCTTTTTATTAACCACTTGGCCCAGGTTTTAGTTTTTTCTACTAGCCGATAATCAGTTAAATTAGCCAATTTAAATTCTGGAAAACCATGTTGGGCGGTGCCAAAAACTTCCCCTGGTCCCCTCTCCTTAAGATCTAGTTTAGCCAGCTTAATGCCTAAATTAGTTTTTTCTAAAATTTTTAATCGTCGATAACTTTTTTTACCCGAACTGGTGGGGGCAAATAACAAGCAATAAGATTGCCGATTGTTTCGGCCAATGCGGCCACGTAATTGATGAATTTGCGCTAAGCCAAAACGATTGGCCCCCTCAACAACCATAATTGTGGCTCCGGGAATATCCAGGCCGACTTCAACTATCGAGGTGGCGACTAGAATATCAATTCTACCCAGGGAGAATTTTTTGATAATTTGATTTTTTTTATTACTTTTAATTTGGCCATGGATTAGAGCAAGATTAAAATCAGCAAAAACAGTTTTTTTTAATTTTTTGTATTCGGATACGGCGGCTTTGACGTCTTTCATGGTTTCATGTTTTGATTCCTCGATTAAAGGATAAATTATAAAAACCTGAGCTTTGTTTTTTTGGATTTGTTTTTTTATCCAATCGTAGGCCGAAGAGCGCTTTTTTTCTGGGACTAGCCAGGTTTTAGCCGGTTTTCTATTTTTGGGCATTTGATTAAGAAAAGATAGATCAAGATTGCCATGAAGTACCAGGGCGACACTCCTAGGGATGGGGGTGGCCGTCATAGTTAGTACGTGTGGGAAAAGCCGATTGCCGGTTTTGATTAAAGCCGATCTTTGCTTAACGCCAAAACGATGTTGCTCATCAATAACGACTAAGCCAATATCTTCTGGCAGTTTTTTCTTAAAAAGAAGAGCGTGCGTACCAATCAGAATGTCGGCTTGGTTAAGATTTTTTTGATAAGTTCCAGTTTGGAGACCGATTTTGATTTTTTCCGGCAAGAACTTCTTGAAAGTATCGTAATGCTGTTTGGCCAAAATTTCTGTGGGAGCCATAACCAGGGTTTTTAATTGGTTCTGCCAGGCAGTAAAGGCGGCAATTATGGCGATGATAGTTTTACCACTACCCACATCACCGCACAATAACTGGTTCATGGCCACATTTTTTTCTAGGCTCTCAAGGGTTTTTTTGATAATTTTTTCTTGAGCGCCGGTTAGCTTGAAAGGAAGCTGATTAATAAGCCTCCTAATGGCTGTTTTTTTAGCTTTTATTTTGGGAGCCGGACGCTGTTTTTGCCAAGACATTTTCTTGATTTGGGCCTTTACTTGAGGTAAAAATAGTTCGTCAAAGGCTAATCTTTTTTGAGCGGCTAAATAATCAGTCTTTTTTGGGGGGAAATGAATTTTTTTTAGCGCTTCCTGATAGGACAAAAGTCCTTCTTGATCTAAAATTTTTCTAGGTAAAAATTCCTTCAAGGGAATCTTGAGAGCAGTTTTAATACGGGATCGCAGCCATTTAGAAGAAACACCTTTGGTTTCCGGATAAACGGCGACAATTTGGCCGGTATGAATTGGGGGTCGATTGGGTAAAATAATTTCGAATTCGGGGCTAGTGATGATTTTTTGTGAGCCAAAAGTTTCGATAACTCCTGACAAGCTGACCCTGGTTCCCCTTTTAAAATTGTTTAATAAAAAAGGTTGATTAAACCAGGTTGCTTTAACTTGGCCAGTTTCGTCAGTAATTGTTGCTTTTTGTAAGCTTTTGCCTTGAGATCGGTATTGGTTAGAGATGGCGGTTATTGTTCCTTGAATAGTGACAGTCTCTTGAGGCTTGGCAAAAGCAATTTTAACAATTTGGGAAAAATCTTGATAATGGTCAGGATAGTGATGCAGTAGGTCGTAAACAGAACTGATTTTTAATTTAGCTAGTCTTTTAGTATATATTTTGCCTATTCCGGGAAGTTTATTAACCGGATCAGAGGGTTTCATAAAAAATGTTTTTAACCAAAAAAGATAGCCAGGAAAGGAACAAGAGAAGTTAAAATCATGGCGACTGAGGCAATGATAACAACAATTTTTATAAGCTTCTTTTTCTTTTTCATCGCTATTATTATAGCCAAAATTGGACCGTTGAGCAAAGTTTCCACCTTAGTCGCTTTCACCTTTAAGGTGTAGACTGGAAGGTGTAAGTAGTTGTTTTCTTGCCTCCTCTCCCCTTTTCAGTTAAACTTAAGGGTAGTTAAAATGTCTCTTGAGTTTTTATGAATTGGTGGCAAATATTTAAGCGACGCTTAAACCAGCTTAAAAGAAAACGATCAGGTTATCGAAGGCGAAAGAAAATAACTCCTCAAAAAGCTCTTTTGATTTTGGGAATTAGTGGAGCAATTCTTTTGCTGGCTTTATTTTTAACTATAATTTGGTTTGCTCGTGATTTGCCCCAACCGGGACAAGTAGTTCGTCGGGAAGGTTTTACCACCCGGGTTTTTGATCGAAATGGCGAGGTTATTTATGATATTTTTCAAGAACAAAAACGTAGTCCGATTACCTTTGAACAATTGCCGGAAAACCTAATTCAGGCCACAATTGCCATTGAAGACAAAGACTTTTATCATCATAAAGGGTTTTATCTTCCCGGTATTTTTCGTGGTCTTTATCGAACTGTTTTTGAGCGCAATGTTCAGGGTGGCTCGACCCTAACTCAGCAGTTGGTAAAAAATGTTTTGCTTACTCCCCAAAGAACAATTGTAAGAAAAGCTAAAGAATTTTTATTGGCTATTCAGATTGAGACCCGGTTTTCTAAAGATCAAATTTTAACGATGTATCTTAATGAAGCTCCCTATGGGGGAACGGCTTGGGGAGTGGGCACTGCCGCTGAACTTTATTTTGGTAAATCAGTTGACCAACTATCTTTGGTTGAGTCGGCAATTTTGGCTGGCCTTCCTCAGCGGCCAACGACTTATTCTCCCTTTGGCACCGAACCGGAGGCTTATATTGCCCGAACCAAGCATGTTTTAAGGCGAATGAGAGAAGATGGTTATATTAGTGTTGATGAAGAAGAGCAAGCTTTGGAAGAATTGGATCAAGTTGTTTTTTCTGATACTTCCTCGGAGTTTTTGGCCCCTCACTTTGTTATGTATGTTAAGAAACAATTAATTGAGCGTTATGGCGAGGCCATGGTTGAGGGCGGGGGTTTGAGAGTAACAACAACTCTAGATTTAGATTTACAGGAACTAGCCGAAGAAACAGTTGAAGAACAAATGGAAACAATGGCCCAATATAAAATTGGCAACACCGGCGTAGTTGTTCTTGATCCCCAAACTGGAGAAATTTTGGCAATGATTGGTTCTAAAGATTATAACGAGCCCAATTTTGGTAAGTTTAATACCACCACCGCTTTAAGACAGCCTGGCTCTTCGATTAAGCCTATTACCTATGTTACGGCCCTAAAAAGAGGCTATACTGCCGCCCACGTTTTATTTGATTGCTTAACTGATTTTCCTGGAGCCACGGCCCAAAAGCCATATCGGCCCACTAATTATGATCATACTTATCATGGACCAATGCAGGTGCGCTTTGCCTTAGGCAATTCCAAGAATGTCCCGGCCGTAAAAATGCTGGCCCAGGTGGGTTTGAAAAATATGCTTCAAACTGCCTATGATTTAGGTTTATCGACCCTGGAACCAACTAGTCGGAATTTGTCTCGTCTTGGTTTGTCAGTAACTCTGGGTGGTGGCGAAGTTCGACTTTTAGAAATGGTTGGGGCTTATTCGGCTTTTGCCAATACCGGTTTGAAGGTCGAGCCAGTAGCAATTTTAAGAGTTGCTGATCGAGATGGCAAGATTTTAGATGAATTTGAGCCTCGATCAGGGAGAAGGATTTTAAAAGAAGGTGAGGCCTTCATTATTTCTGATATTTTAGCTGATAATAAGGCTCGAGAGATTGTTTTTGGCCCCAACTCTTCTCTAAACATTGCTAATCGAAAGGTGGCGGTAAAAACCGGAACAACCAATGATATGCGTGATAATTGGGCTATTGGTTGGACCCCACAAGCAATAGTGGGGGTTTGGGTGGGTAATAATGATAATTCTCCCATGAGCTATGTTGCTTCTGGCTTCGCTGGTGCCTCACCTATTTGGCGAAAAATTATGCTTGAGACAATTGCCAAATATCCGGGGGAAGATTTTGCTGTTCCTGATTCGGTAATCAAAGAGGAAATTGATCAAGTTTCTGGGGCCCTAGCCCATGATGGTTTTCCTTCTCGGGAGGAATATTTTATCAAGGGAACCGAACCGACCGGTGAGGACAAAATGCATGTTTTGCTAAAGGTTTGTCGAGAGGAAAATAAATTAGCTACTCCCCTAGACATTGAACGAGGCAATTATGAGGAAAAAGAATTTATTATTGCCGAAGAAGAAGATCCTTATGGCTCGACTAATAATCGTTGGCAGGTTGGTATTGATGCTTGGATTGGGGAGCAGGACGACCCCCGTTATCGGGTACCAACAGAATATTGTGATGGTGATAGCCAGGTGGGAGTTAGAATTCGGGAACCGAAAGACGAAACCACTGTTGATAATGAATTTAAGGTCAGGGTTCGACCCCTATCAGTTAATGATATTGACTGGGTAAAAATTTATGTTGATGGACAAGAAAAACAAACTTTAACAAAAGATCCTTGGGAAGTTCGTTTGGTTTTATCTGATGGCCCTTACAAAATTAAGGCCAAGATGAGAGATTCGGCCGGCAAAGAGGCGGAAGCCGAAGTTAGAATTGGTGTTAATGTTGATTGGGATTGGGAGCCTGAGCCGACAGCAACTCCAACGTCCATGATAACTGAAGAGATTGAGCCAACCCCTACTCTTGAGCCAGAAGATGACGAGACAGATTAGTGTTAGTGGTTTGATTTTAGGTTAAAAATTTTTCGATGGATTTTTTTGGCTTTTTTAGTTGAACAATTATGATAAAAAGCCCGAAGAGTATATTTGTATTTTTCTTTGTCTTGATAAACATCCAAAACAACCAATTGCCATAAAAATTTTGGATCAAATTGATTTTGGTATTTTTTAATTAATTTTTTCGGGTCCTTTTTTTCTTTAAAAAATAGATTAGCATCAAGGTCAATTATTTGCTTTGTTAACTCTTTGGCGGAATGGTCTTTCAGTTGAGGTGGTTTTTGAAGGCTAATTTTAGGGATTTTTTCTAGAGATTTGCTTATTTTGTTAAGGTCTATTTCTACCATTGCCCCGTTTTTAACCTCTAAAAAAGTTTCCTTTTTGGTTTTTAATAAGCCCAAATCATGATAAAAAATTTTAATTCTTTTGGCTAGTCTTTTAGGGTCTTGGTCAAAAACACCTAAAGACCAGCGCTCCCGGTATTTATCCCCATCTTGATAGAAAATTTTACCAATCTCAAAAAAACGTTTTTGGGGAACTTTTAGTTTTTGATATTGTTGGCTTTGGACTTTTAGACAAGAACAAATTGAGGCTCGCAATAGGGGATATCGATTGTTAATATTATTTTCGGTGTAAACAGGCTTGGCCTCTTTTGGTAAGAAATCGGCTTTTAGAAATTGGTTTTTTTTGATTAATGGCCAAGAGCGAACCTCATCATAACCCAAATTAACCAAGGTGTTTTTGGCCGCTTCAATTAAATGAAGCACTGGAGGAGTGATTTCTGGTAAAATCTTGGCCGAAATCGGTTGATTGGTGGGAATATTTTGATAGCCCCAAAAACGAATTACCTCTTCGGCCAAATCTTCTTCTAGCTCTAGATCGGTTCGATAAGAGGGGGGGGTTACTAGCCAAACTTCTTTTTGTCGGTGATTAACTAAACAACCTAAAGACTGAAAAATTTTTAAGCAAAATCGGCTTTTAATATCTACTCCGGCAATGAGACTAGGGGCTTGAGGATGGAATTTAATTTGCTTTTTGTTTTGGGGTTTTTTTTCTTTGGGATAGTAGCTATAAACAGAGCTGATGATTTGCCCCTGGCAATTGGCTAAAATTAAATTTATTAAATGACTAAAAGCCGGAGGAACAAGGCCAAGATCCAATTTTTTTTCTAATCTTAAACTGGCCTCAGTGATTACTTTTAGATTTTTAGAATCTTCTCTTACCTTGGTAGGATTGTAAATGGCCATTTCAATAATCGCCTCTTTGGTATCAAGGCCAACTCCGGAATTTTTGCCGCCGACAATGCCCGCCAAACTCAAAACTTCTTTTTGGTTGCTGATTTGCAAGGTGTCTCTTTTTAAGGTAATTTTGCTACCGTCGAAACTAGTAAATTGGGCAAACTTACCCTGATTAAGTTCCCAAATAAGATTATCAGTTGACTTTTGGGCATCGAAAGCATGATTGGGAATACCCCAAAGAAGCATGACGTAATTGGTTAGATCAACTAAAGTGTTAATAGAGCTGATGTCGTGAAGCTTTAGAAATTTTTTTAACCAGTCGGGAGAAGGTCGGTTTTCCAAAGAACCCATCTTTATTGCCATAATTCTTTTTACTTGATTTTTAGCCTTAACCCGAAGAGGAAGTTTTTTTGAAGTCGTAATGGCCGGTAGAGTTTTTTGGGGGCTTTTAAAGGTTAAGTCATAAAGAGTAGCCAGGTCTTTGGCAATGCCCCAATAGCCTAGGCAATCAGCCCGGTTTTGCCTAATTTCTAAACTAATAACAATCTCTCCATCCTTATTTTCTATTTCTTCAACGAAATGGCCAATTAAAGTTAGATCTTGGGCCAGTTTTTCTACTGGCTGATTAAGATCAGGAAGCAGTTTTTTTAGCTTTGAGTAAACAATTTTCATGGTTGGTTTGGTTTGTAGGCTAAATTTCCTCCTAACAAAGTTCTAATATCGTCAATTTTATATTTGGCCATTACCCAACGGTCTAAGCCTAAACCAAAAGCAAAGCCCCGCCAGGATTTGGGATCAATGCCGGCCATTGATAATACTTTAGGGTGGATAATGCCGGCTCCACCCATTTCAATCCAGCCAGTTCCTTTGCATAAAGAGCAGCCTTTTCCTTGACAAGAGAAACAACGGATATCTAAGCCCAGGCCTGGTTCTACCTCGGGGTAATATTTACAACGATAGCGGACAACAACTTTTTTCCCATAAAGTTTTTTAAAAAGAGCATCAAGGGTGCCGATCAAATCTTTCATGGTGATATTATTATCAACGGCCACGGCCTGGTAATGATGGAAAATAAAGTGGTTGCTTTTATTGACTTTTTCGTTACGATAAACTCGAGCGGCAAAAGCGGCCTTAAAAGGGGGGGGTTCTTTTTCTAATAACCTAGTTTCGATAGCTGATGCTTGAGTCCGCAACAGCATTTTTGGTTCTTTAATATAAATAGTGTCTTGCATATCACGGGCTGGGTGATTGGGGGGAACATTGAGGCGCTGAAAACAATATTCGTCAGTCTCAATTTCTGGCCCCTCATAAGTCGAAAACCCCAAACTTTTAAAGAAATTATCAATTTCATTAGTGGTGATAGTGATGGGATGAAGATGGCCCAGTTTAGGTAAGAGGTAGTGGATTTTTTCTTTATCTTTGACTAATTTTGAAGTTGGCTTAAGTTGTTTCTGTTTTGTTTTAATGAGTTTTTCTAGTTTTTCCTTGGCTAAATTAAGATTTTTCCCTAGGGTCTTTTTTTCTTCAATCGGCAGCTTATTAATTTTATTAAATTGTTGATTAATTAGGCCCTTGCGACCCAAAAATCTAACCCTAACTCTTTCTAGTTGAGAAGGAGTTTTTGCTTCTTTAATTTTTTCTTGAGCTGAATTTAAGATTTTAGTGAGGTTCATTATCAACTAAGCTGAGCCAATTAGAAGAAAAACAGGCCTTTTGACTAGTTATTTTTTTTCTTGGACTTTGTTAACAACTTGAGCAAAAACCTCCGGTTTTTCAACAGCCAGGTTGGCCAGTATTTTCCTATTCAAGCCAATATCGGCCTTTTTGAGCAAGTTAATGAAATTAGAATAACTTAAATTATGATCGGTTAGGGCGGCGTTAATTCGACTAATCCAAAGTTTTCTAAAATTTCTTTTTTTTTGTTTTCGGCCGATAAAAGCATATTGGCCAGCATGAAGTTGAGCCTCATGGGCCACTTTGAAGAGCTTGCTTTTAGTTAAGCGGTAGCCCTTGGTAGCTTTTAGGGTTTTTTTGTGTTTTTCTCTTCTGGTGGGACCAGTTTTAACTCTCATAAAAATAACAAATTCTAAATGCTAATATTTAAGTTCCAAACAATTTCTAAGCACTAAATTCTAAATACTAAAAATTGTTTAGGATTTGATTTCATGTTTTGGGTATTCTAATTTGTTTGGATCTTCGAATTTCGGATTTAGAGATTATTACTTTCCCATTATTTTTTTAATCTTTTTGGCCATGGTGCCCGAAATCTCTTTTTTCTTTTTATATTTACCTTTTTGAGTTTTGCTTTTGCTTTTTTTCAGATGTCGGCCAAAAGCTGGTCGATGAAGAACTTTACCCTTTTTAGTAACCTTGAATCTTTTGGCTAGTGATTTTTTAGTTTTTTGTTTATTCATGAGAATAAGTTAGAGAAAATATTATTTTCAAAATTAAGTATTTTTTATTTATTAGCCGGTGTTAAGGTAAAAATTAAACTTCTTCCTGCCATTTTTGGCTTTTTAATCGGTGAACCAAACGAAGCTAATTTTTCAATAAACTTTTCGGCCAAATCAAAACCGGCTTTTTGGTTGGTCATTTCTCGACCGCGAAAATTAATAGTAATCTGAACCCGATTACCGTCTTTTAAAAATTCTTCGGCTCGCTTAATTCGGAAATTTAAATCGTTATCAGAAATAAATGGTCGAATTCGCAATTCTTTGGTTTCTTGCTTTTGGCCTAATTTTTTACTTTTTTTACTTTTTTTACTTTCTAAGTATTGAAATTTTTTAAAATCAATAATTTTAGCGACTGGGGGTTTTGCTTTGGGGGCGATCTCAACCAGATCCTTGTCCTCTTTTTGGGCTAACTTTAAGGCTTGATCGCGATCCAAAATGTCAATTTGTTTGCCGTTTTCATCAATAACCCGCAGTTTATCCGCTTTAATATATTGATTGATTTGATAAAATTTAGCTGAATTCAATTTATTACTTTTTTCAAAACTTTGGGCTTTAGTTTAACATGGGCAGGGTTGATTAGCAACATTATCTTCTTTAAAAAAATTTTTATTTAAAATAATAATCTTCACCAGAGAAGAATAAAAAAATTAGTTGGCGTTAATAATTTTTAAAAATTCTTTTAATTTCATTTCTCCTAAAACTTCCTCTCCCCTTTTTCTAATATTAACGGTTTTTGCCTTTTCTTCCTTAGCGCCGATGATTATCATGTAAGGAATTTTTTCCTCTTCGGCTTGATGAATTTTTTTAGAGGCGGTATCGTTATTATCGTTAATCTCGGTTCTAACATTATAGTCTTTTGTTAGTTTTTCTTTAATTTTTTTAGCATAAGCAACTTGCTGGTCGGTAATAGGGATAATTATTATTTGAGTTGGCGATAACCAAAAGGGAAACTTGCCGCCATTATCTTCAATTAAGATACCTAAAAAGCGCTCCAAAGAACCGTAGACTACTCGATGAATCATTACTGGTCGAACCCTTTTCCCCTCTTCGTTGGTGTAGTGAAGATCGAAGTTTTCCGGTTGGGCAAAGTCAAGCTGAATGGTGGAACACTGCCAGGTGCGGCCTAAACTATCTTTAAGATGAAAATCGATTTTAGGTCCGTAAAAAGCGCCGTCACCTTCATTGATTTGGTAATCAACTTGGCTCTCCTTTAGGGTTTTTTTCATTACTTTTTCGGCCTCTTGCCAAATTTCATCAGAACCAATGGAATTTTTGGGTCGAGTTGATAATTCTAGATGGTCCAGCTTGAGGTTAAATTTCTGGTAGAATTTAAAGCATAAATCTATTACCCCTTTTATTTCTTCTTTTACTTGTTTTTTAGTACAAAAAATATGAGCATCATCTTGAGTAAATTCTCGAGTCCTGATGATGCCGTGTAATTCTCCTGAGGCCTCATAACGATGGACAACTCCCAATTCTCCCATTCGCAAGGGTAAATCACGATATGATTTAGGCGAATTTTTAAAGATTAAAATTCCTCCGTCGCAGTTCATGGGTTTGAGGCTTAAGTTCCAATCTTTGCTGTCGGGGCCGAAAACGCGATACATTTTATCGGCAAACGATTTGAGGTGGCCACTTGTTTCCCAAATAGAGTTTCTGAGAACCTCAGGAGTGCGGACCTCAAGATAGCCAGCCTTCTTGTGTTCTTGTCGCCAATAACGGGCGAGTTTTTTCATCAAAAAATGCCCCTTAGGATGCCAAAAAACATCACCGGGAGCCGCTTCTGGATGGAAAGAAAAGAGATCCAGCTTTTTGCCAATTAGGCGATGGTCTTGCTTTTTAGCTTTTTCCAGTTGAGCCAAATATTGATCTAAGTCTTTTTGGTTGGCAAAACAAGTGCCGTAAATTCTGGTTAATTGAGGTTTGTTTTCGTCGCCCCGCCAGTAGGCGCCGGCTAAAGATAATAATTTAAAGGGACCGATTTCTTTAGTTGAAGCCAAGTGGGGCCCGGAGCAAAGATCAGCAAAATCGCCGATTTGATAAATAGAAAATTTTTTTTGCCCTTTCTTTTCCAGGTCGGCAATTAACTCTAACTTAAAGGGTTGATCGGCAAAAGTTTTTTGGGCTTTTTTAAGGCTAATTTCTTTTTTTTCAAAAGGTAAATCAGCCCGAATAATTTTTTCCATTTCTTTGGCGATTTTTTCTAGTTTATCTTCCGACAAGGGCTCTTGGAAATCAAAGTCATAATAGAAGCCATTATCAATCGCCGGACCGATAGCAAACTTGATTTTTGGATAAAGATTTTTTACGGCTGCTGCCAAAACATGAGCGCAAGAATGACGCATAATGGCAAGTCGATCAGATTTTGAGGAAGAAGAATTCATATTAATTGGTCCCTATAGTAATATAGTAATTGCTTCTTAATTTCTAATGATTTAAAAATTTTTTATTTTTGATTTTTAATTGTCAACTGATCTTTAGTGCACGCGCCTGGACTCGAACCAGGGACCTTCCGCATGTCAAGCGGATACTCTAACCAACTGAGCCACGCGTGCAAAATTAGTCATTAGCTAAGCCTAGCTTTTTTTATTATACTACACTCCTTTTTGCTCTTCAGCCTTCTTGTTGATCAGCTTTTCTCTAAAGGTCCGAAGCTATTCGACCCTAAGGGTCGGAAAGGACTGTTTTTATCCGGTTTGGGTGGCGGGAGTGCGATCGGCAGAGAGTAAAAACTTAGTGCCCGATTTTTTGACTTGGTTCCAGAAACGACCTTTTTTCTGGCTTCTTTTTTGGAAGGTTGTTAACCAAGTGTTCCCCTCTTCGACCCTTTCCCTTAAGTCATTTAAGAAGGTTAGCAACAGCTCCAAAAAGTTAAGTTGGTATTGGCTTTCTTGGGGAACATTTTCTTGAGCAACGGCATCAATTTCTTCTACCTGGCGATTTATTTGGTTCATATTAGCGGCAATAGTTTTAATTTCTTCTCTAATTTGGTTAATTTTTGTTGTTGTTTCTTGACGGTTTTTTATTTTTAGTGAAGTTTCGGCAAGGTTGTGTCTTTGTTTGAAGTGAAGCCTTTCTTGATGGTTAATTTGTTGTTGAGGCGTTTCTGTTTTTTCTTGAGGTCTTATTGTTTGGCCGGGATAAATTTCTGCCTGGTGGTTGGTTTTTTGGACGGTTATTTGTTCCCAAAATTCTCTTGGGAATTCCTTGGTTATCTCGTCTTTTAAGTTTAGGCCAGCCCAATCCCTTTCTGAAGAAGATTTTTTTTGTGGATGGTTATTGTTACCCTGAGCAACCTTTTTGGCCATTGGCAAAAAGAAAAATATGGGCAGATCTATAGCCTATTTTACTATAAGCTTTGAAGGAACTCAAGGGTTTTTTGTCTTCTAATCATCGAGGAAAGCATGTAGCGCTGATTAGAAAGTTGGGCTTTTTCTTTTTTATTTTCAATTTTCTTTAAGGCCTTTTCAATGTCTTGTTCTGAAACAGTAATTTTTTCTTTGTCGGCAATTTTATTAAGGGCTAGTTCCAATTTCCAATTTTTTTCGCTTTCTTGGCGATATTCATCCTTTATGGAATCAACAGTCTTACCAAGAGTAGCCAAATATTGATCTAACGACAGGCCCATTTTTTCGGTTTTTTCGATTAAATTAGCCAATTTTTGGTTAACTTCGTTATCAATTAAAACTTTGGGCAAGACCACTTCAACGTTTTTGGCCAGAACGTCGATTATTTTTTGAAATTTTTCTGCTTTTTTTAAAGACTCATCTTGAGGGGTTTTTTTATCTTTTTTATCCTTTTCTGGTGTCCAAATAGCCTCTTTGGCAAAAGTTTTTTTAATTTTTTCTTGATAATCATTTAGGTCTATCTCTGGCAGTTCACAAGTAGTAAATTCGACCAACCAATTTTCCCCCTCTTTGGCCGAGACCAGTTTGGCTTGAGGAGCGACAATGGGTTTTAGTTGATTTTCCTTAATAGCTTTTTGGTAAACCTTTGGCAAAAGTTGATTAATGGCCTGTTGATAAATTTCATTTTTACCAACGACCTTCTCTACCCTTTCTTTAGGAGCTTTTCCTTTTCTGAAACCCTTGATTTCGGTGGTTTTTTGTAGTTTCTCAAGAGCTTGATCATATTCTGCTTTTATTTCCTGCTGAGGTAATTTAGCCTCAATTTTAATAGTGTTATCTTTTAGTCGGCTAATTTCAATTTGAGGAGAATCGGTCTTGGAATTTGGGGCCGGTTTTTTTTGGTTGCTTTTCTTTTTATTAGCCATAATGTTGTGGTCGCCTAATTCTTGGTCGATCAATTTGTTGTCTTTTGACTGGAAACCCCCGCGGCTTTTTCCATTTAGGTGTTTTGGGCGGGTGATATTCTTCTGAGTCTGATTTTTCTGGGGAAGGGTTCTTGTCCTTTTTATTTTTTTGGTTATTTTTCTTCATGGCGAGCCCTATTTTATCATGATCGTTTGGCCTTAGGCAAGCTTTTTTTAGGAGTTTTTTAGTAAAAAATGGCTGGCCCTATGGTTTTTTTGGATCTTACTTGACAACAAGATAAGGCTTTAATATCCTGTTGTTAGAGGTTTTTATTTAAATGAAAAAAAATCATAAACTAAGTTTGAGATTCGTTTTTTCACTTTGGTTGATTTTTCTTCTTCCCGGCTCTTTAGTTTTATCTTTTTGGCTATTAAGGTTAAATCAAGATAGTTATCAAAAATTTTTAGCCCAAAATAAAATTAATTATCAGTCTCACCTGTCACCAGCCCCGGTTCGGCTTTATCAGGCTCTTCCCAGTGGGTCGGGAACGGTTTCTTTTGAGGTTGGCACTGCCGATGCTCGACCGGTTATTATTAGACAGTATTTAGAAAAACATCGTTCCCCCTTGACTTCTCAGGCTGATTATTTTTTTAAAATTGCCCAAAAGTATAATTTAGACTATCGTCTTCTTGTTGCTATTGCCCAGCAAGAATCTAATTTGGGTAAAAAGATTCCCGAGGGAACTTATAACGCTTGGGGGTGGGGAATTCACTCAGAAGGAACATTAGGGTTTTCTTCTTGGGAGGAAGGAATAGAAACAGTGGCTAAAGGCTTAAGAGAAAATTATTTAGATAAAGGCTTTGTTAATTTAGAGCAAATAGCGGCTCGTTATGCTCCCCCTTCCAAAGAAGCCTGGGCCTTCGGGGTTAGTCAGTTTATGGGCGAAATGGAGTAACAAAGGACATTAAAAGTCACGAACAGATTAATAATAGCCCGAAACTATTCGTTTATTTTGTTTTGTATTTGTGTGATTTGTGTACTTTAGCCAATAGGAATATCGAGGGGCCGAAATTAATTTTTGCCAAGATTGGTTGAAAGAGTTTTTCTCCCCAAAGAAGGATTCCAGTAGGAATAATTTTTTTTAAAATTGGCAGACGAAAATTAGAAACCGATAGCCGGTCAATAATCTCAAAATCTGATCTTTTCAAAGATTGGTTGATTTTTTTTGGGTGGTGGTTTAGAAAAAGGATCGTTTCTTGGTTTAGATTGGCTGGTGATCGACGATCATAGGGAGACTCTTCCTTTAAGAAAGAAAAATTTCCTCTAAAAATAGCTTTGATTTTAGCTTTAAAGTTAATTTTATTAGCAAACTCCAAAATTAAATAACCGTCACTTTTTAGGTGATGGTTAATATTTTTCAAGACTAAATCAAGATTTTTAATATGATGAGCGACACGGATAAATAAAACAACGTCAAACTTTTCTGACAATTCTAAGTTTTCAGCCTGGCCTTGTTTAAATTTAAGATTTTGATATTTTAAGTTTTTTTTAGCTTGATTAATTAACCTTTTGGCTGGTTCGACTAAAAGACAGAAAGAGAATTTGTCAGCGTAAAATGGGGTAATTCGGCCAAATCCGGCTCCAATATCAAGAAGAGTTTTTTGTTTTTTTAAGGGAATTTGAGCAAAAAGCCTTTTTAAAGCCAGAGTTTCGGCTTCATGTTCGTATTCCCTTCCCCGCCAATAGCGCTGGTAATCGTAATGATCGTAAAAGGCCATTTTTTAAAAAAGAGGTTATATTCTATTTTTTCCTTTTTTCTTCTTTTTTGAGGCAATTTAGACAAGTGGTGGCTTCCGGATAAATCATTAAGCGATCAGTGTCAATAAGCTTGCCGCATTTTTCGCAAGTACCATATTGGCCAATTTTTACTCGAGTTAAAGCTTTGCGAACCTGAATTAATCGTTTTTGAAGCTGTTTTTGGATGGCCTTATTTTTCATGTGACCAAATTGCTCTTCGGCGTCAGTATCGGGGGAAGCGTTATTAGAAGCTCGATCTGGATCAGCAAAGGGGTCTTCCGTTTTTAGATTTTTAATCTTTTTTAAAATTTTCTTTTCTTCATCGATAAAAAATTTGCCAATTGGGACTAGTAGGTCAGCCGGGAAGGTAAGTTTTTCTTTTTGGCCCTTTTTAGTGATTGACTTTTTTTTCTTTTTAGCCATTTTTAGTTATTTTTACTTTTATTTAAGAAAGTAATGAATCTTTGGGCTGGTCTACTTTCTGATCTTAGAAAAAAATAAATTACCGCCCAAATAAATAGGCCTAAGCCCAAGAACGCCTCTAAGTATAAACCACCGGGCAAGAAAAAAGCAAGTAAAGAAAAACCTAAAAACAAAATAGCGCTAGCCCCTAAAAAGGCAAAACCGATTTTTCCGGATGGATACCAAATTAAAGATCGATAAGATTTTAGGGCCCAAAAAGACCAAGCGACAGCAAATAAGTTTAATATTAAACTAGCTAAATATAAAACCCCTTGGCTAACCAAGAATTGGCCTAAAAAAAAGCCAATGAAGAAAGTTAATAAGGGCAAGAGGGCCTGATCAGTTATTTTCCAAATCTGAAATTGATATCTTTTTGCCCAAATCTTACTAGTGACAATTATTCCTAAAAATCCTCCCGCAAAAGATAGCCCCGGGTAGCGCCAAAGAAGAAAAAATTTTATTATCGAATTGATTTGGGCCGTATTGGCAAGGCAAAAAATCAATCGAGCCCCAATTAACCAAGCTAAGATATTATTAAAGACAAAACTAATTGTTTTTTCATCATTAGCAAATTCTTCTTTGGTTTGGCAAAAAAACCAAAAAGAGGCCAGTAAAAAAGCCAAAAAAAGGCAAAGGCCAAAAACAGTTATGCTGGCATTTCCCCAAGGAAGATTAATAAGATTAATAGTCATGGTTTTTTTAGGCCTTTTTCTCTAAAGGATAAAAGCTAATTTGTTTTTGAAGAAAACGCAGGTTAATTAAACCAATTGGGCCATTGCGGTGTTTGGCAATTTCTAAAATGATATTTTCTCGATTTTCATCGTCTTCTCGATACAAAAACATAACGACGTCGGAATCCTGTTCAATTGAGCCACTTTCTCGGAGGTCGGCTAATCTTGGCCTTTGTCCTCCCCTAACCTCAACCGCTCGAGAAAGTTGAGATAAAGATAAAACCGGGATTTTTAATTCGCGAGCCAAATTTTTTAAGCCTTGAGAAATTTCGGAAACTTCTTGAACTCGATTCTCAATGTTATTGCGGCCGTGAATTAATTGTAGATAGTCAACAATTAAAAGCTTTAATCCCTTTTCCATTTGCAGCCTTCGGGCCTTAGTGCGCATTTCTAGTATTGAAATACCAGGAGTATCGTCAATATATAAAGGGGCTTCAGCCAAAGTTCCCATGGCGTCAGAAAGGCGAGAAAAGTCATCTTCGTCTAATCGACCTGTTTTTAGTTTCCAGCTGTCAATTTGGGCTTGGCGAACCAGGAGTCGATCGACTAGCTCTTCCTGGCTCATTTCTAAAGAAAAAAATCCAGTTGGAATTTTTTCTTCAACAGCAATATGGCGAGCGATGTTCAAACTGAGAGCGGTTTTACCAATTCCCGGTCGGGCGGCCAAAACGATCAGGTTAGAATTTTGCATACCAGCCAAAAGGCTATCTAACTGAGAAAAACCAGTCGGCAAACCCCTTAAACCACTAGATTTTTTGTGCAATTCGTCTAGACGATCAAAGGATTCAATCAGGGCGTCTTTTACTGGAATAAAGCTTCGGGTAACTCCGGATTGGGAGATGGAAAAAATTTCTTTTTCGGCTTCTTCCAAAACTTCGCTTGATTCCTTAGATTCGTTAAAGGCCAAAGTTGAGATTCGGCTGGAAGCAGAAATTAACTGTCTCTTAATCCAGTTTCTTTTAATAATCTGAGCGTATTCTTCAACGTTAACAGCGGTGGCAACGCGGTTAGTCAAGTCGGCTAAGTAAGAAGCGCCTCCAATTTGGCTAAAGTCTTTGGTTTTTTTAAGCTCTGAAGTTAGGGTAACCAAATCAATTGGCCGGCGATTTTCATAAAGCTTAAGAGCGATTTCGTAAATTCGACCGTTGTTTTCGTTATAAAAGTTTTCCGGCTTAAGAAGGGGGGCAATAATGGAAATAGCATCTTTATCAATTAGTATTGAGCCCAAGACTGATTCTTCGGCTTCGTTGGAATGGGGGGGAACTTTAGCTTTATTTTTAGCCATTTCTTATTGTTAATTATAGTCCAAAACTAACATAAATTGCCAGTTTAGTAAAGTTTGATAGATAATGGCCAATTTATTAGTCGCAAAGACAAAGGGGCAAGTTTTGAAAGGGCCTATTTACCGCGGCTTTCCAGTAGAACAACTTTTTCTTCTTCGTCGCTAAAACTGCTTTTGCCAACAATTAATTTTGGTTCACAAATTGCTGTGTTACCAGTTTCTTTTAAAAATTTATTAATTGCCTCAATTTTGCCAAGTGAAGAGCGGCTATATTCTTTAATATAATGAATCGGAAAAATAATTTTGGCCTGGAGTTGTCGAGCAATTTCGGTGGCATATTTAGCGGTTAAGCCCCTTTTTTCTCCGAGAGGTAAGAAAAGAATATCAGGAGAATCTAGTTGGGCCAAAGAGTCCTTACTTAAGGGATGATTTAGCTGTCCTAAATGAGCCAATCTAATTCCGCCAGTATGGATTAAATAGATTGTATTATCACTTCTTTCTTTTTCTTTATTGTTTTCTTGATAAGAAGAAATACCGAGAATATTAATACCGCCAATTTCATATTCGCCTGGAGCCTCGATAACAAAAGCCTGATTATCAAATGCTTGACTATTATTGTGAAGGGAGCCGGGTCGGCTAATAGTAATTAGATTGGGCTTAACTTGGGGCATTTTTAGATTAGTTTTAGGATCATAGGGATCAGTAACAATAATGCCCTTTTTAGTGCGAATCCGAAAACTGCCAAAGCCCAAATACCAAATCTCCATAATTTATAATTTACCACAAGAAACAGCTAATAACAATTAAAGATTCAGATTTTTTAAAATTATTATTAATTTTTAACTTTTAATCTTGGAGTGAATGTAGTTTATTAAAATGTATTAAACTTATTGACAACATCTCTTGAGCGGGTTATATTTAAAAAAAGAAGTATGCGTAAAGAAGTTGGCATTGCCATTATTTTAGGTTTTGCTTTGGGCTTATTAATTGTTGGGGGAATTTGGTGGACAGGTCAAAAAAATCAAGAAACGGCTAGTTCTCCTGATCAAGAAAAAGTTGAAAGAACTGATCCGGCCGATTCTGAAGCTCCATTAGAGGAATCGTCTGCTTCGGAAGAGTCTAGTGTTTTTGTTGATGTTAGTGCTCCAGAAGAGGGGGCTATTGTTGATCAAGATGAGGTTTTAGTTACCGGCCAAACCTTGCCTGAGGCGGTGGTGGTAATAATCTATCCAGAAGGAGAAACAATTGTTTTGGCCGATGAAGATGGTAATTTCAAAGGGACGGCTCTTCTTGTGGGGGGGGCCAACGAAATAAAAGTTACCGCCTATGATTATCAGGGCGATAAAAAAGAAGTCCTCTTGACGGTTGTCTATTCAACCGCTAAATTATAAGGGTGATTAAAGTGCTTAAATTTAAACAAGCTAAACAAGTAGCGGCCTTGCTTTTATTTTTGGGTTTTTTTCTAGTGACCCCCATTGGTGCTGTTGAGGACGATAAGGAAAAGGCCGATTTGCTAAGGCAGGAAGTAGAGGCAATTTTAGCCGAGACCGATGATCAAGAAAGTAATCGCCTGCTTATTAAAAGAGCTTTTTGTGGTAACTTAATTTCTCATAATAAAGAGGAGCAAGAGCTATCGATTGAGGTTCGTGATCAGGAAAAGAAAGCGGTTTATGACGACGAAACAGCAATGATAGGTATTGCCAGAGAGGCGATTAGCCCTCAAGACCTAGAAACCGGCAATTATTTGATTGCTATGGGATATGTTAGCCGTTTAGAGCCAGATCAACTAGAGGTAAAACGGTTAGTGGTTCAAGAAACTCCGGGACCAATTGTTAGAGAATCATTTTTTGGTTTGGTTGGCGATATTTCTTCTGAGGAAGAAGTTTTTGTTTTAACAAAAAAGGGGTTGGTTTTTGAAGTTTTAGCCGAAGAGGCAACGGTTAGCTATCAAGATGAAAATGGCCAGATTGTTGCTGCCGATATTGATCGTCTTGAAGAGCAAGATCGAGTTGTTGTTGTTGGTCAAAAACAGGTTGATAATGGTCAAATTAAAGCCAGTAAAGTTCACATAGTTGTTTCTGGTGATCTTCAAGAATAAGCATAGTCCTTCCCCGCCCATAATGTCCATAAATTTTTAAAAAAGCCGGATAATTGACTCTTCTCCCCTGTTAAAATGCGGTCTAATTTAGTAAAATCAAGTTATTATGGTTTCCAAAGTTGTTAAACCAGTTAAAGGGACACGTGATTTTTATCCTTCCGATCAGGCTTGGCAAAATTGGCTTTATTTTAAGTCTAAGGCCATTAGCGAATCTTTTGGTTATCAAGAGTATGAGGGGCCGATTTTAGAGCCCTACTCGCTATATTTGGCTAAATCAGCCGAAGAGATTATCAAGAAGCAAGCCTTTATTATTCCCACTAAGGATAAGCTAGACGAAACCAGTTTGGTTTTAAGGCCAGAGCTGACGCCAACCCTAGCCCGAATGGTAGCCACTAAAGAATATAATCTTGTTTTTCCTCTTCGTTGGTGGTCGTGGGGGCGTTTTTTCCGTTATGAGTCTCCTCAAAAAGGTCGGGGTCGAGAATTTTATCAGTGGAATCTTGATCTTTTGGGCCAAGATTGTCCTAACGCTGATGCAGAAATAATTGCTATTGGAATTAGATTTTTGGCTTCTTTAGGCTTTACCCCCGATGAAGTGGTAATTAAAGTTAATGATCGAAAGTATTTAGATAGTAAGTTTAGCCTGATTAATATTCCTCAAGATAAAAAATTATCAGTTTTTCGAGTTATTGATAAAAAAGATAAGCTCTCTGAGTCCGATTTTTGTCTGATGTTGAAAAAAGAGGGCCTATCTAATCTTCAAATTGAGGATTTAGAATTAGCTATTAAAGATGACGATTATAGTCAAGAATCTCCCTGGTTAACAGAACTGTTTTCTTCTTTGGCTGATCTTGGTGTAGCCGACTGGGTCGATTTTGATCCGGCCATCGTTCGTGGTTTTGATTATTATACTGACACAGTTTTTGAAGCTCAGGCAAGAAATAATCAGGGACGATCCTTGTTTGGCGGCGGTCGTTACCAAAACTTGATTTCTGATGTTGGTGGCAAGAGAAAAATTGGCGGGGTTGGTTTGGCTCTTGGCGACATGATGGTTTATGAATTGTTGTCGGATCTTGGCCGCTTACCTTCTTTATCGAACTTATCGGCTAAAGTTTTAATGACAGTTTTTAATGAGGAGATGTTTCGCTCCTCTTTGTTAGTGGCCGATCGAGTAAGAAGGGCAGGAATCAACTTAGAGGTTTATTTGGATTACAATGATTCATTAACTAAACAGCTAGATTATGCTAATAAAAAAGGCTTTGATACTGTTCTTATTCTTGGTCCAGAAGAAAAGGCCTCGGGTCAAATAGTGATCAAAGATTTGTCCTCCGGTCAGCAAAAAAAAATTAAAGAGAAAAATTTGATTGAAGCCCTTCATTAAAAATAATTCTTAATTTATTTTTTAGTTTGTGTTAAAATAAGGCTCGCTTATGACTAAAACCAAAAAAGATCAATACTATCCCCAGGCCAAAGTGATTTGTGCTTGCGGCAACGAATTCACAGTTGGTTCAACTAAGTCGGAAATAAAAGTTGATATTTGTTCTGCTTGTCATCCCTTTTTTACTGGCCAAATGAAATATGTTGATACCGGTGGTCGGGTGAAACGTTTTGAAGATCGTCTAAATCAAGCCAAGAAACAACCGAAAAAAAATAAAAAATCTCGCCGAAAAGGACAATCTTCTACCACCTCAGTTAAAACTCTCAAAGAAATGCTTAAGCAAGCCAAATGACAGTTGATAGCCGAAATCTCAAGTCTCAAAGTTCAAAGCTTTTAACCTAAAGCCTTTAAACTGAAAAGCAAAAGGGAATATTTAAAATTATTCTAATTGACCTAATTATTTTAATTATTCTAATGAAATCCCAAAACACCAAAAACCCAATTGGGATTTGGAACTTGGAGTTTATTTGTAATTTGGGATTTGTTTGGAAATTGGATTAATTGGAAATTGGAAATTTAATAAGGTGTCTATTATTATTGAAATTCGTCCCGGTACTGGTGGTGATGAGGCCAAAATTTGGCAGCAAGATCTGTTGCGTATGTATCAACGTTTTGCTGTTCAAAGAGGCTGGCCAACTAAAATTTTACCCGATGGCAGACTAGAGATTAAGGGGGAAAACGTTTTTGCTTTTTTAAAGCAAGAATCTGGTGTTCACCGGGTTCAGCGTGTTCCTCAAACAGAAAAACGAGGCCGAATTCACACCTCAACAGCTTCAGTTGTAGTTTTACCTAAAAAAGCCCAAAAAGAAATTGATATTGATTCGGCCGATTTAGAAGTCGAGTTTTTTCGAGCCGGTGGTCATGGTGGTCAAAATGTTAACAAAGTAGCGACGGCCGTACGCCTAAGGCATAAGCCAACTGGGGTCGTGGTTACTTCTCAATCAGAACGACGTCAATACCAAAATCGTCTTATCGCTCAAAACAAGCTTAAGGAAGAACTAAAGCGCCGTCGACAAACCTCAAAGAAAAATAATCAAAACCAAATTAGGCGGCAGTCAATTGGGGAAGCCCAAAGAGCCGAAAAAATTCGTACTTATAATTTTCCTCAAAATCGAGTTACTGACCACCGGTTAGGAAAATCTTGGCAAAATTTAGAACAAATTATTGACGGCGACTTAAAGAGAATTATTAAGGCTTTTCAAAAGAAGACTAAGTCTAAAAAGAATTAAATAGGGGACCTATTGGCTTTTAAGGTGGATTTTGATCTCTTGGTTTTGGCCATCTCGCCAGATCTTGATAGTGATAGTATCGCCGACCTTTTTTTGATTGATAATTTCAGCTACACTTTGACCGGACTCTTCAATTTTTTTATTCTCAATTTCGGTAATAATGTCTCCAGGTTTAAGGCCAGCTTCGGCCGCTGAGGAGTTGGTAACGACTTCGATAATGTAGGCCCCCTCGGGAATTTCATTTAGAATAGCCGCCTTTTGGGTAATAAGAGAATAGCGAATCCCTAAAAATGGTCGAACAAATTCGCCGGTTTGATAAAAGTTGTCAAGCATGCTTTTGGCGATATTGATGGGAATAGCAAAGCCAATATTTTGCGCCCCTTGAGCCACAGCAACATTAATTCCAATTACCTGGCCGGCTGAATTGATTAAGGGGCCGCCAGAATTGCCAGGATTAATGGCCGCATCAGTTTGAATAACATTATCCAGCTCTTCAACATAACCAGCAAAGGGAGACCCGGCCACCACGCCTCGACCTAGGCCAGAGATCACTCCAGTAGTAACGGTATGACGAAATTCTCCCAAGGCCGTCCCAATTGCTAGAGCGAATTGGCCGACTTTTAAGTTATCGGAATTGCCCAGTTCTGTTGTCGGTAAGTTTTGACCATTAATTTTCAAAATAGCTAAATCGTTAGAGGGATCACGATAGATGTTTTGCACCTCAAAAGTTTGGTTATCGGTAGTGATAATTCGATATTGGGCCTCAAGGTCGGAGACAACGTGTTTGTTGGTAATGATTAACCCATTAGAATCAACGATAAAGCCAGTGCCGATATCTTGCTCGATTTGTTGTTCTTGGTTTTCAAAAAAAGAAAAGGGGTCAAAGGGGTTAAAGGTGGAAAAACGCTCAAGTTTGCTAATGCCGATGGTGACTACTGCTCCGGAATTCTTTTCGACAATATCAATTACCATCGATTCTTCTTGGATGATTTTGTTGGTAACAGTTGAAGACGGGGTCGCCTGTCTGGGCCACCAAGTGTCGAGAAAAGAATAACCCACCAGACGATCAAAAACTGCCCCTGACAAAACAGCGGCCAATAACAGAAAAAATATAACAAAATAAGAAAGAAACGGTTTTTTATCTGATCTCTTGGTTAACATTTTTGGTCTTTTTTAATATACTTTAGAGAGCCAATAATTGATCAAGGGCGGTCTCTAACATTTCATCTTCTTCGTTTTCAAAATTATCCTCAATTTTAATATCAGGTTCAATTCCCTTTTGGTGGATTTCTTCACCAGAAGGTAACAACCAGCGGGCGATGGTAATGTGAATAGAAGAATTGTCAGTCAACTCTTTTGATTGTTGAATTGTTCCTTTTCCAAAGGTAGTTTGGCCGATGATAATTACTCCTCTTTGTTCTCTTAAAGCTCCAGCAACAATTTCTGCCGCTGAGGCACTACCCTGATTAACAATAATTACCAGAGGATCGGTGGTTAATTTTCCTTTTCGATTGACGGAGAAAGTTTGTCGATCGCCGAGACTGCTTTCTTGATGAACAATTGCCCCCTGCTCAAGAAATTCTGAGGCGACATAAATAGCCCCATCTAAATAACCTCCGGGATTGTTTCTCAAGTCTAAAATAAGACCAGAAAAGCTGTTACCATTTTGACTTTTTATTAATTCGATTTCTTTAACGACCTCATCCCATTGCTCAATCGTATTGTCGCCAAAACGAGCCAGACCAATATGGATTATCCGTTTACCATCTCGATTAATTTCTTCTAGAATGACCCGGGGAACAACAATTTCATCACGAACAAGATCGGTCTCAATTGGCTTGTTTTCTCCCTCTCTGATTAAGGTAAGGGTTACTTTAGAATCTTTTGGTCCACGAATGATTTCTACTGCTTCTGCCAAGGATAAGTCTAGCGAATCTCGATCGATATTTTTATTTTCGTCTTTGATATGGACAATTAAATCACCCGGTCTTATTCCCGACTTTTGGGCCGGAGTCCCCTCCAGCGGGGCAATAACGGCCAATTGGTTGTTTTTATAACCTAATTCAATGCCCACTCCACCAAAACTGCCAGCCATGTCTTCTTTAAATTTTTCATTGTCTTCGGGGGGGAGAAAAACGGTGTAAGGATCACCCAAAGCCGCCACCATGCCCTTGACGGAACCATAGAGAAGATTTTTTTGATCATTTAATTGGTCTTTTTCTAAATAAAGTTGGTCGAGGAGATGATAAACTTCTGAGAAGAGGTTGGACTGGATAAAACCCAATGGGGCTGATTGATTAAATTTAATTTGGGGGGAATAAATTTGGCTTATTCTCCAGCCAGCCCCAAAAGAAAGAAACACTAGAGCCAGCAAGAGGATAAAATTTCGTAATTTTTTAATAGTCATTCTTCTAAAATAGCTAATTTTTTTTGTTGGATATCAATAATTACCCAACGATCGATAAAATTTTTTAATTCTTTTATTTGTTTTAATTCCAACCAAACGATGGTCAGATCGTCCAAGCCATCCTTACTTAGTTTAATTTTATCAGGACCAATGATAGCTAAAGAACCAATAGCCTGGGCTTTATTAATTAGGGCCGGGAACAGTTGATTAGTTAAAACAACTTTTTTTTGGTATTGGCCGCTAAGGGCAGTTAGAGCTCCACCATGAAAGGCTAATTGTCCAAAAACATTATCACCCCAAGACTTTTTAAAACCAAGAACCTTTTCGGCTTTAATTTTGATAGTGACTCCTTCTTGGGTAATTTCTTCCACCTTTCCAGGAAATGGCGAGAGAAGATCACGACTTTCTTTGGTGACTTCGATAGTTAAAAGGCCGGTGTTATTGTCAAAGGCGAAAATTTGTCCGGCCACCGGGGAAGGAACAGAGACTTTTTTGAAGAGATTTTTGGTTTCGGCAATAATCTTGTCTTTGGAGATTTTTTCACCCAAATTAACCAAGAGACAAGAAGAGGTTTTTTTAGCGGAGATTTCTAATTTTTTAGCGAGGTTAATTTTGTGTTTTTCAAAACGATTAAAGGTGGCCACCTTTTGGCCTTTATCAACCTTATCCCCTTTTTTGACTAGGGTTTTAGTTTTTTTGGGCAAGGGAAGAAAAAAAGAAAAATTAGCCATTTTGGCTCTTTATTGGATTAATGGATTTTACTAACAAAAGGAATTAGGGCCAAGTGTCGTGCCTGTTTGATGGCTTTAGTTAATTTTCTTTGATGTTTGGCACAAACACCGGTATATTCGCGAGAGGCGATTTTTTTTCTTTCGGTAATAAAATTATTAAGAATTTCGACCTCCTTATAGTTGGGAACAGTGCCGTTTTGACAAAAAAAGCATTTTTTTTTCGTTACTGATTTTTTTCTGTGAAAATTTCTTCTAGCCATAATTTTAATTTTTAAAAAGGAATGTCGCTGGTATCAACTTTTTCTTTATTTGTTTTTTTGGTTTTTTTTGGTTGAGATTTTTCTTCTTTTTTAGTTTCTTTAGAAGAAGAGCCTTCGTTTTGATCGTTTTTATCTTTTCCCTCTGGTGATCGACGGGAATCCAAAATCATCATTTCTGAAATAACCACTTCAGTAGTTTGTCTGGTGTTGCCTTCTTGGTCTTCCCACCGCCTGGTTTGCAATCTTCCCTCAACGTAAACTTTTCTTCCCTTAAATAAAAGTTGAGAACAGATTTCGGCTAATTTGTCCCAAGAGACAATTCGATGAAAAGAAACGTCTTCTTTTTTTTCTCCTTGGTCAGTAGTCCAGCTGCGGTTGGTAGCTAAGCCAAAGGAGCAAACTGCCGTACCCTTGCTAGTATAGCGCAACTCTGGATCTCGAGTTAAGTTGCCGATTAACATTACCTTGTTGAGAGAACGAGTACTCAAATTATTCACACCCCCTATTCAATGACTATTAACAAATGTCTAATAATATTGTCGTTTAATTTTAAAATATTGTCAAGACGGCTAATTTTACTGGGGTCGGCCTCAAAGGCGAACCAATAATAGTAGGCGGTTGTTTCTTTTTGGATTGGGTAGGCCAAGTTTTTTTTACCCCAACTCTCCTCTTTCTTGATTTTACCGATATCCCCAAGAGCTTTTTTAATTTTTTCTAAATCTGCTTCTCCCTTTTTAGTTTTAGGGTTGAGACAAGTAATAATTGTCAGCTCGTATTTTTTGTTTTTTGTCATAGTGATGATGATATCACGAGGCTAATTGTTTCACAAGGTTTTTTTGATTTTGAGTGTTGACTTTATGGCCTTTTTGTTTTTAATATACTGCTAATTCTTTTTAGCGGTTTATGAACCGGGTTCAAATTGATCGGGCTAACTTGGCCGACATTTCTACTATTAGCGAGATTAAGAAAAAGGTTTGGTTAACAACCTATCCTAATTTGATTGCCGGTATTGACAAAAAGGATGTTTTGGCCAAGGATTTTAATCAGGAAGAACGACAACGCCCCCGAAACATAAAAAGCAAGAATTGGCGTTATTGGTTGGCCAAAAAAGATGGTCGGGTTGTTGGTTATCTTTGTGCGATTAAGAAAAAGAATAATCGGGGAGCAATAAAGTTAATTCATGTTTTGCCCGAATGCCAAGGAGAGGGTCTTGGTTCGGCCCTATTTCGTCAAGCTCTAAATTGGTTATCTGGTCGGAAGGTTTTTTTGCAAGTTGCCAAAGACAACTTTGCCGCCATTGAGTTTTATAAAAAATTTAACTTTTCTCTAGTTGGCCAAGGGGAGTCAATTAAAATTGGCAACAAAAAAATAGAGACTTTAAAAATGATGAAAGACAACACTTGACAGTACTATAAGTCAATGTTATAATTCAAGATAGATCCTGGGGTAGCTTTATTTATTAAAGCAGACTCTGGGATTTTTTTATGGGTTAGATTTATTTGTTATAGGGTTATTTGATTAATGATTATTTGTTTTTTGATCCGAAATTTTTTAGAATGTTTACTTTTGAGGAAAAAATGTTTAAGAAAATTTTTTTTGCTAGCTTAGTTGGTTTTATATTTTTAGGGCTTTTGGCTAAATCCCAAAGAGCCATAGCCGCTGGTGCCAAAGAGGCTGGTGCTTCAGCTCAAGCGGTTTTTTTAGAAGTTGAGCCGGAAAAATCTTCAGATCCGCGGCTAGTTAAGCTAGATACTTTTTTGGTTGCCAAAACCTCTCCTCTTGCCGATTATACTAAAGACTTTATTTTTTTTGCTGATCAATTTGATATTGATTGGCGGCTTTTACCGGCTATTACCGGTATTGAGTCAAGCTTTGGTAAAATTATTCCCGCTGGTTCTTATAATGCTTATGGTTGGGGTAATGGTAAGATTTATTTTTCTTCTTGGCCGGAGTCAATTGAGGTAGTTAGTCGGGCCTTGTCAGAAAAATATTATCAAAAAGGTTTAGATACACCGGAAAAAATTGGTCCGGTTTATGCTCCTCCTAGCCCCGATTGGGCCGGTAAAATCAGGGCGGTTATGAATCAAATTGACCAGGTCAAACTTCCTCCGGAGCCCAAATTCTAATGTTTTTTTGTGTATAATTAAGTAGGATTAATTGATCCGGCTGATAGGTAAACACTGGAGAAAGCAAAAAAATTGTGGTGATTTTTAGTCTAAAGTCTAAATACCAACAACTAAAGACCAAGTTGGCCGAAGTGGCGGAACTGGCAGACGCGCACGGTTTAGGACCGTGTGGGGCAACCCGTGGGAGTTCAAATCTCCCCTTCGGCACGAGGATTTTTGAGAACAATAATATATAATAATATTATTAATTTTTAGCCTAAAGACTAAAGACCAACGACTAAAGACTAAATTGGCCGCGGTGTTGGAACTGGCAGACAAGCAGCACTTAAAATGCTGTGGGAGCAATCCCGTGAGGGTTCGATTCCCTCCCGCGGCACAAAAATTAACTATTGGCCGTTAGTCTTTAGTCTTTGGTTTTTTAAAAATTTACAAATTAAACCCTTATTGCTAGAATGAACGAAATGAAGAAGGTTTTTATCTGGCTATTTTTATTATCGTTTTTGTTTTTGGCTCCTCTAGCTCGAGCCCAAGTTGTTTCTCCTACCCCTGATCAAGAAGAGTCTCTTTTGGAAAATAATGACCAAGAAATATCTGAAGCCGATGAGGAGGCAGAAGAAATCGAGAAAGAGAAAAGCGAAAAAATTACTGAGCCGACTGAGGTAGTTAAGGGGCGCTTGACCCTACTTTTGGAAAGCCAGGAGTTAGGCGAATTAGGGATAGCTAATTTCTTAAAATATGCGATTAGAAAAACAGTTGATCAAGGAATTCCCCCTAACACGGTAGTTTTGGTTTTTTTGCTTCCCTTGGTGGCCACTTTAATTACTATTGTTCGTTATGTTTTTGGTATTTCTGGTTTTGGTATTTTTACTCCGGTGATGATTTCGGTTGCTTTTATTGCTACTGGCTTAACTCAAGGATTGGTTTTGTTTTTAATTATTGTGACTATTGCTATTTTAGCCCGCACCCTATTAAGAAAAGTTCGAGTTCACTTTTTACCTCGCATGTCTTTATTATTATGGTTTGTTTGTTTAGGAGTTTTTGCCCTTCTCTATTTAGGGCCTCAATTGGGCTTTGATGATGTGGCTGATATTTCTATTTTCCCGATTTTAATTGTTGTTCTCTTAGCGGAGAACTTTATTGAGGTTTTGATTGGCAAAAACAGTGCCGAGGCTCTAAAAATGACCGGCCAAACTTTAATTGTGGCCATTTTCGGGTTTTGGTTTTTAAATTGGCGGCCTCTTCAGGGCTTTGTTCTATTAAATCCAGAACTAGTTTTCTTGACCCTCTTAATTATTAATTTAATAATTGGGCGTTATTCGGGCCTGCGTTGGTTGGAGTATCGTCGCTTCCGTTCTATTTTTAAAAGTTAAACTTTATTTTCCCAATGAAAAGATGGCCAGACATCTTGGGCATGAATGCCCGTAATCATCAATATATTCGTCATAATACTAAAAAGGGTCGACAAATTGCCGATTCCAAGTTGGACACAAAAAAGATTTTAACTAAGCACAACTTGCCTACTCCGGAACTAATTAAGGTTTTTGAAAATAATGACGATCTTAATAATTTTTCTTGGGTCGGTTTACCGGATAATTTTGTTCTTAAGCCGTCGAGTGGCTTTGGTGGCGAAGGAATTTTGGTAATTAGAAAAAAAAGCCGTTTTGCCGGTGAGTGGGAGTTGATGAATGGCGAAATTATTGGTGTTTCTGATCTTAAGTTCCACGCTCAAGAAATTTTATCCGGTCGTTATAGTCTTCACAACGCTCCCGACCAGGCCTTTATTGAGGAACGGGTTAAGATTATTAAGGTTTTCGGTAAATATGTAAAGGGAGGGACACCCGATATTCGGGTGATCATTTTTAATAAGGTGCCGGTGATGGCCATGTTAAGATTGCCGACTGAGGAGTCTGATGGTAAGGCTAATCTTCATCAGGGGGCAGTGGGACTAGGAATTGATTTAGCTACCGGAGTGACCACTTATGGCATTCATCATGGCCGGTCAATTAAATACTTACCAGGAACGAGGATCAAGGTTAATGGTTTAAGGGTTCCTTCTTGGGAGCAAATTCTTCTTAATTCAGTTCGGACTCAAGAAGCCATTCCTTCCTTGGGTTACTTAGGGATTGATTTTTTAATTGATCGTAATAAGGGGCCGTTGATTGTTGAGTTAAATGCTCGGCCGGGTTTGTCGATTCAAGTAGCTAATCAAGCTGGTTTACAAAAAAGGCTGGAGCGAGTAGAAAGATTGGAAATTCGTAATCCTGAGCATGGGGTTAAGATTGCTAAAGCCTTGTTTGGGGCTAGTTTCGCCGATAAGGTAAATAGCAAGAATGAGCCTAAAATAATTAGCCTACTTGAAGAAATAAAAATTGTTGCCCAGGATAAGACTCGAATCCCAGTAATGGCTAAAGTTGATACTGGGGCTGACAGAAGCGCCATTGATGAGGAGCTGGCTCAAAGATTGGGGTTGCTGTCGAAGGATAATATTATTTATCAGGCTCGTTATCGAAGCGCCCTAGGCAAACATCGTCGGCCGATAATTGCCTTGAATTATTATTTGGCTGGCCAAAAAATTAATAGTATGGTTAGTGTGACCGATCGGAGCAAATTACGAACAAAGTTTTTGATTGGTAAAAGAGATTTGTTAGGTTTTGTTATTCGGCCATGAAGTTTTTTAAAAATAAGAAAATAATTATTATTGTTATTCTTTTGCTTCTGGTTACGGCCGGGGTTGCTTTTGCTGTTTCAAAGTCGGACTCTGTTTCTAAAAAAGAAGCCGTGGAAACGGTTAAGGTTAAAAGAGGCGATTTATCTTTAATTGTCTCTGCCTCGGGGCAAATTGATGCCCAAGAAAAAGCCCAGGTTAGATTTCAGACTTCAGGACAATTGGCCTGGGTGGGAGTAGCCGAAGGCGACCGGGTGAAAAAATGGCAGGCCCTGGCCTCACTTGATAAAAAAGAATTAGAAAAGAGATTAGAAAAAGAACTTAATGATTTTATGACTCAAAAGTGGACCTTTGACCAAACCCATGATGATTATCAAGAAGAAAAAGATAATGCCGTCATCACCAAAGAAATTGAGCGGATTTTAGATAAGGCCCAATTTGCTTTGAGCAATCAGGTTATTGATGTTGAATTGGCCGATTTGGCCCTAAAATATGCCACTATTTATTCGCCAATTAATGGTATTGTTACCGAAATTGACTCTCCCCTACCAGGAGTAAACATTACTCCCGCTCAGGCGACTTTTATGGTTGTTAATCCCGATTCTCTGGCTTTTTATTTAAAAATTAATGAAACAGAGGTGGTTGGTTTACAAGAGGGTCAGGAAGTTGCTGTTCGGCTTGATGCTTTTCCGAGTCAAGAATTTCCTGGTCAAATTAACAAAATTGGTTTTATTCCTCTCTCCGGGCAGGGAACTTATTATCAAGTAATAGTTTCTTTTGAAGAAAAAAATTCTGCTTTTCGAGTCGGCATGGGTGGTGATGGCCAGATCTTAATTGAGAAAAAAACTGGAGTGTTAATTGTGCCGGAATCGGCTTTGATTAAACGAGGAGATACTTATTCAGTCTTCCAGATTATTGATGGCCAAGCCCGAAAAAGGCCGGTTGTTATTGGTTTAATTTCTGATCAGGGAGTCGAGGTTATTGAAGGACTAGAAGAGGGTCAGGTAGTTATTTCTTCTGGGGTGAGTAAAATTAGCGATGGTCAAAAAATCTAAACCCTCATCAGATCAACGGCCGGTTTATCGGTTAAAAAATATCAAAAGACGTTATCAAACCGGCCAAGTCGAAGTTCAGGCGTTAAGGGGTATAGATTTATTGATTGACCCAGGTGAGTTTGTGGCTTTGGTTGGTTCGTCTGGTTCTGGTAAATCAACCCTAATGCATGTTTTGGGTCTTTTAGATCGCCCAGACGACGGTAGGCTATATCTTCAAGGAAAAGAGGTTTCTGCCCTTTCTGAGGGTCAAAGAGCGCGTCTTAGACGGGATAAAATTGGCTTTGTTTTCCAAACTTTTCACCTTTTACCTAGATTAACAGCCTTAGAGAACGTTGAGCTTCCTTTAATTTATAGTCATGTTTCTTATAGTCAAAGACTAGATCGGGCTCGAAAAAATTTGGCCTTAGTTGGTTTGTCTGATCGGGTGGATCATTTGCCAACGGAACTTTCTGGTGGCCAGCAACAGCGAGTAGCCATCGCTCGAGCTCTAATTAACAATCCTTCGGTAGTTTTAGCGGATGAGCCTACTGGCAATTTGGATAGTGGGTCGGGTAAAGAAATAATGGCTATTTTTAAAAAACTTAACCATCGGGGTCGAACAATTGTTTTGGTTACCCATGATCTTGAAATTGCCCAATCGGCCCAAAGATTAGTGACTATCAAAGACGGCTTAATTACTAAAGATAAAAAAAATGTTGCTTAATTTAGAAATTTTTAAAGTTGCTCTTCGTTCTTTGTGGGCCAATAAAATGCGCTCCTTTTTAACAATGCTGGGGATTATTATTGGGGTAGCGGCGGTTATTGCCTTAGTTTCTATTGGTACCGGCCTAAAACTTTTTATAACGGAACAGTTTGAGGCCCTAGGAAGCAACTTAATTTATGTTTATCCGGGGGACTTATCCGGTGGTTTCAGAGAGCAGGCCTTGATTAGTAAAATAAGATTAGAAGACCAACACCATCAAGCCATCGCTCGCCTAGATATGCCAATTGAGGCTATTTCAGCGATGACTCAAGTTGCTGACGAAGCTAAATATAGAGAAAATACTTTTACTTCGGTTATTTTAGGAGCGGAGTCAAGTTATGGCCAGATAGCCAATGTTGATCTTGAAATAGGTCGATTCTTTTCTGAAAACGAGGAAGAAAGAAGAAAAAAAGTTGCCATACTTGGTAATCGGGCTGTCGAAGAAATTTTTCCCGGTATTGATCCTTTAGGAAAAAGTTTTTTCTTGGCGGGAACGTCTTTTGAGGTGATTGGAACCCTGGAGGAACAGGGTGGTGGAGCAATGGGATCTTCTTCGATTGACGATACGATTATTATTCCTCTAGAGACAGCCAAGACTCTCTTTAGTCAAGAAGAATACAGCGCCATTGTTATTAAAGCCCAGTCTGAGGAGGATATTGATGAAATTAAGGCTTCGGTTGAAGAGGAACTGCTTGGTTTTTTTGATGAAGGTGATTTTTCGATTCTTGACCAGAAGCAAATTTTAAACCAAATTGATAGTATTTTGGGGATGTTGACTTTAGCCTTAGGAGGAATTGCCGCCATATCTTTATTGGTGGGAGGGATTGGGATAATGAATATTATGTTGGTGTCGGTAACAGAGAGAACCGCCGAAATTGGCCTAAGAAAAGCCGTTGGGGCAGAAAATAAAGATATTTTAATTCAATTTATTATCGAGTCAGTTCTTTTGAGTGTTTTGGGTGGTTTAATAGGAGTAATTTTTGGCATTTTAGGCTCATTGGCAATTGGCTCTTTTTTAGAAACAGCCGTTACCCCTTGGTCAGTTTTGTTGGCTTTTTCTATCTCAACCCTAATAGGAATAATTTTCGGAGTTGCCCCAGCTAAAAAAGCGTCCAGCCTTGATCCGATTGAGGCGTTAAGATACTAGGGCCGATTAAAATCGGCAATTTCCAATTTTCCAATTTTCCAATATCCAAACAAATTCCAAATCTCAAATTATAAATTACAAAAATAAATTATTATATTGTTATATGGATTTTTTAAGAATCAAAGTATCGCCAATAATTTAAAACAATTAAACATTTTAACAACAGACTATTAAATCATTAAACAATTAGAAGTTGATTAAAAATTAAAATTAGCAATTAGAAATTAAATAGTATTTTTATGCTTAACAAAAACTCCTCCCCCTTGGCTGATCGGATTCGTCCCAAGACTTTGGCAAACTTTGTTGGCCAACAGCACTTAGTGGGTAAGGGGAAAATTTTACGTCAGTTGATTGATGGAGACCAGCTTTTTTCTTTAATTTTTTGGGGACCGCCGGGAGTAGGCAAAACAACCTTAGCTCGAATTATTGCCCAAGATACGCAGTCTTTCTTTGTTGAGAAATCAGCGGTTTCAGCTCGAGTGGCCGATATTCGCCGAATCGCCAAAGAGGCTAAGGTAAGGTTAAAAAAAGATCAAAAAACAATTTTTTTCTTGGACGAAATTCATCGTTTTAATAAGGCCCAACAAGACGCTCTGCTTCCCCATGTTGAAGATGGCACCATTATCCTAATTGGAGCAACAACGGAGAACCCCTCTTTTGAAGTGATTGGTCCCCTGCTCTCTCGATCAAGAGTCTTAGTTTTAGATCCCTTAGAAAAAGATGAATTAGAAAAAATTCTTAACCGGGGCTTGGGAAAATTAAATTTGGCTATTAGTCCCAAAGCAAAAGAATTTCTTCTATCAGCGGCAAATTCTGACGCCAGAAACCTATTAAATATTTTAGAGGTTGCTTATACATTATATTGTAGTGATGAAAACAGCAAGAAAAGTCTGACAGTTCAATATATTAAAGAAGCCCTACAGCGAGAAAATCTTTTTTATGATCGCGCTGGAGAAGAACACTACAATACAATTTCGGCTTTTATTAAATCGATGAGAGCCAGTAATCCCGATGCGGCTCTTTACTATTTAGCCCGGATGGTGGAGGCTGGGGAAGACCCGCTTTTTATTGCTCGTCGAATGGTTATTTTTGCCTCTGAAGATATTGGGGTGGCTGTTCCGACGGCGCTAGTGGTGGCCAACGAGGTTTTTCGAGCTTGCGAGACGATTGGCTATCCGGAGTGTGCCATTAATCTGGCTCATGGGGTGGTTTATTTAGCCAATGCCCCCAAAGACCGTTCGGCTTATACTGGTTTAAAATTGGCCCAAAAAGATGTTAAAAAGCATGGTAATTTACCCATTCCCCTTCATCTTCGCAACCCAGTGACTGATTTAATGAAAAAACAAGGCTACGGCAAGGGCTACGAAAAATATTCAAAAAAAGATAAAAATTTGCTCCCGAAGAAACTGAAAGGCAAGAAATATTTTTTTAATAAGAAGAAGAAAAACTGAGTGCACCCAGAGAGATTCGAACTCTCGACCTGCCGCTTAAGAGGCGGATGCTCTACCAGCTGAGCTATGGGTGCGAATATATTCTTTAATAAATTTTCTTCCTTGGGCGGTTTTTAATTGTTTTTCTCTTTTGATGGCCTCTTTTCGACCAGGGAACATTTCTTTATAAATCAATACCCAGGGCCCTTTGTTTTTATAAGTGTAACTTGTTTTTTTATTATTAATAATTTTATTATGTCTTTGGAGTCTTTTTTCTAGATTGCCTGTTTGGCCGATGTAAATTTTACCACTAAACTGACTTTTTATAACATAAGCGTAATACATTATTAATTATACCGCTTAAGAGTCCGCCGGCTGGCGGATCTGCCACTGAGCTACGGACGCGAATTAAAATTTCTAATGACTTAAAAATCTCTGCCAGACTTGGCCGGGTCCTTTTTTTGAAATAGCGGACTTTAATTCGCGCTAAGAGCCAAAGCGCGGGCTAAGACCCTCTACTCCAGTTTTTGAAGTAGCGCAATTTATTGCGCGCCTGGCAGGACTTGAACCTGCAACCTACTGTTCCGAAGACAGTCACTCTATCCATTGAGCTACAGGCGCTTTTTCGTTCCTAATTATATCAGAAAGAAGAGATTTTTCATTAAATTTAAGATGTTAAGGAAATTTTAACATCGACGGCTGCTGCCTTTTTATAGTTAACAATTAGGGGGTTGATATCTAGTTGACTAATTTGAGGGAAAGACTCAACCAATTTGGCAATTATTAAAAGGGTTTTTTCTATTTTGTCTAAATTGAGTTCTTTTTTGCCTCTAGTTCCTTTTAAAATAGGATAAATTTTTAATTCGGAAAGCATTTCTTGGGCATTATTCTTAGTAATCGGCAAAGCCCTAAAAGCCCGATCTTTTAAAACTTCAGTGTAAATGCCGCCAGCGCCAACCATTAGCAAATGGCCAAAGGCCGGGTCTTTTTTAACACCGATAATTATTTCTATCTCTCCGGTTATGGCTTCAGACAAGATAAATTCAGCTTGAGGGAACCCCTTCTTCATTTTATTAAACTGCTCGACAAAATTTTTTTTAGAAGTTATTTTTTTGACTGCTTCGGCTTCAGTGCGATGGGCAATGTCAGCGGATAAAACCTTTAAAAATGCCGGGTAACCAATTTTTTCCAGAGTTTTTATTCCCTTTTCTTGATTGTTAAAAACCGCAAATTTTGGAGTATCAATCTGACAGGCAGACAATAATTGCAAGCCCTCAGCCTCATTTAGTTTTGATCGATTAACTTGGCCAATTAATTTTTCTATTTTTTTCCGACGATTGATCTTAGTTTTATTTTTTATGATTTTTTGTTTAGTTTTTTTCTGCCAGGAGATTATTTTAGCCAAAGATAAAAGGGCTTGCTGGGGATTACCAAAGCCAACCATTTGGTTTTTTTGAAAAATGTTTTTGGCAGCTTGAACACTTTCTCCCCCCATAAATATAGGAATAAGAGGTTTTTTAGTTTTTAATTGGGTTAGTTTTTGGGCAATGGCCTCGACATTGGTTCCTCTTTGTTTGGTGAGAATAATGACCAAGTTATCAACGGCCGGATCAGATAAAACAGCCTGACAAGCCTCAAAATAAGTTTTTTCATTGGCATTACCTAAGATGTCAATTGGGTTATTAAGGCTTGCTTCCTGGGGTAAAAAATCAGCTAGCTTTTTTGTCGTTTTTTTAGAAAAATTAGCCAAAGATAAATTATTATTAATTAAGGCATCGGTTGTTAAAACCCCCGGACCACCAGCGTTAGTAACGATAGCCGTTTTTGGGCCCAAGCTTTTTTGGGCAAAAATAGTTAATAGCTTAGCCAAATTAATTAAATCAGTCAGGCTATTAGCCTCAATAATGTTGGCTTGGGCAAAAACTCCTTGAGTAATTTTTTCGGGGGTGGCCAAACTGGCGGTATGAGATTGGGCTGATTTGGCCCCCTGGTCGGTTTTTCCCGCTTTTAAAATAACTAGTGGTTTTTGGCTGGTGATCTTTTGGGCTAAGTTAATTAACCTTTGCCCATTTTTAAATGATTCAAGGTAGGCAATGACAAGATCAGTATTTTTGTCTTGGCCAAAGAACTCAATTAAATCAGCCTCATTAAGATTGGCTTTATTACCCAGGCTGGCAAAATAAGAAAAACCCAAACCCGACTCGTTAATCAGCTCAATAACTGGAGCCGCCAAGGCCCCAGATTGGGAAGCAAAACCAATTTTACCGGAATTGGGCATAATTTCTCCCCAAGAAGCATTAAGGCCAATTTCAGGGTTAATTATTCCTAGACAGTTTGGCCCCAAAAAATTTAAATCATATTTTTGGGCGATTTTATTTAGCTGGTCTTGTTTTTTTTGGCCCTCTAATCCGATTTCAGCAAATCCAGCGCTAATAATAATGGCTGTTTTGGTGCCGGATTGACCGACTTCCTCCAGGACCAGAGGAACAATTTTGGCGGGGACAACAATTATTGCCAAATCAACCGGGCTTGGTAGACCCAGGATCGAGGGCAAGGCTTTGTGACCAAGAATTTTTTTGGCTTTAGGGTTAATAGGATAAATCTTTCCTTGGAAATTAGAATTAACCAGGTTGTTAAAAATTAAGTGGCCAATTTTTTGCCTGTTTCTTGAGGCGCCAATAACGGCAATTGATTTGGGGTAAAACAGTTTTTTTAGACTCATACTATTAATTATTATGCCTTATTTGCCCACTTTGGGCAATTGATGTTTAGGCGGTTGATAGGCTTGGTTGTAAATTTTGCGGTTCGGGGTGGTAACTTGGGCACCATGTTTGGTTTGTTTTGTTTTTTTTCGTCGCTGATGTCTTTTGCTTGTTTTAATCACTGGATTTGGTTTTCTTGATATGGAACTTTGTTTTGAGGAATCTTTTCATACCACCAAACCTTAACCAGGGTGATTATTTTTTGCCAAAAATTATCTTGGTAGGAATCAAGCCTTGAGGGATTAAAAAAGCTAATCGTTGCTTCTTCTTCCAGGCCTTCCCAAGCAAGGACGGCCGTTTCCGGCCATTCTGAAGCGTAAATATTGAAAGTAAATTGAAAAGATTGCCCTGGTTCAATTTTAACCTCTGGCGGCAGGTTAATATTATCAGCAAACCAAGATAAAGAAGGAAAGCTAAGGGCTTTTTCTCCCCAAATTGATTGACCGGTGTTTTTTAAAATGATTTTGCCCTGGTATTGGGAACTGATTGGTAAAAAAGCTGGTAGATCAAGAGAAATAATTTCCCAAGTATTAATTTGTTCTGGCCACCAGGCAGTTTTCTCTCTTTCTCTAATTGCCTGGCAATGAGGATGATCTCTCCCCTCTTGGTCAAGCCAAGAAAAAACATCTAAGGGGGCGGCATGGTAATTTAGAACAAACGGGGTAATTGCCTGAATTTGTTGGTCGGCCAACCAAATATCAAAGGCGGCCTCGGTATATTGGGCCACTGTTTCCGGATCATAAAAATTAAAACTTTTAATTGTCAATTTTGAGTTGTTTTTTGGCCAGCCGGTTTCGGTAATAAAAATAGGTAAATCTTTACCAAGGCCAAAACTATTTTTTAAGGTAGTAATTTCCCAGCGATAGCCAATAATACTTCTTCGGCCCTGGTCGCTTGGCTTGCCAATAAAGCCGGGGTTGGGATAAGGATGAGAACTCCATCCATCAAGCTGATTAAAAATGCCGGGGATTGTTTGGTTCATTATTTGCCAATAACGGTAAACGTCCATGGTCCCGGCTGAATTATCGGCGGCTAAGTCAAAGCCGCCATTTAAAATTTTAAAATTTTCGTTTTTTTCTTTGAATTTTTTAATGGCATAGTCCAGAATTTGGGTATATTCGACTGGATTAATATCCTGTCCCCACTCTTTGGCATGGTTGGTTTCGTTAAAAACAATGATGTGTTGGTTTTTGGTGGGCCAATTAAGGTTATCTAAAAAATTGGCCAGCTGGTTAATATCGACTCTGGTTGGCTTTCTCCAGGCCTCATTTTCTATTTCTGTTGCTAACCTTATTAAGGGAATTAAGTGTTTTTTTCGACAATCGTCAAAAAATTTTTGCCATTTTTCCTGATCTTGATCATTAATTCGCAAAACCATTGTTACCCAACCCCAATCGCCGCCACCAGAATTAACTAGTTTAGCGGCTTGATCAACCTCGTTTGTTTCTAGAATATGAATCCCGAACTTATTAATTTCTTGAGCCCTGATTTCTCCGGGGCTGCCCAAGAATGTTAAAATAGCAAGAGCAAGAAGTATTTTTTTCATATTCTTCAATTATAACAAGATCTAAAATTTATGGACGAGACCAGGATTAGCGACCAAATTAAGGCGGTTAAGGAAGAAATTAGCAATACTCCCTATCATAAAGGAACAGAACATTATATTGGCCGGCTCCGGGCCAAAATTGCCCGCTTAGAAGATCAGTTATTAGATAAAAGATTAAAAAAATCCGGTGGTGGTGGAGGCGGCGGTTATGCAGTAGCCAAGAGCGGTGATGCCACAGTGGTTTTAGTGGGCTTTCCTTCGGTAGGGAAATCGACCCTTCTTAATCAGCTGACCGAAGCCAAATCAAAGACGGCCCATTACCCTTTTACCACTCTGACAGTAGTTCCAGGAATGATGAATTATCAAGGAGCAAAAATCCAAATTTTAGATGTCCCCGGGTTAATCTCAGGAGCGGCCAGTGGTCGTGGTCGTGGCAAAGAAGTTTTGTCGGTGGTTAGGGTGGCCGATTTAATTTTATTTTTAGTTGATAAAAAAAATCTTAAACAAGTTAATTCAATTATTAGAGAGCTAGAGTCGGCTGGTATTAGGCCAGGACAAATTTCGCCACAAGTAGTGGTTAATAAAAAAAACAAAGGCGGAATTTTAATTAAGAACCCCCACAATTTAAAAGACATAAGTTCGGAAACGGCTAAAGGAATTATTGAAGAATTAGGAATAAAAAACGCCGAAATTCTTATTAAAGACAAAAAAATAACTCAAGAGAGATTGATTGATGCTATTTTGGGAAATAGGGTTTATTTGCCTTATTTTTTAGCGGTTAACAAAATTGACAATTTAAAAAAAACTCAAATTAAAAAAATAAAAAATAATTTTCCTGAAGCCATCTTGATTAGTGCTCTAACCGGCCAAGGAATAAAAGATCTTAAACGGACTCTATTTAATAAATTGGCTCTAAAAAGAATTTATCTTAAACCTCAAGGAGGAAGGGTGGATTTTGAAGAGCCGCTAATTATGAAAGGAAAAGAAACGGTAGCCGATGTGGCCACTAAAATTGGTCAAGCCCTAGAAGGAAAGAAAAATGCTTATGTTTGGGGAAAATCAGCCAAGTTTCCTGGCCAGCTAGTCGCCAATAATCATGTTTTGCTTGACGAGGATATTATCTCTTTTCGTTAAGGAAGGATTTTTAGCAACCGCCTTGGGCGGCTTCGGCTTCATCGCCTAAAACCACCGAGCACTCCTCGGGGGGGTTGTTAAAGGCAGAGCAAATTGCTTGCTTGAAATCTTCGGCACTGCGACTGCCCTGGTAAAGGGTATCGTTGATTAGCAGAGTTGGCGAACCAGAAACGTCGTGTTGTTCGGTTAGAGCAATCTCTTGATCTAGAAGATTGTTGAACTCTTCTTCTTCGCATTGAGAGATTTTACTAATATCAACGCCAACGCTTCTGGCCGGTCCGGTCCAACAGGTGTCGGCGTTTTCCCAAGTGCAGTCAGCATTAACCTCTTTTAAGAAATCCCAAAATTTTTCCGGTTGATATTTGTAAACACAAAGTTCACGAACGTTTTGATTTAATTCTTGTTCACCATGAAGCGAAGAATAGCTGTCCCCTGCTTTGGAAACAATATAGCGAGGAACAATATCGGCAACTTCACCCAAAAGGTCAACCACCGGCATCATTATTTCCTCGGCTTGGTTGCCATAAGGACAGAAACTCATTAAAAATAGTTGGGCTTGCGGTCGATCGCTTTTGGCCATTTTCTTATTTTCTGACTCTTCTTCTAGAGAAGTTTTTCCGGCTAAAACCTTACTTTTAAATTCTTGAGTATCATAACCGCTAGGAAAAACAAATTGACCGTCTTTGGTAACATAAGAGGTAAACGAGCCTTGATTAGGGATGGTAATTTCAAAACTATATATTGACCCTAAGTCTTTGATATCGGAAATTTCAATTTCCTGGTCGGGCAAGACTTCGGTAGCAATAAAGCTCTTGGTGAAAAGCTGGGCTTCTTCAGAAGAAAGAATATTTTTATTAAAAACACTCAAAACGGCTTGAGCCGGTTTGCTATCTCCGGCTAGCATGAAGAATAAAACAGGTATCAAAAAAGTGGCAATTGGAATAAAGATATTTTTTTTATTAGCCAACAACGATAAAAAATTGATCTTTTTGACTTTTTTTGTCCAGTCTTTGATGTTTTTTTTAACGTTTTTAATAAGGGGTAAGCTTTTTTTGGGGGAAGTTTTCTTTTTGGTCATAACTTGGATAATAGTCTATCACCGATATATTAATTTGGCAATTGTTTTTTGGGTGGCTAACCGGATTCGAACCGGCAACCTCTGCTTCCACAGAGCAGCGCTCTAACCATTGAGCTATAGCCACCAAATTAAATATAGTATCTAGTATTTAGTATTTAGTATGTAGTATATAGACTAAATAAACTAATTCAAATTTCATAACCAATTGGACTAGCGAACTTTAGTTCGCGCTAAAAAACAATCGGCGCCTAATAAATTACGCTACTCCACAACAAAACAATATGGTAATCTAGTAATTTTTATTATTTTCGGTTTTGATTATTTAAATCTTGGGGCTTGTTTGGTTATTGGAATTTGGAAATTGGAAATTTGCCTTTTGCGTCCCCGGTGTGATTCGAACACACGACCTACTCCTTAGAAGGGAGTTGCTCTATCCAGCTGAGCTACGGGGACCGGCTTCTTAGTGCTTATCCAGCCTGATTTTAACAAAATTACCGGCCAAAAACAATTTAAAGATACTTGTTGTCTATTATTATAGGTCTTTTAAAAGAAGGTAATTTTTTTATCGAAGAAGAGTTAAAAAATTAGATCCTAATTATTTGATATTTTCTGGATCCTAAGCCGATCTCCTCACCCATTTTAAGAATGGGTTGATAATTAACTTCATTAATTTCTAGGAAAAGATCTTTGCCCGCCTCTTGGTTAATCCAATCTAGGCTGGCTTGGTCGATAGCCACTGGATCAGAAGACACTAAAATTCCCAAATCTTCCATCAGTTTTGGTCTGGTAGAAGAAAAGCAATCACAAACAGCGTTGATGTTAATTAGATAATTAACGTAAAGACTGGGTTTATCTTTTATTAAAGCATAAGCATAAACAGCAGTCTTTTCTTGGCAAGTGGCCAAGTCTTCTCCTTTCATTTCTACCGCCCCTTGAGGACAAACGGCCACACATTCGCCGCAACCGATACATTTCTCATAATCAATTATAATTTTGTTTTTTTTCTTACTAATTGCTCCAGTGGGGCAATTTTTAATGCAGGTGCCGCACAAAACACATTTATTCTCGTTGATTTTGCCGATAGTGCTAGCATGAAGAATTTTTTTACCTTTAGGGGTGGCTCCACCCATGCCCAAATTTTTTAAAGCCCCGCCAAAACCAAACATAGGGTGGCCTTTGACATGAGATAAACAAAAGATACTGCCGGCTTCTCTTAGCTCTTTGCCTAAATGAATTGGTAAATTTTGATATTGGTTATTAAGCTCGGAAAGTTTAAATTCAAAATCATCCTCCTCGGCAATAATTACTGGTAGTCCCAAGTCGGCAAAACCGTGATTTTGGGCAGTTTCAAGATGGTTTTTAGTGTCGCTTCTTTGGCCGGTATAAAGAGTGTTGGTGTCGGTCAAAAAGCTTTTAGTTTTTTTGTTAATTAGCCAATCAATTACCGGCTTGATTATTTTTCCTCTTAGAGCATTCTTATTGCCTGGTTCACCAAAATGGGTTTTAACGGCCACCGGAGCGGTTAGAGTTGTTTTGATTTTTTTTAAAGTGTTGGCAATTTTGGCAGGATTTTTCTGGTATTCCGACCAGGAAAGCTGGTAAACTTGGCTTATTTTATTCATCTTTAGTTTTAATAGGCGTTGTTCATTTTAAAGTAACGAACAAGAATCTGTCAAATTAGAATCAATTACACCCCTGGGGTGTTAGGCATAAACACCCCAGGGGTGTATTACACCTTTAAGGTTGGAAACTGGGAGGTGGTGGAAAGTTTAACTATTAGATCAAAATTATCTTCTTTTTTAGTATCAGTGATCGTTTTTTTGCCGCATTGCTGACACTGGTGGATTATTCGCCACCTCTTTCCCTTTTTAGTGACCCCAACCGGCTTCATTGCCCCTTGACAGGTTGACTGGCGGTCCCCAGGAACGTCTTGGTCAACGTGTTTACTCCAAAGACAATGGGGGCAATGATTAACATATCTTCCGCCGTCAACCCTCTGGCCACAATTCAAGCAAACAAACTCTTCTTTTTTGGGGACAAGAAAATTTTTTCTTTTCATGTTTATATTTTCTCACAAAAAATTAGGCATGGGAGATCCTGGATCTATCCAGATAGATCCAGGATCTGTAAGAGTCCCTTGGTCTGGTGGTAAAATATAGTCAATGAGAAAATCGGTTTATCTTGATTATGCGGCCACTACTCCGGTTGATGAGCGGGTACTAAAAGCGATGCTCCCCTATTTTGGAGAAAAATTTGCCAATTCTGTTTCTTTACACCAACCTGGTCAGGAAGCTGCCAAGGTTGTTAGTGAGGCTCGGGAGAGATTGGCTGGCTTTTTGGGAGCCAAAGAGCAAGAAATTATTTTTACCTCTTCAGCGACTGAAAGCAACAATTTGGCCATTAAGGGTTTAGCTTGGGCCAATTCAGGTAAAAAACATCTTCTAGTTTCTTCAATTGAGCATGATTGCGTTTTAAATAGTGCCGGCTGGCTTTCTGGCCAGGGCTATAAGGTAGAAAAAATTCCCGTTGATAAAACCGGCCTGATTGATCCTAGCCAAGTAGCTAAAATGATAAAGCCCGATACTCTTTTAGTATCGGTAATCCAGGCCAGCAATGAAGTAGGCACGATTGAGCCAATTGAAAAAATTGGCCAAATTTGTCGAAAAAAAGGTGTTTTTTTCCACACTGATGCTGCTCAAAGTTTTGGCAAACTACCGATTAACGTTAACGAAATGAATATCGACCTATTAACCGCCTCATCTCATAAAATTTATGGCCCCAAAGGGGCGGCCCTTCTTTATCTTCGGTCCGGAATTAAAATTACTCCCCTGCTCCATGGTGGCGGTCATGAGCAAGCTTTTCGCTCTTCAACTGTTAATGTGCCGGCGATTGTTGGTTTTGTCAAGGCAGCCCAAATTGCTCATCAAGAAATGGAAACAGAAAACAAAAGATTAACCACCCTTCGCGATCGGATTATTAAAACTATTCTAGAGAAAATTCCTAAATCCTACCTTAACGGTCATCCTCAAAAACGCTTGAATAATAATATTAATTTACGCTTTGCCGGAATTGAAGGCGAGGCGATTTTGATGAGACTAGATGCTAAGGGTATCGCCGTTTCCACTGGTTCGGCCTGTGCCTCGGTTGGTATCTCGGGCCAATTGGGGAATTTTGCTGATATGGCCCCATCTCATGTTTTATTGGCCCTTGGTCTAAACCACGAGCAGGCTCATGGTTCAATAAGAATTTCCTTGGGTCGATCGACTACAGACGAAGAGGTAGATTATTTATTAAAAGTTTTCCCTGGGGTAGTGGCTGATTTGCGCCGCCTCTCCCCCCTGGGGTAAAATTAACAATTCAAAGTTAAAAATATTAATAATCAAAATTTATAATAAATTTTGATTAGAAATTAAAGATTGAAAATTGGAATTAGAAATTAATGTAAGGTGTCTTATTCTAAACAAGTAATTAACCATTTTCAGAATCCGAAAAATTTCGGCAAAATGACCAATCCTTCGGCCATCGGCAAGGTGGGTAATCCGGTTTGCGGCGACATGATGTATCTATATATTAAGGTGAAGAAGAACAAAGAGGGAGAAGAATTTTTATCTGATATTAAGTTTCAAACTTTTGGGTGCGTGGCCGCTCTAGCCACTAGTTCAGCCATTACCGAGCTGGCTAAAGGCAAAACCCTAAAGGAGGCCATTAATATTAATAGCAAGCAACTGGTTGATTCTTTGGGCCAATTACCCCCGGTAAAAATTCATTGTTCGGTTTTGGCGGCCGACGCCCTTCACGAAGCCATTTTTAATTATCTAGAAAAAACTGATCAAAACATTCCTCGGTCGCTAGTTAAAACCCATCAGCGGTTAAAAAAAGAAAGAGAGTTAATTAAAGAAAAGTTTGGCGATTGGGTAAAAGTAGAAGAAAAACAATTGGAGAAATAAAACACTTTGAGCGGCGGACCGGATTTGCCTTGCCCGCCTTGGGCGGGAACCGGGCACCGGTGGATTACCTGTCTTCGCGAGTCTTATCTGTTAACTAATTTCTAGATTTGATTGGTACTTTTGAGCGGCGGACCGGATTTGAACCGGTGACCTTCTCCTTGGAAGGGAGACATTCTACCACTGAACTACCGCCGCAAAAACAACCTTACCTATTATAACAAGAAACATAGTAAGAAAACCAAAGGCCACCCCCCTCTTTTAGGGGCCTGTTTTTTTAAACAAAGAGGGGGGGCAAACAAGGAAAATGTCGGGGATGTGGGACTTGAACCCACGGCCTCGCGCTCCCAAAGCGCGCGCGCTAGCCTCTGCGCCAATCCCCGAAAAGACAGCTTAATTTTAGCATATTTAACTTTCTTAACGATTTATTAAATACGGTAAAGTATTTAAATATTTATTTGGTGGGGGGGTGGCTTGCTTGTTAAGCGGATCTTTACTCCGACCCAAAATTATTTTATTATTAATTTATGAGAGAAAAAGTTGTTGGTTATTTTTTGTTGGCTTTTTCCATAATAGTAATTATTGGGATTACTGTTAATGTTTACTTTGTTTTTACTGGCCGATTATCACCGGTTAATGTTTTTAAACCTCTAACCACCTCGAGCTTGTTACCCATTCCCCCAGAAGCAGCCGTTCTAGAAAAACAAAATGGTGGCGGCAGCGATCTGAGTGTTGGTTTGAATATTTTTGCTCATTTGGCTCTGATGAGTTTTATGGCTTCGGCGGGTTTTAAAATTGGCCGATTAGGAGTAATGATGGTTCGGCCGATAAAAGTTAATCTTAATCAAGAAAAATAGCCAGCTTCTCTTCTTTTTTGTCTTCGGTGGATTGATATTTTATACCCTATAAGTTATAATAAGGGGCAACATTTGGGGTTTTCTATTAGCAGAAAAATATCCCAAAGCGCACTTTAATAAATTAAGAGACAGCTTAGACACTAATTCAGCTTTTCTTTATTAGAAGAAAGGCTGGTTGCTTGGTATAAGTCGGATTTTTCTTCTTGAAAGGAGAGGAAGATGAAGTGGCGAGGAGCTTTGAGTTTGGTATTGATGGTTTTTTTGTTGGTTGGGACAACGATTATGGCTGAAGGAGCCAGCGTTTGTCCACCAGGTAACGTCAAGTATGAGATAGGAGGAGGATACGAATACAACGATGGGTCAGGCTGGATCGAGGCGAGCGAATTTAGGGTTTGTTGGGGAGCCAATGAGGGCTATCGGGTGATTGGAGTTTGTATTTATGTCGGTGGACCCGATAAAGACAGTCGACAGATTAGTCTTGGTCCTGGAGATGGTTGTTGGAATAATCCAGAAAAGTATGGCATTTCCCATGTCGTGCTTTATACGGAAGCTATTCCGGAACCAACGCCAACGGACGTTCCACCAGAACCGACACCAACAGGAACTCCTTCGGAGCCAACGGCAACAGCGACGAGTACGCCTACGTCAACGCCATCGTCAACACCGACGGCAACACCGACGGCAACACCGACGGACCCGCCGCCTACGCCAACCGAGGTTGCGCCTACTCAGACGCCGAAGCCGACGTCAACATCGGAGCCGACACCGACGGATGTTCCCCCCGAACCAACACCAACGGATGCTCCACCGGAATCAACGTCGACACCTAAGCCGACCGATAAGCCAAAAACACCGGTACCGCCGACAGAAGAGCCATTGCCAACCCCGAATGGTCTTCCTTCGACTGGCGGCCAGGCAGAGCCAAACAGTCCATTAACATTGATGGTTATCGTTTTGGCTGGAGGTGTTTCTCTTGCCTTTTTTGTTTTGCGCCGTCGCAAGATCTAGAAAGAGGGCTGTCTCTTAAGAAAGGGGGTGAAAATAATCATCCTCAGTAAGCCACATCCTGCTCAAGGATCTTAATACAATTTTTTGTATTTTTGAGATCCTTGAGGGGGTGTGGCGTTTTTTTTGCCCAAAAGAACAGGATATGTATTGCTTTTTTTTGAGAAAATTGATAATTTTAATTAAAGGGAGGAAGCTATGGATGCCAAAAACACCCCAATTCAGCATTTAACTGTTGGTTTTTTATTTTTTGCCTTAGCCTTTGCTCTTCGTCGTTTTTTAGGTTTGAGCCAATCAGTAGTTTTTGCTCGAGTGGCTTTTCTGCTTTTATTTTTAACCTTAATTATCGGCCCTATTACTAAAATTAAAAAGCCCTCTGTTGTTTCTTCGCCCCTGAAACTGCCTTGGAGCTGGCGTAGCGAATTAGGGATTTGGTTTGCTATTTTTTCTTTAGTTCATTTTTGTTTTGCCATGAATGGTCGGCCTAAATGGAATTTGTTGGCCGCTTTGGGTGGTGGTATTGGTGGCGAAGGCTATGGTTTGGCTAATTTATTAGGTTTGATTGCCCTGTTTTGGAGTTTAATTTTGGCCTTCACTTCTCCGGGGAAAATAATTAAATGGTTAGGGGTTGGTTCTTGGAAATGGCTTCATTCAATGACTTATGTTATTTTTTATTTGGTGGCCACTCACACGGTTTATTTTCAGTTTTTTTCCAAATATCGAGGTGGACCAGACTGGTTTGGTTGGCCGGCAGTGCTAATGGCCATAACCATTATTTTTCTTCAGCTTTGGGCCTTTGCCAAAACCTTGGCCGACCAAAAGAGAGGCAAAGAATAAATTAATATTTTTATGCCAATAACCTCATATATTTTAGCTTTGGCAATTAGTTTAGGGATAAACTTAATTTTCTTTATTGCCGCTGCTCTTTTTCGAACCGATAAGTTAACCGATCTAACTTACGGTCTAACTTTTGTTATCTTAACTTTGGGATTTTTGTTTTTAGGTCAGACTTTCTATTGGCATCAAATAGCCTTGTCGATTATGGTTTGTCTTTGGGCAATTAGATTGATTAGTTATTTGTTTGTTCGGATTTTAAAAATCAAGAAAGATAGCCGTTTTGATAAAATTCGCGAAAACCCATGGCAATTTTTAAAATTTTGGTTATTGCAGGGCTTTTCAGTTTGGGTGATTCTTTTACCTTCTTTTTATTTGTTGGCCCAAAAAGAAAACAAAAGCCTTGCCCCGGTTATGGTTTTGGGTATTGGCGTTTGGTTTTTGGGTTTGATGATTGAAACAGTTGCCGATTGGCAAAAATTTCTTTTTAAGAATAAGCCGAAAAACAAAGATCTTTGGATCGATTCTGGTCTTTGGGCCTGTTCTCGCCACCCTAATTATTTTGGGGAGATGCTAGTTTGGTGGGGGATTTTTATTTTTGCCTCTCCCCTTTTTTGGGGCTGGTCTTGGGCAAGCGTGATTGGCCCGGTCTTTATTACCTGTCTACTGTTGTTTGTTAGCGGTATTCCCCCTTTAGAAAAAAGATATCAGAAAAAATACGCTAATAATGAAGATTATCAGGATTATAAAGAAAAAACTAGCTTGCTTGTTCTTTGGCCTCCGAAGAATTAGCTTCCGTTTTCTTTTCTAAAATATAAACGCCGGGACGGCTGACAATATCAAAGCAACAAGAAAGAACGGGCTTATCTTTTATTTTTCTTAAAAACGGCAAGTTAAAGATTCGTCGCCAATCTCTTTTTCGATATTTTTGGGAGGTTGGTAAAAGAGAAAAGCCAACTTTGGCAAAAAGATTTTCCCAATAGTTAACATTGTCGCCGGATCCTGTTCTATCGATGTGATCGGGTACTTGATCAAATCTTCCTTCGGAAGGATCAGCAATAGCGATAAAAGCCCTACCCCCTGGTTTTAAAACTCGATATGTTTCCCTAACTAATCGGTTGGCATCATCAATATGTTCGAAAACATCATTGGAAACGATAACATCAAAGCTCTTATCTTGAAACGGTAAAGCAGTGGCGCTGGCTTCAATTGGAGATATTCCTCTTTTTTGACTTTCTTTTAGGGCCGGATCAAAATTTAAATCAAGACCATAATAATGGTTTTTTTGAGTAGGGACTTGCTCTTTAATAGCTTCACCCAAAAGTCCCACCCCGCAACCGATTTCCAAAATTTTGGATTCAGAAGCTAGATCAGTTTCTTTGATAATTGCTTCGGCAGCTAATCTAAAACGGGTTGGGGCGATCTTTCGGCGTAAGGTAGCAAGAGGGTTTTCTTGGCGAACAGCGCCATAACCAAAATAGGGGAAGGCTTCGCTAGTCGCTTCGACCATAAGATAATTTTAATATTTTCTTTAAGGGTTAGCAAATTAGCCTAACCCAAAAAAAACTACTTTTCTTGATAGACCAATCGCTCCTCTACTTGGCTGGTAAGGTTTTGGTGATTTCTTAAGTATTCTTCCAACACTTGTTGGGCGGAAGTGGTAATAATTTTTTCTTGCCCCGATCCTAATAATTCTTCATGACTAATATTTAAATAATCAGGAGCGCTTTTAACATGATAGCCCTGTAGGCAAAGAGTATAAATCTTTTCGTTTTTAACCTCCTGGTCGTTTATAGTTAGGGAAATTAGCTTTTTCTTTTTATCATTGTAAATTGCCTGAACTCCTCGATTGGTCTGATAGCACTCCCCTTCTCCATCTCGATTATCAACTCTCATAATATGGGTAAAGATCTTTTTTAGGGCTTGGCCATTGATTTGGTATTGCCTTAGAGAATCATCATAAGGAAAGCAGGTTAACAAATCTTTTAAAGTAACCAGGGGGCCCATTTTTTTAATTCTAATTGAGCCACTGCCGATCAAAACAACATCGGATCCAGCTCTTTGGGCAAAAGCATCAGCAATTAAATTACCCAAAGATGTTTCTTCTTCTCGCCTGGGGTGGGTAAGAGTTTTGGCGAACTTGGTGATTAAGACCTTGTATTTGCGGTCAACGTCTTTTTTGAAGGAATTAATAAATTTTTCTAAATTTTTATCGGGCTTGGCTAAATTGTTATCAATAGGTATTAACTGCCATTGATAATCAACAATGCTATTGGTGTCATCATCAACGGTAATGTCAAACCGGCCGATTTGATCAGAGCCAACGCCGGCTTGGGCAATTAGAGCACCATTGACCATTTTAGGCTTTTTCAAAACAGTGTGGGAGTGGCCGCCGATAATCAAATCTACTCCCCACTCGGGTTTTAGCATTTGGGCTAGTTTAATGTCTGACTCATAGCCGATGTGGGTCAAGAGGATAGTTAGATCAATATCTTGGCTTTTGTAGGCGTTGCAAATTTTACCCACTTCCGATGAGGCTTCTTCCAAGCTAATAAAACTGCCGATTAGCTCATCTTGTTTAATGGAATCCATCACCTTTTCGGTGATGATGCCGGTGAAGAGAATATCAAAGCCGGCCTTATTAATAATTAAATAGGGGCGCATTAATCTTTTATAGTATTTTTTAATATAGAGATTGGCATTAACAATGGGGAAATTAGCCATTTTTTCTAAAAATAACAAATGGGGCAAGCCATAATCAAACTCATGGTTTCCTAAAGCGACTACATCAGGAGCCAGGTAATTGGTAATCTCAATAGTGGAAATGCCTTTGTATTCAGAATCAATTAATGAGCCCTGAATCATATCGCCGGAGATAAGATACAAAACGTTTTCCTCTTCTTTTCTAACCCGGTTAATATAGCCGGAAAGCAGTGCTAAACCGCCGATTAACTTTCCTCCACCCCTTTTTACTTCGGCCAAGAAGTCGCCGTGCATATCGTTAGAATGAAGAATGGTGAATTTTTTGGTTCTCATGACTGGAGAAAAGAGTAGGTTTTATTTAAACTTATTATAGCAGGAGATGGTTATTTTTCTGTCGGGGATTTTAATTTTGGTTAAATAAATAAAGATGAACCTTTGGCTTTATTCCACAAATGTCAGTGCCAAGCCTTTTTTACCCATTCGGCCGGTGCGGCCAATGCGATGAACATAATCATCATAAGTAGCCGGAGCATCATAGTTAATAACTTGGGTAACATTATCAATATCTAGTCCTCGAGAAGCCACGTCGGTAGCGGTTAAGACTCGAATTTGATTATTTTTAAATTGTCTTAGCGCCCTTTGTCTTTGGTTTTGCGATTTGTTGCCGTGAATAGCGGCTGCCTTAATGCCGTGCTCGACCAGGAGGCGGGCCAGTTTTTCCATCCCCCATTTGGTGCGGCCAAAAACCAGCACCTTGTCGAAACCGGGTCGGGAAAGCAATTTTCTTAAAACATCAATCTTAGCGCCTCGATTGGTAATTTTGACAATATCTTGCTCGACATTATCTAGAGTGTCTTGATGCTTGACCGAGACTCGAATTGGTTGGCGAGCGAAATTTTGCAGAATTTGCTCGGTTTTATTATTGACAGTGGCGGAAAAAAACAACCCTTGGCGGTTTTGGGGTAAAAGAGACATTAAGTATTTAATGTCCTTAATAAAGCCCATATCAACCATGCGATCAACTTCGTCCAAGACAATATTTTGAAAAAGATTTGGTCTGATTTTATTTCTGCCAATTAAATCTTTTAATCGGCCTGGGGTACCGGCGATAAAGTTAGGATTTGATTTTAAAGCGTTGATTTGACGATTGATATTAACCCCGCCGATAATGGTAACAATCGATAAATTCATACCTCGGGTTAAATGCTCAAATTCTCGGCTAATTTGTGAGGCTAGCTCTCGGGTGGGAACGATAATCAATGTTTTTTGCTGACAATCTAAATAGGTTTTATTAATAAGGCCAGTTAAAAAAGCGGCCGTTTTACCGGTGCCGGTATTAGCTACCCCGATAATGTCTTTACCAGCTAAAACTTGAGGAATAACTTGGTTTTGGATTTTAGTGGGGTTTTGATAACCGTGTTGGGCGATATTGTTTTTTAATTTATCAACCAACCCATAATCGGCAAAATTGGCTCCCTTAGCAAAAGGCTTCTCTGTCTTTTTTCCTTTGGCTTTTTTGATAAACAAGTTTTCGTCAAGTTTTTTACCATGATGTGAAAAGTGTTTCTGGTGGGGGTGATAACTTTTCTTTTGGCGGGAATAATTTCTTCGTTTGGAATAGGCCATCGGTATTATTTATTTTTTTATTTGGTGGAGAAAATGTGCTCCAGTAGATCTGCTTAAGAGAAAATGAAGTGTTTTTAACGTGAAGATACTTGAAAAGAAAGATTAGGAGTATCTTTATCTTTTAAAAAACTAAATTACATTAAGCAGATGTACCAAAGCACAATCTGCATCAACTAAAAGGTATTATAACACGAGAAATCAGTAATAGCCAATTCTATTAAAAAATTATTCGTTTTTTGGTGAAGAAAGAGCTTTGTTCAGGGCTTCGCGAATATTCTTGCCGGCAAACCAGCCCTTAAGATAAATCAACGTGTGCTTGCTTTGATTATTATCTTGAAGATAGTATTTGTCGATCCGCCCGCCCCTTTTTAAAAAAGTTTTAATTAGCTCGTTTACGGAAGGTTGATTAGTAATAGAGCTATTATAGCATAATCGAAAGACTGCCTAACATAGGCTATAGGATAATTATAAGCTATAGAAAAAATGAGCAAAAAGTATCAATTTTACCCTTAGGCTGTTACAATACTCACTTGTCCCTTTAATTGGTGGACAGAGAAAATAAAAATATGAAAAAAATAAGAAATGTCGCTGTAATTGCCCATGTGGATCATGGTAAAACTACTCTAATTGATGCCTTGCTAAAGCAAACTAATACTTTTCGGGACAATCAAAAAGAAATGGCCATTTCCCGAATTTTGGATAGTAACGATCAGGAAAGAGAACGCGGCATCACCATCACTGCCAAAAATTGCGCTATTGATTTTGCCGGAACAAGAATTAATATTATTGACACTCCGGGTCATGTTGATTTTTCTAGCGAAGTGGAGCGAACCTTGGGTATGGCGGATGGGGCCCTGCTCATTATTGACGCCCAAGAAGGTCCCATGCCTCAAACCCGATTTGTGTTACGAAAGGCGCTGGAACTAGGCCTAAAAATAATTGTGCTGATTAATAAAATTGATAAACAATATGCTCAGGTTCCTTTGGTAATCGAAAAGACCGAGAGCCTATTTTTAGATTTAGCCCAAGAAGAATCCCAACTTGATTTTCCTATCCTCTATTCTATCGGTCGAGATGGCCAGGTTTTTGAGAGTTTACCTGATGATTTTTCTGGGCCAGCCGACGTTTCCCCTTTGTTAAAGAAAATAATTGATTTTATTCCCGCCCCCAAAAATCAAGATGATCTACCATTTAAAATGCTGGTTTCTTCTTTTGAGCACGACAACCATTTGGGTCGGATTTTAATTGGTCGAATCCATCAGGGCAAAATTAGTCAAGGCCAAAAAATTACTCTAATCCAAAAAGAAAACAGTTTATTTTTCCTAGAGAAGATTTTTGTGGCCCAAGGCCTGTCTAAAGAAGAAGTAAAAACCGCCGCTTCTGGCGAGATTGTTTTTTTGGCTGGGGTTAATGAAGCTAAAATTGGCGATACCGTTGCCGCCCCTGGTCAAACCAAGATCTTGCCGGCAATGAAAATTGGAGAGCCGACACTACACATTACTATTCAGCCCAACAAATCACCCTTTTCTGGTCAGGAAGGCGATTTTTCTACCGCTAATCAGCTGGAAGAAAGGCTGCAAAAAGAAGTCGAAACTAACCTGAGTCTTCAAGTGGCTAAAACCGGTAATGGTAAATTCAGAGTTGCTGGCAAAGGAGAATTGCATCTAACCGTATTTTTGGAAGAGTTGCGTCGAGATGGTTACGAATTAGAAGTAGAAAAACCAGAAGTTATTATCAAAGAGGTCGATGGGGTGAAAATGGAACCAGTCGAAGAATTAAATATTGTTGTCCCCACGGAGTATGTGGGGGTTGTCAGTCAAGAATTGGGTCGTCGTTATGCCGTGCTGGTTAATACTACGCCGGTTGGCGAAAAAGAAACAGAGTTTGTTTATCATTTACCCACTCGGGCTCTGATTGGACTAAGAAGTTTATTAGTTGCCCAAACCAAAGGCTCTATTATTTTTAATTCGCAAATGATCGATTATCAACCCTTGGGAAAATCGATTAAAAAATTACGTTCCGGAGCTTTGGTGGCTGCTCAATCAGGCAAGGCGCTTTCTTACGGCTTAAATGCTGCTCAGAGTCGAGGGATTACTTTTATTGGCCCGGGCACCCAGGTTTATAAAGGGATGATTGTTGGCAAAAATAGTAAAGAGGCCGATATTGAAATTAATGTTTGTAAGGGTAAAAAGCTTACCAATATGCGCTCTAAGAGTTCTGATGGGATTATTCAATTGGTACCCCCTACTCCGGTTACTCTGGAAATGGGCCTAGAATTTATTGAAAATGATGAGCTGATGGAAATTACCCCCAAAAACGTTCGTTTGAGAAAAAAAGCTGTTTCTAGAGAAGAAAAGCGCCGTCTTCGCCAAAACAATTTGGCTAGTTAAAATTATTCTTCCACTACCGAGTTACTTTTTTGTCCTGAAGTATTATTAGGAGCACTGTTTTGATTATTACCCCCGTCCCCGTCGGCTTCAATGATGATATCTTGAATATCAGTTTTGGTTTCGGGGTCGCTTCCTGGTTCAGTTCCGGGCGCAAACCTCATTTCTCCCCCTTCGATAATGACTTCAACTTTTTTTCCTGCTTCTCCTCCCGGTCCGGTTCCTGGGGCAAATTGGGTTTCCCCGCCCTCAACAACGACCCCGGCTTCTCCTCCTGGTCCGGTTACCGGTGCCCAAACATGCTTTACCTCATTAAAAAATTCTGTTTGCCCTTCCGGACCGTTTACCTCTACCACTCTTTGAGCCACTTGATTAACAACCCTTTCTTGGACGCGAACCACCTCTTGTTTAGCGTCCTCATTAACCTGGGTTTTTATTTGTTCCATGGTTCTTTGCTGTTCAATGGTTCTTTCTTGCACGGCTCCCAAAACCTCTCCTTGATCAGCCTTGTCTAATAAATTATCTTGTTTTTCTTTAACTTGGAGGTAGTCTTGGATTAAATCTTGAACTTCTTGGTCGTCACCAGTGTCGGCTTGGGTTTGGGCGGCGGCTAGTCTTTTTTCGGCGTGTTTTTCTAGAACCTCAACTTTTTTCTCGGTTCCGAAGGCAAAAAAATATTCCACTCCTTCCTGGATTTTGGTAATAAGTGAGTTTGGCGAAGTAATTACTTCTGGTAATTCAACCGCTTGGGCCGAGCAAGGAAGAGCAATGAAAGTGAAAAGAAAAAGCAACACCAACAATAACCTTTTGATGTTCATCCTAAAAAAAGATTATATCTTTGGGGGCGACAAGTCAAAACCTTGTACGGGTTCGATACACATTCGACATTCCTCCTTTTTTTAATGATATAGTCCATCGGTGTCTCATAGTCTAGGTCTTGATGGACTCTTTTTAGTATTGTAAAAGATTAAGTAATCAGCTAGTTTTTTGTTAAACGCTCTTTGATTATGAGTGATATAATGTTTTCGCATGAAAGAAAAACTAAAAGTAGGCTTGGATTTTGGAACTAGTAACTCAGCTATTGCTACAATCGAAAATAATAGGGTAAGAATTTTTGAAACAAAAGAGGGACAACCAACACAACCTTCATCAATTTTTATTAGAGTAGACGGCTATGTCAGTGTTGGAAATCAAGCAATTGAAGACTTCCAAGACCAAGAACAACATACTGACGAGTATCACTTTATCCCTAGCATAAAACCCGGCCTTTCGGTAGATTACTATGACGGTAATGTTTTGCGTTCAAAAAAAACTATTGTTAATGGCAGATTTCTAACCCGATTTTTTCCTGTAGAAGAATTAGGAGGAAGCCTTATTGCTGATTTAAAGAAAAGAGCTGAAATTGCTGCGGGTGTTGAAACTGAAAGCGTTGTCTTTGGTAGACCAGTATATTTTTCGGAAGACGAGCAACTTGATCAAAAAGCTCAAGATAGGCTTGAATCAGCAGCAAAACAAGCTGGTTTTAGAGAAATCCAGTTTGTTCTTGAACCCGTAGCGGCGGCTTTGTATTACGAGCGATATTTTTCAACAGGAGAACCTCATAAAATTTTTGTCTTTGACTTCGGAGGAGGAACCTTAGATGTTTCGGTTCTTAACTTCAATGATTCTCAAACTGCCGGAGAAGCATTGACCATTGATAAACTCTCTAAAACTGTTTTAGGAAGTCACGGTGTTGATCTTGGCGGAACAGATTTTGATAAAGATATTTTTGAAGACATGTTTCTAAAATATTTTGGCTCTAACGTAACTTATGGTAAAAAAGAATTGCCGATGCCAGCACATTTTTATCACAATATTACCGAATGGCATTTGCAAGAGCATAGGGAAAAAAATAGAACATTTGAGTTTTTACGTAGTATTGCCAATGACTCAAATTGCAGTGACAGAGAAGCGGTCAGTCGTTTGATTACATTAGTTGAAGACCAACAAGTATATTCAATTTTAAGGAAAATAGAATTTGTTAAAACACAACTCTCGGCAAACGGGACAAGGCAAATCAGACACAATCACAGGAATATCCACATCGACGAGCTACTAAGCAGAAAAAGATTTGAAGCAATAGTAAGATCAAGAATTGCACTTATTCAGGAATGTGTGGATGATTGTCTGAAAAAAGCACAAATCAGCCCGCAGGAAATTGATGTTGTTTTAAAAGTTGGGGGATCTTCAAATAATTTTTTTGTAGATGAAATGTTACGAAGGATCTTCCCTGGTCATATTAGAGGAACAGACGTTTTTACGAGTGTTGTTTCTGGGCTGGCAGTTGCGGCAGAAAGCTTATCTGATTAGCCAATTGTGTTTACGGTTTGCTCAACAAGACTAAGAAACTCTTCTTTTGAGATATCACTGTTTTTAATACGAATCACATTAAAACCATCTCTTTCCAAATTCTCCATTAACCATTGATATGCTCGGACTTCTTCAGAGACATCCTCAATTGATCGGGGAGAATGAACACAATGACCGCCTTCTCTGTAGAAACTTATTTCTGGATCGATTTCTAAAAAAACAATTGTGCAGCAAATTCCTTTGCCCATTCTTCTTTCAAATATTTTTTTCCCAAGTTCATAAATCAAGGAAGAATGATGAGGTTTTTTTCTTATGTTATAAGCAACTAGTGACCAGATAGATCTATCCATTGCCGAAGTCGATCCATCAGAGCCATTTGTTGCTAGCTCTAAAACATCGATGCTTTGTCTCCAATTTTCTGCTTCTCGATTAACAACCAATTCTTGAGCTGGGGGAATACCCCTAAACGATTTATAGCCCATTTCTGACAAATGCTCTGCGGCAGTTGTTTTCCCGCTGCCCTGCACGCCTTCAATAATAAAAACCCGGCTATTTCTTTCTTTCATCTAATAGTTTTTCGCGGGCAGAGCGGATTAACTTTTTAAGATATTCTGTTTTGCTTATTCCTAGATTATTGGCAGCCGTTTCGATAAAAGAATAATCTTTGTTGTCAATAACCAAATGGAACCTAACCCTTAATTGTTTCTTGGCTTTTTTAAGTAAAGGTAAAAGGTTATTTTTTAAATCCTCAAGATTTTTATATTTTAAAGCAAAAAATTTTTTTGATTTAATTCCCCGGATAACCATAGAGGGATTAGATTTTTCATTTTCTGTAAACAAAGCAATAATCGGCTTTTTTTGATAAAAGGCATGGTAAATTTGATAGCCAACACCGCTGCTCGGATAACTAATATCAGCAATAAATAAGTCAGATCGATTTATCTCATCAATTACACTGTCGTAGATATGAGGATAATCAATTTCCCCTGAAGGCAAATCAAATTCTTTTTTTCGAAAAACTACCTGAGAAACAGCAAAACCCTGATTTTTGATCAAGGAAATTATCTTTTTGTATCTTTCCCTTTTTTCCTGAGAAACATCACTGGATGCGGCGAAAAATACTTTTGTCTTCATGCTCGTTTGTTTTGATATTGGCTAGTTGATAATCCAGCTTGATTATACAGGTAATCTGTCTGATTTCCAATTAAAACCAGATTTTTGGAAAACTCTCTTTGTGATTTTTCCAAGATGTTTTCAAGTTTGGCCGGATCTGAACCATGAGGAATAAGCCTTTCCGCAACTTCAAGATCCATGCCCTTTAAAACCATATATAATTCATGAAATTTAGCATGCATTTGCGGGGAGACGTTTTTAGGCGCAGAGATGGGGTCAATTACTTGTTCATATAAAGAAGCAAGTTTTCTGGACCATGATCTTAAAGCAAGATAAAAATTTCTAGCTTCTGGATCAACGATTTCATATAAATTATTAGCCCCCTCCTTTCCTTTGAATTCTATTTCGCGACGCAACTTTTCGGTAATTTTCGTTCCTTCAGCAGCAAACAGTCTGGTACATATTCCTTTAGTTACCGCCCATTTAAATCTTCTCAGATAATGTAATTCCTCTTCAACCTCTGCTATGGTTGTAAAAGGCCAAAACATAATATGGCCCATTTGAACATAGATGCCGTGTTTATGTAAAATCTCCAGAGCCTCAATATTTTGCTCTACTGTTGTTCCTTTAGTAAAATCACTCAGTTTTTCCTGAACAAAAGATTCAACTCCTAAACTAACCGCAAATAACCCAGCCTGCCTAAATAGCTCAATAATATCATTTTCAACATCATCAACTCTTAAAGAAAGCCGAAAGCGCATATTTATACCTGAGTTTTTTAGTAGTTGAGCAAAACGCAACTCTCTTCGCTTGTCAACTCTTTGGCCAAAAAAGTTATCATCAACCAGCTTAACCATGTCTTCTCCTTGCCTTGACAGGTCTACTAACTCTGCCACAATGCTCTCTGGGCTTCGTCCTCGCCAACGCTTTTCTGTCGAAAATTGTTGGTAGCAGGCAACCGAACAGAAGGAACAATTGCCCCTGCAACCCCTGCTTCCCATAACATGTGAGGGGGTTTTTAGTTTCCTGACCACAGGGAGGGTTCCTCTGTAGGGCAACGGTAGCAAGTCTAAATTGTCATTGGATTTTTGCCTTGGATTTCTGACAACTTCTCCTTGGTGCCAATAAATTGCCCCCGGAATGTCATGAATATCACCAATTTGTAAAAATTCTTGAAAAGTTTCATCTGCCTCGCCTGCCAAAATTCCGTCTATCTGGGGGCCGATGGCGGCTAACAAGCTATCAGCTTCAAAAGAAGCATAAATTCCCCCCAAAACTATTTGACCTTTATATCGTTGAGATCTTAAAAGCTGAATTAGATCAGTTACGACCGGAAAAGAATCCATTGAAGGTGATATTCCTACAACATCAGGTTTTCTTTCCAGAACTCTTTCAGCCGTCTGTTTGGAATCCAATCCAGACATCCAGGTATCAAGATAATTAACCTTATGACCCCGTTCGATAGATTCTGCCGCCAAATATTCTAAACCTAAGCATTCCTCGGGTGTCCGATGGGTAGTAGTTGGTGGTGATATTAAGGTAATTTCTTTACTTTTAACCATGCTTGTTCTCTTTTGGTGAAAATATGCCAGTGCATAGATAACCCTTATGAACTAGGGCGTGTTCGCCTTTCTTAATACTTACTTGCCCGGCTTGTGTCTGTTTTTTTGGAGCAAAATCTTTAGGACAATAAGGATCTTTGACAAATAAAGTTCGTTTGTTATCTCCTTCTTTGTGCAATCTGTGTAAATAAGCTCTAGCGGCGCAGCCACCCCCACAAACAGATATCTGGTCACAATCTTGGCAACCTTCAATTATCTCAGGATTAGCCTTTCGTCTTCTAAAAGCTTGAAAAGGAGGGGAATTTAAAATTTCCTGAATATCCATTGTTTGTAAATTACCATATTTATAGTCATGTAAGTATATACAGGGAGAAATTGGTATCTGACCATCGGGTGTAATTGAATGAATTCTAAATGAAGTGATTCCGCACGGGCATCCGGAAATAATGTTTGGGGTAATATTAACAGAGCTTGCCCAGGCCGGATCGCTCAAATCGGTTGGTTCGCATCTTGCCAATATCGTCATTAAGCCTTGATAAAATTGTTTTGGCGTTAAGACAAGGTCCATATGTTCGGGCTCAATGGGCTTGATTGGATTGACGCGATAATTTGCCTGATGCTTAATAGCCAAGTCAATCATTTCGTTAATTCTTTCCGGAGTGAAATTCCAGTTCATTGCGCACATAATAAAGCTTCTTGGAATTTGGTGTTTTTTGCAAATCTTTAATGCTTGCATCGCCAATTTGTAAACTCCGCTTTTACCCCTATTTTGATCATGTTCACGAGGCCTAGGAGAATCAATACTAATATCAACATCGTTTATTTTTTCTACATAACCGGGAAAGAGTCTTTCTAACTGCACCAGTGTGATTCCTGAGGTAGTAATTCCAACTAACATCCCCTTTTTGGTGATGGAATCCAAGATATATGGAAGTAAGGAATTTTTAGGGTTAAGTCCGTTGGTGTAAATTGGTTCGTTTCCGCCAAGATTGACTGTTTCCACTCCCAAACAGGCTAATTGATTAACTACTCTGTTTACTGCCTCTTTTGTTAAATCTTGTCCGGGGTCTCTGGCGCTTTTTGAGTAACATTGTTTACAGTCCAGGGGACAGGCGTTACCTAGCGACCAGCCGACGTTTTTGTAATTGGGTTCCGCTTCAGGCAAATCAGCATGTTCTTCTATATATCTAGCTGAAGAATAATGGGCTCGGCTTACTCGCTTTAGTTGAGACATGGTGATTATTTTGCTATCATATGCACATTCAATGCACATTAAGGGAATATTATATTTTACGCTCTAAATTGTCAAGTCAAATATGACCTATAAAGATCAGCATTTGCATTACACCGGCTCTTTGCCCTTGTCGTATGTTTGGTTAAAAATTAAAGATTTTCGTGGAGGCCCTATTGACGATGTTCTTCTCGAAAACTTATTTTCAAGACAAGTATCTAAAAGATTAAAAGAAGGGAACTTTTCCAATGAAACCTATTCTCTTTTTAAAAAAGACGTAAAAGGATTATTTGGTAGCAAGAATAATCATGCCTGTAATTACAAGAAGTTCTTTGAACTATACGGGTTTATCCAAAAGATAACTAAACCCAGAAAGAGTCAAGAAATTGAATCAACCTATCGAGGGGGTATCAGCGCTATCGTTTCTTATTTGTCAAAACTTAAAGTAAGTAAAGTTGATATTTTTGCAGGACCACTTTTGGATTTAGAAAAAACAAAATACAGACTTCGAGGCATGGTTCAGGGATTAAAAGATAATAAAAATTTATCGGTTAAGGGTTCGATTAGATTGACTTTTATTAGCACAGAAAAGGGCTATAAAAATATAAATCAACAATCACTCGGAAAATTGCTTGATTATCTAATTTCTGACGAAGAAGTTTTTGGTTACATAAGCGGTTTTGATTTTTCAGGAAACGAAAACGTTGGCAACATAGATATTATTTCTTCTGCGGTAGACAGGCTTTCATCTTTTAATAAAAAATGCCATTCACAAAACAATCGAGAGCTCAAAATATCAGTTCATGCCGGTGAAAATTTTACTAATATTTCCCCTGAAAAATATCTGAGCTATTTTGATAAATTACTAAAACTCCCAATTGACGGCATTGGCCATGGTGTATTCCTTTGGGTTCCTGACAATTTTGTAAATTATTCGCGAAAAGTGAACAAACGCCGGGATGAGTTGTTAAAAAGAGTTATTGCCAGAAACATTGAATTGGAAATCTGTCCCACCTCTAACGTTCTGTTTTCTCCGCTCAAGTCTTATAAGGATATTCCTTTAAATTATTTCAACAAGATTGGCTTAAAATATTCAATTAATACCGACAATATGACTATTCTTTCAACTAATATCAAAACCGAGTTGAGAATGGTCAATAAAAGTTGAAGTTTGTTAATGAGTTTTATAGAATAACACTATGCCAGAATTCGGGGTAGCAACTAAAGCGATTATTTTTAATACTAAATTGAAAAAGTTTTTAGTTTTAAAAAAGAGTGACCTTGAAGATATTAATCCTAATACTTTTGATATGCCTGGAGGCAGAATAAGATTTGGGGAAAAACTTGAGGAGGCAGTCGTTCGGGAGGCCAAAGAAGAAACCGGACTGGATGTCGAGGTGGGGCAAGTTTTTAATGCCTGGACATTTGCTAAGGAAAATAAAGGCTTTCAGTTAACGGGAGTTGATTTTTTTTGTACGACCAAGCAAGAAAAGGTTGAGCTAAGTGAGGAACATTCGAATTTTGAATGGATAAGTGCGGAGACAATTATCAACGATGAAAAATATCCTGAATGGTTAAGGAAAACAATTGAAAAGGCAGAGCGAACTTGTTTTAACTAGGACCCAAGTAAAAACATTAAGCCGAACCCTATAAGCCTTGAAAAGGCGTGTTCCTACAAAAAATCAACCTCTAGTTTTGGGTTATCGAGCGTAATTAAAATTAGGCTTTTTTTGAGTTCAGCACGACCATTTTCAGAATCTTATCATCGGTTTCGTTTGTGTTGAAAAACATTTTTTTTGGTTTCGGAGGATAGATTGCTAATTTCTAAATCAAAACTTGTTAAGGATTCCCGAAAATTCTCCTTTCTAAGATTGTGAATAATTTTGCGAAAACAGTTTGCGCTGACTACTTAAATTTTGTTTTAGTATTTTTGGTTAAAATGCTCCAGATGGCGTGAAGTTCGCGGTGCTCACCTAAAAGATGATTTTTACACAAATCTTTTACCGGCAAATCCCAAATTCTCATCTAGTTTAAAAGAACAATGGCCAGGTTCAAGGCCGAGGCAAAACTGGTCCACAATAAATAAGGCAAAAACAGCCAGCCGGAAGCCTTCTTAATTTTAAAAAAGGAGATGGTTAGGTATAGAATTGCTACCCATAAAAAGATTATTTCTATTAAGGCTCCCAGGGGGCTCTTTAGGCCAAAAAATATAATCGACCAGAGAGAATTTAGCGGCAAGTGGAGAAGATAGGCTGTTAAGGCTTTTTTGGCTTTGGGGTCTTCCCTTTTCTGCCAGATAAAAAAGGAGGCCAAACCCATCAAAAAATAAAGCGTGGTCCAGGCCGGCCCAAAAAGCCAGTTAGGAGGAGACCAGGTGGGTTTATTTAAAAATTGATACCAGGAATCAATGGCCGGAAAGGTAAAATAAGCGCCGATAGCGCCGGCTATTTGGGGCAAAAGCAAGAAAAAGATTAGGATAAGAAAAGTTTTTATTTTCATATTTTCGTAACAGGAGCTTATTAAGATTAGTATAAGCCTTTTTGGGTAAAAATAACAGCTTAGTTATCTCCAAATTAAATCCAGGGTGAGTTTTAAACCTTATTCATGGTCCTTTTCAGAATCTCCCGATCGGATTTGGGATGGTGAAATAAAAAAACACTAGGATGATAAGAGAAATAACAGTTTTTAGCTAACTGCCCCAATTAATAAAAACACCAACCGCCAACTCTGCCCAGAGCCAGAGAAAAAACAGCAAAAAAGCAAGGCTAATGGCAAGTTTATGTTTGCCTACCTTTTTGATCGTCAAAACGCACAAAGAACCAATTCCAAAAACAAGTCCTCCCATAACAATAAAATCAAACAGCGTCCAGTTCAACCTATTAGGCATTGTGACCAAGTATTTTTTTAGCTAAACAGCTTTAATAACCAGCCCAAAACGCCAGTTATTTTCTCTTCGGTTTGGACTTGCTCTTCTAGAGCGGTATTTTGGCTAACTAAAGCCTGAACCAGCTCTTGAACTTGAGCTTCTTCGGCTTGATTAATAACCTGATTTTGCAATTCCTGTAGTTCCCGAATTCTTTGTTGATTTTGCTCTATTTGCTGTTTGAGGTTCTTGATTGCCTTTTGGTCGGCGCCAAAGAGCCTTTTCATCAAACCCTGGCGAGATTCAAGTTTTTCTAATTGATTGCCTATTTCGCCTTGAGCTTGTTTTTGCTGTTGGGCAATAGTTTTTACTTGTTGACCGATACCGCCTTGGGCCCCTTCATTTTCTAGTAGTTCTTCTACTTTTTGGGCCACACTGCTCATGTTTTGTCTGGCAATATCGCTTCTGCCTTGGCTGTCCTCATCAGCCTGAAGATTTTCTTGGGTGTTGACATTTAATTGGCTGTCCTCACCGGCGTTTTGAGTTTTAACTTGGTTTTGAACCTGGTTGCCCTCTGGGGCAACAATCACCTCTTCGTGAGTAGCTGGGTCTTGGACTCTATCTTGTTGTTGAGAACCCTGACCTTGCTGTCCTAGTTGGGCCAAAACCATAGTTGGTACGATTAACAAGGCAATCATTGTTACTGAAATTAATATTATTTTCTTCATTTTTCTTTCACCTCCTTATTCTTCTTTTTCTTTAATCAATTTTCGATACCGGCAATATTCGCAATTCTCTCCCGGGTCGGGGATTTGGTCGGAGTCTAAGCACTCCTTCATCTTATAAATGGTCGGCTCAACCCAGGAATCATCTCCTTGGTAAGGAATAATTTGCAGTTCAAATTCTAATCTGGCGTCAAATTTGGGCCGGTTTTTAGAAGCATTAGCGTAAACAAAATAGCCGGTGCTGTTAACAGCAAAACCTTCTTGCCGAAATAGCCATTGGTAAACTTCCATTTGTTTTTTGTAGCCTTGTTTGTATTCGTCATCCAGAGAAATTTCGTTTGCCGTGCTGGTGGATTTGTAATCCACGATTAGTAACTCTTTTTGCCGGTTAATCCAAATATCGTCAACGGCGCCAAAGATTAAAAGATTAGTTTCTTGGTGTAAATGCCGCTGGCCAACAAAGTTATTCCGCCACTCGTCTAATTTGGGATGCTTGAAGGGAATAGCATCAATGTGGTATTGCTTCATTAGCTCGTGGGCCTCGCCGTTTTCCCGTAGTAAATCAAACTCGTTTTTTAATAGTTGGTCAACAGCCGAGTTTAGGGAAAAACCGGGCCCGGACGGCCGGCCCAGGCCCAGGCGCCGGTCTAGGTAAAAACAACGCGGACATTCTAAAAATCGCTCCATGCGAAATCTGGAGATGCGGAATGGTTCTTTAGAGTCAGGATTATAGCGATAGTTGTCCCCTCTTTGACGATATTTATTCATAAAATAATCTTATTGTTTTAGTAGTCTAATTAGTTCTTTTTTTAGTCTGGGTAAGAGATTTTCTTTTTCCCATCGAGGCAGAAAGGCGCCCAGGTCTTGCTTTAGGCGTTTGTCATCAAAGTTTTTTACCCGGCTGATTACCGTTTCAGCATTTATCTCTTCGGTAAATTTCGGATAAAGTTTCATTTTTCCTCTCACCAACTCCCACAGTAAAGGGACTTTTTTATAAAGAAGATAATAAACATCATAAAAATCTCTTCCCTTGGTTTTTTTTCTGGTTAGAATCGCTCTTGTTTTCTCGGCCAAGATTTCTTCCCAGGCCAAATGCAGAATTAGCGGCGAACCGATCACAGGTAGATCGGTTTTGAGAAGGGTTTTGGTTGGTTTTTGAATCGGCTTTTCTCTTAGTGAGTATTCTAGATCGATCGTTAAGGGATATTTTCTTCCTTCTCTATCCCAATGAAGGGTTCCGGTTAGAGATTCTTTTTTTTCTTCTGAGGAAAATTTAACATTTAGGTTGGGAATTTCTGATTGGGCCTCTTCGACCGTAGCGCTTATTATTTCTTTTAGATTAGCCCAAGACAACTCAGCACTAAAATCCAAATCCATGGAAAAGCGGGGCGCCGGAAAGAGCAGGTGGATCGCCGTTCCCCCTTTAAAATAAATATGCTGTGACTCTTTTTTTTGGTAAAGTCCTTTTAAGAAAACTGCTTGAATATATTCACGAATAATCGCGTTTTCGTTTACTCCGGTTTCTTGTGATATTTTTTGAACTTGATCTGGGGTAATCATAGGCCTAATTGTTTTTTAAGTTTATGATATGCTGGTAAAGCTATTTTTTCTGAAAAATTCTGGAATTTTTCTTTGTTGATGATTTGAAGATCGAATTCGTCAAAATTATAAGAGGCCTTGCCCAAACTAGCAAAAAATATTGCGTCCATCAGGGCTTTTTCCGGACTGGCAATTAAGGCATTGTCTTCTTTTTTATAGCCCCAGAAATATTTTTTATCAAGATGAAAATAACTAAAAGTTTTATTCTCGAAAATTATTTTTTGGGCCGTTTTGGTAGTTACCGAGGCAATTTCATAGGGGGTTTGCACCATAATTCCGTAGGCATTTAGAGCGGAGGCCAGGGAAATATAAGAAGGTTGATAAAGATGATTGGCCAACTCAAAATCGGAGGGCTCTTTTCCTGCTAGAATATAAAACCCTCTTTTTGCTCTTTGGAGAACTTTTGTTTCGACTAAAGCTTCAATTTTCTTGTAAGCAGTGTTATCTTTTTCTATCTCTAAAAGATTTTTAATCTCGGTGGTTGAAAAGACGGATTTTCCCGATTTTTGCAAGATTTGACTAGCTTTTAAGGTTTTCATACTATATTGCACTTCCTGTATAAAATTATACAGGAACTCTAATATATGTCAACAATTTTGAGATTAAAGCGATTTTTTAGAGTCAGGATTATAGCGATAGTTATCCCCTCTTTGCTGGTATTTATTCATAAAGTATTTTTATTTTAATTAATCCTTTGCGCTAGAGATTTTTTTATTCCTTTGATAGTTTAGCTAGACCTAAACCAAGGTTCCTATTTAACCGTGTATTTTCTTTCACTCACAGCTTCGGCAATAACTTTTTCCCTAGGAGGATCGGTGGCTACTACCCTAACCTCCACTCTTAGCTCTCCTCGGGATTTGATAAAGGTAGAAGTAAAGGTACAATAACCATCTTGGGTAACCCGGGTGGTTTGTTGTTGGTAAAGTTCTTCTTGGTCATATTGGTTTAAATAAAAAAGCCATTCGCATTCACCGGAAGCGTTTTTAGGAAAGTTGGTAATAACCGCCTTGTACATCCTGGCTTGAGAAGGAATGAAGGTTTCTCCTTCGGGGCTAATTATTTCCACGCTCATTGGTCCGGTTATCTCTACTTTTTCCCCTTCTTCTAAGAACCTAACAGCTTCTTCGCCGGGTAGTTCCTCGCTGGATGAATCGGAATCTTTTGTTTCGGTTGTTTCTTGGGCTATGTCGGCAGAATCGTTATCGAAAAATTGGTTTTTTGAAAAAACAAAGCCGATGGTGATAAAAAATAATAAAAGGAGAAGAATAAGAAAAATATTTTTCTTTGATTTATTTTTTTGAGAAGAATTTTCTTTATCGCTTAAGTTATTTTCCATAATAAATATTTTAGCCCAAATTAACTATTAAAACCAGCCGAAACTAAATAATTAATTTTTTTTG
>JBMNVW010000005.1:0-63475 GCA_050947035.1 Patescibacteria group bacterium
TAATGCTCTAGAGCCGGATCTTTTTAAACAGGAAAAATTAATTATTCTTGACGATTTTCAAAAATTTTCTCTTTCACAACAAAAAAAAATTGCTCAAATAATTAACCAGTTTTCTTCTGAAAAAAAAATTATTATTTGGGCAAACAAAAACCTGCCCGCAAAGACCCTAAAGCTTTTTCCTAAAAAGCAAGACCAGCTGTTTAAACCAGACAAAACTATCTTTTCTTTTCTAGATTCCCTTTCCCCTGATAATAAAAAAAAGTCTCTTTATCTTCTTAACCAAACTCTTAAAAAAGAGGCGGTTGGCTTGGTCTTCTATCTTTTAGTTGGCCGAATTGAAGATCTGATTATTGCCAAATCCGAACATCAAAAAGAACTTAAAAAAGCCCCTTGGCAAAAGAAAAGGCTAATCAAACAGGCAGAAAATTTTTCTCAAAACCAATTAGAAAAAATGCTAAAAGGGCTGATTCTTTTGGATTATCAACAGAAAACTGGCCAAATGTCTTACTCTTTTGAATTTGGTCTTGAACTTTTAATCGCCAATCTTTAAAATCCTAAACTAATAATGGATCCCAAAATTTTTTCCACTTATGATATTCGCGGTCTTTATCCTGACCAATGGGATAAGGATGATGCTAGGCTTCTTGGTCAAGCCTTTGGCACTTTTTTTACCAAAAACAAAGTCACCAGTGTTTACCTTGGCCAAGACAATCGTCAAAGCGGTCCCGAAATTACTAAAAAAATTTCCCAAGGCTTGATTTCTGCCGGTCAAAACGTTGTTAATTTAGGAACAATAATCACTCCCATGATTTATTTTTCTTGGTACCATTATCAGTCGCCAGCGACTATGATGATTACCGCCAGCCATAACCCAGCCGGATATAATGGTATCAAGTCAGCGCTTAAAAAAAATATTATTTATGGTGACCAACTTCAAGATATTAAAAAAATTATTAAAAACAAAGACTTCATTAAAAAAAATCAAGGAAAAATCGAAAATAAAACTATCGCCGAAAAATATATTGATTACATCACTAAAGACATTAAAATCAAAAAACCGCTAAGAATCTTGATCGACACCGGCAACGGCACAACTGGTCTTTTTGCCAAAAAAATGTTTGAAAAGGTTGGTTGCCAAACAAAAATTTTGTTCGAAAAATCCGACGGTTCTTTTCCTAACCACCCCGCCTATCCTCAAAAAGAGGAACACTACACTAAAATGAAGAAAGAGCTTCAAGATAACAATTACAATTTGGGATTAGCTTTTGATGGCGATGGTGATCGAATTGGTGTTTATAGCCCTGAAGGAAAATTTATTGAAAATGATATTACCGCCGCTATTTTTGCCAAAAAAATTTGCCAAAATCATCCCGGGGCCAAAATCGTCTTGAATGTTTCCACTACCATGGCTGTCTTAGAAACTATTCGCGCCAATGGCGGCCAACCAATTCTTTGGAAAACAGGTTTCCCGCTAATTACCGAAAAAATGCAACAAGAAAAGGCTATTTTTGGCGGAGAAATCTCCGGCCATTTCTTTTTTACCGACCGCTATTTTGGTTATGATGACGCTTTTTACGCCGCCTTAAGATTACTAGAAATTATTTCTCAGGGACCGGGAATTGGTCAATTAACCAAAGAACTACCTCAATACCACCAAATTCCTGAATTTCGACTTAAACTACCCCAAGGAATTGATAAATACCAAATAGGTGAAAAAATTGCCAACGAGATAAAGTCAGAATATCCAAGCGCCAAAGTCTTAGATATCGACGGGGTTCGTTTTTCTTTCGAAAATTCCTGGGGACTGCTTCGCCCTTCTAATACAGAGCCTTTGCTTTCTGGTCGAGCTGAGGGCAAAACTAAACAAGACTTAGAAAAAATTAAAACGATTATTAATGATAAACTGAATAAGTATCAATTCCAACAAAGAATTTAATGACTAAAGAAATTCAATACTCACAAAAAACGATTAAGCCCTGGGGTTGGGAAATTTTATTTACTCCCAAAAATCTGCCCTACACCGGTAAAATTCTTTTTGTTAAGGCCGGTAAACGCCTAAGCCTTCAATATCATGATCAAAAACAAGAAACCCTAAGTCTTCTTGAAGGAGAGACCAAGCTTATCCTGGAAAACGAGAAAGGAAAAATGGTTTCCTTGATGATGATTCCCAAAAATGGTTATACTATTAATCAGGGCAAAAAACATCGTCTTGAGGCAATCACCGATTGTTTAGTTGTTGAAGCCTCAACCCCAGAAATTGGCAAAACTTATCGAGTTGAAGACGACTATAGTCGAAAAGATGAAAAATTAACCGAAAAAAGCTAAGAAGTAGCGAACCCGTGTCGTATACCCTAAGTGGTATTGCGATTAGTTCACGCTAAATAAAAAAAACGATTCAACAATTAAACAAAATAACAATAAATTTCATTAAAAATTAAAATCCTATTCCTGTGCCTGCCAAAAACTTATCCTTCATTACCAACATTGGCCAAGCCGACAACAATAACCAAATCTTAGTCGGGGATAAGGGAGCCTCTTTGGGCGAAATTAATAAACTTGGTCTGGCCACCCCTCCCGGTGTTATTGTCACCACCAAGGCCTATGACTATTTTATTAAAGAAAACGGGCTTCGACCAAAAATTAGCTCTCTTCTAGAAAGCGTTAATTTTAAAAAACCGGAAAACTTGCAAGAGGTCTCAGGCCAAATCAAAAAATTAATTCTCGCCAGCCAAATGCCCGAAGACCTGGCTTGGCAAATCATTAAAGCCTACGCTTCACTTGGTCGATTAACCAACCCCCCGGTTGCTGTCCGCTCTTCGGCGGTTGGTGAAGATTTGCAATCTTCATTCCTAAATGTTTCCGGAGAAGCCAACGTGGTTAAAAAAGTCCAAGAGTGCTGGGCGTCATTTTTTGAACCACGAGGGATCTTCTTTCGTCAAAAAGCCAAAAAAAATCTTTTCGGTCAGGGCATGGCGGTGGTTATCCAAAAAATGATTCAGGCCAAAACCGCCGGTGTTCTGTTTACCGCTGATCCGACTGGAGTGAAAAAAAACGTTCTTATCATTGAAGCTATTTGGGGTTTAGGAGAATACCTAGTTCAAGGCCAAGTCACCCCTGATCAATATTTAATTAACTTTAAAAATGGAAAAATTATTAACCAAAAAATAAATTCCCAAAAAGTTTGTTTAACTAAAAAAAATAATAAAAATGTTAAAAGCCTAGTCGCCAAGAAAAAAATTAACCAAGCTAAGCTTTCAGAAAATGAAATCAAACGGCTGGCAGATCTAGCAAAAAAAATCCACCAATTTTATTTTTTCCCTCAAGAAATAGAATGGGCTAAAGATAAAAATCAATTTTTTGTTCTCCAATCTCGCCCCTTAGCAACCATTGCCCCTAAAGAGAAAAAGCCAACCGGAAGAAAAACAATCAAAACTCCACCGCCTATTCTTGAAGGAATTGCTGCTAGTCCAGGAATAATTTCTGGTCCAGTTAAAAAAATAAAATCCGCCAAAGAAATTAAAAAAATAAAAAAGGGTGACATTTTAGTCGCCCCAATGACAACGCCCGATTTTATTCCGGCTATGCGCCTGATTGGCGGCATTATTACCGATCAAGGCGGACAGACTTCCCATGCGGCAATTATTTCTCGAGAATTAAGCATTCCTTGTATTGTTGGCACAAAAAAAGCCACCAAAATCCTTAAAAATAAGCAAATTGTTACCATCGATGGGCACCAGGGCCAAGTTTTTACCGGCCAAAGAAAAAAATCTTCTAAAAAAACCAAAACTAGAATTAATCCCAAAAAGGCAAAAAAAATTAAAACCGCTACTAGAATTTATGTTAATTTAAGCGAGCCGGAGGTAGCCAAAACTATTGCCAAAAGAGCCGTTGATGGCGTTGGCTTGCTACGAGCCGAATTTATGCTAGCCAAAATCGGCACCCATCCCCAGGTCCTAATTAATAAGGGCAAGGAAAAAACTATTATTAAAGAATTATCAATTGGCTTAGAAAAAATTTGCCAGGCTTTTTCTCCTCGTCCGGTTGTTTATCGATCCAGCGACTTTAAAACCAATGAATACCGACACTTAACTGGTGGTAAAAAATATGAACCAGAAGAAGAGAACCCCCTTCTTGGCTCCCGCGGTGCTAGTCGCTATATTGCTAATAGCCGAGTCTTTTCTTTAGAATTAGAGGCAATTAAAAATATCCGAAATAAAAAAGGTTTAAAAAATCTTTGGTTAATGCTTCCCTTTGTCCGTACTCCAGAAGAATTAATTGAGGTTAAAAAAATTATTGCCACCCATGGTTTATCTCGCGGTCCAAGTTTTAAGCTTTGGTTAATGGTAGAAACTCCAGGCAACGTTATTAACTTAGAGAAATTTATCAAGGCTGGTATTGACGGTGTTTCTATCGGCACTAACGACTTAACAATGTTGATGTTGGGTGTTGATCGGGATAATGCTAAACTAAATAAACTATTTGATGAAACTAATCCGGCTGTTCTTTGGGCGATCAAAAAAATTATTAAAACCTGTCAAAAACACGAAATTACTAGTTCAATTTGCGGACAAGTAGTTTCTGATCAACCCGAAAATATTATAGAAAAATTAATTTCCTGGGGAATTAGCAGCGTTTCTGTTAACCCTGATGTTATTGAAGAAACCCGACAACTAGTTGCTTGGGCTGAAGAAAAAAATATTAAAAATGGCTAAAATTATCGCTGTTGGCGCCCGAGAGATAATTGATTCTCGAGCCACTCCTACCATCGAAACAACCATCTTTTTAGATAATGATATTTTTGCTACTGCCTCTGTTCCTTCTGGCGCTTCCGTTGGCTCCCATGAAGCCCTAGAGTTGCGAGACGAGGATAAACAGCGCTATTTGGGCAAGGGAGTTTTAAAAGCTATTTATAACATAGAAAAGGTTATTGCTCCTAAAATTATTGGCCTAGATATAGGAGATCAGGAAAAAATTGATCAAACAATGATCGATTTAGATGGAACTAAAAATAAAAGCAATTTGGGCGCTAATGCTATTTTGTCTTGCTCTATCACGGCGGTTAAAGCCGCCGCCTTCCATTATCAACGTCACCTATTTGAATATGTTTCCGAATTGGCAAAAAATTTTGACCTTAATATTCCTGATAATCAAAAAATGCCTGTTCCCGTTCTTAATTTGATCAACGGCGGCAAACACGGAGCGGGGAATTTAGAATTCCAAGAATTCCATATTGTTCCCTTGGGAATAAAGACTTTTGCCAATCAAGTTCGAGCAGCTGCCGAAATTTACAAACATGTTGAAATGGTTTTAACAGAAAACAAGGCTATTCATTCGGTCGGTGATGAGGGCGGTTTTGCTCCTAATCTTTTTACTAATCTTGACGCCCTAGAAGTAGTGGCTCGGGCCACTAATCGAGCCGGATATATTCTTCATAAAGATGTTTATTTAGGTCTTGATGTGGCGGCCGATTTTTTTTACAAAAAAGGTTATTACAATATTCGCGACCGAACCTCACCAATGCCTACTCAAGATTTTATTGCCTTTTATCGTCAATTAAGAGAACAATACCCTCTGCTTCTTCTGGAAGATCCTTTATACGAAGACGACTGGAAGGGTTGGAGTCGTCTAGCTCAAACTCTAGATCTAAACAAGGTTACTCTTGTAGGCGATGATCTTTTATGTACCAACCCGGAAAGAACCAAAAAAGCCATTCAAGAAAAATCTTGCAACGGCATTTTGGTTAAACCAAATCAGGTAGGAACTATTTCCGAAACCCTGAAAGTTATCAAGATGGCCAAGGAGGCTGGCTGGAAAACGGTTATTTCTCATCGCAGTGGTGAAACCGCTGATAATTTTATTGCCGACTTTGCTGTTGGTGTTGGTGGTGATTTCGTTAAATTTGGCGCTCCAGCTCGAGGAGAAAGAACAACAAAATATAATCGACTAATGAAAATTGAAGAAATTCTTAATAACAACCAAGCTAACCATTAATTAATTAATGATGAATAATAACGATCCTACCGTTTTAATTATTCTTGATGGTTGGGGGTTGGCTAATACCCAAACCGGCAACGCTATTCTTCAAGCTAAAACCCCAAACTTTAATAAATACTGGGCTTCTTTCCCTCATACTCAACTAATTGCTTCCGGCGAACCAGTTGGCTTACCAAAAGGAGAAAAGGGTAATTCTGAAACTGGTCATCTTAATTTAGGGGCTGGCCGAATTGTGCTTCAAGACCTGGTCCGAATTAATATGAGTGTTGCCGATGGGACATTTTTTGAAAATAAGGCCTTTTTAGAGGCCATTGCCTTCAGCAAAAAAAACGATCAACCTCTCCATCTTTTAGGAATGATTGGTTCAGCTGGAGTTCATGCCAATAATCAGCATCTATTTGCTCTGCTAAGATTGGCCAAAAAAGAAAAAGTAAAAAAAGTTTATCTACATCTTTTTACCGATGGCCGGGACTCACCTCCCAAGTCGGCCCTAACATTCTTAGAGCAAGTTGAAAACCAAATGGCTAGCTTGGAAGTGGGAGAAATTGCCAGCATTATGGGACGGTTTTGGGCAATGGATCGAGATAATCGTTGGGAAAGAACTCAAAAAGCCTATCAGGCCATTGTTGAAGGCCAAGGCATATCGGCCCCAAGCGCCAAGGAAGCTATAAAACAAGCCTACCAACGCCAAGAAACAGATGAATTTATTAAACCCACTATTATTAATGGTCCAAACCAAACGTCCAAGACCATTAAAGATGGTGACGGGGTAATTTTCTTCAACTTTAGAATTGACCGGCCCCGGCAACTCACCAAGGCCATTGTTTTAGAAGATTTAGAAAACTACCAACCTAAAAAAGCCGCCTTTGATCCTTACGCGGAAAAATACGGCCAAAAACTATATGCCCCGATTGAAAAAATCCAAACATTCCAAAGGAAAAAGAAATTAACCAACATTTTCTTTGTCACCATGACTGAATACGAAAAGGGCCTGCCTGTCCATGTTGCCTTTCCTTCTCGAGAAATTCCTCTACCCTTGGCTCAAGTAATTTCTCAAGAAGGAAGAAGACAGCTTCATATTGCTGAAACCGAAAAAGAACGTTTCGTTACCTACTACTTTAATGGTTTTCGTGAAAAGCCCTTTGCCGGAGAAGAATGGTTCGAGGTCTCCTCACCGCCAGTTAAAACTTATGACCAAAAACCGGAAATGAGCGCTCCAGAGGTAACCGAAGAAGTCTTGAAAAGATTGAGAAAAAACAATCTTGATTTTATTTTAATTAATTTTGCCAATCCCGACATGGTCGGTCACACTGGGGTTTTGGAAGCTGGAATTAAGGCCTGTGAAGCCACTGATCAAGCTTTAGGAAAAATTATTAATCAAATCTTTGCTACTGGCGGAACAGCGGTTGTTACCGCCGATCATGGCAATGTCGAGGAAATGATTAATCTTTCTACTGGAGAAATAGACACCGAACATTCGGCCAACCCAGTTCCTTTCATTCTAGTTGGTAAAAAATTCTTAGGTCAATCTCAAATGCTTCCTAGGGGAATATTGGCCGATGTTGCTCCATCAGTTCTGTCATTAATGAACATTTCCTCGCCTGTTAATATGACCGGTCATAGTTTAATCTGAGGAGGATGTTTTTTTAAAGATAAAACTACAGTTATCTCACCTTTAATTTTTTTATTTTCCAACTTATCCAAAACCTCTTTCAAATTACCAGCAATTTTTTCTTCATGAACCTTGGTTAATTCTCTAGCAATCACCACCTGAGTATGAGCAGGAAAAATCTTCTGAGCAAGACTTAAGGTTTTGAGCAAACGATAGGGTGACTCATAAAAAACTAAAGTGGGAAAAATAGGGGAGTCGGCCAAATTAGCAAAGGCCTGAAACATTTTTTTTATTTTACCCTTTTTCTTAGGCAAAAATCCCAAAAATAAAAACTTATCCGTTGGCAAACCGGAAATTGATAGGGCGGTGATGGCCGCATTGGGACCAGGAACACCAACCACCTCAATTCCTGCCCCAAGACAAGCTCGAACCAACTTAAAACCCGGATCAGCAATAACCGGCGTGCCGGCATTAGTTACCAGAGCCACATCATTACCATTTAATAGTTTGGCCAAAATTTCCGGTTGTTTTTTTAATTCATTGCCTTCAAAAAAAGGCAGCAGGGGAGGAGGGGTTTTTTCTGATGGCAAAATCTCTTTTAGAAGTCGGCCGGTCTTTCTGGTATCCTCGGCTAAAACCAAATCCACTCCTTCTAAAACTTCTATCGCTCGAAAAGTAATATCAGCCAAGTTGCCAATTGGTGTCGCTACTAAAAATAATTTCCCCATAACCCTATTATAACAATAACTTACTAACTCACCTCCCCCTATTCCACCTTCGAGGTGGAATACCCTAAGGTAGACCTACCATTTGCTAAACGGCGATTAAAATGGTTATAATGACAGCCATTGAATGAAAACTTATGTTTGAAATTGTTGATCAAATTACCAACTGGATCGTTACGGCCATTGGTAAAAATGGCACTTGGGCGATTTTCTGGGGCGGTATTATCGAACAAATCATCATCCCCATTCCTTCTCCTCTAATTACTATGGCTGGCGGTTTCTTGCTTGTCGCCAAAGAGCAGCCTCTTCTTTCAGCTTTGGGGGAGATATTCTTAAAAATTACCCTACCTTACTCCGTCGCCGCCGTCTTAGGATTGGGGATTGTTTATTTTATTGCTTATTTCGGCGGCAAACCGTTGATTGAAAAATTCAGTCATTTTATTGGTTTCTCCTGGCAAGATATTAAACATCTTCAAAAAAAATTTAAAGGCACCTGGCATGACGATTTACTAGTTTTTATCTTGCGAGCCATTCCCGTTATTCCTATCTCAATCATTTCCGGTGTGGCTGGGGCTATCCGCATGCCTATTGTCGATTTTTACCTTGCTTCTGCTTTGGGAGTTCTACTCAGAAGCTTTATTCTAGGTTTTATCGGCTGGCAGGTGGGCGAGGCCTATGAGTCAATGGCTCAGGGCCTAGATCAAATTTCAGATATTCTTACTATTCTAATTGCGGCGGCTATTTTTGGTTTTTTGGTCTGGGGTTACAAAAAAAGAAGCAAATTCTTAGAAGAACAAAAAAAGTAAAATTTACTCACCAAACTTTCTAATCACTCCCTTTACTCGACCCTTAATCGCCACATTTTTAGCAAAAATGGGTTTCATGCTGCTGTTAGCCGGCTCCAGACGAATACGAGTTTTTTCTTTAAAATAGCGCTTTAGGGTGGCCAAACCATCTTCTAAAATCGCCACCACAATATCACCGTCTTTGGCCTGTTCTCTTTCCTCAACAACTACAAAATCACCATCTAAAATCCCCTCATCAACCATTGATTCTCCCTTAACTTGCAAAACAAAGCTTCTTTTTTTGCCGGAAACTAAATTCGCTGGCACCGATAAAGAGGCATTGGGATCGGTATAAGTCTCAATTGGCGCTCCGGCGGCAATAAAACCCAAAATCGGCACCTCAACTTGGGGAGTATTATCGTCAGCCAAGTCTTCATCCAAAATTTCAATACCGCGAATTTTGCCTTTATAACGTCTTAAAACGCCTTTTTTTTCCAAATTATTTAAGTGCTCGTGAACCGTCGCCAAAGAAGAAACACCAATAGCATCAGCGATTTGCTGTAGAGTAGGGGAAACACCAAATTTTTGAATATACTGGGCAATAAAATCGAGGATTTGTTTTTGGCGTTTATAAAGAGTAACTGGCATAAGCTTACTCAAAAATTTACCAAAGAAAACCCAAAAAGTCAATATTCATTTTTTACACCCCCGGGGTGTAAAAATTTAGCTTAAAGTTAAAATTTCGGCTCCGTTTTTAGTAATCAAAACTGAATGTTCCCATTGGGCCGACAAAGCTCCATCAAGAGTCCGAACCGTCCAGCCATCGTCAGCATCGGTTCGAACCCGATAATTATCAGAGGCGTTAATCATCGGCTCAATCGTTAAAATCATACCTGGTTTTAATAAAACATCCTCAAAGCCCAGGTTAAAATGAAAAACAGATGGATCTTCGTGAAATTCTAATCCCACCCCATGACCAGTTAAGGATCGAACTGAAGCATAGCCAAATTGTTTAACATAATCTTCAATTACTCGACCGACACAATGGTTTAAATATTTACCCGGGGATAAAGCTTCAATTGCTTTCATTGTGGCCTTTTTGGTTTCGGCAACTAATTTTTTAGCCTCTTTGGCCACTGGCTCAATTAAAAACATTCGCGAAGTATCGCCATAAAAACCGTCCAAGATTGTTGTCACATCAACATTTAAAATGTCACCTTTTTTTAAAATATCTTCAGGGGAGGGGATACCATGACAAACAACCTCGTTTAAAGAAGTGCAGACACTTTTAGGAAAACCCTGGTAACCAAGAGAGGCTGATTTGGCCCCATGATCAATAATAAATTGATGGGCCAAATCGTTTATTTTCTGAGTGCTAACCCCTTCCTCAACAAAAGGGGTAAGATAATCTAAGGTTTGAGAAGCCAATCGACAAGAGCGCCTGATACCCTCAATTTGCTTATCGTTTTTAATAATTACTTTCATAATGGCATTGTAGCACTCTTTTTTTAGACAATTCTCTTGATCGCTTCGCGAATTTCAATCGCTTGTTCAAAGTCCAGCTCATCAGCGGTGGTCTTCATTTCCTTTCTTAGCTTTTTAATTAGTTTCTTTCTTTCCACCGGTACTAACGAGGAAGCTTTTTTAACCTCCTCCTGCCAAACCGAACGCTTTTTTTCTTCTTCCTGATGTTCAATTAACCGATCCCTAATTGGCTTAGTAATTGACCGAGGAGTAATATTATGCTCTTTGTTATACTCCAACTGAATTTGGCGTCGACGATTAATCTCTTCAACCGCCCCCTTAATTGAGCCAGTTTTCCTATCGGCATATAGAATCACTTCTCCCTCAACATGACGAGCGGCTCGACCCATAATTTGGATTAGGGAGGTCTTGCTTCGCAAAAAACCCTCTTTGTCCGCATCCAAAATGGCCACTAAAGAGACTTCCGGCAAATCCAATCCCTCTCGCAAGAGGTTAATTCCTACCAAACAATCAAACTTGCCTCGTCTCAAATCGGCCAAAACATCACTTCTTTTTAAGGTCTCAATCTCCGAATGCAAATACTGAACCCGTAAACCTTCTTTAGCCAAAAAATCGGCTAAATCTTCGGCCAAGCGCTTAGTTAAAGTCAACACCAAAGTTCGCTGCTTTTTATCAGCCCGGGCCTTAACCTCGCTAATTAAGTCCTTAATTTGATTTTTGATGGTATGAATGGAAACTTTTGGGTCCGGCAAACCAGTAGGGCGAATTAATTGTTCAACCACTTGTCCGGAAGTTTTAGACAAAGACAGCTCCCAGCTATCAGGGGTGGCGCTAACATAGATCGTCTGGTGGGTTTTTCGAGAAAATTCTTCAAACTTTAGGGGCCGATTGTCAAAAGCGGCCGGCAAACGAAAACCAAAATCAATTAAAGTTTTTTTTCGGGCCTGGTCGCCTCGATACATGCCTCGAATTTGAGGAATGCTCATATGAGACTCGTCAACAAAAAGAAGCCAATCATCTCCATAGGCTTCGTTATAATAGTCTATTAAAGTGTAAGGAGGTTCGCCGGGGGAGCGGCCATCAAAATAACGAGAATAGTTTTCAATTCCATTAACATAACCTAGCTCCTCAATCATTTCCAAATCATAATTAACCCGCTCCTCAATTCTTTGGGCCTCAATCAAACGATTGTCTTTTTTAAATTTCTTAACCTGCTTTTTTAAATCTTGTCTGATTTGGGCAAAAACTTCTTTTTGGCTTTTAGCAACCAAATAGTGTCGAGCCGGGTAAACAATAACCCGCTCTAAATCTTTCTCCTCTTTCAAAATTTGGCCGGTTAACGGATCAAAACGGCTAATTTTTTCTATTACTTCATTAGATTGAACTATTCTAACAGCCAAATCTTTATGGGAAGGAAAAATATCTAATTGACCGCCTCGAACCCGGAAAGTGTTTCTTTGCAAATCAAACTCATTGCGCTGATAGCCCACCGCCACCAACTGCCGCAAAATTTCTTTTTGCCCAATCGCCTGTCCCTTTGATAAATGAAGAACCTGTTTTTTAAATTCTTTTGGCGAACCCAAACCATAAAGACAAGAAACTGAGGCGACCGTCAAAACATCGTCTCGAGATAAAATGTTGGCCGTGGCCTCAAGGCGTAGTTTTTCAACTAAATCATTAATGTCGGTTTCTTTGGCAATATAGGTATCGGTAGTAGAAAGATAGGCTTCCGGCTGATAGTAATCATAATAAGAAACAAAATAAGAAATAGCATTGCCAGGGAAAAAATCGCGAAATTCCTGATACAGCTGGCCGGCTAAAGTTTTATTATGGGAAATTATCAGGGCCGGTTTTTGTAATTGTTCAATTACTTTGGCCACCGTAAAAGTCTTGCCACTGCCAGTTACCCCAAGAAGAACCTGGTGTTTCATACCTTGCTTTATTCCGCTAACCAATTTTTTTATTGCTTGGGGCTGATCGCCGGTAGGAGAAAAGTCCGATTTTAGCTTAAATTTCATATCTTGTTAATTATAACACTCTTCCAGCCTCAAATGAGGATTGGACATGATATGATAAGTCTAAATGGTCAGAACTCTAAAACTTGTCTCTGCTATTCTGACTGCTTCTGGATTGGTAATCTTGTTAGTCATTTTTGGACCGCTAATAAAACAAGAAATTATCTTTCAATATAATAAATTAATCGGCACCTCATACTATATATATAATAATAATCAGGATCATGATGGCTACCTTAAGGAAAGGGGGGGCATTATCCCCAAGAGCACCGATTTTGGCATCATTATCCCCAAAATCAACGCTAATGTGCCAATTTTTGCTAACATTGATCCCTTTAACGAAAAGGAATTTTTGCCCATTTTAAAAGAGGGCATTGCCCATGCTAAAAATACTTCCTTTCCCGGTCATGGCGGCAACATTTTTCTTTTTGCCCATTCGGCCACTGATAATCTCTTAGAAATTAAGCAATACAACGCTGTCTTTTACCTCATTCAAAAATTAGACCAAAATGATGAAATTGTTGTCTTCTATAAAGAAAAGCCCTACTATTACTATGTCTTTGAAAAAAGAATTGTTCCCGCTGAGGCAATAAAATATTTGGAAAGTGCTGATGAGGAAATCTTAACTTTACAAACTTGCTATCCTCCGGGAACCACTTTAAAAAGACTAGTGGTTAGGGCTAAACCAAAAAACAACTCTTGACAACCGATAACAAAAGTTATATAGATAGTGTTAGTAGTTGCCAAATATTTTCTCCTGCCGACAACATAAATATATATGTATAAAAAAAGCCTAGCCTTTAAGCTTTTCTCTCTTTTTGCCTCCCTAAACCTTGCCCTACAACCAATTGTCAGTCTTATAATTGTCAATCAACCTTTAGTTTTTGCCCAAGAAGAACCAATCGAGCAAGAAGTCGTCATTGAAGACCAAGCTGAGGAAAAAGAGGACCAAGAAGAAGATGGTTCTCAAAACGAAGAAGAATCTCCTTTGCCAGAAGAAGAAATTACCCCCACCCCCACTCCTATTCCTGATCCAACTCCCCCTCCTCAAGAAAATAATCAGCCAATAGATGAAGGCGCCGATGATCAACAAGACCCAGAAACTACTCCCACCCCTACCCCCGTTCCCACCCCCACGCCTACTCCACAAGAAAATGAAAAAGATGCCGAAGAAGAAGAGGATTCGAACCAAAAAAATCTTGACATTAACCCCAGCCCCGAATTTGAGGAAAGTGCCAAGCTAAATGAAAATCCGCCAGAAGAAGAGCCGGCAGAAGTAGTAAAAGTTTGTCTTGAAGAAGGAGCTGAATTAACCCAAAGCGTTAATGGTGATTGGGAAATAAATGAAGAAGAAGGTTTTGCCCAAACCCTAAACCCGGTTCAGCTAGGAGTAACCTATATCTATCCCCAAGAAGAAAAAGTTACCGTTACTTTTACTTGTTTACCAGAAAACGAAAGCCTGCGCAGTCCATTAAAAATTCAAAAAGTAAAAATATCTGATCTTAATTTACCGGAAGATTTTAATGCCTACGGTGAATATGCCTACGACATTACTACCGATATGGCCAATGGCACTTTTGAATATGATGTCACTTTGCCAAAGCCGAAAAACACAACTGCGGAGGTTTCTTATATCGAGAAAACAGCAGAGAAGATCAAAAACCAAACAGAGCCATTAAAAGAAAATGAGCTAAAGCTTGTTGAAGAAGAAAAAACAATTCAAGAAGGAGACAAGGTTAAAGTTGGGGCTCTCAATCACTTCACGATTTTTGTTATATCGGAAACAGTTGGTTCTACTACAAAAGATCCAAGCGCAGACCCTGATAATTCTAAATATTACTTGCGCTATGTGGGTAATCCTGCACCCGAGGGTTATGCTCATTATTATCAATGGGCCGAGCCCTTCTATATGTGCGATCCAAATAATTCTGAAGTAAATTTTTCAGGAGAAATAAATGTTTCTTCTATGGCTGTGGGGGATGTTGCCTTTGTTGGGCTCATAGACAAAGGCTTATTGGAAGGAGGTTCTTCGGGATTTCAGAGTGGTGCCTACGCCTATTTATACAGAATAAGCTCTGACCACATGCGCATAGGTCCTACTGATGGAAATAATAGCGGAGAAATAGTTCAGGTTTACAGAGATTATTCGATCCCAAGCGATGGGATATTCAATCTTATTATCCAAATATATAATGGGAATATTGTTATAACTGTTGATGATGATACGCCAATCTCTGATACATATGGTGAAGTAAAAACGTTAAACAACTCTTTTTTGTATGATTGGGGAGAATTTGAGCATGGTGCAATTCCTGGATGGGATAATTGGCCTCAAACTAATATGCCTTACTCGTTTGAGATAAATGGGTGTCGTAAGATTTCTACTGACAAAATTACTATTTGTCATGCAACAGATAGTCACCAAAACCCCTATACGGTTAATACACCAAATAAATCAGGAACTTTAAACGGACATGTTGACCATACTGGTCCAGTTTGGTATTCGGGAATTGCTGATCATTCCTGGGGAGATATAATTCCACCCTTCATATATTTTGAATGTCCTACTGAAGAAGAAGCCTATAATAGTAACGATAACTCAAAAGCCTGTAAAAAGAAAATCGATGGTTCCTGGAAATATGCTGATAAGACCGAACATCAATATCCCGGACTAAACTGGGAAGAGGGTCGAGCAATTTGGGAGAACGACTGTGAAATCCCATCCCCACCATCGGAAGAGTGTGGAAATGGCATTTTAGAAGGAGAAGAAGAATGTGATTATGGTGATCTTAATGGCCAATCCAATTGTTCCTCTGAGTGTCAATGGATAACGCCTACTTGTGTTCCAGAAGTTAACGTTGTTACCAATAGCTCTTTTAATATTCCAAGCGTAACCCACCCCTTATTGTGGAATATTTTTGATAATAACGAGGTTCCGGGCTGGACATCCGAGTGGTACGAAGGTTCAAGTTCTTATACCGGCACTCAACGCCCAGAACCAAAAATAGAAATTCATGCCGGAGTTAATGATTGGGGATCAAGCTATGACCAACATGTCGAATTAGATAGCGATTGGGATGGCCCGGGTGGCAGTTTAAATGGAGAGCCGGCTTCTATTTATCTTTATCAGAAGATACCAACGATTATTGGTGACCAATACACTCTATCTTGGGATTATTCTCCAAGACCGAATCACAACAATAACCAAATCAAAGTTGAAATTAATGGCACAGAGATTTCTAATAGCAATAACATCTCAGGAGGAAGCAATATTAACTGGCAAAAAGAAACATATACCTTCACTGCCACAACAAATTTAACAGAAATTCATTTTACTGAAGTGGGCACACCTGACTCTTTTGGCATGTTTTTAAACAATGTCGAAATGGAATGTTTGGGTGAAGAAACCCCAGAGTGCGTGGAAGAAGGACCTGTTTGGGCCGATAAAGTTGGTTCAGTCACTACTGGTACTTTATATAATGGAAATGAAATCACTGATTCTATTAGATTTGATCCAGGAGAGGCCTTGGGTGAAGCTGATGGAAATTTTTATAGTTTAGGTAGTGGTGGAGAAATAATCTTAAACTTTAATTATTACATAGCAAATGTTCCGGGTAATGATTTATCTGTTCACGAAATAACTTGGAATAGGCTTTTGGATATTGAAGAAAAGGCTGAATTTTGGGTTAAAAATGATCATACAGGCTGGATATATCTTGGTGAGGCCAGTAGTTTTAGTGATGGGAACGGCGATGGAACCAGAGACGGTATAAATTACTTTGATCTTAGCGATATTGGGCTATCATGGATCAATTCCGTGAAATTAGTTGAATCTTCTGTTGGGCAAGCGGGAAATGATGATGGATTTGATTTAGATGCAGTGGACGCAACTCAAAGGGTTTGTGAGGAACCTGTTGTTCAGTGTGGTGACGGGGTTAAAAATCAAGATTCTGAAGAATGCGATGGTGAAGACGAGGTTGTTCCAGGAGAAAACTTTTGTACTGCCAACTGTAAATTGGTGCCAATTTATAACGGTGAAAACAAATGTCCACCAGGAACCGTAAGAGGTAAAAATCCTATTGATAGCACAACTGTTTCATCTACTAATCTAAATGGAGAGGTTTTATCAAGTTTAACAGCTGGCGGTAAATATCTTTTTGAGACTTCAGGGACTTTCCGACCCACTGATCCTAAGTGGCACAAAGATCCTTGGGCTGATGCTGGATATACAACACTAGAGGGCTGGCCAACACTTGCAACTCAATATGGAATAAAAGGAACAGGTTCTGATTATGGCGCTCACGCTCTACTCGCTGACCTGGGAGAGGGAGTGGGAATAGTTGAGTGGGGCAATTTTAACGAAAACCATGTTTATACCAAATATTACGAGCCGACAACTAACCAAGTTCAATTCTTAATTGGCGATCGTTACGGCAGCTGGTTTAATACCTCTTGGGATAATCAAGCAGGAATGAACGATAACGAAGGGTCTTTAAATTTAGATGTTTACGAGTGCGTAACTCCTGTAGAAGTTGAAATTTGTAAAGAGGATGACTTAGGAAATAGGCTTTCTGGTTGGGAAGTGGCCCTGGCTTCAGAAAAAGTAGACGGACCAACGCCAATAAACGTTTCTGACTCCTCTGGAACAAATAGCTCTGATTTAGAGACCGGAAAATATTTAATAAAAGTTGGCGGTACTTACCGCTATGGTAGCTCCCAAATGATTGCTGATGCCGGCTACTCTTACCGACCAAGCAATATCCCCAGCGGATGTGATTGTTGGCTAAGCGGGTTTGATTTACCAAGCGGCAATGGCCTAATGGTTCAGATTAATAATAATACTGTTAATTGGGGAACGCTCAACGAACCCCTTCATTCTTATACACATGTTTACGATCACTCCGGCGGACCAATAAACTTTTCAATCCACGACGATAATTACAACGATAACCTAAATAATGACGATCTTCTGTTTTAAATATACAAAATACAAGATGGATATTATGGTCAAACTGAAGAAAACGGCTGTGTTTCTTTAAATGTTATTCAGGGCGAATATATTTTAGATGAGGTCCTACCAAACGATTGGATTAACCTGGAAGGGAAAGGAAGCTTGGTACAGGTTGGCAGTGAAAATAACAGCTTCATTCTAAAAAACAAAATTGACGCTCCTGTTACTATCATTGCTCATAAAATTGTTTGTAATGATGAGTCGCATCTTCCTAATTGGGGCGCCGTTAAAAGCCATGGCAATCCAATTACCGCTGATACTGCCCAAAACTTTGTTGATAATAGCCAGGGTAATTGCTGGTTTGAAGAAGACTGGGGCTTTGAATGGGGTCCGGCCGATTCCGGTTATAGCGGAGATGACCTGATTGGCTCCGCTGGCGGCAAATGGAATGCTTTTGGACCAACCAACGAAAATGGTAAAACCCAAGTTGAAATTAATAATCTGTCAAGCCTTGGTAACCGGATCGAAATGAGAGAAGTTTTAAAAGAGGGTTATGTTCCTTTCACCTATGCCACTTCGGGAAACAATAATTCAAATAATGTGTCGGCCGAATTTTATTGCCATCGCGATGTTATGAATTATGATAACTGGGAATGGATTAATAGCCCACAATACGGTCAAGCCTATCATTGTGTTGCTTTCAACGCGCCTCTTCACGGCTCTGCCGAAATTTATAAATTCGATGATGAAAATGCCAACGGCACTCAAGATGAAGGCGAAAATTTTCTTTCAGATTGGGAAATTGTTTTGGGAGAAAAAACCGAGACCACCGACAACGACGGAAAAGTTATCTTTGCCGATCTTAACCCAGGCCAATATGATTTAAGTGAAATTTTAAAAGAAGGTTGGGGGCAAACTAACATTTATTGTCTTGGCGACCAAGAGGAACCTGACAATAACAATATTGAACCTACTCCATCCCCACCTCTTGAAGCGACCGGCGTTTTGGGTTTAGCTAATACTGTTTTTGCTCAAGCCCAAGAAAACAATAGCCATCAAATAACCGTCAATCCCGGCCAAACCACCACCTGCTATATTGGTAACTTCGATCTTGGGCAAATTTCTGGCTATAAAATTTACGATCGAAACGATAATGGCACCAAAGAAGAGGGGGAAGAAGGAATCGAAGATTGGGAAATTTGTCTGACTGGCGATAATCTGGAAACCCAAAATTGCACCAAAACCGATAGTAATGGCTACTATGAATTCACCGGTTTAACGGCCGGAACCTACACCGTCACCGAAGAAGACCGAAGCGCTGAAGGCTGGCGAGCCAGCAACCCAGAAAGCGGAACGTATGAAAATATTGAAATTGCCTCCGGCAGTAATGTCGAGGCCGATTTTTATAATGCTCCACCAGCCAATATTTGGTTAACTAAAAATAATAATACGACTGGTTCGGTTGGTGTTGGCCAAACCATTGAATATACCCTTACCATTACCGTTGGCCAAAGAACTTTATCAGAAATGAAGCTAAGAGATGTTCTTCCTGATGGTTTTGTTTATCAAACCGGCACCAGCACCATTGATGGTGCCACCGTTGAACCCACAACCAACGAGGGCAAAACCCTAATCTGGAATTGGGATGAGGAAGTCCCCGGCGAATCAGTCGTAGTGGTCAAATATACTATTCAAATTGAACCAACTAACAAGCCGGCCACCTATACCAATATCGCCCACGTCTATGGTTATGGTTCACCCACCCTGGTTGAAAGCAGTATCGTTGACTCTTCGGTAAAAATTGACCCCGAATACCAAGTTGAGGGCCGAACTGTTGGCGGCCAAGTCTTGGGAGCAGCTACCGAGGGCAAAGTTTTAGGCGCTACTACTTTGCCAGCTACCGGCGCCAATACCTGGTATTCAATTGTTGCTCTAATTTTAATCGCCGGCGGTATCACTTTAAGAGTAAAAACTAAAAAATTTGAAGATAATTAAAATGAAAAAAACCATTCTTTTTCTAATCACTCTGGCAACGGGCTTTCTTTTGGCCAGTCCGGCCCTAGCCGCTCTAAAACTTACCTTGTCGCCAATTCCTGAATACCAAGATTCGGCTAATTTTCGTCTTTATTATGCTTACCTTGATACCGAAGACAATGAAGCTACCGTTAATCTTTATGTTCAAAAAGAGGGGGGCTCCTGGCGACAGACCAGAGACAAAAATAAAACTGAAGTGTCCGGTTATTTTCAAATTGAGGATGCTGATATTTATGATGGCGAGGGAAAATATAATTTTTACGCTCAAGCAAAAACTGCCAATCTAGCCGAAAACAGCCCCACCGTTTCTGTTGTTATCGACCGATCCAATCCCGATAAGGTAATCAACTTTAAAAAAGAGCGAGTAGGGGAGACGGCCTATCGACTTTCTTGGACTAATCCTGATAATGATGATTTTTATCAGGTTTATCTTTATCGTTCCCAAGACAAAAGCTTTACCGCCAACTCTTCTACCAAAATTGGCGAAGCCGGAGGGTCGGCAAATGAAAAAATGACCTTTGAAGACAGTGGCCTAGAAAAAGATACCACCTATTATTACGCCTTAAGGGTAATTGACCAGGCTGGTAACGCTTCCGGACTGGTAACCGACGCCCCAGGCGAAGTAATTGCCGGCGAAGTCGCCGGAGTGACCACCGAAGAGGGAACAGGAGGCATAGAAGATATCGACGAAACTGAAGTTATTTTACTAACCGAAGAAGAAGAACAAGCCCGAGAAGAAATCGCCGACACAATTGAAGAAGACAAAAAAGAGAACGAAGAAGAAGGAACACTACTTGATGAAGGCCAAACTGCTGAAAAAGAAGGCCAGGTTATGGGCGAAGAAGACGACCAAAGTTTAACAAAAAAGCTCTGGCTTATTATTCCTCTAGGGCTCTTATTTTTGGCCGCTGCCTTTTTCTTCTTCGGAAAAAAAGCCTAATTAATAACTTCCTCTCCCTGATAGATCCTGGATCTATCCAGCCTAGTCCCAAATAAAACCCTAACAATTTTTGCCAAACTAAGCTATAATGATAGGTTGCTTATGCAAGATAAAATTATTATCCGCGGCGCCCGAGAACACAACCTAAAAAATATTAATCTAGAACTGCCCAAAAACAAATTAATTGTTTTTACCGGCCTATCCGGTTCCGGCAAGTCTTCCTTGGCCTTTGACACTCTCTACGCCGAGGGCCAACGCCGCTATGTTGAGAGTCTAAACACTTACGCCCGTCAGTTTTTGGGGGTAATGGATAAGCCAGACGTTGATATTATTGATGGTTTGTCACCGGCTATTGCCATTGACCAAAAAGCCACTTCTAATAACCCCCGTTCCACCGTCGGCACCGTTACCGAAATTTATGATTACCTGCGCATTCTTTATGCTCGAATCGGCCACCCCCATTGCCCTAAATGCGGCCGGGAAATTTCCCGCCAATCGCCGGAACAAATTATTGGCCAAGTTAAAAACTTGATTGCTCAAAAACTGAAAAATAAATCTTTGGCCCGGGTTTTTATTCTCTCCCCGCTGGTAAGAGGTAAAAAAGGAGAATTTAGCGGCCTATTTCAAAACTTAATGAAAAAGGGGTTTACCCAGGTGCGGGTTGATAATCAATTTTTTGATTTAGGCGATGATTTTAACTTGCTAAAAAACAACCAACACAACATTGACGTTGTCGTTGATCGATTAAGCTTTACCAAAAAAGATTTACAAGAAAAAAGTAACCAACAAAAACGACTGGCTGAGGCAATTCGATCGGCCCTGACCCTTTCTAACGGTCAGGTTGTTGTTTTAGAGATTAACGACGCCTCTTTTGAAATGCCCAAAAAACCAAGAAAAACGGTTGATCATCTTTTTTCCGAGCTATTCGCCTGTCCGATATGCAATATTTCCTTCCCTAAAATTGAGCCTCGAACCTTTTCCTTTAACTCCCCCTTTGGGGCTTGTCCTAAATGTAACGGCATCGGCGCCTTATTGCGCTTTGACCCCAATCTATTTCTTAACACCAATCTGTCTGTTTCCGAAGGCGGTATTAACCCGATGGTAAAAATTTATTACCAAGACACCTGGTTTGCCCGAATCTTAAGACAAGCAGCTAAAGAAGAGAACATCCCCTTAAGAAAACCCCTAAAACAATTATCAAAAAAACAAACCAAAAAACTATTATGGGGAACAGGAGAAAAATATTTTCTCGTTTCCGGCTCAAACCGCCATGGCCAAAAAACTACTATTGAAGAAAAATTTTCCGGCATTATTCCCGAGCTAGAACGACGCTATCAAGAAACTGATTCCGATTTTATCCGTCACTCATTGGAACAATTTATGATTTATCAAAAATGCCCTCAATGCCAAGGCGATAGATTAAAAGAGCTAGCCTTAAAAATTACCATTAACGGTCAAAATATTAGCCAATTAACCGCTTTAAACATCAAAAAAATTCGGGCTTTTCTTAAAGAAATGGTCAAAGCGGCCAGCTCTTCTAAACGAGAAAAGGCAATAATCGAGCCGGTTTTAAAAGAAATTAATACTCGATTAAAATTCTTGTCTTCTGTTGGTCTAGATTACCTAACCTTGGATCGAACCACCGGCACCTTGGCCGGCGGCGAAGCCCAACGAATTCGCCTGGCTTCCCAAATCGGCACCGGCCTAACGGGAGTTTTGTATGTCTTAGACGAACCAACTATCGGTCTTCATCCTCGAGATAATGGCCGATTGATTAAAACTTTAAAAAACCTGCGTAATTTGGGCAACACTGTTGTTGTTGTCGAACACGACCGACAAATTATGGAAGAGTCTGACCTAGTGGTTGATTTTGGCCCTGGAGCCGGCAGCCGGGGAGGACAAATTGTAGCCAAAAACAGCCCGGAAAAATTAAAAACCAACCCTAAATCGCTAACCGGCCAATACTTATCCGGTAAAAAGAAAATTTCTCTCCAACCAAAAAAACACTCTCCAAACAACAAAACCCTAACCATTGAGGGGTGCTCAGAGCATAATTTAAAAAACATTAATGTCTCTTTCCCTTTAGGCAAGCTAATTTGCGTTACTGGCGTATCTGGCTCTGGCAAGTCTACCCTAATTAACGAAACTCTTTATCCGGCTCTAATCAGAGCTTTGGGCAAGACCAGCAAAGAGGCGCCCGGTCAACACAAGAATCTAAAGGGGAGCGAACAAGTGGCCCGCACTTATTTGGTTGACCAATCACCCATCGGCCGTACTCCTCGTTCTAATCCCGCTACCTACACCGGGATTTTCACCGATATAAGAGAGCTTTTTGCCCAAACCCCGGAAGCCAAAATCAGAGGTTACAATATCGGCCAATTTTCTTTCAATACTAAAGGCGGCCGTTGTGAGGCTTGTTCCGGCCATGGCCAGTCAAAAATTGAAATGCAATTTTTACCTGATGTTTATGTTAAATGCGAGGTCTGCCAGGGTAAACGTTATAATGCTGACACCCTAGAAATTCTTTATAAAGAAAAAAATATTGCCCAAGTTTTAGATATGACTATTGATGAGGCCCAAGAGTTTTTTAAAAATGTTCCCAGCATTAGTAAAAAGCTGGCTGTTTTAATTCAAGTCGGCCTGGGTTATTTAAAATTAGGTCAACCGGCACCCACTCTTTCCGGCGGCGAAGCCCAAAGAATAAAAATTGCCCACGAATTGGTCAAACAAAGCCCTGAACACATTCTATATATCTTAGATGAACCAACAACCGGCCTTCATTTTGCTGATTTGGAAAAACTAACCGCGGTTTTAAGACAGTTAGTAGCCGATAATAATACCGTCATTGTTATTGAGCACAACTTAGATCTGGTTAAAAATGCTGACTGGATTATCGATCTAGGACCAGAGGGCGGGGAGAGGGGAGGGGAAATTGTTGCTCAAGGCGACATAAAAAGTATTGTCCAAAAAACCCAATCTTACACTGGTCAGTTTTTAAAAAAGGTTTTAGCTGATTAATTGAACTACCCGTCTAATCCATGATTAAATAAAGCTTATGTTGAGATTAGAAAAATTAGTAAAAACTCTCCTCTTTTTTCTGGCTATTTTTCTTCTTTTGCCCGCAAAAACTACCCTAGCCCAAGACGAATTCACCATTAGCCAAGAAATCGCCTATCAAATAAATCAAGCCGGAGAAGCCCAAATAACTCACGATATTAACATGGTTAATAATTTTTCCAGTATTTATGCCACCCAATACTCTTTGACAATCACCGGCAGCCAACTAATAAAAGACATTACCGCTGTTTCCCAAGAGCAAAACCTTAGAACCAGCACCGATCGCTCTAATCGAAACTTAACTAAAATTACCGTTTTCTTTGATCCACCTATTACCGGAAAGGATAAGGCAAATCAGTTCAAAATTAGCTATCAAATTGATGGCTTTGTGGAAAATGTCGGCCAAACCAAGCGAATTACTGTCCCTAAAATTAATAATATTGATCAAACCAACGAAACTAAATTAACTATTATTGTTCCCGATGAATTTGGCCCACTTTCCTTTATTTCTCCTAAAAATTTTAGGAAAGAGGCTGAAAATAACCAAACTATTATTACCTTTCATCAAACCGATTTATTTGAGAAAGAAGTCATGGCTATATTCGGAGATGTTCAATTAATGCAATTTGATTTAAAATATTTTTTGGAAAATCCCACTAAACAAACAGTCCGACAAATTATTGCCCTTCCCCCTGATACCAGCTACCAAAAAATCTTTTTGACTGACCTTGACCCTCAGCCAGAAAAAGTGGTTATTGATGATGACGGCAATTGGCTGGCCCACTTTCTCTTAGAGCCAGAAGAAGTCATTAACATTACCGCCCAAGGGGTCGCCCAAATTACCGCCGAACCCAAAAACAGTCCTCTTGAACCAGAAGACTTTTCCCTTTATTTAAAAGAGGATCGTTATTGGGAAACAAACAATGAAAAAATTAAATCCTTGGCTAAAAATTTAAAAACAGCTGACCAAATTTATCATTACGTTGTCAATAACCTCCAATATAATTTAGACCGAGTTAAAAATAGGCAAATTGACCGCCAAGGAGCGCTGTTGGCCCTAGAAAACCCTGATCAGGCCATTTGTACTGAATTTACCGATTTGTTTATTGCTTTGGCCCGGGCGGCGGGAATTCCCGCCCGAGAAATAAACGGCTACGCCTATTCGGCTAACCCACAAATACTCCCCTCAACCCTTTATGCTGATGTTTTACATTCTTGGCCGGAATATTGGGACAACAACACAAACACCTGGCGCCAAGTTGACCCCACCTGGGAATCAACCAGCAATATTGATTACTTCAATAAAATGGATATGGCTCACTTGGCCTTTGTTATTCACGGAAAGAATAGCCAATCTCCTTTACCGGCCGGTGCTTATCAAAGAGAAAAAGAACACCAAAAAAGCGTTAATATTGCTTTTAGTCAAAACTTACCCAATCTAGAAACCAAGAAGCTTGTTGTTGATTCTAACTTAGCCAAAGAGGTAGCCATTGGCCAAAACCTAAGCGGAGAAATTATTATCACCAACCCCAATAATCGAGCCTTTTACCAGATTGAAGTCGAAATAGCCGGCCAGGGGTTAGGTGTTAGTCCTAAAAAAACTCTTATTAACGCTTTACCACCCTGGGGTGAAATAGAAATTCCTCTGGTTGTTTATGGTCAATCATTTTGGGGCCAAACCGACAGCCATTTACTGGTTGATATTAGTAATGATAATTTCAACAACCAAGAAACTATTTCCATCAAAAGCCTGTCACCAATCAGTTGGCAAAGCCTAGTTCGTTATTGGTATTTCCTCTTAACCGGTATTATCTTATTAACTGTCAGCGGCTTTATTATCGGCAAAAAAATTAAAAAATGATCAATAAGCAAGAAATAGATTTAAAGAAATTTACTCCTAAAAAAATCCCCCAAAAATCAGGAGCTTATCTTTTCCTTAACAAAAATAAACAGCCAATTTACATTGGCAAAGCGGCTAATTTGCGCTCTCGCTTATCAAGCTACTTTCAAAAAAATATCACTAAAAAAACCGGCCAAATTATAAAAAATGCCAAAACGGTTAAGTTTTTTATTACCAAATCAGATTTTGCTGCCTTGCTTTTGGAGGCTAAATTAATTAACCAATATCAGCCCAAATATAACGTAGTTTTAAAAGATGATAAGCGTTACCTTTATATCAAAATTACTCAAGAAGACTTTCCTCAAATTGGCACTGCCAGAAAGACTACACCTGGAGCCACGCTTTTTGGCCCCTTTCCTTCAGCTAAAACCGTTCGTTTCATCTTAAAACAAATTCGAACCATTTTCCCTTATCGGTCTTGTCGGAAAATACCCTCAAAAGCTTGCCTCTATTATCATCTTGGCCTTTGTCCGGCCCCGTGTATTAATAACAACCCAAAAGATAGAAAAGACTATCAAAAACAAATCGAAAAAATTAAAAAAATCCTTTCCGGACAAAGCCAATCAATTATTGACCAATACCAAAAAATAATGAAACAGGCCGCCCAAAAAGAAAATTATGAAACGGCCCAAAAAGCAAAAAAGATTGTCGATGGTTTGATCTTTTTAACTCAACAACGAGTCGACCCTAATCTTTTTTTGGCCGGTCCTGATCGGCAACTAGATTATCAAAGTCGTCTCAAAACCCTAAAAAAACTTCTTAATAATTACTTTGATTTAAAAAGCCTAAAAAGAATTGAGGCCTATGATATTGCCAATCTTTCCGGCCAAGAAGCGACCGGATCAATGGTGGTTTTTTCTGACGGCCAGGCAGACACCGGTCAATATCGGCAATTTAAAATTAAACAATCTGGCCCCAACGATCCAAAAATGATCGCCGAAACGATAGATCGACGGCTAGGCCATCCCGAATGGCCATATCCCAATTTAATCGTTGTTGATGGCGGCAAACCGCAATTAGGAGCCGTTGAGCAGGTTTTTAAAAAGAAAAAAGTTAATCTTCCTCTTTTGGGCTTGGCTAAAGAAGAAGAAAAGATTATTATTAAAAAGGGGAGAGGGTATCAAACAATTTCTTTAAGTAATAAAAATCCCGCTCGCCTGCTCTTACAGGCCATAAGAGACGAGGCCCATCGTTTTGCTCAAAAATATCATCACTATTTAAGAAAAAATAAAATAAAATATGATTAAACTAATTAAAAAGTGGCTCTTCTTGATTGGTCTTGTTTATTTATCTTCTCTTGTTGTGGGCAATGTTGGTTTTGAAAAAAACTTTACCACTATCACCATTCTGGCTTTGTTAATAATGTTTATCCAATGGCTTTTTGGACCCCTAGAAAGGACCCTTCTTGAGCCGCTAAATAAAATTAGTCTTGGCCTAGCTGGACCAATCGCCTATGTTTTGGCTATTTGTTTTATCTCTTTTTCCTTTAATCAAGTTAATTTCAGTATTTTTACCAATCAAAACTTGCCGAAGTGGTTAAATAATTTTGCTCCTCAAGTTTATTTGGCTGGTTTCTGGTCTTTATTACCGTTTTCAGCTATAATAGGGATCATTGATTGCCTGCTAATTAAGTCTAAAAAATGACTCTTATCCTAAACATCATTCAAATAATTGTCTCCCTTTTGCTGATTGCCATTATTTTATTTACTGTTCGCGGGGGCGGCTTTTCTCAAGGCGCCATAAGCAACCCACCAACTAAAACCGGCAGTGAAAAAATAATTTTTTATAGCCTCATTGTTTTGGCAATTATATTTGCCACTCTCTCAATCACTCGACTATATTTCTTTTAATCGTTATTTTTCTCAAAAATGGCAACTGAAAAAAGGCGTTTTCGCTTTTATTGGCACCTATCTTGGGAATTTCTAAAACGCCATCGAGCTATTTTTATTGGCCTGATTATTTTGGCCGGGTTAACATTTTTTTTAGATCTTAAGTTTAGTTTTTTTCAAAGGCAAACTTTGCGTCTTGGTCTGACCGGCCAATATAAAACCCACACCCTTCCTCAAGAAATAACCAAATTAATCAGCCAGGGACTAGTTGAGGTTAACCCTGACGGCAGCTTCTCTCCGGCGGCAGCTCGAGATTGGCAAATTAATAATGATGGTAAAGAATATATCTTTTGGCTTCGAGATGATCTGGTTTGGGATGATGGCCGATCACTAACAGCCGATGATATTAACTACTCTTATCAAGACTTATCCGTTACTGTTCAAGATAAAAACACCCTAATAATCAGACTAAAAGAAAAATTTTCTCCTCTTTTAACTCTTTTGTCCCGGCCTATTTTTAAAAAAAACTTGGTCGGCCTGGGTGGTAATTATCGAGCTAAAAAAATTACTTACCAAGGCAGTTTTATTAATTCTATTAACCTTGAGCCAAAAAAAGATCAGCCATTTATAAAAATCATTTTTTATCCTGACGAAAAATCACTAAGAAACGCCTTTAAACTTGGAGAAATTGACATTGTTTGGGGGGTAGCCGATCCGGGCCAATTAGTTTATTATCCCAACATTAAAACTCATACCGAGCTGACTAGTCAACAATACAACGCCATCTTTTTTAATCTTGATGATGATCTATTAGGCTTTAAGCCTTTACGCCAAGTTCTTTCTTATGCTACACCAAAACCTCAAGGTAAATCACGAGCGAAGGGGCCAATTAGCCCTGATTCTTGGGCCTATAACGATTTTGTCAAAACTTATGACCTTGATTTAGTTCATGCTCGACAACTTTTGGAAGACAACAAAGAAGAACTGCCTGAAGAAATTGAAATCACCTTAACCACCCTGCCTCATTTGCTTGAAATAGCGGAAAAAACTAAAAATTCTTGGGAAGAAGTTGGCATTAAAACTAACATTCAAGTGGTTAGCTTTATTCCCGACAATTTCCAGGCCCTATTAATTACCCAAAGTGTTCCTCAAGATCCAGACCAATATTGGTTTTGGCATTCTTCCCAAGTCCAAACTAACCTAACTCGTCTGGGTAATTTAAGAATTGATCAGCTATTAGAGGAGGGAAGACAAACTATGGATATTAAAGAAAGACGAGAGAAATATCTTGATTTTCAAAGGTTTTTATTAGAGGAGTCACCGGCCATATTTATTTCTTATCCCACTTATCACTACATTTACCGCCAGGGTTTTGAAAACGCCCAAATACCGTTATATAATAGGTAAGGCCAAATTGGTGCTCTTTGATATTACTCGATTTTGGGCCGAAGTGGCGGAACTGGCAGACGCGTACGGTTCAGGGCCGTATGGACTCTAAGTCCATGTGGGTTCAATTCCCACCTTCGGCACACTACATTATAATAAACTATTGAGCGGACGTGTCCCGCCTAAAACGGCGGGCAGGTGGAACTTGAAGCGAAGTGAAATCCGCCTATAATCGCAGCATAAGGCGTGAGTGAATAACTCCCCAAAGCCGCATGCTAAGATATGGCGGAGGCAAAAAATAAAGCTTTAGTTGGTATTTAACAAATTATCGAGCGGACGTGTTGGAACTGGCAGACAAGCAAGCTTGAGGAGCTTGTGGGCGCAAGCCCGTGGAGGTTCAAATCCTCTCGTCCGCACCAGAAAAGAGAGGATGCAGAACCTCCAAAAAAAATTCTGATCTTGGAGATTTTAACCGACAGTCGTGCTGTTGGTATACCAGTAGACGAGGGGAAAAAGACGGTTCGTGTCGTCTTCAAATCCTCTCGTCCGCACCATTTATTTTATTGTTTGGATCCGTAGCTCAGTTGGCTAGAGCGCCCGGTTTACATCCGGAAGGTCACAGGTTCAAGTCCTGTCGGATCCACAAAACATGATAAAATAGGATTGTTTGCCAGGGTAGCCAAGGTGGTCACGGCGCGTGTCTGAAAAACATGAGATCCCGGCTCAACTCCGGGCCCTGGCACTTATTTTTGCGGCGGTAGTTCAGTGGTAGAATACCTCCTTGCCAAGGAGAAGGTCGCCGGTTCAAGTCCGGTCCGCCGCTCAAAAAATATCAGCGCCAAGTCAGACTTGGCTACTCCAAACAAAGAAATAGCGAACTTTAGTTCGCGCCAAAAAAATTTTCTTTAATTATTGGGGAGTAGTGTAATGGTAACACGCCAGTCTTTGGAACTGGTTACTCTAGGTTCGAATCCTAGCTCCCCAACATTAAGCTAGGTGAGAACCTAGTAAAAATTCTGATTAACAGAATAACAAAAGACAACCGTGCTGTTATTACACCAACCAACAAGGTAAGAAAGCGGTTCGTGTCGTCTTCGAATCCTAGCTCCCCAACTAAAAGGCAGGGGAGGCCAGAATTCCCACCTTCAAGGTGGTTTTTACCTTGAACCTTATTAGCAACCTTGCTAAACTAAAACTGTGCCGGGAAGAAAGATAGTTTTAGCTACAGATCAGGTTTACCATCTTTTTAATCGGGGTAATTCATCTCAACCCACTTTCTTGAATGCTTTTGATTATCGTCGTTTTTTAAAGACAATTAATTTTTACCGTTTCGCTCCTCATTCAGCTAAGCTTTTCCAATTTTTAGAGTTTTCAGAAAAAAGAAGAAAAGAATATTTTGATAACCTTAAGAAGAAGACAAAAGAATTAGTTTCCATCTTTTCTTTTTGTCTGATGCCCAATCACTATCATCTTTTAGTCAGACAAGAAGTAGAAAATGGTATTTCCAAGTTCATGTCTCAACTGCAAAACAGCTATACCAAATATTTCAATCTTAAAAGAAAAAAAGCCGGTTCTTTATTCCAGGGCCATTTTAAAGCGGTCAGAGCAGAGACAGATGAGCAATTAATCCACCTTTCAAGGTATATTCATCTTAACCCCTATTCTTCATATGTAGTAAAATTAATTAATAATCTAGAGACTTATCCCTGGTCATCCTTACCTGATTATCTGGGAGAAAAAAAACATTTTTTTGTTAAAAAGAAACCGATTCTCGATTTATTCAAAAACAAAAAAGACTACCAGAAATTTGTTTTTGATCAAGCAGACTATCAAAGAGAATTAGAAAAGATTAAACACTTAACTTGGGAGTGATAGAATTAACAAGGTGTAAAGAGTAAACCACCTTGAAGGTGGTATCATACGATAACGGATCGTTGATTGCTATTAATGTTCGGTCAAAAAGTGTGCTACTTGTTTTGCTGTCCAATCTGGGTATCCCAGCTCAGTTGTCCAGTCAGTCCTTCGGAAAACATACCATCGTTCGAAAGAGATTGTCAGGAAATAAAAGAAGTTTTTGGGCGAGGTCAGGGCTTTGGCGAATGGAATAACCCTAAACTTAAAAGGGACAAACAGGCACTCGAAAAAGCTGGTTTCGAGATAATTTACGCCCAAGATTTTTTTTATAACGAATTCTATCCAACATACGGAGACTTAGACTTATTCCTTCAAGGCGTGCCAATTTTCGAAGATTTTGATTCTGAGAGGGATAAAGAACCGCTTAAAACATATATAGAAAAGTTCAAAACCAACAAGGGTATCAAGTTCCCCCGACACAGAATTGTTATCGTGGCTAAAAAGAGAAGTTAATCTATTCTTGGGGCTTACTTTTAGAAGATTCCAATTCTATTGCAAAAACTCCCAACTTTTCCTTAAATGGAGGATATAAACTTCTCAAAACCCTAAGAATTTCACCCTTTGGCATTCCTGGCACAATTCTCTCGGTCTCCTCATGCTCTAACATTTCAGAGAAAGCAAGATACCTTCTTACATCTTTAATCCCAACCTCATGCTCCTCATTCAGGAGAAGTCTCATGCCAGGCTTTAACTCTTGGATATTCCTATAACCAACCCGAACTTCAACCGTCTTCTTACCATCCAAAATTTCTTCAAGAAATTGTCTTTTTATCCAGAGTGTTTTTGGTCTTGTGTCCATTTTTTGTTTCTTATTCAAAAATTAGATGCTATAAATTCTATTAATTTACTTTTCACTTCGTCTGGGGAAATATCCGAGGTGTCAATGGAAAGTGATTTTTCAAAATTAGCGTCAATTATATCCATGAATAAAGGTCTTTCATCTAAATACGCTTGCATCCTCTTCCTGTAGTGCTCTGGCGTCTCTAGTCTGCCACTACTATCTCGTTGAGATATTCGCTGTAACGCTACCTCCTCTCTTACATCTAAATATAGAGCTAAATTTAGTCTTACGCCGTTTCTGCGTGCCCAAGCGACCAGGTCTTCTGCTTCGCTCTTTTGTCTAGGTAAACCATCCAAAATAAACCCAACATCTTTAACTTTAAGAATATGGGGTGCAACGACGCTTATTACAAAATCGGCTGACCAGGAATTATTGTGCCCAAATTGAGCCATAATTTGTCTTGACAGATCACTATCTGTTTGCAACTCCCTTCTGGTTATCTCACCAAGAGAAATATAATTGGGTTTTGGTTTGATACTGTTCACTAAAGTAGATTTCCCAGCTCCAGGGAGCCCCATCATTACAATATTAATTTGACTTATCTTTGCTTCTGCTTCTTCAAATTTTAACCTCTCCATACAAGTGGACTCGGTCGGTTTTGCACCAACTTTTCTCCTTGCGGAGCGTTTTAACTGCATATAACTACGAGCCCTTTTCTTTTTTAGGAAAAATGATTGGTAAGGGATCGGATTCAAATTTGTGTCCAGAATAAACTTGGGCACGCTCAAGCATAGTAGGAGTATAAATCATAATTGAGTTGGGTAATAAATACCTAATTGTGTTACCAACTAAAGCCTCGCTTGAGGCTATAACTTCTGATCGTTCTTTGATTTGTTCATCAGTCCACCCAAACAAGTCATAAAACTTTTTACCCCTTTCAATTATTCTCTCAAGAGTTCTTTGCGAAATTGGCAACGGATCGATTTTAATTCCCTTATAACCAATGGTATCAAACAAAAAAGGAAAAAGCTCACTCAGCAATTCAAACTTCATATCTTTAGGAATATATTTTTTAAGGTTTTTGATGTTTATTTTTAGGTCATCAGTCTCTGTAATCGTTTTTTCAGGTTGCTCCACTGCTACATCAAAGAATATGGCTCTAGAAGGTTTGCAACAAAATCCTAATTTCTCTGTCTTCTTAGTAATATCTTGCAACATTTTGATGCCCCAGCGTGAAGTGTTACCTACATCATCAATTCTAAACCCGTGAACGCCTTTGCCTTTTTTGTAAGAAGGGCAAAATAAAGCATAAAATTCGAGAGGGTTTTCCTTATTTGAATTGGCTAAAATTCTAGCTAATTTTTGAGTTACTAATTTTGGTCGCCATCCTATTGTTTCGATTGATTGAAGATATGAAAACCAATCTAGAACCATTTTATTCTCGCCTATTTCTTCAACGACTATTCTGAGATCGTCATACTGCCATTTAGGTATCTTTTGACCACCAAGGTAATTGTTAAGTAATTTATTTATCGAAATCATTGAATCTCATGTGAGGCTTAAACGGTAGACCTTTTTTCTTTCGCCACTCTTGAAAAAGGGTGTCAACAGGTTTAGTTAAGCCTTCCTTAATATCAAATCCAAACTCTTTTGCCAGCTTTTCTATAATTTCCTTTTTTCCCTCAATTTCAATTATGTCAGCGTAAGGATATTCATCTAAAGTAACATGCGCCCCATCTATTTCCCATCCAGTCTGATAACGTTCGTAACTTGTGGTGGGTGTAAATTCCATTGCTCCAAGGATTTTTTCTATCTCTCCTTTGGGATCCCGAAAAGATATCTCATATTCTATTTCTCTTTTGGCTCCATTTATGGGAGAGAGGGGTTTTTTATAGGTAAGAGTTTTATCTCCTGTGTCTCCCAGAATTCTAACCCTGATTCTACCGTTGGTTGTTTGCATAATTCTACTAGGGTTATCAAACATAACGCTGCTTTGATATTGACGGGCTATTTTAGAAAAGGCTCTAGTATCTAAAACTCTAACCAGAGCTTCTCCGTCTTTAACCCAAAACTTATACTCTAATTCTATATTTTGTTTATTTTTCATAGGGGATGATTAAAATTAGTAGCCAAAGCTAAAAATTCATCTCTTGTTCGCTCATAATTTTTAAAATCCCCTTTGACAGCTGAGGTTTTGTTCACCGCTTCGCAGTGGACACCTCTCATCTTCATACAAAGGTGAACTCCAGATACCACAATTGCTAGCCCTTGTGGTTTAAGTCTTTTATAAAACAAATCAACCGCTTCCTGAGTAAAATCTTCTTGATTCATTGGTCTTTTGGCAATGTGGCGTAGAATGCGAACAGTTTTAGAAAAACCGATTTGTTCACCTTTTTTGGGAATATAAGCAAAGGCAATGTCATAAATAACTGGTAACATGTGATGAGAACACAGAGAGTAAACCCTTATTGGGCTTTGGACTAACATTCCTTTATATTCGACTCTCCTGCCGTTGTGTTTGGGAAATAAAACTCTAAAATGTTTCTCTAATTCACTTTTTGATTCTTCTCGGAGCGAAGAGGTAAATTCAGCCAGCACCTCTACCATCCTCTTGGGAGTGCCTTCATAGTTAGGATCTTTAAGATCTAGACCAAGATTCAATAACAGCTCTTTAGCTGCCAACTCAGCTTTGGTTAGATTTAATGTTTTTCCCATTTTCGTTGTATAAAAACCCCCTTGTATTATAATGGTCTAAGTGAAAATTATAGCACTACCACCCGCTCCTTACAACTATAGGTGGTGCTTAATGCTAGTAGTTGATGAATATGCTTAAATGTGAGTTCTGGGAATTCCAGGATGTCTAACCAGTTAGCTGACCTAAAATCGTTCCATTTGTCCAACAGATCGGGCAAACAAGGGCGTTTGGTTGTGGCGCAAGCCGAGACGCCCACCGTGGCCAGCGCCAAGAATCCGTCATTTTGATATTTTGGGCGTACAATAAAAAGTAGAAACGCAAAATTTTATTTAAGTGATAATATTCATATATATTGAATATTAATAATTTAAAAAATGTAAATATGAGCAACAAGGTAGCCGTTAATAACCCAAGCACTAATAAAAAGGATTTAGTAGATTACATAGGTATTAATGGACTTTTTATTGTGGCTATCATCAGTTTCTTCTTTTTTGGTGGGAGTATCGTTGCAATGTTAGGTACCATTTGCGGGATAGCCGGACTTATATATCTCATTAAAAGGAGGAAAATATTGTCAAGTAGGGATAAATATAGTGGATGGGGTTTATTTATACTTTGGATAATTGTTTGGATATTTGTCGCTAGTAAAGGAAATTATTAACCTAAATTAAGTTATGAACTATATAATTCAAATCGCCGGAACTATATTATTTACCTGTTTATTTGCACTTTTTTTACTAAAGACAACGAAGAGAAAGCCGACGCGCATTACCCTTACAGGTTTCGCTACGCTATTGCACATTGTATTAGAATTTGGGGCAGAAAGAAGCTTGCCTTTATCAATTTTATCTGTGGCTGGTGGTATTCCTATATATTATTTTTCTTTAGTCGAATCAAACGAATTTCTACAAAAATGTTATGAAACAAAAATCAGTAAATCTTTAAAAATATTTATAATCGGATGTTTTGTCTTTCTTATTTTATGGTTCGGACTTTTGACATTCGGAGGTTAGTTGCGAAAATATGCAAACTAGTAATCCGACACCAACGCATCGCAATAAACTAGAAAAAGGTGAAAAAAACTTGAAAAGGGAAAACCACCTTGAAGGTGGTGTCCCTAGTATCAAAACCACATGACAAACCCAGAAAGCCCAAATTTAGATACCCTACAAATGGCTGATTTGCAAAAATTCTTAACCGGACGCCCCAGAGAACAACTAGAAAAAGATCTCCAACAGTTGATCAACGATTCTCAGACCGATAAAGGACCATATCACTCGGGCGGTACTCCAGCCAATGTCTCTAGGACCTATATTATTATCCAAGAAACCCTGGAACAATCGGCTAAGGAGAAATAATGGTGACCAAGATAATTTATACCAACCATGCCGTCAAAAGAATCCCTGACCAAGGCCTAGAGAAGTGGCAAGTCAAAAAAACCCTTAACAAACCCGATCTGATTCGCCCCTCAACCGCGCCAGGTTGTAAAAATTATGTCCGGGTCAACAACCACCTCGAAATTGGGGCAACCGTCAAAAAAACTGACGATGGTAATTGGTTGGTTATCTCCGCCTGGAAGAGAGAATTGACAAAATAAACCCATAAAAAAAGGGCCCAGTGGGGCCCTTTTTTAGTTTGGACACTTGGCAAAAAAGATTATTCGGTCAATCCTTTTCGACCACCTCTCATAGCACCCCGGTATTGAGACAGGGTTTGGCAATCAAGATCTTGCTCTTCCATCCAAGTTTTCATTTCCTCTCGATGGGCCTCTCGCTGGACCTCCCTCTCTTGCCACTTAGCCTCCAGGGCCTGCTTTTGCTCAGCAGAAATTGCTCCATCAGCTACCGCCTGCTCCAAATCCGCTTCCGGCTTTTGGCCGCCGCGTCTGAATCCACCATCTTGGCGAAACTGATTAACTTCTTCTTCTACCTGAGCCTGTTCCAAGCCAAACCGCTGGGCTAATCTTTCCACCAGGCTAACCGGCTCTTCTTGAGCGGCTACATTCTGAGTCGCCAAAAAAGCGCCTCCGGCTATAATAGCTGTTAACAAAACCGCTGTTAATATTTTTTTCATTTTTTTCTTCACCTCCTTTATCTTTCTAGAATATATTCATATTAGAAAACTAACCTGAGGAAAAGCTTAAAGAGGGGCTTAGCTTTTTTGGGGAAGGGTGATAGTAAAAGTGGTTCCCTTGCCAACCTGGCTTTTAACCTCAATTTTGCCCTGATGAAGGCTAATAATTTCTTTAGCTAAGGCTAAACCCAAACCATAGCCCTCTTGGGTTTCTTTTTGCCGCGCCTGGTCGGCCCGCCAAAAACGCTCAAAAATATGGGGTAAATCTTTTGGGGCAACACCAACGCCATTATCTTTTACCAAAATCTGCCAATTGTTACCCGTCTTTTTTGTTGTCACCAAAACTTCGCCCCCAACCGGAGTATATTTAACCGCATTATCCAACAAAATCAACAACACTTCCTCTAAAGCGGGCCGATCAGCCTTAATTTTCCCAGGAATAAGCTTAAGTTTTAGGCTAATTTTTTTCTTCTTGGCCAAAGGGGCGACCTTTTTATCAACCGATTTAATTAATTCTTTTAAAGAAAAGCCGATTTTTGCTATAGTTTGGCCATTTTCCTGATAGCGGGTTAATGATAATAGCCTATTAACTAAAGAAGACAAATTATCAACCTCCTTCAAGTTGTCCTCAAGGGCTTTTTTGGCCTCCAAGGCGGTTAAATTTTTATCCCGCAAAACCACTTCGGTGGCCGTTTTTAGAGCCGTTAGCGGAGTGCGTAGTTCATGAGAAGCGTCGGCCACGAAACGTTTTTGTCTTGTCATCGCCTTTTCAATTGGCGCTAGGGTTTTGCCGGCTAAAAAATAACCCAAACCGGCCGAAGCCGACAAGACTGCCAAATCAATAAAAATAATTCTTTTTAAAATATTTTGCCGCGCCTCTTTTAAACTCTGATCAAAATAGGCAACAACCTCTTTCCTGGTTTCCACCGGCAAATCAAGAAAGGCTTTTCCGGGGGATAGGGGAGTGTCGGGATTTTTTATTTTCATCATCATTCCCGCTCCGGCCTGATGAAAACCTCGCTCCAAAACTTGAGAAAGGGAAAAATAGATAATGCCACTAAAAAATATCACCACTAATGTCATAACCAATAAATACCAACCGGCTAATTTTATTCTCGCTGACTGAAACATAAGTTTTTTTAATTATTTTTAGCTTGCCTAATTTGATAACCAAACCCCCGCACCGTTTTAATTAATTTTTTCTTGAAAGGTTTATCGATTTTCTTTCGCAAATAGCCAATATAAACCTCAACCGTATTAGGCAAAATATCCGCCTCATAATCCCAAACATGATCAATGATTTGTTGTTTGGAAACAATTTGCCCTTTTTGAGCCAGTAAATACTTCAATAGGGTGTATTCTTTTTTGGATAACTTAATTTCTTTGCCCGCTCTTTTAACTAAAAACTTATTAGTATCTAGGGTTAAATCGCCGGCCTCTAAAATCTGGCCGAGGCGATTTTTGGGCCGGCGCGATAAAGCCCTGAGACGAGCCAAAAGCTCAGCAAAAGCAAATGGCTTAACTAAATAGTCATCGGCCCCAGCATTCAAACCAGCTACTCGATCATCCAGCTCGCCTTTGGCAGTTAGAATTAAAATCGGCGTCTGGACCTTTTCTTCTTGACGCAAGCGGCGGCATATTTCTAATCCCGAAATTTCCGGCAACATCAAATCCAAAACAATCACGTCATAATCTTGGCCAACGGCCAAATCAAAACCCGCTTGTCCATCATAGGCCACATCAACCACATAAGCTTCTTGTAATAAGCCTTTTTTGATAGAGTTGGCAATTTTATGCTCGTCTTCGACCACTAATATTTTCATTTTTCCCTGTTAAGCACAATTATATCAACCTGGCTGAAAAATAGCTGAAAATGTGGTTGTATTTGTCAAAAAAGATTTTTTTGACAAATTACTACCATTAAACTATTATCAAATTATGACAGAAACAGAAGGTTCCCCAACTCCACCCCCCACAGAAAAAAATGAAAAAATTACCATTCTTTCTCCTCTGCCTGAACAAAGAAAAAATGAATTTAGCAAGCGCACTGCTGAATTAACCAATCAAACTGGTAGTTGGACTAATGGTGTTACCGAAACAGTTACTAAAAATTGGGAAACCATTAACAACAGAGTCGTGCAACCCGCAGCCTCCTTTGAGGAAAAAGGAACCAGGGGACTAGAACAACAAGCCGATCAAGGCAAAAAAGAGGCCACCAAAAAAGCAGAAAGCATTAAAGAAAATTGGCACAACACTTATAAGAGCCTTGTTCTTAATAATATGGAAAAGCTAGTTGTCCAAGAAAAATTACCTCAACCGGAAGCTATCGAAATAGGTAATAGAATATTAAATATAATATCGCAAATGAGAACTGAACAAACAAGCACATTTTCCATAACCGATAGCGCCCTTAGGAAAATAAAACAAGCAATTTATCAAATAATCAAAAAAACCAACAACCCGGAAATCAACCGCATAGTCGGCGGAAGGGATATGGCTCAGGAAATATCAGTAGAAAAAAGAAGAAAAGAATCAGATGAGAAAATATATCGTCTCCATAAAGAGTATTTTGGATTAATAAACGAAATAGTTTCTGCCCGTCAACCACTAGACAAGAATTAATTTTGGCCCTCTTTATTAAGGAAATAATTATTTCCTTGAAAAGTTTATTATATCGCCATTTTGACTCCTGTTAAAAAACGAACTAAGATTAAGCTAGACGTGAAGGTTACCATTATCTACGACAACACTACCTACGACAAAAGACTGCAAGCCGATTGGGGCTTTGCTGCCTTAATTGAAATCCCCAACACCCCGACCATTTTGTTTGATACCGGCGCTAACGGTAAAATTTTACTAGACAACATGGCCAAGCTAGATATTAACCCTAAAAAAATTGAAGAAGTTTTCATCTCTCACCATCACTACGATCACGTTGGCGGCTTATCAGAATTTCTCACTGTTAATCCTGATGTTAAAGTCTATGTTCCACCTTCCTTTCATGGTTTAAAAAGTGGTCAAGCAGTAATAATAAAAAAGGCTCAAAAAATCCATAATAACCTTTTCTCCACTGGTGAATTAGAAAATATCGAACAAGCCCTAGGGATTATCACCAAGAAAGGGACAGTTTTAGTCGTCGGCTGTTCTCATCCAAAAATGAATAAAATTTTAAAAGCTGGACGAAAATACGGCACTCTTTACGGCATCATCGGCGGTTTGCATGGTTTTTCTAATTTTGAATTACTAAAAGAATTAAAATTAATTTGTCCCACTCATTGCACTCAATACCAAAAAGAAATAAAAGAACTTTATCCAAAAGAATATCTTCCTGGCGGAACTGGACAAATAATTAAAATTTAACCATGAAAAGGGCAAGCCTTATTACAATTGCCGTCTTAATTTTTCTATCCGGAGGATTTTGGGGTTGGCTTATCACCAGCAATCGTCTAACAGAGCCGGGGATTATTGGCCCCGTTGCCAGTCCCACCCCAGCTCCCAAACCCCTACTGGTCTTTACTTTTGAGGCTTTGGCCCAAAGAGAATATCAAGGCAGTCAAATTGAGATTGGCGAAGATTTAGACAATGAAGACGAGGGCTATACGGCCCAGCTGTTTTCCTTTTATTCTGACGGCAAGAAAGTTACCGGCCAAATTAATTTCCCCCTAACGGAAAAATCAAACAAGCTACCGGTTATTATTCTTCTTCGTGGTTGGGCTAACCAAGAAACCTACCGCACCGGTATGGGTACCGAAAAAGCCGCCGCCGTCTTTGCTCAAAATGGTTATATTACCCTGGCCCCAGATTTCTTGGGCTATGGGGGTTCTGATAATCCGGAAAATGATGTTTGGTGGGAGCGATTCAATAATCCAGTCATTGTTTTAAATTTATTAGCTTCAATTAAAAATTTGCCCCAGACCGACCCGGAAAGGGTGGGCATTTGGGCCCACAGCAACGGCGGCCAAATTGCCCTATCAGCCTTGGCTATCTCCCGACAAGAAATTCCCACTACTCTTTGGGCACCGGTAACCAAACCCTTTCCTTACTCAATTCTCTACTTTACTGATACTTTTGAAGACGAAGGTAAGGCTTTGCGAGCCCAAATTTGCCGCCTGGAAAAAGACTATAACGTGGCCGATTATTCTTTGACTAATTATCTAGACCAAATTAAGGCCCCTTTGCAAATCCATCAGGGAACCGCCGATAAATCGGTACCCGTATCTTGGAGTGATGAATTTGCCGAAAAGCTAGAAGAGTTAGAAATTGTCAACAACTATTTTCGCCACTCCGGGGCTGATCATAATCTGGTTGGGGCTTGGAACCAAGCTATTGAACAAGATTTAGAATTTTTTGAAGAAGAAATATAGAACCGAAAAATAGGTAAAAAAATAACTAGAGCAGAGAGATAAGTTTTAAAACCATCCTTTCCGTTTCTTCTCGATGTAAGTAGCCCTCTTGTTCAAGACAGCTATTAAGGGGAATAATAAAGTGATCAATAAGGGTCATGCCACCATCTCGACTAGTTTGAGTTTTGGTTTCAAATTTGGTTAATGATTGACAAAAAGTTTTTCCGGTCGGCATACAGTTTAGAGTAGTAAGCAAACCGCCGGTAAACAAATGTTCTCTCACCTGAAAAGCCTGCAAAAACCGGCCATCAATTGGCAAATCTTCTTTTTTGAAAGCGTCTTTAGGAAACTTTACTCTTTGATCACTACCACCCCCTCCGGTCATCATTTTATTTTCTCTCTGAGCGGGTTTTTTGGACTCCGGATTTTTCTTAGCTGGAGGAGGATAAAAATATACCGCCGGATAACCACGGAAATCACCCTTTTTGTAAACAACACCGCTATCGGCAACTTGTCTGACGGCTTGGGCTGAAGCCGCTTTAATCTTTTCTAATGCCTCGGCCATTTTTTCCTCTGAGACCCCTTGTTTTTGGGCCGCTTCTTTGACGGCCGGATTATTAAAAACATCAACTAAAGTCATATTATCTGCTCCGGGAACCGGGCTATTAGCCAAACCAATACTAAACTGGTTAACATAATTTTCCAGCGACTGGGCGGCAGTTTTCTCGTCTTGAAATTTGGCGACATTAATATCGGACCAAAAATCACATTCTTCCGGTTGTTCTTTATTAATATCTCGTCTTAATTTTTCAATTTTTTCAACACTAAACCCGGGCAAAAACCCCATATTAGCCAAGCCAATCATGGCTTCATAAAAATCCGTCATGCTGCCTTTTTTGGTGGAAATACCCACGGTGGAAGTGGTCTCAATAACGTTGCCTCGCCGCTCTTCTTTTATAACCCTGTTCGACTGACCATAAACGGGGTCAATATTAACTTCTGGGTTTAAATGGCCAATTCGAAAAAGAAGCTGTCTTTTGCCAACCACTCTTTTTATTTCCCGCCACCGAGAAAGATCGGCAAATTGACTAAGTTGAAGTTTTTCTAAATCCATAAAGAAGAAACTCTACCTAAACCAGAAAAAAACCTCCAAGCCCACTAAAATAATTGTCACTAGACTAGCTCCGATAATAATTAACAAGTCTTTCTTTGTCATTTATTCTAAAACAAACATCCCCGGCAGAGTTCTAACCAAAAACTCTTCTCCTTTTTTTACTACCTCAATAACAAACTCTGTTTCATTAATAAACTGACCACCAACATGGCTGCTATTAACATAAACCTGGCCGTCTTCTTCCAAATAATTAACCCGAAATAAAAAAACATCTTCTCCGGAGACCGGTTCCTTAACACTTAAAATTCTTATCTTTGTCTTAGCCCCCTCCTGGGAACAAATTTCTTCTAAAATAGCAACCCGATCGTTTAGTCCGGAAGTTATCCCAAAAACGCTTTCCAACAAATCCTCGTTAACATATTGCCAATCAACCAATTTTACCGCCTCCTCATAGTCCTGAGAATCAAGATGGAAATAAAAATCGCCCAGGGCCTTGGCCGCCCTTTGGGTATCAGCACTCATATTTTTTGTTTCCAAAATTTTAGTTTCCGGTTCAGACTCTTCTTCAACCTCAACTTTTGAAGAAGAATTGCCTTTGGCAACTTCAGTAGTTGGAGCAGGGGAGAGGGTTATTTCTTCCAAAAAAGTTTCCTTAACGGAACCTTTGGCTTGCTTTTTGCCAAGAAGAAAATAAGTGCCAAAACCAGAAAAAATAGCACTAATAACAATCACCAAAATAGCCAAAAAAATAATTTCGCCCTTTTCTTTAAACATTAGGATAATTCTTGACCACATTTAGAACAAAACTTGCTCTCGGGGTTATTTTTAGTCCCGCAAGCAGAGCAATAAACCGCTTCTTCTTTGGTTTTTGGTTCTTCTTTTAGCGGCTCCTTCTTCCCATCATCTGGTTGTTTCTCTTTATCCTTTCTAGTTAGCAAAAATATGGTTACCCCAATAATCACCAAAACAGTAATCAAAATTAAAACCACTAAACCCCCAATCTTGCCCAAAAAGGGTTTGACCGGCAAAAACCCCTCATCATTATCATCAGTGTTGGCCGTTGCTGTCTTGCCCTCATCGGGTAGATCACTGCTAAGGCTTAACTGATATTGGCTAGCCCCAGATTGATCGGCGTTATAATCGCCAACCGCCACCGCAACATAAAAGGGGCCGTTTTTTTCCGCCTTAATCGAGGTTTCTGCCGCCACACCCGAGCCCTGAGGGTTATCACTGGCTACCTCGTCCCCATTATCATCATAAATTACCAAATCTAAATATAAGCCTCGAGGCGGCGTGGCTTTAACAGTTAAATTTTGCCCTCGACTAAGATTAACTTGATAAAAATCTTCCCCGTCTTGGGCATCATAATTAAAGTCAAGAAAGCCAGTATGTTGGCCTAATTCAACCGGCAAAGCACTATTAAGCGTATTACCGGCATCAGTTTGGCTTTTGGCATCAAAGCGGTCAACCACCTCAATACTGACTAAATCAAGGGTGGCCTTATTAATCGCCTGATTCTTAATTTGTAAATAATATTTTTGCTCTTCCTGGGAACCGTTAGGCCAATAAAAAGAAAGATCATCATTAGGACCCAAATACTCTTTATAGGTTAGAACCTGATAATCTTGATCGTAAAAATATATGCCAAGATTGGTTTCACCGCTAAATAAAACTTTAGCCCTAATTTCCTGGCCGGGTAAAACTTCTTCATCAATAAGATAAAAAACACTCTCTCCATCAGGCAGGGAATAATTACCATATTCGCCAAGAGAGAGGGGAGTGGCGGCTACTATGGCTTCACCACCAGCAGGAAGAGTGTTTTGGGCAAAAGATTGGCAGGGAAAAACGGAAAATAGCAAGCTAAATAGGAAAAAAAAGCAAAACAAGCGCCCTTTCTTTATCATGTTAATTCCAACTTAGACCATTAATTCTCTTCTGTCAAGAACCAACCTTGGCCTATATCTAAATATCTAAAATAGCCTGGTAAAAATTTTTATTCGAGGCGCGGAGAAAAATTAACTAGCCAACTCCTCGCTTCAGTATGAAAATCCTCTCCTTTTGGCATATCAATAGATCCTGGATCTACCAAGTAATTAAAGCTAGTTTTCCTATAGTTTTGAATCTTTAAAAGGACCTTGTCAACCTTGGCTGTCTTAACTTTGGCCTGGGACAATATTTAGTTATCGAGGATAATAATTTAAAATTTTACGATTTAGATTATTAGTTCAAAAAAGAGAGGATTTCTCGCTTAAATACTTTACCGTATTTAAATAGTTGGGCATAAATTATTTTTACAAAATTTTTCACAATTTTAAAAAGGAGAGTCCTTAAAAATATGGGCTAGTGGAAGATAAACGCTATTGTCTTGGCCCACAAAGACGAGATAAACACGTCACCCTTTTTAGGCTTTGGTAATGTATCCGACGTTTTTATTAAACTTATAATTTTATAATGACTTTGTTCCCCCCAAGAAAATTCAAGACACCCCTAATTTGCTAAAATAAACCCAATAACCAAACCATGAGGCCAAAAAGAAAAAGTAAATTTTCTCTCTTTTGCTGGAATATTGGCAACCCTTCAGAGGAAAGGGCCAAAAGACAGGCGATCTGGCTTGATAAACGCCCAGAGCATGTCTTCGTCTTAACGGAAACAAAAAATAGTAGTGGTTGTTTATTCATCGAAAAATACTTCCAAGAAAGAAATTATGATGTTTTCTTTCCTAAACCCAAAAACAATGAATATGGCACTATGATCATCAGCAAATATTCATTAAAAACCAGTAATTTCTCAAATAAAATTACTTATCTTCGCTCTCGGATAGCCTCTGTTAAACTAGAGCTCTCAACAGGATTACTAGAAATAATTGGGGTTTACGTTCCTTCTCGTAATTCAGAACCCAAAAAAGTGATTAAGAAAAAACGTTTTTTAGAAAACCTTATTGGGACTCTTAAAAAAAAGCCCACTTCTTCAAAAACCATCTTTTGCGGAGATTTAAATATTCTAGAACCCAATCATATTCCCCGCTACTCCTTTTTTCAAAAATGGGAATACGGCTTTTACCAAAATTTAACAGACAATAAACTCACAGACGCTTTTCGCCATCTAAGCCCCAGGGCTAAAGAGTATAGCTGGATTGGCCGCACCGGAGATGGGTATCGCTATGATCACTGTTTTGCCTCAAAAGATCTCTTATCCTCATTGCACGAAAGTTACTACCTTTCCCAACCAAGGAAAATGAAATTAAGCGACCATTCCGCTTTAGTTACGACATTTAATCTTAAACCCCTTAACCTAAAACCAAAAACAAACCCAATGCTATTCTAAATCAACCCCAACCCGCATAGCGCTGCCCCTAAATACTGTAGTGTATTTAAATCATTGAAGTTCAAACTATTTTCCTTAGGTTCCCAAGAAACAAACATAATTCTATCCCAGGCGAAAATAAAAACAAAAAATGGATTAAGAGAAGAAAACTCTTAATGCTGGCGGTCAGCCCTTGAGGTGGTCTTTACAGTTGATCAGAGAATCCTTGAAAAAAATCCTTTGAAAATAACCCTTGAAAATGCCTCTCAGGTGGAAAAAAACCAAGAAGAAAAAAGTTTTCTTCATTAATTAGGATTATGGCGGATCTGTTGGATAAGGAGATTTACTTTCCTATCTACTATTGTCAAATCTTCCCTTCTCGACTACATGAGTAGGGCCATCTACATAAACCTTAGCAGCAATTTGCTCCAATTTACTTACACTCCAAGAGACTATCGGTAGAGATTTTCCTCCGGTAGCCTCTAATATATAAACCCCTTGTTCATTGCGAGAAAGAGAAAATCAAAGTCGTTCATATTGACAACCACCATAGGTATAGGGAAAACCATCCCCCTCCTTATAATCCCAAACCAAAGCGGTGTAGCACTTAATCATTTCCATACTATCTTCTCCTCTAGCAGATATATCTCGAAAACATTGCTGTAAAAAATCTAGTTTTTCTTGTTCTTGACGGCTACGGGAATATTTATCTTGTGGATTTACCGGCCTAGACATAAGCTCGAGATCAAGACCAGAAAAAGCGTAGACCTCTCCCGTTAGTGATGACCACGACCCAACTTGAACCTCTGAAATCACACCTAGCTTCGCTGGAGTAGGATCAATTCGCTTCTCCCGTTTTTTACGACCAAAAAGGGTGGTAACAGTACTGCGTTCAGGAGTGCAATAATAAAGATCCATATCCTCTCTTAAATCCTCTAGAACACCAATTGCGCCAGATTCACTCAATTTTTGAACAAAAGGTAAGGCATAATTTCGAGCAATTTCTTCATGCCTTATATATACCGCATATATACCGCGTCTATACTTTCGGTTAATTTTCTCTCTTGTTCTATCTCCCAATTAAGAGCCTCTTGTTTTGCCCGCCTTCGTCTTTCAATCTCCTTTTTAATTCCCATTTGAGCCTATAATATCACCTTCGCACTCTTGACGCAAGGCCCAATATAAACCCAGCTATCCAGCTATAGTAAGCCCTTTTCCTTTAAAAAATCAAAAGAGGGAATTGTTCTTAATAAATTTTATAAAAATCCTCGAGACAAAAAGACAATCCCATCTCTCAAATGAGAACAGTCAAATTATTATGCCATAAAAAAACCTCGCCCAGGCCAGCTAAATAGCTAGCCTGGACGAGGTGATGATATTTATATTTTACTGCATTAACACCGGTGTCGATAAAAAAACACAATCTTGATTATCATGAAGAACTAATAAAATTAAAAAAATTATTAAAAAACTTTAGTGCTTAATTATTTTTATCTGACAGTTTTTCCCGCTGACAATCCTCGCCGTTCCACCAAGGGGTAAGGTAACCTTCGGCGTTGTGTGCCCAAAATCAACATTAGCAATAACTGGAATATTACCAATTACCCCCTTATTTCTCTTGATTATTTTTTCTAACAATTTTACACTGATATCACTCCTTATTTGGAATCTACCAAAAACCATCCCCACACAGCTTGCAAAGCCCTTATTTAAACACAAAGAAATTATATTTCTATTTAAATGATCTATTTCATACTCGTCATCGTCTTCAATAAATAAAACATATTTTTCTTCTCCTACCGGCCAGTATTCTGTCCCCCGAAGAAGCTGTAAGGTTGAGATATTACCACCTATTATTACCCCCTCAGCTTCTCCTTCTTGAATTGACAAGTATCCTTTATTTTTAAAAAAATGCCTGTCATTCTGGTTTTTCCCCCATTTTTCATCGCTCCATAAGCTAGATTCTCGCAAATCATAATTATTTTCCTGAAAGAGACATTTCTTAAAATATTCCATAGTATAACTAAAACCTCTTAACTCGCCAAAATCAAAGTAATGGGGACCATAATATGTAACCAAGCCACTCTTAGTATAAATACCACTTAAAAGTGCGGTTATATCTGAATATCCACAAATAATTTTGGGATTACTTTTAATAACTTCATAATCTAAATAGGGAAGTATCTCGATAGAGTTATAACCCCCGATAGCTGTAATAATCGCCTTAACGTTTTTGTCTCTGAAGGCTTCATGTAAATCTTTAACTCTTTTTTCAATCGAAGACGAAGATAAATAGTCTATAGCCATCACGTTAGAAGCAAAAGTGAGCCTTAGACCTAATTCTTCAAATCTTCTATTGGCAACCGCTTTTAATTCTTCAGTAAGCCAAGGCAAGGCCAAGCTTCTGGCTGGTGCGATAACTCTAACTTCATCGCCAAACTTAAGTTTAGGGGGGATCATGTTTTCTCGTTATTTACTGCTTGATATAAATATACTTCATTATACCTCGATGTTTTCTAGGCCCAAATATTCCATGCAAAATAAAAGCTCCTCTGCAGAATCGATTTTATGAAAACCATTAAAAATAACCTCAAAACCGCTTTTCTCATCCCGAAAGGTTTTTCTTAAGCCATACCTAGAGCGCAAAGAGTTATCCAGAGATAAAAAATACCCCCAGGAAGAGCCCACATCATTAATCAATCTACGGATTGTGTTCCCCTTCACATGGCTAACAATAAGAACATAATAATCTTCTCCAAAATTGCTTTCTAAATAAGCCTTTAAAAACACCCCTAAAACTTCTTTCGAAAAATCCTTGCGGTATATAGCCTTAACAACTTGAGAAAAATTAGTTTTCTTATATTTCCCTAAAATTGAATATCCCCTTCTGCTTATATCCAAACAAATATTGTCTATCTCGCTCGCACATTCTGGTTTGACTATTAACAAAGAAAGATCTCTCTTCATTGTATAATCTTTTCTGGCATAACTTCTTTTATAGAGTTCTTTTCCAAAAGCGTCATCATTAACCTATCGAAACTAATAAATACTCCTAAGCAAGGGGGAAGCCCTCTTTTAAACTCCTCTAAAAACCCAATATCCAGTCGGGCGTCAGGACGTTCTCTTTTTACCACCTCAAATTGTGATAACAACCTAGAAAGTACCTGCTGGTAATCTTCCCCCTTCGCGCTGTGCGTCGAAAATGGCACTATATTTGCTGTCCCCGAATAGGGTGACATTATCCTACTATCTACCTCTGTTAGCCCATATTGCAGAAGGCTACTTCTGATTATTTCTTTTGCCCTTGCTCTACTTACTAACAATTCTTTAAGACTAAGATCTTCTCCTTCGTAACTCTCTGGCCTAGAAAACAAATGAAATCCTTCTACAAACAAACTCGTTTGACCACTGTTTGTAGCCCCAAGGTTTCCTACACACCGCACAAAGTCACCAGTTTTAATATCGAAAGGAGAGTTGTTATCCAAATTTTCAAAGACAATCTGTGTTTGAGTTAAGCCATTATAAACGTCACAAAACATTGTTCACTTATGTTTCCTTACCGCAATTACTCTTCCTTCCACCTCTGAGCGGCCAACACCCTCTCCAACCCCTTGATCTTCTGAGCCACCTTGATACACTTCCCTCATTATATGAAGGATTTTACCACCAGATCCAACTTTTTGCATATCTACTAAATGGTTATCAAAATAAACAATAAATATTTTTCACGAAAAATATAACCAGAAAATTGAGACCAAGGCCAAAAAATATTTAAGAAGAAACCAAATCTTGGTTTGCGGCCATACTCACCTGGCCCAAAAAGACCCCAAGAAAGGTTTTATCAACCTTGGCTGTCTTAATTTTGGCCTAGGGCAATATTTAGTTGTCGAGGATAATAATTTAAAATTTTACGATTCGGATTATTAGTTTAGAAAAAAAGAGGGGATGCTTATTTAAATACTTTACCGTATTTAAATAGTTGGGCATAAATTACTTTCACAAAATTTTTCACAATTTCAAAAAGGAGAATCCTTAAAAATAAATACCTTATCTTTTACAACACTAAAAGAGTCCATCAAAGTCTAGACTATGAGACACCGATGGACTATATCATCAAAAAGGGAGGAATGTCGAATATGTATCGAGCCCGTACATAAGCTTTAATTTATGACATATTTGTGATAGAATGTGTTTCACATATGGTAAATCCGGAAATTAAAATTAACCAAACACCTAATCACATAGATATTGTTATTAGGCAAGAAAGTTCTAGTAAAGCCGCTGTCGTTCATATTCCTTTTGGTGGAAAATCAGCCGAGACAAGTAGGATAGATCACTGGGCAAGCCCCGATGAACTATTTATGCGGCGAGAGTCCGCCATTGATATTAAAGCACCTATCGAAGAACGACCAAGAGATCATTGGGCCGGACCGGATGAATTGATGAGATAATAGAATAATATAGTGAGATTTTAACTACTTTGCTCCGATTAGGCGCTGAGTAATTTGAGCCATTATGCCCCTAAGCCTAATCTCTTTTTGGTAAAATCAAAGGCTTAAATAAAGGAAAAAGTAATGCAAAATATGCAAAAAGGTATTTTGTATGATTGATAAAATTTACCCCCCAAAATTATCGAAAGGCGATAAAATTGGTGTAATTGCTACTTCAACACCAATCACGACTTTAAAGGAAGGACAAATTAAACAAGGCTATCACTATCTTGAAAGCAAAGGATTTACTGTTATTGAGCATCCTCAGTGTCGTAAAAAGAAAGATTATACAGCAGGAACAGTTAAAGAACGTGTTCGGGCTATTCACCAATTTGTTAAAGATAAAGAAATAAAATGCATTATGGCTTTTTGGGGTGGCTTAAACACAAATCAGATATTGGATTATTTGGATTATGATTTGATAAAAGCCAACCCGAAAATTTTTATTGGATATTCTGATACTTGCGCTTTGCTTCAGGCTCTTACTACAAAAACTGGTTTGGTTACCTATATGGGACCGGCAGTCATTACTTTTGCTAAACCAGACCCCTTCAATTATTCTTGGGAATATTTTAGCAAAATGTGTATCAAAGACTCAAAAGAAGTTGCAATCAAGGATTCTAAGGTTTTTGCCGACGATCTGTATTTTCTAAGAAAAGACAACGACCACCGGATTATTCAAAAAAACCCGGGAATAAAAATATTTCGGGAAGGAAAAGCGCAGGGTTCAATAGTGGCATGTAATCTCTCTACTCTTTTAGCCCTTTGGGGGACGGAGTATTTTCCTTTTCTAAAAGAAAAAATTCTTTTCATAGAAGAAGCGGAAGATTTAGATTACCGCTGGATACACCGTTTTATGACCCAATTAAAACAAATAGGAGCTTTTAAATTAATAAAAGGTTTGGTTATCGGAAAATTTATGACTGCTTCAAATATTAGCGAAAGTCAACTTTTAGAAATTCTAAATGAAGTAATTGGTAAAATCGAAATACCGGTAATCTATGATGCGAATTTTGGCCATACTGACCCCATCTTCACCGTTCCTAACGGTGGAAAATGTAAAATAAATACATTTTTCAATAAGATTTCATTTATCCAAGACAGAATTTGAATATGAGAATATCAAAGGAATCGGAAAAACATTATAATCTGTCCCATTCAGAAGAGATATTGGGGATAAGAAAAAAACTTGAGGAGACCTTTTTATCATTTTATAAAAAACATGGTTATAGTTGGGTTTCTCCCATTCCGCTTATTCCAGGGGAAATTGATCCATCTGTAACGTTTACTGGGGCAACGGTGAATGGTTGGAAGCGATACTTAACAGGAGAAAATAAATTACCAAATAGGGGAATATATACAGCCCAACCATGTTTAAGAACCCAAAATGCGACTTCAATTTACGATTTTGAAACCACTCCTAAGTTTGGAAGTTATTTCTCAATGGCGGGGGTACTATCACCAGCCGGAAGATTACCTGATATTTATCACGAAGCGCTTTCCCTTTTAACTGAAGAACTTGGAGTTGCCAAAAAAGATATTGTGGTTCATATTGCCTCTGACCATGAGGAAATTAGCACTTGCGCGAGAGAGGGACCGTACGAGATAAAAATAGAGACCGATCAGATTGGTTATTATAAATGGAATTATGGAATAGAGGGGGTTTTAGGCGAAGGGTTAACAATAGCCTTATTAAACAAAAGGAGCCAAGAATTTGAAGAAATAGGGAATATTGTGTTAATTAAAAATAGTGGAAAAGCGATAGCAACTGAATGGGGATTTGGACTGGAAACAACTACATCTAGACTTTTATCTTTACCACACCCTGTTTTTGCCTCTCCTGTAATTCGATTTATTGAAAAAGATGTTCTTTCAACTCCTTTGGGCGTTCGTTTGGGAGATTCTCTTGTTGCAATTTCTGCCCTTTTGGCCAATGGAACCGATCTTAATTCCTCAAATCAGAAAGTGGCGAGAGTTTTGGAAAAATATAAAAGAGGTATTGCCTACCTTGCTGCACTAGAAGAAATACCAGGAACTACGGTAGTAGAAATAATAACCAAGATTGTCAGCTCCCTCTCCCCCGAAGTTAGGGTATCGCCAGAAACAATAGAACAACTAGTTGGGTATTTTTCAAATGCCGGAAAGAGACAAAATGATTTCCTTAATTCTGTAAGGGGAATCCTCACTAACCCTGTCTATAGAACTAACCCGGAGCGTGCGGCAAAAAGTCTTCAAAGAACAGCTAAAAATTATGGATTTCATAATTTGAAAGTTATTCGGGGTATAATTAGCTTCAACGCCAGGTTATTTACAAAAGAAGATCTTAATTTTTTAAAATGCCTACAAAACTAACTCCCAAATTCATATACTCCCTTCCCTACACCGAGTTTGTGGGATTAGTTAACCAATGGAATGTTCCACCCGGGGCTTTTTCTACAGTTAATAAATGGGCTAAATTTGGTAATGTTAATCAGGATTCAAATGTTTTAGAATTGGGGTGTTCGACTGGATTTTCTTTAAGAGAGTTAACAGCTTTAACTTCTTGTAGGGGTTTAGGAATAGACATTTCTGAAGCTTCTGTGAAGACAGCCACGCTCAATAAAAATCTTTGTACTCCTGGAGCCAGAATAAAATATAAAAAGATAGACGCTTATAAGTTTCAACCAACAGAAAAATTTTCGCATGTCGTTTTTGGAGCAGCTTTAAGATTTTTTCCGAATCCACCCAAGATACTAAAGTTAGCTACTGGCTGGTTGACAGATCCTGGGTATATACTTTCATGCGAATTTTACACTATTCAACCAATCCCCAAAAATTTAGTAGAAAAAGCAAAAAAAATTTTTGACATAGAAATTACTCAAGTTGGCTACAAAGAAGTGATGAAAATCTACCATGATCTGGAATTAATATATGAGGAAAGAAATTCTATTTTTGAGGAGACGGCGGAAGAACTTAGCTTTTATTGTCAATCAACTATTTCTAGAGCTTGTAAGCTTCTGAATATTACAGATAAAAAAATATATGATGCCATGTATAAGAGACTCTATGAAATAAAAAATATGTCCAACAGGCTTCGACCCTATCAAAACTATAATGTTTTAGTCCATCGATTTAGAAAAAAATTCTACCAAAAACGTTTTGTGGAGTTATTCTAAAAAAATAAAAATGATATTAACTGGCGAAGAAATAAAAAAACAGGTAAAACTTGGGAATATTCATATTAAACCTTTTTGCGAAGAATTAATAAATCCAAATAGTTACAATTACAGAATAGCTCCTGAATTATTAGAAATTGAGGAGGAAATAATTGATTCAAAAAATCCATACAAGACGAAAACGGTTTGGATGGACCAACAAAGCGGATTTATGCTCAAACCTCACCGGCTATACCTGGCAAAGACCTATGAGGAAATTGGCAGTAGAGAATTTGTCACCATTTTAATAGGACGTTCGTCTGTGGGTAGACTAGGATTGTTTCTCCAAATTACCGCAGATTTGGGTCACGTAGGATGTCAACATTGTTGGACTTTGGAGCTAAAAGTGGTTCAGCCTCTTATTATTTATCCATTTATGAAAATTGGACAAGTCGGTTTCTGGATAAATTACGGTTCTAAAAATAAAAAATATTCTGGGGAGTACGGAAAATATTCAATTCCCTATCCAAGCAAACTCTATAAGGAGCTTAATAAATGATACTCACGGGAAAAAAAATTAAGGAGGAAGTAAAAAAGGGTAAGATAGTTATCGACCCCTTTGATGAGAGTAAAATCAACCCAAACTCTTACGACTTCAGGTTGTTTAATAAGATAAAAATCTATAAAGAGCGAATATTGGATGTCAAAAAAGTGAATGAAGCTGAGGAGGTGGAAATACCCCCTTCGGGATTTGTATTAAAGCAAGACGTTTTATACCTCAGCTGTACGGTGGAAATTATGGGCAGTAATTTTTATGTGCCAATCATTCGAGGAAGATCTTCAACGGCAAGGCTTGGGATATTTATCCATATAACTGCCGACCTAATTGATATTGGCTCAATAAACAGGTGGACATTAATGATGCACGCTGTTCAACCAGTTAAAATTTATCCCTATATGCTAATAGGGCAGGTAACGTTTTGGGTTCCTAAAGGAAAAATAACTTTATATAAGGGTAAATACCAAGGAAGTAAAAAACCAATGTCATCATTAGCTTATAAGGATTTTTAAAGAAGTTAAGTTTTTAGTCAATTAGGATTAATTAAATTTGGGGGTCTCTTTAATTACTATAATCAGCAGCATAGTAATCCAAACATTAGCCATATTCTATCTAACAACCAATAACATCTGCAACTCTCAAGGGGTTAAATTGCTAGGTCAAACCCCCACGAGGTCTTTGACCCTTTAATCTTTTTCTTAGCCAATTATTTAATCCCCATTCGATAACTCTTAGTTTTTCTTGAGACCGATTTCACTAAAATCCGTCCCTATGCTAGTATGTAAAATACTGTTTTCTAAAAACCATTTAGGGCGAGCCCTTATAGGGGGGGCATTAAAATAAACCAAAGACTAAAAAGACTCACTATGAAAACCCTAATTTTTTCCGATACTCATTTAACCAATAAGCCCGACCCCAAACGAATGGCTTTTTTGAAAAAGATTATCAACGAGGCTGACCGGGTAATTATCAACGGCGATTTTTGGGATGGAGTGTTTATTAGTTTTGATCAGTTTTTATCTTCCCCTTGGCAAGAATTATTTCCTTTATTAAAAAAGAAAAATACCATTTATGTTTATGGCAACCACGATAAAAAAGAGCGTTGCGACGAAAGAGTAAGCCTGTTTTCCAACCACCAGGCCGAAAGCTATTCTTTATCTCTAGGAAACAAAACCTTGCTAATTACTCACGGCCACAACTTAAATTTATCCTTTACCAAAACAGTCAAAATCTTAAAAATCTGCCGGCCACTATTCCGCCTTGATCATTTTTTGGCCAATATTTTGGGCCGAAAATATCTTTATTGGTCAAGAAAAAAATATAATCAGGAAGTTGAAAAAGAAGCCAAAAAACTTTCCCAAAGAAACCAAATTTTGGTTTGCGGCCATACTCACCTGGCCCAAAAAGACCCCAAGAAGGGTTTTATCAACCTTGGTTGTCTTAATTTCGGCTTAGGGCAATATTTGATTGTTGAAGATAATAGCCTAAAATTTTATGATTTAGACTATTAGTTTAGAAAAAAAGAGGATTTCTCGCTTAAATACTTTACCGTATTTAAATAGTTGGGCATAAATTATTTTCACAAAATTTTTCACAGCCTCAAAGGGGGAATCTTTAAAAACACTTCAATTTTTCACTTCATTCCTCAAGCCCTAAAACCTAGCTACCTAACCATCTAGCGAAAGGCTTTTTGTTCCGTTACAATAAAACTAATCCTAAAATTTGAGTTCCTGCCTGATGAGTAAAAATTATTCTCTCCAAAGCCTGCCACCGGAAGAACGGCCCCGGGAAAGACTAAAACAATTAGGGGCAGAAAATCTTTCCCTTCAAGAACTCCTGGCCTTGGTTATCGGCCGCGGCACTAAAAACAAAAATGTTTTACAATTAGCCCAAGAATTGCTTTCTTTCTTTGGTAATTTACAAAATCTTCGCCAAGCCTCGCTGGAAGAACTAAAACAAATTAGGGGCATCGGCCCGGCCACGGCTTGTAAAATAAAAGCGGCCCTGGAAATAGGGAAGAGGAGTAGCAAAAACTTTCAGCAATACCAGCAAAAAATTGCCAAACCGGTTGATGTTTTCAAACTCTTAAAACCCCAAATCGGCGATAAGAAAAAAGAACATTTCGTTTTGCTTTCTCTAGATACTAAAAACAATATTATCAACCTGGATACAATTTCTATCGGCTCCTTAAATATTAGCCTGGCCCACCCCAGGGAAATTTTCCAAACCGCCATCAAAAACTCCGCCGCCACCATTATTCTAGCCCATAATCACCCTTCCGGCGATCCCACCCCCAGCGACAACGACCTCAAAATTACCAAACGGCTATCAGAAATCAGTAAATTGGTAGGAATTAGGTTAATCGACCATATCATTATCGGTCAAAGTGGGTACTACAGTTTTAGCAACCAAGACTAAAAGGCCAAAAATCGGCCGGAAAGCAATATCAATGATAAAATAAGAGCAATGCTGTTCAAAAAGGGGAGTAACGATAATCTAACTCCGGTTAAAAGGAAGAATATAAAGCTGGAAAAATCCCTCCAAAGCTTAACAGAAAAAAATTTGGAGGCGATTTTTGGTTTAGAATTTATTTCCACCGAGTTTCAAGTTGACAATCTTCGAATCGACACCCTCGCCTTTGATAACGAAACTCAGTCTTTTGTCATTATCGAATACAAAAGAAACCGAAGTTTTAGCGTTGTCGATCAAGGTTTTGCTTACCTTTCCCAAATGTTAAATAAAAAAGCCGAATTTATTTTAGAATATAACGAAAAAAGGGAACAGAACCTCAAAAGAAACGATATCGATTGGTCGCAATCGCGCATAATTTTTATCGCCGGCTCCTTTACAACCCACCAGCAAAAAGCCATTAACTTTCAAGATTTACCGATTGAGTTATGGGAAGTAGAAGAATATAAAAATAGCCTGATTAAATATGAACAATTAAAAACTCCCGGCGCCACCGCTTCAATCAAGGACCTTGGCACAAGTCAAACTATCTCAAGGATTAGTCAAGAAGTAAAGAAATACACTATAGAGGACCATTTTCACGAAGGATGGGATAATTCAAGAGAGTTGTTTGAGGAAATTAGAGAAAGGATATTAAGTCTCGACGATCAAATCGAGGAAAACCCCGTTAAGCATTATATTGGTTATAAAATCGCTGGTAGTGTTTTAACCGCAATAAGAATACAAAAATCTAAACTGATAGTTGACCTAAATAGAGTTCAGCCTAAAGATCTGGAAGATCCGGAAAAGGAAGTTTATTACCAAAAAAACAGTATGAAATATTACAATAAGCATATGAGTCAATTCAATATTAAGAAATCCGAAGACATCGATTACGCCATATTTCTAATCAAACAACTGCACAAAAAATTCGCGGATGAGTTTTAAATCATGAACGGAAAAAAACACAATGAAATTGTAAGTTTTATTTGGAGCATTGCTGATGATGTTCTTCGAGATGTTTTTAATAGGGGAAAATATAGAGACGTAATCTTGCCTTTATTGCTTAACCATAAGGGTTAATCCAAACTATCCAGTTTTTCTCTAGCAAAAATGTCTTCTTGCCAATCAAAACGACGAATCCGATCAAAATTATAAAAAGCAATATGGCTGGCTTTCTCGATCAACGGCATATTAATCTTAGTTAATAGGCGATCAATTTCCGCTTCTTTCTCATCTTTGGGCACAGCCATTCCGGCACAATATTGCCAACCATTATCTTTTTCATCACGCGCCGACATGCCAACAATCATTTGATAATCATCTTCCGCCTGAGCAACGCCAAGCAAGGCTAGACCGCGATAACCAACATCATCATCTTGAGACCAAGGTTTATCATTTTGCCAAATTTCATTTTTAACCGGATAAAGGTGGGAATAATGTAACAAAGCAATAACCCCATCCACCACTCTAATTTTAGTTTCCCGAAGATAGGCCTTGGCGACAAACCTAATTTTTTTTAATAAATCCTCTGGATTAGAAAAGACCCAATCTAATTGATGTAAAAATTTAACCTCTTCATCTTCTAGCAATAGTCCGCCAACAAAACAATGGTCAGGAAAATCGTCCTTAGTAATCTTTATTTTAGAATTCATGCCAATTCAAATTTATTTTACAATAAAAAACAGCCTAAAACCTAGCCACCTGGCCAACTAGACAGAACGATGGGCTTCTGTTAGAATAGGGAAAACCGAAGAAAACACAAAACTTATCTCAAGAATTAGAGTTAATGGTAAAATAGAAACATTGAAAATTTAGGCAAGAAAAATGGCAAAAAACCTTTTTGACGAATTAAAATCTCTTCTTGAAAAAGATGAACGGTTGGTTAGCGAAGGCAAATTGTTAAAAAATAAAATCGTCGAGTCAGCCATAGTTTTAGATAAAGACCTTCTTGAACCTCTCCTATCTCACCCAAAAATCAAAGAAATATTCTTTACTCAAGTTGGCAAGACAACCGTTTTTGATAAAGACAAATTCATTAAATTCATTGCCAACAAGCAATTCCTTCCGGACAGCTACACCGCCTTTAAAAATAAGATTGGGCTAGTTAATAACGACGAATTTATCAGCCAAAAAGAAGAAGTTGTTCTTGCCTGGCCTTATAAAGACTGTGTTTTGGAGGGTGGGCAAACCAAAGAAGAGGTAAAAAGAGAAGAAATTTTTTGGAACCAAGCCTTGGCACCAGATGAAATCAGTCGTCTTTTAGACCCCAAAGTTTTTACTAATGCCAAACGAGTAGACAAAAACGGCGAACATCGTTTCGGTCATTCTGAACTTGATTCAAAATCCTTTTTTAATCACCGAAAAGACGGCGCTATTTCTGATAACTTAATTATCAAAGGCAACAACCTTTTAGCTCTTCATTCCCTTAGAAAACAATTCGCCGGAAAAGTAAAATTAATTTACATTGACCCGCCATACAATACCGGCAATGATTCATTTGGTTATAACGATCGCTTTAACCACTCTTCTTGGTTAACCTTTATAAAAAACCGACTAGAAGTAGCACAAGAGGTTCTTTCTAAAGATGGAACTATATATATTCATATTGATCACAATGAGTCTGCCTATCTAAAAATCTTGATGGACGAGATCTTCGGTCGAAAAAACTTTTTGAATGAAATTGTATGGGCCTATAAGGAGAGAGAGACTTCTACACGATTTTATAATCGCAAACATGACACAATACTTTTTTATGCGAAGGATGCTTTATCGGCGTATCCTTTTAACTATGATGAAATTCGCGAAGATTATTCATCTGTAACCATAAGAAAATTTAAATATATAGACAAAAATGGTAGACGCTATAGATTACGTACCAAGGACGGAAGAAATGATCCGGCAGAAGAATCAGAAAATACATACAGACAATATCTTAATAAGGAAAGCGGCCCGTTACCCAGAGACTGGTTCATTATGCCCTTTGTAAATCAAGCTGCAAAAGAGAGGGTTTTTGACACACAAAAACCGGAAGCCCTACTTAAGCGACTTATTACCGCCTCAACAAATCCAGGAGATATTGTATTAGATTTCTTTGCCGGAAGCGGTACAACTGGAGCCGTGGCTCATAAAATGAAAAGGCAATACATTCTAATAGAACAACTAGAAGAACATACAGAAATTCTCCAAGAACGCCTTAAAAAGGTTATTGCTGGTGAACAGGGCGGCATTTCAAAAGAGGTCAATTGGAAGGGGGGCGGTGATTTTGTCTATATGGAATTGGCAAAATGGAATGAGGTTTTCGTTGAGCAAATTAAAAAAGCCAAAACAAGCAAAGATTTACAAAACCTTTGGGAAACATTAAAAGAAAAGGCCCACTTAAGCCATAAAATTGACATTACTACATTCGATAATAGCGCTAAGGAATTTCCCAATCTGTCACTCAAAAATCAAAAAAGATTTCTCCTAGAAACCCTAGACCAAAATCATCTTTATGTTAATTACAGCGAGATTGAAGATGAGGAGTATGGAGTAAGTGCGAAAGATAAAAAATTAAATAAAGAGTTTTATGGCGAATAAAAAATTTCTAGAAGAATATCCATTATATAGGAAGTTCTTAACCGAACTTAAAACCTATCATCGTTTGAGCGATATTCCTAAGCCCTCTATTCATATGCATTGCAAGCAATGTCAATCGGGGCAGACTTTTAATATGGTCAACGAATACAACGAAATTGATTATTACTCAAATAATAAAATTCCTGGCATTGTCATCAGATTAAAATATAAGTGTACTGGCTGCCATAACTATATAAGATATTTTCTAGTCCATTTTGCTACCGCTGAAATAGAAGTTAAAAATGACAAGGGAGAAAAAGAATATCAGGAAGTTATTTATATGGAAAAAGTTGGTCAATATCCGGCTTGGAGTATTGAAATGGACAAGGAATTGGAAGAAATACTTGGCGATCATGCTGAATATTATAAAAGAGGTTTAATATGCGAATCTCAAAGTTATGGCATTGGTGCTTATGCTTACTTTCGTAGAGTGACCGAAGATGTAGTTGATGACTTGCTAGAATTAATCTTGGATTTAGTGGAAGAAGATGAGCAAGAAAAATACAAAGAAAAGCTAGAAGAAGCAAAAAAGGAAAAGGTTGCGGAGAAAAAGATAAATTTAGTAAAAGATTTATTGCCAAAATCTCTTCAAGTTGAAGGAGTGAATCCCCTCAAGGAGTTATATAGAGTGTTAAGTAAAGGAGTACACAATAAGACAGACGAAGAATGTATGGAAAAGGCCGAAGCGATTCGTGGTATTTTAGTTTTTCTTGTCAATCAAGTTATCAGAACGAAAAAAGATAAAAAATCATTTACTGAGGGCATGAAAAAGATTTTGAATAGCAAATAATAATTTTATGGCTGATCCGTTTACAATTCGCATATTTGTGCCAGAAGGAAATCCGGAAAGTGTAAGGATTATTGATAGGTTAAGTTCTACAGGCATATTTTTTGCGTTTCCGCGGGCCAAGTGGGGCGATTTGCGTCATCGGCAAGAATTAAATCAAGCTGGAATTTATATTTTAAGCGGCTATGCCGATCCAGAAGATGAGTTGCCTACTATTTATGTTGGACAGGCAGATGTTGTCAGGAATAGGATTGATCAGCACATAAAAAACAAAGATTTTTGGGATAAGGCAGTTATTTTTGTTTCAGCAAATAAAATGAATGCTACTCATGCACGATGGCTCGAATATGCTTTGGTAAAACGTGCAGTGGAAGCGAATAGAAGCAAACTGGAAAATGGTAATAGTCCGCAGGAGCCGTCTATATCAGAATCAGAAAAAGCTGATATGAAAGTTTTCTTGCGAGAGATCTATCAAACATTGCCATTGGTTGGAATGAATGTGTTTGAAATACCAAAAACTGTTGCGCAGCCGCAAACACAAAAACAGCAAAAGAATGAAAAGAATACTATCATTGTTCCCGCACAGGAGGATGGCTTTAAAAGAGTATTTCTTGGAGAAAATGCATGGTGGGCAGTGAGAATTTCCGGAGGTATGCTTGAAAAAATTAAATACATCGCAGCATACCAAACGGCGCCAGTATCGGCTATCACGCATGTAGCACCGGTTAACAGGATTGAACCTTATGGCGAGGAAGGAAAATATAAACTCATATTTTCTGAACCGGCGAACAAGCTTAAAAGGCCAATTCCATTCGGAAATTCTCCTCAAGGTTTAATGCAGGGTCCAAAATATACGATTTTTAACAAATTAAAAACAGCACAAAAAATTGCTGATTTGCTTAATTAACTATGCTTTACCAAACCTTCAATTCGATAAAAGAGTCCTTTGGCCAAGATTATTTTATTTCCCGCCTTGACGATCAAATAGTCCAAAACCTAAACTCAAAATTCGAGTTGCGAGAATACCAAAAAGAAGCCTTAGGAAGATTTGATTTTTACTTTAGCGAATACCAAAAACGGGCTCATCCGGCCCAACTACTTTTTCATATGGCTACCGGGTCCGGCAAAACCCTTATTATGGCCGCCAACATCCTCCAGCTTTACCAAAAGGGTTATCGAAACTTTATTTTTTTTGTTAACAGCACTAATATTATCGAAAAAACCCGGGACAATTTTTTGAATGAAATTTCAAGCAAATATTTGTTCTCCGAAAAAATAAAATTTGGTGAAAAAGAAGTAAAAATAAAAGAGGTCGATAACTTTGAAGCGGCCAACCAGGATAATATTAATATTGTCTTTACCACCATTCAGGGTTTGCACACTAGATTAAACTATCCTAAAGAAAACGCCCTAACATATGAGGACTTTGAAAATAAAGAAATTGTTCTTATTTCTGACGAGGCCCACCATATCAACACCTTAACTAAATCAAAACTTAATAAAACAGAGCAGGAAGAGGTTCACAGTTGGGAGGGGACAGTCGAGCGAATTTTCCAAGCCAGTCCCAAAAATATTTTGCTAGAGTTTACCGCCACAATTGATCTATCTAACCCCGCCATTAACGAAAAATACCAAGACAAAATTATTTTCCAATACGATCTTAAACAATTCAGGCTAGACGGCTATTCCAAAGAAATTGAAGTGTTGGAGGCTGATATGGAACCAGTTGATCGAGCCTTGCAAGCAATAATTATCAGTCAGTATCGGCGAAAAATTGCCGAAAAAAACGGCATTCCTCTAAAACCGGTGGTAATGTTTAAGGCCAATTATGTTAACCCGCCCTCAAAACCCAACCCCAATGCGGTGGTTTCGGCTCAGTTTAAGGAAGAATTTCTAAAAAAAATAAAAAATTTACAGCCCCGGGACTTGGCTAAATTTAAAAATAGCCGCAGTAAGGTATTGCAAAAAGCCTTTGAATATTTTGCCAACAATAAAATTAGCCTAGAAAATTTAATTTTAGAAATCCAAAATGACTTTGACGAGACAAAATGCTTATCGGTAGACTCAAACGAAGATAAAGAAAAAAACCAGGTTTTAGTTAATACCCTAGAAGCAGAAGATAATGAAATTCGAGCGGTATTTGCAGTGGAAATGTTAAACGAGGGTTGGGATGTTTTAAACCTGTTTGATATTGTCCGGCTTTATGATACCCGCGATGCTAACAAAAATAGGCCAGGTAAAACCACTATGGCTGAGGCTCAATTAATTGGCCGAGGGGCAAGATACTACCCTTTTGTTACTGGTAACGAGCAAGATCAATTTAAAAGAAAATTTGATCAAGAAACCAATAATGAATTGCGAATCCTAGAACAGCTTTATTATCACAGCGCCCATAACCCCCGCTATATCCAAGAGCTAAAAACCGCCCTTACCGATATCGGCATTATGCCGGAAAAATATATTCAAAAAGAAATTTTTGTTAAAAATTCGTTTAAGAAAACGGATTTTTGGAAAAAGGGGGTTATCTTCTTAAACGAAAGGGTTAAAAACCCCAAAGAAAATATTTTTAGCTTAGATGATGCCAACATTGCCAAAGAACATAGCTTTCAATTAAAAACAGGGGAGGCAACAGAAGAAACCCTGCTAGGACAGGCAGTTGATTTTAACGATCAAAATTTCTCTACTGAACCCTCAAGGAAGGTTTATTTTTTGGCCGATTTTGATGAGAATATTGTTCGAGCGGCGCTTGACAGAATCGAATTCTATCAGTTTGCTAACCTAAAAGGATATTTCCCTAATCTTAAATCAGTTTCGGAGTTTATTACATCTAGCAAGTATCTTGCCGGCGTTAGAATCGAAGTTACTGGCGCTAAGAAGGCAATAAAAAATTTATCCTCTTTAGAAAAATTGGCTATTAGCTTATTTGTTTTGAAAAAAATTGCTCAAGAGGCGAAAGCAAACACTGCCGAATATATAGGAACCAGACTGTTCAGGGTAAAGCAAATTAAAGATGTGTTTGCCGATAGTAAGGTTATCAAGCTAGCAAACGACGATGAAAGGGTAAGAGATATTAGGGAAATAAATTTAGCGGCTAAGTCCTGGTTTGCTCAAAACGATTTTTATGGTACCAGTGAGGAAGAAAGCTTTATTGACTTTTTTGAAAAAAGTTTAGATTTTATGAGAAAAAAATATGACAAAGTAGCATTATTAAGAAACGAAAGACATTTTAAGATATTTGATTTTGAAGAGGGAAGAGCTTTTGAGCCGGACTTCTTGCTAATCTTAAAAAAGAAAAGCTCACAAAAAAATACCGTTCTTCAGGTATTTATCGAACCAAAAGGTGATCAATTCAAAGACGCCGATGGCGGTTTTGAGCAGTCAAAAGAGGGCTGGAAGCAAAAATTACTTTTAGGGTTAGAAAAAGAATCCAAATTAGATTTGAAACTGGAAAATGAGAATTTTAAATTGTTGGTCTTACCTTTTTATAACGAAAGCTTAAAACA
>JBMNVW010000006.1:0-34920 GCA_050947035.1 Patescibacteria group bacterium
TCCAAAACCACTTCTAGTTTTGGTCATCTTCGATAACCCTTAACAAGCTCCTGATTCAAATTTCAGTCAGAATCTCTAATGGGTTCTTAACCCATCATCTGCTTCTGAGCCGATGATGGGAATCGAAGACTAATCCAAAACCACTTCTAGTTTTGGTCATCTTCGATAACCCTTAACAAGCTCCTGATTCAAATTTCAGTCAGAATCTCTAATGGGTTCTTAACCCATCATCTGCTTCTGAGCCGATGATGGGAATCGAACCCATGACCCCGTCTTTACCAAAGACGTGCTCTACCACTGAGCCACATCGGCTAAAACCAAGAGCCACCTCTCGGATTCGAACCGAGGACCTACTGTTTACAAAACAGTTGCTCTAACCAACTGAGCTAAGGTGGCCGCTTAACAAAGCTAATTTTAGCATAAATGCTCTTCTTCTTGCTAAAAACAGCCTTGTCTAATAAAATATAATTACTTTTGGGCCCGTGGCGCAGTGGCTAGCGCACTTGTATGGCATACAAGGGGTCAGGGGTTCAAATCCCCTCGGGTCCACAAAAGAACCCCTAACCATCTTTCTCTTTTAATTAAAAACTTCGTTTTAGCAACATTTTCGTTATACTATTAACTTAAGATGGTAAATAAACCAATTACCAAAACTAGCCTTGTTTGTCAAAAAATCATTGAAATTAGCTTTGGCGCTCTTTTCTTTCTTGTCCCGCTTGTCTTCACTACTGTCAATTACGAGCTCTTTGAATTTAATAAAATATTTTTAGTTTATTTGGCAGCCATAATTATTTTATCTGCCTGGCTTATTAAAATAATTAATCAAAAAAGGTTAATTTTTCAAAAAACTTTTCTTTTTTGGCCATTGTTATTTTTTTTTTCTTGCTCAAACAATAACCACCATTACCTCAATTGACCCCTATACTTCCTTCTGGGGTTATTATACCCGACAAAACGGTGGCCTCTTGTCTTTTATTGCTTATCTTTTTCTTTATTTTGCCTTTGTCACCAATATTAACTCCCTGAAGGCCAAAAAATATTTAAAAATTTTAGTTGTTTCCTTAGGCCTTGTTTCTCTTTATGGTCTTTTACAAAAAACCGGCTTTGATAATCATCTTTGGGTTCAAGATGTACCAGCCCGAATTTTTTCCAGCCTTGGCCAACCCAACTGGCTGGCCGCTTGGATTGCCAGCCTAATCTTTCTTAATCTCGCTTTCTTTAACAAAACAAAAAGGAAATCAAAAAAAATTCTTTTCTTGGCCATTTTTATTATCTCTTTTTCGGCCCTAATCTTTACCCGCTCTCGCTCTGGATTTTTAGCTTTCTGGCTTATTTTTCTTCTTGGCCCTATTGCTTATTTTTTTCCAAAAATTAAAATTAGCAAATCCTGGCTTTTATTTACTTGTCTGGCCATCCTCTTGACCATTTTATTTCTTTCTCCCTTCCCCTCTCTTAATCAACATTTGAAAAATTTTTCTTTAATTAGCCCTCAAACTTTACCCCAATGGGATCAGGGAGGCAATAATTCTGATTTGGGCAGTGCTACTGCCGATATCAGAAAAACTGTTTGGGCTGGAGCAGTCAGAGTTTTTAAAAATCACCCTGCTTTAGGAACTGGACCGGAAACCTTTGCCTACTCTTATTATTGGTATCAACCCCAAAACCACAACCTTTTATCAGAGTGGGACTTTCTTTACAATAAAGCCCATAATGAATATCTTAATTTCTTGGCCACTACCGGCTTAATCGGCACCATCCCCTATCTTGGGGTAGTTGTTTTTACTTTACTTTCTTTTCTTAAATTAATTAAGAAAAACCAAAACTTATTAATAATTGCCCTTGGGGCTGGCTATTTGGCTATTTTAATTACCAACTTTTTTGGTTTTTCCGTTGTTGCTATTAATCTTTTGTTTTTTCTATTTCCGGCTATCGCCTTTTCTCTTGACCAAAAAAAGCCACCTCATCAAAAAGTTCCTCCTCCCTATTTAAACAATCAACAAAAAACTTTATTAATAATTGTTCTCCTTGTTAGCCTTAATCTTGTTTTTGGTTTAGTCAAGTATTGGCTGGCTGACTATTACTTTGCCCAAGGTGAAAAGGGCTTTCGGCAAAACAATTATTCTCAGGCTTATTTTAATTATCAAAAAGCGCAAAGATTAAGAAAAAAAGAGCCTTTTTATACTAATAAGATAGCCACTACTTGTGCTTATCTGGCGATCGCTTTCCATCAAGAAGGAAATCAGGAAGAGGCCAATAAATTCATTGTCTTGGCCCAGGATTGGGCCGAAAAAACAATTGAGGCCAATCCCTATCAAGTCAACTTTTACCGTCAGCAATCCCAAACTTACTATCTTCTTTCTGGGCTAGAATCAAAGTATCAAAAATCAGCCTACGAAATGCTGGCTTTGGCCCATGAATTAGCGCCCATCAATTCGAAAATTACCTATAATCTGGCTAGTTTGTCATATCAAAAAGATAATCTTGACCAGGCCATCTCTTGGCTAGAAAAAACAATTGAATTAAAACCCGACTACCAAGATGGCTATTATTGGCTAGCCAAATTTTACCAAGAAAACAACCAGGCAGATAAGGCCAAAGAGAAGCTGGAATTCCTTATTAATAATCTCAATCCCCAATATCCAGAGACAAAAAACTTTTTAAAAAAATTAGCTAATTAAAGATAGCCCATCAGGCAGTGTTATAATAAAAATGTTTTATGAAAATTGTTACTGCTCCCCATCCAGCCCTAATAAAAATTTCCCAACCAATTGATAACGTCAACCAAGAAACTCAAAAACTAGCTAAAAGCTTAGTTTCTTCTCTGGCTAATAAGGGCATTGGTTTGGCCGCTCCCCAAATTGGCCAAAACAAGACTATCTTTGTTATTAACCTGCCCCAAAAAGAGACTGAAGTCTTTATTAATCCCATTATTATCAACCATGCAAAGAAAAAACAACACTTCTATCTCTCCTCCGACCAAAATCACCAAGAAAATCATCAACATCAACCCTTCCTAGAAGGCTGTCTTTCTCTACCTCATCTTTATGGAACCGTTAAGCGCTGGCCAGAAATTGAGGCTCAGTGGTTAAACCTCGATGGCCAGAAAATAAAAAAAACTTTAACTGAATTAGAAGCCATTGTTTTTCAACATGAACTTGACCACCTAAAAGGCAAGCTTTTTCCCCAAAGAATAAAAAAAGAGGGAGGGCAGTTTTTCCAAGAAGAAGATGATCAGCTAAAAGAAATTTCCCCTCAAGAAGTAGCTTATTAATATCATGAATAAACCTTGGCCGGTCGTTTTTTTTGGCTCTCAAGAAGATTCATTAACTATCTTAAAAAAAATTATTGCTCTCCCCTATTTAAATATTGTTCTTGTTGTCACTCAACCTCCTCGACCATCAGGAAGAAAAAAACTTCTTACTTCTACGCCAGTTGGGAAATTTTCTCAAAAGAAAGACTTGCCTCTTTTTACGCCAACAAAGCTAGATTCCCAAAGTCAACAAAAAATTAATCAAAAAAAACCGGCCTTGGGCATTCTTGCCGCTTATGGCCAAATTATTCCCCTCCAGTTAATCACCCTTTTTCCTAAAGGGATTATCAATATCCACCCTTCTTTTTTGCCTCAATATCGTGGACCTACCCCGGTTGTTCAAGCCATTCTTGATGGCCAAAAAACCACCGGAGTTACTCTTTTTTTGCTTGATGAAAAAATTGACCACGGCCCTATTATTGCTCAAGAAAAAATTGTTATTGATCCTAAAGACACCCAAAAATCCTTAACCAAAAAGCTTTTTCTCCTCGGAGCCCAGTTATTAGAAAAAGTATTGCCCGATTTCTTGGCCGGATCAATCAAAACTCAGCCTCAAAACCATCAACAAGCTAGTCTTACTAAATTACTCTCCCGAAAGAATGGTTATATTAAAATCGACCAGCTTAAAAAAGCTTTTTTTGGCAATCAAAAACTAACTAATCAAATAGATAGAAAAATAAGGGCTTTTTACCCCTGGCCAGGAACCTACACTAAAAAAAACAACCAAAGAATAAAAATTATTCAGGCTCATAAAAAGGGAGAAAAGCTTAAAATTGACCTTGTTCAATTTTCTGGTCGACGGCCAATACCTTGGAACAAAAACCTAAATAAGCGTCTATTTGGATGAAGTTTAAAAAGTTTCTTTTAACTGGTCTTGCCTCTTTTTTATTGTTATTAGCAGTCTGTCTTCCCGTCCGATACTACAATCAAAAAAAGCCTATAAATTCGCCAATATCCGACATATTACAAATTACTTCCGTCTGGAGTAAAAATAGAGGTTTGGTTTGGCAACCCCAAACCCAACCCGACAACTTAGCCACCGAAAAAATTAAAATCTTAGCCCAATCCGGCTTGGTTATTAATTTGTCTAAAAACAAAATTACTTATGCCAAGCAGGCTAACCAAGTTATGCCCATTGCCTCACTAACAAAAATAATGACCGCCCTGGTGGCTTTAGAGTCGATTCCTCTTAAACAAAAAATGGTTGTTTCTTACCAAGCCGCCCAAATTGGTGAAGCAACAATGAGCTTAGAAGCAGGAGAAAAATTAACCCTTGAAGAACTTCTTTATGGGCTAATGTTGGTGTCTGGCAACGATGCTGCCTTTGTTATTGCCGAAAACACGGCCGGTCGAGCCCCTCTTTTTATTAACTTGATGAACGAAAAAGCTAAAATCCTAAACTTAAGAAAAACTGAATTTTATAATCCTCACGGCTTAGACCAAGACAACTCCCCCCATAATCAAAGCACTGCCTATGAGTTGGCTATTTTAGCCAAATATGTTCTAGATAAATTCCCTATCTTAGAAAAAATTGTTGCTACCGAAAACATCACTATTAACAATAGCAGCGACCACAAAAAATACTCACTGTCTAATAATTTAGGCCCAAGAAAAACCTACCCCGGCCTAGTGGGAATAAAGCCTGGTTATACCGAGGCGGCTGGATATTGTCTAGTTGGCTTAGTAGAAAAAAATGAAGAAAAAATACTAGTAGTTCTTCTAAATACTCCTAATTTAAAAAAAGACTTAACCAGTCTTTTAGATTATTGGCTTGAATAAGTTTTCACTTGACCGGTTTTTTTCAACTTTTTTAAACAACTGGTGCAAATAAGCGCTTTTTTTTCTTGGCCAGAAACTAAAAGAGTCGCTTTTTGCAAATTGGGCTTACGAACCTTCTTGACTCGTTTTTTGATCCACTTACCGGTACCGGTTCTAATAATCTTATTGCCCACAACTGGTTTTTTACCACAAACTTGACAACGCATTCTTTTAAAGAATAAATTAATTTTTCCTATGCTATACTAGCACAATAAGGCCAATTTTTCAATTTTATCAAAAAAGCTTATGTTGACTAGTTTTTCTAATCCTTTTTCTTTGGCGATCTTCGTTGTTAGCCTTCTTTTTGCTCTCTCAATTCATGAAGCCGCTCATGCTTGGGCGGCCAATCACCTTGGTGATCCTACCGCCAAGTTTGCTGGACGACTAACTCTTAATCCTCTAGCCCATCTAGACCCAATTGGCACTATCTTATTATTTCTTTTTGGGTTTGGTTGGGGCAAGCCTGTTCCAATTGATGAATTTAATCTCAATAACCCTCGACGAGATGGTGCCCTAATTTCTTTGGCCGGTCCCGGAGCTAACCTAATTGCCGCCACTTTTTTTAGCTTTCTTTGGTGGCTAACCTACCAATTAGGAAATAACGGCTTAATTATTAACAATCTAATGTCGGGATTAATTCAACTTAATGTTGTTTTGGGGCTTTTTAATTTATTACCCGTTTACCCTCTTGACGGTAGCAAAATTTTAGTTGGCTTCTTACCCGAAGAAGCCGCTCAAAAAATTGATAATACTCTAAAGCAATACGGCATCTTGGTTTTAATCTTTCTTTTTTTACCAATTTTTTTTGGTCAATCCTTAATCGACCTTCTTCTTGTTCCCGCCGTCAAATCAATTATCAACCTTCTTCTTTTTTGGGGTTAAGGGTTAAAGAGAAGACTAAAAAATCTTGAAGTTTTTTTCAAAAAAAGCACTAAAAGTCCCGCCCCTGAGGTTACTGCAGCAGTGTTCCCCGGTTAAACCAGGTGGGCTCCTGTCCCAACTTTTTAAGGCTAGGAACTTATCAGATCCCGTACACTCTTGCTTGGTGAGGAAGACTCTCATGCAGCCTTTCCCCTCAATGGCAGGACTAAATTAATAGTAGCAAAACCAACCCAAGGTGTCAATCTAATTTAGAGGAAAAATCAATCACTAATGTCAACCTTAATCCCTGGACCCATGGTAGTAGAAATAACCAAATTTTTGATATTTTGCCGACCAACCGCCTTAATAATTTCTTCTAAATTAGCCTCCAATTCTCCTTTTTTTTGCGATGATCGCCCAAAAACAGTATGAATAAGCGGTGCCTTTTTTTCTGTTTTAATTTTTACCCCCAGACCGGCTATTTCTTTAGCCTTTTTTTTGGGGTCAGCCGTTACTGTCCCTTCTTTAGGGTTAGGCATCAGTCCCCGCGGCCCCAAAAGTCGAGCATGGGCAACAAGCTTTGGCATTACTTTCGGACTGGAAAGCAAAACATCAAAATCAATCTCTCCAGATTCAATTTTAGCCATGGTCTTCTGGTCATCGGCAATAGCAATTATTCTTTTTTTACCTCGATCGTAGGGAAATTTTACTCGAGTTGAAAATTTTTCCTGTTTTAGTAATAAATGAGCTTCTGCGGTCTCGTCAAAATTTGCCCAAGCTGTCTTTTTGAGAAGAGAGATTGCCTCTTTTAGGGAGTATTTCTTTTGCTCGTTAACAATTTTTTTGGCTTTTAAATATTGAGGGCTTTTTTTGCTATTTTTAGCTTCAGCCTTTTTCTTTTTTTTAGCCGGCTTTTTTTTAGTTTTCCTCTCAGTCGACTGGCTTTCTTTAGTTTTTTCCTCCAATTTTTCGACTTTTTTATTATCTTGCCCGCTGACTACAGCTGTCTTTTTTTGTCCCATTATTCTACCCCCACCCCCATACTTTTAGCCGCACCAGCGACAATTTTTTTAGCCGCTGCTAAATCATTGGTATTAAAATCGGCCATTTTTTCTTTAGCAATATCTTCTAATTGCTTATCTGTTAATTTCCCCACCGACTCCCTTCCTGTTTCTCCTGAGCCTTTTGATAAATTAAGAGCCTTTTTAATAAAATCAGACACTGGTGGTAATTTAGTAATAAACTCAAAGCTTCTATCTTCGTAAACAGTAATTTCCACCGGGACAACGCTTCCTTTTTTATCAGCCGTCTTGGCATTATATTGTTTAACAAAATCCATAATGGGAATACCATGTTGGCCCAAAACTGGTCCCACTGGAGGAGCTGGCGTTGCCTCGCCGGCTGGTAAATTTAACTTAATTTTAGAAACAACTTTTTTTGCCATATTACTTCAAGCTTTTTTTGCTTGTAAAAAATCTAATTCTACCGGTGTTTCTCGACCAAAAACTGACACCATTACTCGTAGTTTACCCTTCTCCTTGTCAATATTATCAACTGTCCCCAAGAAGCCGGCAAACGGACCATCGGTAATCTTGACCGCCTCACCAACAGAAAACTTAACTGTATATTTAGGTTTCTCCGTTGCCAAATATTTTTCGATTGCCTTGATTTCTCTCTCTGTCACTGGGCTAGGCTGATCACCGGAACCAACAAAACCCGTCACTCCTTCACCACCTCGAGCTGCCGCCCAAGAATTATCATCAAGAATCATTCTGACAAAAACATAACCAGGAAAAAGCATCTCTTCTTTAGTAAAACGCTTCCCTGCTCTTATCTTCATCCTTTCTTCAGTCGGTATCAAAATCTCAAAAAATTTGTCTTCCAACTTTAAAGACTGAATTCTTTGCTGGAGTATTTTTGCTACCCGAACCTCCTGACCAGAATAAGTATGAAGAATATACCATTTTGCCTTGGGATTGTCTTCCTCATTAATTACCCAGTGATTTTTAGCTTTCTTTTTATCTTCTGTCATTGTTCAATGTTAATAACCAATAATTATTTTCATTAACCGGCTAAAAACAAAATCTGCTCCGGTTAAGAAAAGGCCGACAAGAAAAGAAACCGTTACTACTATAATAGTCAAATTGATAATTTCTTTTTTGGTCGGCCAAACAACTTTCTTAAGCTCATTTTTGGCTTCTTTAAAAAAATCAATAATCTTCGCCACCATAAGCCTTATTCTATCACAAGTTCCCCTTATTTAAGCTCTGTTTTACCACCAGCTTCTTTTAGCTTCTCTGCCGCTCCTTCGGCTTCTTCTTTCTTAACATCTTCTAAAATTTCGGCTGGAGCGCTCTCCACTAGCTCCTTGGCTTCTTTAAGACCCAAGTTGGGATTAATTTCTCTAACGGCTTTAATTAAGGCAATTTTGTTATCACCGATCTCTTGGAGAACGACGGTATAGCTTGACTTTTCTTCTTCCGAGGCCCCTTCTTCGCCAGATGCGGCCGCCGCAGCTGGCGGTACAGCAGCAACAGCAGAAACTCCAAATTTATCCTCTAAAGCGCTGACCAAATCAGCTAATTCTAAAACAGACAGTGAACCAATTTCTTCAATTAGCTGATCAACTTTCTTTGATGTCTTCTTTTCTTTTTTCTTCTTGTCAGCCACTATTCTTCACCCCCTTGTTTATCTTGTAATGCTTTGATAATAAAGGCAAATTTTTGTATCGGACTGTTAAGAGAAATTGCTAAACGACCCAGATTGGCCGATAGCCCCCTCACCAGCATTGTCCTCAACTCTTGGGCTGATGGTAAACTGGCCAAATGCAATGACTCCTGACGATTAAGATGTTTTTCTGTTTTAGTTAAAAACCCTAATTTTAAATCCGCCTCTAAACCCTTATCTTCTAAAAAACTGCAAAGACTTGATAAGGGGGCCAATTCATCAGTTAAATTAAAAAGGCAGACATTGGGACCAACAATCGGCTCATTCTGATCAATCAAGTCTTTAGTAGCTCGACCAAAAAGACTATTACGAACCACCTTTAGTTCTCCCCCCTCCTTATTAACTTCTTGCCGAAGTAAATTAAAAAGATTAGCATCCCAACCCTGATAGCCAACTAAAAAAAAGCTTTTAGCTTTATTAATTCTGGCTTTTAAATCCTCGACTTCGTAAAGTTTTGTTTGTTTAACCATATTTATCAAAAAAAAACACCTCTTGCCGAGGTGTCTAACCAGAAAATAGAAAAAATAAACTGGTTACCTCAGCAGGAAATTAAGTCCACTATCGGACACCGGCTATCTTCGGTAAAAACAAGCTTATTTTTATCACACCGACCAATTAAAGTCAACCAGCCAAATCGCTTTTAAAAAATTTTTACCCCCTTTTTTTTACTCCTCTTGTTGACAACCTAATTAATATTTTGATATACTTTTTAATAGAAAAGCCGGTAAAAAATCGCTAAAATATGAAGAAAAAAGAAAAAACAACCAAAAAAATTTCTTTAGACAACCTGCCCGATTTATTAACGGTTCGAGAAGTTGCCCAATTACTAAGAGTTTCTCCTTTAACTATTAAACGTTGGGGTAAAAGAGGCAAATTGCCCGCGATTAGAATTAATTCTCGAGGTGACCGTCGCTATCGCAAAGAACAAGTTCTTTGGCTTTTGGGAATTAAAGAAAAAAAAGACTAATCTCCCTCAAAAAACTTCTTTTTTATTACTAAAAAAACAAATTTTGGCAAAGCCATTTGCCGACGCCACCGCCAAGGCTCTTTTATCAAGCGCCATAACCATTCCAAGCCTAATTTTCTAACTAGTCTTGGGGCTCGCCTAACTTCTCCACTTAAAAAATCAAACGATCCTCCTACTCCCATACCCATCTTAACCGGAATCTTATCTAAATTTCTTTTAATCCAATACTCTTGTTTTCTGGCTCCATAAGCAACAAAAATAAAATGACATTTTCTTAAACCAATTTTTTCCTTAATAATTTGACAAGTCTTTTTATCCCAAGACTTGTCTGCCCAACCCGAATAGGTTCCCAAAACTCGAAGACCATATTTTTTTTCTAATTTTCGAGCGCACTTGTCGGCTATTCCTTCTTTGGCTCCTAATAAAAAAATTGACCAGTTTTTTTTACCAGCTATCTGACAAATATCAGCCATCAAATCAACACCGGTAATTCTTTTTTTAGGAGCCTTCTTTCGGCCATAAAAAAGTTTTGCCGCCCAAACAAGCCCAATCCCATCAGGAACAGAAAAATCGGCCCTGTTTAAAATATCGGCAAAGATTTTATCTCTTTGCGCTAAAACAACAAATTCTGGATTGGGAGTAACAATGTAGCCCTTTTTGTCTGCCGTGCTGGCCATCTGAACAACTTTTTCCAACACCTCTTCCCTGCTCTCATCGTTTATTTTTACTCCTAAGATATCAATCTTGGCCATAAATTAAAAACTATTGTTTCTTAATTGCTCTCTTATAAAGATCAATATTTTCAATGGCAATTCCCGTTCCTTTGACAACACAAAGAATTGGGTCAGGAGCGACAAAACAAGGTACGCCAATCTCCTCAGTCATTAATCGATCTAAATTATTCAATAGGCTGGTACCACCAGACATAACAATCCCCTTATCGATAATATCTCTGGTTAGTTCTGGTGGAGTATCTTCCAAAACTCCCTTAACGGCCCCAATCATCTGATCCAACACGGGACGAATTGCTTCGTTTATTTGGTTAGTAGTTAACTCAATCGAGCGGGGCAGTCCCAACAAAGAGTCCCGACCCTTAATTTCCATCTTAGCTTCCTTTTGGGGTTCTGTTGCTGAGCCAATTTTAATTTTAACTTCTTCGGCCGTTTGATCACCAATAATTAGGTTATAATTTTTCCTTAAGTAGCTAATAATCGCCTCATCCAGCCTGTTACCTCCAACCCTAAGTGAATCATGGGTAACCACCCCTCCCAAAGCAATAACAGCAATTTCCGTTGAACCGCCGCCAATATCAACAATCATATTGCCAGAAGCTTCAGCAATAGGCATTTGAGCTCCAATTGCCGCTGCTAACGGCTCATCAATTAAATAAACTGTTTTTGCCCCAGCCTGAACAGTGGCTTCCATCACCGCTCGCCTTTCTACTTGAGTTGCCCCAGCAGGAATACAAATCATCACTTCAGGCTTAATAAAGTGGGGGCCTAAAGCCTCACGAATGAAATAGCGAATCATCGCCTCGGTAATTCTATAGTTGGCAATTACCCCCTCCTTAAGAGGCCGAGAAGCAATAATGTTTTCTGGCGTTCGGCCCAACATTTTTTTGGCTTCTTGGCCAACGGCAACTACCCGATTGTCGTCAAAAGCTACCGCCACTACTGTTGGCTCATTAAGAACAACCCCCTTCCCTTCCAGATAAACTAGACAATTGGCTGTTCCTAAATCAATGCCAACTCGTCTTGGCGATAACCTTCTGATAATATTTGATATTTTTTTATCCATTAATAGGGAGTAAAATAACTCTTAAAATCAATTATAACACCCTGCAGAAAACAAAAAACTAAAATCAAATTATCTATTTTTGTCAGGATTGATTTTGCTTCTTTTGTGTTATCATACTAATTATGAATCGAGCTAAAAAAAGAAACCTAATCACTCTAGCTAGTCTTGCCCTGGTTCTTGCTTTAACTCTGGCCGTTGGTTTTTTTGTTCGCGGATACCGCCTTGACATTAGCAACAAAACCCTTCGACCAACAGGAATTCTATCGGCCACCTCAACTCCCGAAGGCGCCCAAGTTTGGGTTAACGGTAAGCTAAAAACTGCTACCGACCAAACAATTACCCTATCACCGGGACAATATCAAGTAGAGATCAAAAAGCCTGGTTTTACCACTTGGAAAAAAGAAATCACCATTAAAAAAGAAGTTGTCGCTGAAACCAATGCCCGCCTCTTCCCTATTGCCCCTGATCTAAAAGCCCTAAGCTTCACGGGAGCAGATAAGCCGGAAATTTCTCCTGACAACACTAAACTTGTTTATTTTGTTACTTCTGAAGAAGAAGGCGAACTAGACGAGGCCTTTTTGACAACAGAAGAAAGCTCAGAGGCTACTATTGGCGCCTTACCAGAAGAAACAAAGATTGGTTTATGGTTAATTAACTTATCGGAAAAGCCTCTTGCTCGCTCATTTCAACCAAGAATTTTGGTTAAACTACCAAGCGATTTCGACTTTGATAATACCACCATTAACTGGTCACCCGATTCAAGAAAAATTTTTATGATTGTCAAAGCAGGCGAAACAAGAAAAGACTATTTTCTAATTGACACTAACCAAACTTATGATTTTACTTTGCCTCCTTTAATTGGCGAAAAAGAAACTGAGGCTCAACAAATTTTAACCGATTGGCAAAAACAAGAAACCCTAACTTTCCAACAAATATTCGAAAAAATTCCCGAACAACTACAAGATCACCTAACCACTAAAGCTCAAAATTTAATTTTTTCTCCTGATGAAACAAAAATTCTTTATCAAATCACAACAGACTTAGATTTGCCAGAAAAATTCCTCACCAAAAAAATTATTGGCACCTCAACTCAAAAAGAATCTCGACAATTAAAAGCCAACTACTGGTATGTCTATGACTATAAAGAAGATAAAAACTTCTTGGTCTCTGAAGATAAAGACGCTAACCTTCTTTGGTTCCCCTCTTCACGACATCTTTTATTAATCAAAGAAAATTCGTCAATTGGAATAATCGAATACGATGGCCACAATCAAACCAATCTTTATTCTGGCCCTTTTAAAGATAATTTTGCTTTTCCGTTCCCCTCTGGAAAGCAAATACTAATCTTAACCTCTCTAAACGAAAATCGGCCAACCGATCTTTATTCTGTTTCTCTAGAATAGATTCCCAAGGTTAAAGCCCGTGACCCTTTCCGTTTTGTCCTGTTCACCCGCCACCAACAAGTTAAGCTATTAGTGTCGGTTTCATTCAGGCTTACAGCTGATGGTTTTTACCAATCTTGAGACAAACCCTTTCTTAATCAGCTTCTCTTAATCAATTGATTATTTGTGCCGACGGAAGGAGTCGAACCTTCATCGGTCGCTTAGGAGGCGACTGCTCTATCCATTGAGCTACGCCAGCCAAAAATTTCTTCTCTTAAGCATTTGAATTTTAACACACTCCAAGCTAAAATAGCTCTTGAGGGTTCTTTAAAAAACGGAGAGTGGCGCAGTGGCTTAGCGCGCTAGCATCGGGAGCTAGAGGTCCCGGGTTCAAGTCCCGGCTCTCCGACACGTTTATTTTCAGCATCAACCCTCAGTAATTGCCCTTAACGGACTCTCACAGGCAAAGCCTGTGCTTCTTTCCATTTCGCCCTGAGCACTCGCCACAAGCGGATGAACTATTGATATCGGTCTCATCCATGGGTATAACCCATGGTTTTCGCCTTTCTTGAAATAAAAATAGCCCTCCCCTCAAGGCGGAATTACTTATCCTTAAATTTTTTCAGAATAAATTTCATTCTCCTTAAACCAGAGCTGTCTTTCTCTTTTTCCTTCCTCGACGGTTCCCGAGGCATGAATCAAATTATGAATTGATCTCTTCTCAGCATTGGTAACATCCGGAGAATCAAGACCAAAGTCACCCCTAATAGTCCCCGGAGGGGCTGAAATTGGATAAGTTGAGCCCACAATTTTTCTAATTATTTCTACCGTTCCTTGAGGACCTTCCCAAATCATGGCCAAAACTGGGCCTTCGGTTAAATAGGCGACATTCCACTTTTGGACCATCTCTCCCATCTGGTGGTTGGTCATTTTGCCAAATTCCTCATCGGGATCCAGGCCATGCTCTTCGTAAAACTGTCTAATTTTTTGGCCAATGTTCTCAAACCACTCATCATCAACACCATAGTGCTCAAAGGCCAGGTCCTTATCAATCCAAACCATTTTCATCGCTACTGGTTTTAGGCCGGCTTTTTCAAAACGGCCAATGATCTCTCCAATCAAGCCCCGGCCAACGCCATCGGGCTTAATTAAAACAACTGACTGTTCCATGTTAACTAATCACCTCCTTGCCTATTTTTTTTCCCAAAAAACAATCTCCAACCAAAGCTATTTTAACTTTTTCTGATAAAAATAATTTTTTAGAAACTGATAAAATATCCGATATATCAACTTTTTTAACTATTGATATCACTTGGTTAGCATCTTTGATATTTGATTCTAGAAGCATTTGCTTACCATAAAAAAGAGCTTTTTTATAAGAATCTTCAAGAGATAGTGCCAATTTGCCTTCGAAAAAACTTTGCGCCTTAGCTAATTCTTCTCTATCAACTTTTTCTTTAGTCATCAAAAACAGTTGGTTCTTAATTGCTTCTATTGCCTCGGGCAGCTTCGCCTTGTTTATACCGGCGGTAATCTCAAAAGCACCAACCTCATTAAAAGTTTCAATCGAAGAATTTATCGAATAACAAAGACCATGTTTTTCTCTAATTTCCTGAAAGAGACGAGAGGACATTCCCTTGCCAAGAATAATACTAATCAGGCTTTGGGCATAACGTTTTTTATTATTGTATGATAAGCCTCTTGTCCCCATGGCCAAATGAACTTGATCGGTTTCTTTAAAAACATTTTTATTGTTTTTTTCCGTTTTTGGTTTTCTAAATAAGACCGGAGATTTTTTCTTTCCTTTTTTTAAGGGAGAAAAACACTCTTCGACTCTTTTCTTTACCTCTCTTAGCTTTCCCATTCCTCCACTAATTACCAAAACCATTTTCCCTGAATCATAAAAATGTTTTTTAAAATCTAAAAAATCTTTTCTGTCAAAAGAGGTAATTGTTTCCTCCTTACCAATACCGCTATTCCCTAAGGGGTGATTGGGAAACAAAAGATTGGTTAGCTCTATTTGCGCCCGATATTGGGGAACATCATGATACATATGAAGCTCTTCTAAAATTACTCCCCTTTCTACTTCAATCTCTTTTTCTGATAATAGCGGTTCAATTAGAAGTTGAGAAATCAAATCTAAGCCAAGGGGCAAATCTCTTTTGGCTGTCTTAACATAATAGTAGGTATATTCTTGGCCGGTGGCGCCATTATATTCAGCCCCAATTTGATCAACCACTAAGGCCAAATCTTTTTTCGAAGGAAATTTTTTAGTTCCCTTAAAAACCATATGCTCATAAAAATGAGCCAAGCCTTCTTTTTTCTTGCTTTCATATCGAGAACCGGCTTTTACTAACCCCAAAACAGTAACACTAGGAGTATCGTCAGGCAAAAATAAAACTCGTAATCCGTTTGGCAAACTAAATTCTTCAAAGGACATTTTGATTAATTTTAACATTGGCCCTCCCCTTTGACCATAAGCAATTTCCAAGGTTAAGGTATAATATACTTATGTTTAATCATCGGGCCCAAAAACAACTCGTTGGACCCAAAACCATCTTACCCCAATACGACAATTATTGTTTTGCCAATCTTCATCAAGCCATTATCAATCTTTTCCTTAATCGACCTGACCTTGATCAAAATCTTCCTGCCGACGTTTTTCCCAAAAATAAGCAGGGTTTTTCGCACATTTTTTTTATTCTTGTTGACAGCTTAGGCTATCTTTCTTTTAAGAAATTTAGAAAATATTTTCATCTTCCCCCAAAAACCCTAATCTCTCCCCTGACCAGTATTTTCCCTTCAACCACCGCCGCCGCTCTTTCTACTTTTACCACCGGCCTTCTTCCCCAAGAACACGGCTTATTCGAGTGGCGCCTATTTTCGCCTCAAGTTGGCGACATTATTAAAACTCTTCCTTTTTGTCTTGAAGAAAGTCATCAACAAGATCAACTGGCCGAATTAGGCTTTGATCCTAAAAAAATATTTTTCCATCAACCAACTATTTATCAAAAACTTAACAAGCTTGACGTTGCTTCTTTTGCTCTCAACCACCAGGACTACTACAAAAGCGCTTTCGCCAACATTGCCCAAAAAGGGGCCAAATCAATTCCTTTTGCCAGCCTGTCTGAGCTAATAATAACCCTAAGCACAACAATTAATAAAGTTACTGACAAATATCCTAAGACTTTTACCTACGCCTATCTTGACTCTTTAGACCATATTGGCCATAAATATGGTCCGGAAAGTAAATATTTTGAGGCCGAATTGGCCCAAATTGGCCTCATGATTAACCGCTTCCTCTTTTCGGCTATCAAAAACTCTCCTCAAAAAGGCAAAAAACTATTGCTAATTGCGGCTGACCATGGCCAAGTTCAAGTTAACCCCAAAGAAACTATTTACCTTAATCGTTTTCGCAAATTAAAAAACAGTTTGGCTCAAAAAAATAATGGCGAACCAATTTTGGCCACTGGCGGGCCAAGAGATGTTTTTTTGCATTTGAAAAAAAACCAGACCAAGCCGACAGTAAAATATTTAAAAGAAAAACTATCTGGCCAAGCCTACACCTACCCCACTGAATATGCTCTAAATCAAGGCTGGTTCGGCAACCGCCGGCCTTCAAAAAAATTCCAAGAACGCTTGGGAGATGTTTTAATTTTACCCAAAGACAACCGAACTGTCTGGCTGGACAACGGCGAAGAAAAAATTAACAAATTGGGTCATCATGGCGGCATAACCGCCGAAGAAATGCTCGTTCCTCTAATTGCTATTCCTTTTTAATACAGGGCTATTCGGATACCCCCATCTCTTCCCGTCATCCTGAGGCCGCCTCTTTTCCTTGTCATTTTCCCGTATCCTCCCGTTATCTCTTGTAATTTCCCATATCCTCTTTATTTCAGCGCGCGGTTAAATTGCGCCACTCCAAAAACTGAGGTAGCAGGCTTTCCACCAAAGGCGGACAGGTAGCCCGCGCTCTTACATCTTCTCTGGGGCTTCAATCCCCAATAAACCTAAACCATTCTTTAATACCTGAGCCGTAGCCACAGTTAACAAGAGGCGAAAATTTCTGGCTTCTTTATCCTCAACTAAAACTCGATGTTGACTATAAAAAGTATTATAACTTTGGGCCAATTGATAAAGAAAATTGGCAATTAAGTTAGGCGAGAAGTTCTGGGCCGATCTTTCGATTACTCTTTCGAAATAGCAAATTAATCTGGCTACTGATAATTCATCACTTTTAGGCTGATATCTAGGCGTTTTTAAAAAGTTATTATTTTTTTCTTTTTCTATTATTCTTCTGGCTCGAGCATAAGTGTATTGTAAGTAGGGGCCAGAATTTCCCTCTAAAGATAAAACCTTTTCCCAATCAAAAACAATATTGGTTTTGGGATTTTGCTTTAAATCATTATACTTAATTGCCCCGATGCCAACTTTTCGAGCTACTTTATTCTGCTCTTCTTTTGAGAGGTCTTTGGCAATACCCGCTTGGGTCGCTAATTGTTTGGCCCTATCAATTGCCTCAACCAAAACCTTTTCCAAGTGAATAGTTTTGCCGGCTCGTGTTGACATTTTGCCAAACTTACCCCTAATCATGCCGTGGGCAATATGAACCAGCTTTTCCTTATCTATATAACCTAATTTTTGAGCCGCCTCAAAAACTTGAATAAAATGAAGCTTATGATCAGCCCCAACTTCGTAAATAATTAATTCAGGAGCATATTTTTCGACTCGATATTTAATTGTGGCTAAATCTCTTAATAAATAAGTAGTCGCTCCATCAGATTTAACCAACATCGCTGGAACCGAAGTTTTTTCTAAAGGAATAATTAAGGCTCCCTGGCTCTTGGCAGTTAATTTTTTTTCTTTGGCCTCAGCCAAAACTGAAACCATTTTATCTTTATAAAAGCTTTCTCCCAAAACAAGATCAAAATTTATCCCTAAAAGCTGGTATATTTTCTCATACTCAGCCAAAGACAGATCAACAAGTTTTTGCCAAATTTTTTTTAACCCCGGGTCTCCTGATTCTAAGCGTCTAAAGTAATCTTTGGCCTTATCCTGCCATTGAGGCTCCTTTTCAAGTTTTTTATGAAAATCAACATAAAGACTTTCCAGATCCTTAATGGTTAAGTGATTAACGTTAAGATTGTTTTTTTCGATTTGAAAAAGAAGAATACCAAACTGTGTTCCCCAATCACCTAAATGGTTATCGCCAATAACCTGATATCCTAAAAAAGAAAAAATATTATAGAGAGCCTGACCGATAATAGTTGAACGCAAATGACCAATACCAAAGGGTTTGGCAATATTGGGCGAAGAATAATCAACAATTACCCTTTTCCCTTGGCCAATTTTTTGTCGACCAAAATTATCCCCCTTCTTGATCGCGGCCAAAAGAAACTCTTGATAATACTTATTTGATAAATAAAAATTAATAAAACCGGGGCTTACCGCCTCTATCTTGGTCATCAAACCTTCAAGCGAAGTCTTTTTCCTTAAAAGCTTAGCTGCTTCTTCGGCCAATTCCAACGGATTATTAACTTTTAAATCCTTTTTGTTTTTAGAAAAAGCCAAAAGAGCCGCATTAGTAGCGTAATCGCCATGGGCCCCATCTTGGGGGCCCAATTCTAAATCAAAACCCGTCTCCGAAAGCCCCATTTCCCCCAAAACAGAAGAAATCGCTTTCTTAAGCCTGCTTTCTATCTCCATTAAAACAATTATACCCTAATTGTTAAATTCAAAATTCGAAGCTCAAAACTCAAAACAAATCATCCTGAGACCGCCTAAGGCAACCGAAGAATCCTGTTTCGAGGATGAGATCCTTCGGGCTTCGCCCTCAGGATGACGAGAAAATAAAAACAATTCAACAATTTAACAATGTAGCAATGTAGCAATTTTTATTCCTCTCTCCACCAAGAATGACCGTCGCTGGTTAGTTTAATACTTCCCTCCTTATCTGTTCTCAAAACTGCTAAACCAAATTGATCTAGTTGAGACAGCAAATCTGGATGGGGATGTCCCCAAGGATTAGCCCCAACCGATATTACCGCCAAAACCGCCTTGAAAGAAGCCAAAAAACTATTATCAAAGGCATACCTTGAGCCATGATGGGCCACTTTTAATACTTCCACATCAGGAAAACTAATAGAATTAAGAATCTGGGGTTGAATTCGACTATCAGCATCCCCCATCATTAAAATGTCAAAATCGGCAAAAGAGACAGTAAAAATCAAAGAAAAATCATTAAACGACATTTGGCTATTGTCATCAAATACTGCCAAAACTGATCCTTTTTGATATGATTGATAGTCTTTTGAGATATCAGCTTGAACAATTTTTTCTTGATTATCCGATAGTTGTTTAGCCAACCATTTGGGGTCGGGCCAATAAAACCTAATTTTCATCTTATCTACCGCTATTTCATCGTTTTGATTTGGTTTTATCAAAATAACATTTTGATTGCTAAGCTGGGCCAATAGTTTTTCAAAGTTATCATTTTTTCTCCCCAGTCCTCCCCAAACAAAATATGATAATCTATATCTTTCTGCTACAGAAATTAAACCATAATAATGGTCCTTGTCGGGATGAGTCAAAATTACCATTTCTAGATTTCTGTCCCAAAAAGGAATGTTGTCATTTAAACATTCTAAAACTCTGTTGTTCGCCCCCCCATCAACTAAGACTTGATAATTTCGATAACTAAACAAAATGGCATCTCCTTGACCAACATCACAAAAGACAACCCGAAAATTTTTACTTGGCCAAAACCAAACTAAGGCTGAGACTGTTCCTAAAAAGATTAATACTGAAAAAAAACGCTTATTCATCTTCTTTAACAAAAGACAACAATAATCCTAGCAGAGGCACTAAAAAAAAGCTTAATATGGCCGTTCTGGAAGAAACGTTAATGTTTGGCAAAATCCGAGCCCAAAATTGACCACCCCAAATAAAAATCTGTAATGGCAGCCAAAAAAATAAACCAATTAAATTAGCCAAAAATCGACTAATCAGCCCCAAAAGAGTTAACGCCAACCCCCAAACCATCAACGGCTCAATTAGCCATAACAAAAAAGCATTAGATAAAAAAGATAAAGGTGACAGTTGGCCAAAATAAAGGGTTAGCGTCGGCACAGTAATAACCTGAGCCGCTAAAGTGGTGGCCAAATCTGACCAACGAAAAATTTTTTCCAGTTTTTTACTAAAAAGCAAAATTCCCAAGCTAGCCCCAAAGGATAACTGAAAACTGATATTAGCAAACAGCAAGGGATCAAATACCATCATTATTGCTGCTGCTAAAAATAGACTTCTCAGGGGCTTTATTTGCCGACCAAATAAAGAAGAAAATAAAACTAAACTGCTCATTAATACTGCCCGAACAATCGGCGGATCATTACCAACAATAAAACCATAAAAAACAACTATTGGCAAAGCGACCAACATTGACAAACGCCGCCCCCAAAAAAAACAACCTTTTTTAAGAAGATTAACCAAGCTCATAACATTCGCCCCCGAGGCGACCACAACATGAAGAAGGCCGGAAGCTTTCATGTCTTGATAAAATTTTTGGGAAAACTGTCCTTGATTACCCCAAACAATCCCTGTTAACAAAGAGGCTGGCTCTGAGGGCAAGGCCTGTTCTAAGCTGGTAATCAGCTTTTCTCTCAGTCTAGCTATCGATCTGATAATCTTTGACCAAAAGTTTCCTTTTTTAACCGAAATTTCGGGATAACTAATAAGACACTTTTCTTGAAATTTATTTATCAATTGACACTCTGGTTTGCCAACTAAGGCTACCCTATCGCCAACTTCCAATTTATAGTCGGCTAAGGTTTCTATTTGGTAATTTTTTAACCAAAAGGTTTGATTTGAATAAAAAATTTTCGGTTTTTCCCAAATAACCCCTTCAAAAACAACCGGCCCATTATCTTCTTTCCTTGTTTTTACTTCTAAATAAAAACGCCCACCCCAAATCAAAAGAAAAATAATCAGCAAAATTGGCCAGCTAAAATCCTTCATTAAATCTCTAATCTGTTTTTAATATCCTCAAAAACTTTGTCTCCAATCCCCTTAACCTCCTTTATCTGCTCAATCGAAACAAAAGGCCCATCTTCCCGGCGATAATCAATAATTGCTTGAGCATATTTCTCTCCGATACCGGAAAGACTCATTAATTCTTGATGATTGGCCAAATTAATATTGACAACATCATTAACACCATCAACAAGCCTTGAAGAACCACTCTGCCCTTCTTGATCTTGATAGGGAATAAAAATTTTTTCTCCATCGGCAAGAAAACGAGCCCGATTTAGGTTTTTTTCCAAAAAATCCCTACTAGCCCAAAAAGAAAATCCTTCACAGGCAACCACTAAATCATTAACTCGAGAACCGGCCGGCAGCTGATAAACACCAGGCTTATTAACTGCACCAGCCACATCAACCAAAATCGCTCTTCCCTCATCCTCCACAATCGTCTCAAAAGTAGCCCAAGAGACCGCCGGCTCCTTATTAAGCCAACCTTGATTCTGAGCAAAAACTAAAGAAATTAAAAATAACCCCAAAGAAACCAATAACCAATCTAAAATAATTGCTTTTGAAAACCAATTCCGGCGATTGTCAAAAGGAGATTGTCGGCCAACCATAGTTCAAATTAAAATTATTCAACCACAAAAAAAGCCAATCGGAAAGGGGAAATTTTTTAATAAGTAACAGTTGGTCCTTTAAGTCCTATTAGACCAACTCTTAAACTACGAAGTTTACTAATTTTTGGGGGATAAAAACAACTCTTTTTATCTTCTTGTCTTTTAGATGTTTTTTAACCGCTTGATCCTTTTTTACCAAAGAAACTACCCTATCTTTATCTGTCGATATATTACTTTCCACATCAACTTTCCCTCTTAGACGACCATTAATTTGAACAACTATTGTGTTCTTTTTTACTTTTAAATACTTTTTCTGAGAAATCGGCCAAGATTGTTGATGAACAGAAAACTTATTTTTCAAAACTCGACACCACAGTTCTTCGGTTAAATAGGGAGCAAAGGGGGCCAGCAACTTTACCAAAACACCCAAGTCTTCTTTTGTCAAGGCCGGCTTCTCATCAAGAAAGCTGTTTAATGTCTCCATCATTGCTGCAATTGCCGTATTATAACCAAAATTATCAATGTCCTCAGACACTTTGATAATTAAGCGGTGAACCAGTTGTTTGCCTCGATAGCTTTCTTTGTCATCAAGACCCGCCTGAGTTTCAATCAAGCTTTTAAATCGAATTAAAAACCTTTCTACTCCCTTTAAGGCATTCTCATTCCAAGCCATAGTCGCCTCAAACGGCCCCATAAACATCAAATATGTCCGCAAAACGTCTACCCCATATTGCTTCCATTTCTCATCAGGATTAATCACGTTGCCTCGAGACTTGCTCATCCTTTGACCATCATTGCCCAAAATCACTCCGTGAGAAACTCGACGATAATAGGGTTCAGAATATTCTTCTGGCACCACACCCAAATCATGTAAAAATTGATAAATAAAGCGTGAATAAAGCAGGTGGAGGGTGTTGTGTTCGTCTCCTCCAATATACAAGTCAACCGGAAGCCAGTAACTGAAAATGTCTCGTGATGAGGAAAAGACATTTTCAGAATTTCCAATTTTCAATTTCCAATTTTCAATTTTATCTTTAACCAAATAAGCTAAATAGTACCAATCAGAACCGGCCCAATTGGGCATGGTATCAGTTTCACGAATAGCCTCTTGCCCACAATAAGGACATTTTGTTTTTTTCCAAACCGGTAAATTATCCAGAGGCGACTTTCCTGTTTCAGTCGGTTCATACTTATCAACTTGAGGTAATTTTATCGGCAACTCCTCCTCTGGTACCGGAAACCAGCCTGCCAATTCGCCAGCTGGCGAATTGGAATTTTCAATTTCCAATTTCCAATTTCCAATTTTTCCTTTCATTTCTTTCGCTTCTTCCGTATCAAACCAAGTTCTGCCCTTTTTGGCGCATTTTTCGCAATAAATCATCGGTATTGGCTCTCCCCAATAGCGCTGTCGAGAAAAAATCCAGTCTCGAAGATGATAATTATTGGCCCTTTGACCAATCCCCTCTTTTTCCAACCAATCAATCGTTTTTCCTATTGCCTTGTCAGGAGCAAGACCATTAATAAAATCAGAATTTATTATCTTGCCCTGATCTACCTTAGTGTAGGCTCCCTTTTCCGGATCCCAATCCTCTTCTGTTTCCACTACCGGGATAATTGGTAAATCAAATTTTTGAGCAAATTGCCAGTCACGCTCATCATGGGCCGGAACGGCCATAATGGCCCCTGTTCCATAATCTTCTAAAACAAAATCCGACACCCAGATAGGAATTTTCTTCTTGTTGGCTGGGTTTATTGCGTATAAACCAGTAAAAACACCGCTTTTTTCTTTAGTTAAATCCGTTCTTTCTAACTCCGATTTCCTTCTCGCCTCCTCGACATACTGTTTAATTTCCTTTTTTTTGATACTTGAAATTGGGGATTTATTTGGTTTTTGGATTTTGAGATTTGTGATTTCTTTTACTAGTGGGTGTTCTGGCGCTATTACCATAAAGGTCGCCCCCCAAAGAGTATCCGGCCTAGTCGTAAACACCTCTATATAACCTTTACTGTTTGAAAATTGAAAATTGAAAATTGGAAATTTAACCCTGGCTCCTTCTGACTTACCAATCCAATTAATCTGCGCTGCCTTAACTTTCTCAACAAAGTCAGTTTCTTTTAAACCCTCAATTAACCGATCAGCATAATCGGTAATCCTAACAATCCATTGATTTAGCTTCTTTCGAGAAACCTCGGCCCCACAACGTTCGCAACAACCGTCGATTACTTCTTCGTTAGCCAAGCCAATCTTACAATCAGGACACCAATTAATGGGCATCGCTTTTTTATAAGCCAATCCCTGTTTGAAAAGTTGAATGAAAATCCACTGAGTCCAACGGTAATAATCGGGGTCGGTGGTATTAATTTCTCGTGACCAATCAAAAGAAAAGGCCATTTTCTTCATTTGGCGGCGAAAATTATCAGTATTTTTTTTAGTTACTTCTTGAGGTCTTTTACCAGTAGCAATAGCATGATTTTCTGTTGGCAGACCAAAAGCATCCCAACCCATTGGAAAAAGAACATTTTTTCCCGCCATTCTTGTCTTTCTGGCGTAAACATCCGCTCCGGTCATAGTAAAAGCATGACCAACATGAAGACCAGAACCAGAAGGATAGGGAAATTCTACTAAGATGTATTCTTTTTCCTTTTCGTCAAGGTTTTGGGCCTGGTAAAGATTTTCTTCTTGCCAACATTTTCCCCAAACCTTTTCTAGGCGTTTAAATTCCAAACTAAAGTTATTAATCTTTTTATCTTTATTTTTATTGTTGATCATGAATCAAACTAACAAGCTTAGCCTCTATCTTAACATATTTTACCTAACTCTAGATCCCTCCCATCATTTCCCGTCCCCTCCCGCAATCTCCTGTATCTTCCCGTCATCTCCCGTATCTTCCCATATCCTCCCGTATGGTGTCTGTCTTTTTCAGCGCGGAGTAAACTCCGCTACTCCAAAAGCTGAAGTAGCGAACTCGTGCCGTGTACCTGAAATGGTGTACTCCACGTAGTACTGCCACTGCGTGGTACTGCGGTTAGCCCGCGCCAACCATACAGCCATTTAGTCGTTTATTTTTAATTTAAAAATTTTTAGTTTTAAGTTTCCGTTTTGAATTTTGCCCCAGTACCACGTAGGGTACGGGGCAACCCCGAACCCTATGTGGTTCATGGGTTGGGCTTTGAGTTTTGCGCTTTGGGCTTTTTCTTTTGGATTTCTTTTCTGAATTTCTTTTTTTTGAATTTTGAATTTCCTTTTTGGATTTTGTGCTTTGGGTTTTGGGTTTTTATCCAATCCCTTGACCAATATTCCTATTTTAGTTATTCTATTTTAAACAACTGCCATGAAACCAAGCCAAGATTTTACTAGCACTCTTTTTATCGGCCTCTCTTTGGTTCTAACTTCTTTGATGGTTTTTTTTTGGGTTCAGTCTCCCCTGTCAGCCTACAATCTTCAACTAGTCGCTGTTTTAATAATTTTATTTCTTATCAATCGCCGGGTGGCCAATAATAATTTTTTAGCTCATCCGCTTAATCTAATTATCTTTACCGCCACTACCCTGCTTCTAGTTTCCCAAACTGGCGGCTTAGAATCGCCAATCTTCTTTCTTGTTTATTTTCTTCTTTTCGGCACTGCCTTACTGGCTTCTTCTCCCATCGTTTTGACCCTAACCCTTTTAATCATGATCTTTTTTGCTCCTTCGTTAACTAGCGCCAATGCCGCTATTCAATTGGCTTCCTTGCTTTTAATTACTCCCCTGGCAATATTTTTTGGCCAACAATATTTACAACTACTCGACCAGCAAGGCGAAATTATTTTCCTTAAAAAAAGTAATGAAAAAAACGAAAAAAGCCTCGCTCAACAGGAAACAAACGCTCTTATTTGGTTAAGTCTTAACCTAAAAAATACCCTTGCCGAAATTAGTGAAGATTTAAGTTTTTTATTAGCTGATCTTGCTCATCTTACTCCCGAACAAGCTAAAAGATTAAAAAAAATTCATCAACAAATCCACCTCTTGTTAGAAGAAAGCCAAAATGTTAAACAACTAATTGACGAAGAAACCGATGAAAAAAATTAACTTTAAAGAAAAAGAAAGGGATTTTAGAAAACTTTCTAAAAAAACCTTTTCGTTTGAAAATCAAAAAAGCACCTGGCTAGTTTTTGCTAGCTTGGCGTTTATTATTGTTGTTGTTTCTTTTACTATTATTTTAACTTCAAAAAACGATCCCGAGCCAATCATTACTCCTCTTTCCCGACAGCAAGCCCAAGCCCCAAAGCAAGATCAATCCTCAACCCAAAAAGCCACCTACTATATTAATATTTCCCAAAGATTTTTAACCAAAGCTGAAGAATTATCAAAAAATCCCAATCAATCGCCCAAAGATAAGGAAGATATCTTGATTGCCGTTCAAAATTCCTTAGAAACCATCAACGAAGGTATCAGTCACTATCCTAAAGACGATCGTCTTTATGCTCAAAGAGCCAAAATTTATCAAGGCATTGCTTTTTTCTCTCCCGACGCCCTAGAGGCGGCCCTGGCTGATCTAGATCAAGCTCGAAAGCTTTCCCCACAAAACCCAACCTATCCCAAAAATCAAAGTCAAATCCTAGCCCAAATTGGTCGTTTCCAAGACGCCAGTCTCTATGCCAAAATCGCTTATGAAATCGAGCCTCAAAATCTACAAAATCTAGCCAATTTAGGCCAAGTTCAAATTAAGGCTGGACAAATTAAGCAGGCTGTTTCCTCCTACCAAACCCTCGCCTCTCTTTTGCCCCAAGATAGTCAAGAAAGGGTAACCGTTAAGCAAGAAATTGCCAGTCTAGAAAAACTTCTTACCCAAGCCAAAGCTAGCCAATCTTCCAGTCTTTTTCTAGCCAATGAGCCAACACCAAAAGACCCCGAACCTAAAAATATTCCCGCCGATATTAATCTTCTGCCCCAAGAACAAGCTTCACTGCCAGAAAATTTAGTTATTGCCGGTCCTCAAGAAGAAAATAACCGCCAACAAGACCAAGAACTTGATCTTAACGCTTTGGCCGGAGAAGCAATGATTGTTGCCGGAAAAACTGAAACCACTATTTATAACCATAATCTAACCGATAACAAAAAAATAAACCTTGTTCCTCAGGAAGAAATAGGTAATAGTGTTCTTTATGTTAAAAGCAAAAACACTAATCCTGATGATGGGGCTCCCTATTTCGTTGTCTCTCTTTCCCAACCTCTCTCTCAAGATCTAGCCTTCAAATGGTGGATAATAGAATAAAATTTCTAATTCTTAATTCCTAATTTCTAATTTCTAATAAAATTACAATTTCCAACTGGCGCGAAGACCGCACCCCTTTTTCTTTTCTCCGTCATTTTCCCTTAACCTCTCGTATCTTCCCGTATGGTGTTTGTCTTTTTCAGCGCGGAGTAAACTCCGCTACTCCAAAAACTGAAGCAGCAGGCTTTCCACCAAAGGCGGACAGGTAGCCCGCACCCTCACCGCTCGAACCCGGAGTAGCGAACTTCAGTTCGCGCCAACCATATAGCCATCCAACCATTTAGCCATTATTTTCCCGTCATTCTGAGACTTTTTTATTTTGTCATTCTGAGGGTCCTCCAGAAGAATCCCCATTCACCCTCACCGTCATTCCGAGCAGAGCGAAGAATCCCGTCCGAGAAGGCAACCAAGGAATGAGATCCTTCGCCGAGGGCTCAGGATGACGAATGACAGTTAAAAGTCAAAAATTGAAAATTAAAAAATTCATTGGTCAATTGGATTAATTGGAAATTGGAAATTTTCCTTCTTTCCTCCTAAATACTAAATACCAGATACTAAATACTATTTTTTTGCTATCATAAAGTTATGAAACCGATTATTTTCTTGGTTCTGTCTATCTTTGCCCTTCTTTCTCCCAAAAATTGTTGGGCCCAAGCCTTTTCTCTTTCTATCAATCCTCCCATTCTCGAAGCCATGCTTAAACCAGGCAAAAAGATTATTTATACCTTCGACTTAGAAAACCGCTCTTCTTCTTCTCTTAGCCTAATCCCTAAAATTGTCCCTTTCGAAGCCCAGGGCGATCAAGGCTATATTCGCCTTTCTAACGAAGAGGCGCCAAGTTTTTTTAGCCTTTTAAATTCCGGCATGGCTTTTGGTCAAGCCTTTTCCTTAGGGGCTAACCAAAAAATTCAGCTGGTTGTCCGAATTGCTATTCCCCAAAATCAACCTGAAGGCGACTACTATCAAGCCCTGTTAATAGAACAATCTTCTAATCAGGATCAAGTTGGGAATATCAGTCAGTCTTTGGGAGTAGTTGGCGCCAATATTCTCTTAACCGTTTCTCAATCTGGTCAACCCCAAAGAAGTTTAGAAATTGATTCTTTTACTATTCCCAAAGCCTATTTTAACCAAGTTGTTGATTCTTTTGACTTAGTTAATTTCGATCTTATCTTAAAAAATACCGGTCAAGCTTTTGTTAAGCCTGAGGGGAGTATTTTTATCCGTCCCCAAAATAAAGAAGAAGATCTTGCAGAAATCAAAATCAGACCCGACAATATCCTTCCCGGCACTAATCGCCAAATGCAATGCCTGGAAAAGCCCTGTTTTTTTAAACCTCCCCAGCTAATCGGTGCCTATCGAGCTCGATTCGAATTTGTTTTAGATGGAAAAAAATATCAGTCGGCCCTCTCCTTTTGGGTCTTTCCAATTAAGATTACCCTTGGGCTAACAATCCTCTTGTTGTTTTGGCTAATTCTCCTCTGGCGGTTAAAAAGAAAACAAGCTAGTGGCCGATAATCTCCGTTATTTCCTCTTAATCTCCCGTATCTTCCCGTATGGTGTTTGTCTTTTTCAGCGCGCAATAAATTGCGCTACTTCAAACCCGGAGTAGCGAACTTCAGTTCGCGCCAAATTCAAACCATTTCTTTTGCTCTTGACAATCACTAAAAACTTTGCTTAATTTTAAGAAAGAAAAGAGAAAATCCATTTTCCTATGATTGCCTATTATCACCGCCTCTATCGAAAAATTATTGTTTTGCCAATCGTTTTTTTGTTGTTTTTTTCTTCTTTTTTATATTATCCTCAAATTTCTCCTCGCTTGGCTGAGTCAGCCAGCAATCTACAAAACGCCCGCATTACCTTATCTGATTCTCGCCCTTTATTTGAATACACCAAACACACCTATTATTTCCAAACCACCACCGCCATTCCTGTTTCGGGAAAAATTATTATTGATTTAGCCCCGGAAGCCGGAACTCCCTTTGACCTTGGTGTAAGCCATGCTCATACCGATATGACCCTAAAATATAGTGCTAACGCCGATATGAGCAGCGCCACTACCTGTACTTTAGGTGCTAGCGCCAGTAGCGGTGTTGTCGGCGTTGATGTTAATAATACTGATGAGATTATTACCATGACTTTGCCTGCTGACGGAACTTGCGCTGGCATTACCAGCAACCAATATATTGAAGCTACTCTTGGCGATGGCGCTTCGGGCGGCTTAAACGATGTTCAAAACCCAGCCAAAGTTGCTGGCGATGGTGTTGCTGATACCTACTTAATCGAATACGAAACCCAAAATGCTTCTTCAACCACCCTAGACACTGCCTCAGTTCGAGCGGCCATCATTGATGCGGTCACTATTACCGCCGAAGTTAAGGCTACTCTTTCTTGTCAAGTAGAGGGGGTCGGCGTTGGCGACACCTTTAACGATGCTGGTAATACTTATGGCACTGCTGGTTTTGCTACCACGGCCACCACTATTCCCTTTGGCGTTTTAGAAGCCAACTCTGCTTCCCAGTCCGGCCAACAGCTCAAAGCCAGCACCAATGGTGCCAACGGCTTTTATTTTGCTGTTAAGCAATACGGCGACTTAACTTCCGACGGAGGCGACACTATCAATACTTTTGTTGACGGCGTTGCCCAAGATAATTCTTCTCCGGTTGTTTGGGCTTCCCCTTCAGCCACTCCCGGATCGACCGACACTTATGGACACCTTGGTTATGGGGCTACTGATACTACCCTTGATGATATTGATGGTTCAGGGGTATCTGATCGTTTTACCGGGGCCAAATTTGCCGGCTTAACAACCACTTATGAAGCCGTCCTAAGTCATGACGGACCAACTGACGGCGTTAATGCTGATACCAACGGCCAAGGCTATATTGTTTATCAAGTAGAAGTTTCTGGACTACAAGAAGCGGGACTTTATTCTAATACCGTTTCTTATCTTTGCACCGGTCGATATTAATACTTAATAATTATTAAAACTGCCTTAAATGTTTAAAAAAACTGCCCTAATCGCCGCTCTTATTGGTCTTTTAGTCTTTGTTCCTGGTATTTGGGCCCAAGAAGCTCTTCCCTCCCCAACAGAAGAGTCCCCAATTAATCAACCGATAAATAATGATCAAGAAGAGGCAACTATCCAAATTCAAGAAACAACAATTGAAGAAGAGGTTCCTACTCCTTCACCTCAGCCAACACCAACAACAATAACACCGGATGCTAACCTAATCACCGTTAGCCCACCGGTAAGAGAATTAGAATTGCCTCGGGGCAGTGCCAATTCTTATCAAATGTCCTTAACTAATCGTGGCCAAAAGACGGTTACCCTAGTTTTAAGAGCCTCACCCTTTGTCGCTGCCGGTGATACTGGCGGTGTTGATGTTGCTGACGAGTCTTTGCCTGAATCACAAAATTGGGTCATCGTTAATCCAAGCGTAATTGCCCTAGAACCCGGTGAGCAAATTGACGTTACCTATACCATTCTTATCCCTCAAAATGCCGAACCGGGCGGCTTTTATTTTGCTATCACTGCTCTTTTGTCTGGAAGTACTAAGATAACCGGCCAACCGGGAGAAACTGTTACTGGCTCTGCTATCGATCTTAACGTTGCCGCTCTTAACTTAGTTACCATTGAAGGGCCAGTTGATTACAATGCTCAAATTAGCGAATTCTCTACCCCAAAAGTTTTGTTTGAATATGGTCCAGTCCCCCTTGCCGCTCGAATCTTAAACCTAAGCAGTGTTCACATTAAACCTATTCTAGAAGTCGAGGTTAATAACACTTGGGGCTTGGAAAGCGCCAGCTTGATTCATCTGGAAAGACAAAACATTCTTCCTCAAGCCCAAAGAAAATATGAAGCCGAGTTCGGTGGTAAATGGCATTTCGGTCGTTATTCCGCCACCCTAAATGCTCTTTATGGCGACGGGAAAGCCCTCTCTTACACCATCTTCTTTTGGATTATGCCCTGGAAAATAATCTTGGCGGTTTTGTTGGCTCTGGCAATCATTATTCTCCTTATTCTATCTATCAAGCGCCAGCTTGACGAAAAGAAAATCTTGGAAGAAGAATTAAAGAAAATTCAAACCCCAAAACAAGAAGAATAAAACCTCCCTATTATTTCCCTTAATCTCCCGTATCTTCCCGTATGGTGTTTGTCTTTTTCAGCGCGCAATAAATTGCGCTACTTCAAACCCGGAGTAGCGAACTTCAGTTCGCGCCACAAAGCCAACGCGGAGCACCTGTCCACCTCAGGTGGAAACTCCGCTACTTCAAACCCGGAGTAGCGAACTTCAGTTCGCGCCAACCATATAGCCATCCAACCATTTAGCCATTATTTTCCCGTCATTCTGAGACTTTTTTATTTTGTCATTCTGAGGGTCCTCCCGAAGAATCCCCATTCACCCTCACCGTCATTCCGAGCAGAGCGAAGAATCCCGTCCGAGAAGGCAACCAAGGAATGAGATCCTTCGCCGAGGCTCAGGATGACGAATGACAGTTAAAAGTCAAAAATTGAAAATTAAAAAATTCATTGGTCAATTGGATTAATTGGAAATTGGAAATTTTCCTTCTTTCCTCCTAAATACTAAATACCAGATACTAAATACTATTTTTTTGCTATCATAAAGTTATGAAGCACATTTTTGTTTTTTTTATCTTGGCTGTTTTTAGCTTCCTCCGGGCCTTCTCTCCTCTTTGGGCCCAAAATATGCGCTCCGATAACTACGAAATCCAAATGGGCAATATTAATATGACGGCCGGAGAAAAATCCTCAACTAATTTTAAGCTTGGCGATACCGTTGGTCAAACTGCTTCCGGCCTTTATGAATCGGCCGGGTTCACAATTGGAGCCGGCTTTTGGTACCTTAGTGAAATTATCCCCTTCACTTTCACTATTTCCGACTTGGATATTGCCTTCGGCCAATTAACCGCCAACAACCCCCAAATACTAACCAACACCCTGACTGTTTCTGCCGGGGGCGCGGGCGGCTATCAAGTTTTAGCTTTTGAAAACTATCCCTTAAAATCAGCCAGTGAGAACTATATTCCTGACGTTCTGGGTGATGACAGCGATATCAGCGAAGCGACAGCCTCTGCCTGGTCCCTAACCACCACTTACGGTTTCGGTTTTAGAATGACCGGAGATGATGTTCCTGATGATTTTTCCCACCCCGACTGCGATCCCGATTGCTACCGCCAATTTGCCGACCCTACCGCTTCTCCTCCAGAAGAACCGCAAATTGTCATGAGCTCAGATGATGTTGTTCGCCAATCAGAAGCTACTGCTTCCTACAAAATCAATATTTCCGGCGATCAAGAAGCCGGTCATTATCAAAATCAAATTATCTTCATCGCCATACCCAAATACTAAGATCCACAGTGGGCGCCCGAACAGGCAACATCCATCAACAGGCGGACACAAGACCCACCTACAATCTTTTTCGTCATTCTGAGGGTACCCCCGAAGAATCCCGTCCGAGAAGGCAACCAAGGAATGAGATCCTTCGCCTAAAGGCTCAGGATGACGAGGAGAGGAAATGGCCTTAGGATGACAAAGAAAAATTGACAATCCAAAGTTAAAAATTAAAAGTCAAAAATTGAAAATTAAAAAATTCATTGGTCAATTGGATTAATTGAAAATTGGAAATTTTCCTTCTTTCCTCCTAAATACTAAATACCAGATACTAAATACTATTTTTTTGCTATCATAAAGTTATGAAGCGCTTTACGCTGTTTTTGTTTGCCCTAATCTTTCTTGTTACTCCTCAAAAGTCTTTGGCCCAAACAGAAGAACATCTCTGGAAAAGAGTTACTCAAACCCATCCTCAAAAAATCGCCGACTACCTAAAAATTGAACAAACCCAAATTTCGGCTATTGTTGGCTACGGTAAAATCACTATTGAAGGTTACACTTCTCCAGAAGCCAATGTCCAGCTAACCAGCTCCCAAGGGAACTTGGGCCAACACAACACTAAGGCCAATAAAGAAGGCTTTTTTCAATTCACCAATATTATTTTACCGGAAAAGCCCGGCGAGCTTTGGCTCCAAGCCACCGACAAACAAGGCCTGACTAGCTCTCCGGTGGCCATCCCCGAACCGCCACCAAACTTGGGAAAAATAGAAGATATTATTCTTCCCCCTACTCTTACTCATAATCATGGCCTTTTTCGAAAAGGCACTAAGGCCTTGGGGTTTGGCCAAACCACCCCTAATTCTCAAGTCCAAATTTATTTTTTCCAAAATCAAGATGTTTCCTGGTTTAAAAAGCTGCTTCTGGCTTCGCCGTTTACCTCTAAAAACGCCCAAGCCCAACAAGACGACCAATCATCTCTCCTAGAAAAAAAATTAACTTTAAAAACAGATAAGAAGGGCTATTTCTCTTTTCAACTTCCTAACCAAAAAAGCCAAACTTTTCGCTACTATGCCGGCAGCATTTTTGCCGACAACTATTCTCCTAAAAGTAATATCCTCTCTTTTCGGGTTCTTAGCCTCATCGACACCATTTATCAGCAAATACTTATCTTTGCTGATAGCTTATTTAGCCTGATTTTTTTCTTATTAAGAGAATTGCTTTTCTGGATTTTTTTGGAAATTATAATTTTGATTCTTTTGATAAAGAGGCGCCGAACTTATTCCTCCTCCCCGTCATTCTAACCTTCTTTTCTCCGTCATTTTCCCCTAATTTCCCGTAATCCCCCGTCATTTCCCATATACTCCCGTCCCCTCCCTTAACCTCCCGTATGGTGTTTGTCTTTTTCAGCGCGCAATAAATTGCGCTACTTCAAACTCGGAATAGCAAACTTCAGTTCGCGCCACAAAGCCAACGCGGAGCACCTGTCTGCCCCGTCTGACGGGGTCCGCCTCGAGTAGAAACTCCGCTACTCCAAAAACTGAAATAGCCAAGTCTGACTTGGCGCCAGTTGGAGTTTAGTGTTTTAGAATTTCCTCAGCCATCTTATTCTTTTCTTGACAAACCCCAATCTTTAACTTATGCTATCGATAAGGGCTATATTTTATTTTATGGAAGAAAAAAAGAAGAAAAAACGAAGCTTATTGCCCGTTCTTATTGCCGCTATTGTCTTATTGCTTGTTTCTGGGGCGGTTTATTTAGTTCGCTCGCAAGCAATTCTTCGAGGAGGCGCCTCACAAGCGATGATTTATTCTCCAGAAAACTCTTATATTTTTGGCTCTCCCCTAACCGCCAAAGCCAATGATCAAGAGAAAATTAAGGTTAGCGTTTTTTTACTTAATAATCAGGGCCTAGGTATTGAGGGAAGAAATGTTGAATTAACGGCTGATCCTGGAGTCAACATCGAAGAGTCTCAATCCCAAACCGATACCACCGGACAAGCCGTTTTCTATCTTACTAGCCCCTCAGTCGGCCGCTATCAGGTTAAAGCCCAATCCGAAGGCCAGCCCCTTCCCCAAGTCCTTACCGTCAATTTTAAATAACTCTCCTCTCATTTTTCTCTTGGACTAGCGAACTCGTGCCGTGTACCTAAATGGTGCTGCGATTATTTCGCGCCAGGAACAAGCGCGCAATAAATTGCGCTACTTCAAAAAGTAAAACCTGGAGTAGCGGACTTCAGTCCGCGCTAACCATTTAAAAATACCGCCATCTAACAATTATTTTTTAAGCTTTTAATTATAAACTATAACTCTTTTCACGACATACTAACAAAAAATAAAAAAAATAAGAGAAAACAAGAAAAAAGTATTAATAAACAAGGCGGTCATTAAATAAAAATAATAACCAGCTAATTTTTGCGCCAATAAACAGAAAAAAAACTAATGTTAATCTTTTTTATCAATCGAAAATATTAATTGCTAAAAAGAGAGCTTTTTTGCTTAATTCCCCTGTCCTCCTCGGCTGTTTTCGTGAAAAACCAAAAAAGTAAGAAAAAAATTAACATCTTATAAGCAAAGAAGTCTTTTCTCCTTTTTCCCGCGGTAAAATCTTAAACCTTAATTTTTTGCCACTTTCTCCTTTCAAGATTTGGCTAAAACAGGGGTATTTTAAGGCTTTTTAAGGCTAAAAAGGGCTTATTTTTAAATAAATTTATTGTCGTTTTATAAAAATTGTTACTTTTTGGCTAAAAACCAATAAAAATAATTACCGCAAAGCAAAAATAGACAAATTACAAGTTTTTATATCTCTTTGATACGTTT
>JBMNVW010000007.1:0-34548 GCA_050947035.1 Patescibacteria group bacterium
CGACCCGGTGGCCATCGACGTGGCTGTTTCGGAAAAAAGCACCAACCTTCTTTTACTATCGGCTGACTTTGATTGGCAAGATGTTGGTGATTGGCAGGCCGTTTGGGAAATAAAAGAAAAAGATAAACAAAAAAACGTCTTCCTTGGCCAAAACCGCTCTTTATGGATTAATGTTGATAGCCAAAACTGCCTAGTTGGCCCAAAGAAAAAATTAATTGCTACTGCCGGAGTAAAAAACCTAATTATTGTTGACTCTCCAGAAGGACTATTAATCTGCGATAAGAGCCAAAGTCAAAAAGTTAAAGAATTAGTCAATAAATTAACCGAATAAAATGAAAGAACAATATTATTATCCTCTTAAGCGCCTTTCTGATATTTTTCTTTCAATTATTATCGGCGCTCTCAGTCTTCCCGTTTGTCTTATTACCGCTGTCGCTATTAAAATAGATAGTCGGGGGCCGGTTTTGGCTGATGTCCCCCCTCGAGTGGGAAAAAATCGCCGATCTTTTAAGATCTTCAAGTTCCGCTCAATGATCCCCAACGCCCACCAAATGATCAGACAAGACCCAAAACTAAAAAAAGTTTTTGCCGAACTTAAAAAAAATAATTTTAAACTTAAAAATGATCCTCGAATTACTCGAGTGGGTAAATTCATCCGCAAATACTCTATCGATGAACTACCCCAACTAATTAACGTTATAAAGGGAGAAATGAGCTTGGTCGGACCCCGACCCTATTATGCCGATGAATTAGCCGAATACGAAAAGCGTTTCCCCCAAACCAAAAATTTGATTAACGAAGCCCTAACAGTAAAACCAGGCATTACCGGCTTATGGCAAGTATCCGGCCGCTCTGACGTTAATTTCGAAGAGCGAATTGCTCTAGACGCCCGATATGCTAGACGGAAAAATCTTCTTGATGATATAGTGATATTAGCTAAATCCCCCTGGGTAGTTTTAACTGGGAAGGGAGCATCATAAAGAATTTCTAATTCTTAATTTCTAATTTCTAATTAATTTTTAATTACATAAATCCTCAACTGAGATGAAAATTAAACTGCCAAACTTGAGAATATTCAAGAAAAAAGATCAAGAAAACCCTCAACCTGGAATTGAAAGAGCACCAATGGACAAAACCGAAAAGAGCAAGAAAAAAAAGACGGTTCTTGTTTGTTTTGTGGGCGTTTTATTAGCCTTGGGTGTTTTGGCCTGGTTTTTTGCCTTATCGCCAATTTTAGCCCTAAAAAATAATCTTGAAAAGGGTCAAATCCTGGTAGCAGAGGCTAGACAGGGACTGGCAGAAAAAAACCTGCCTTTTTTAGAAGAAAAAATTTCTCAAGGAGAAGCCTTGTTGGCCGATTCTAGCCAAGAACTTAAAAAAATGGCCTGGTTAAAAATTGTTCCTGTAGCCAACAAATACTTTGCTAATATAGACTATACTCTCCTGGCGACAGAAAAATTAATTGATGTAGGCGGATTAACTATTGAGGCTGTCGCCCCCTACGCTGATATTTTAGGCTTTAAGCAAGAAGGTGATAAGGTCGAGGAAGAAGAAGAAAAAACCCAAGATCGGATCCAATTTTTAATGGAAACCGGCCCGGAATTAGCCAAAAATATTGACGATATCGCCCAAGACGTTAAAGAAGCCAAAGAACTATTAGATAAAGTTAACACTGAATATTTACCCGATAATTTCCATGGCCAATCAATAAAAAGTCGTTTTATTGGTCTCAAAGAAATTTTAGGAGAGAACCTAGCCTTTATAAGCGGACTAAAACCAGCCTTAGAAAATCTCCCCTACTTTCTTGGCCAAGACGAAACCCGCACTTATTTAGTCATCTTCCAAAATGATTCCGAGTTAAGACCAAGCGGCGGTTTCTTGACCGCTTATGCAATTTTAGAGGTCGAAAACGGGCAGGTAACCCCGGTTCTTTCCCAAGATATTTATGATCTTGATGCCCGGTTTAGCCGCCGAATTGAGGCTCCCCGGCCAATTGCCGAATACTTGCCCAATGTTTATTATTGGAACTTGCGTGACATGAATTTGTCACCAGATTTTATTGTCTCCATGGACACTTTTTATCAGCACTATCAAACCATTCCGGGAGCCAGAGAGGTAGAGGGAATTTTGGCTGTTGATACTAAATTTTTGTCCTCACTTTTGGAGGTTTTAGGGCCTATCGGAGTAGCTGGCTGGGGAGATTTTTCTGCCGAACCCGATGATCGCTGTGACGGTTGTCCGCAAGTGGTTTACCGACTAGAATCAATTATCACCCGACCCTTGGGAACTTTAGTTTCCGATCGTAAAGCCGTTATTGGGCCGCTAATGCACTCTATTCTTCTTAACATGACCGGCTCTCCGGCAGAAAAAATCCCTGATCTTTTTCAAACCATGATCAGCGGCATTAGACAAAAAAACGTCCTCTTTTATGCCCTAGAAGAAGATAAACAAGCGGCGGTTGAAGGGCTTGATGTATCAGGAAGAATTAAGGATTTCTCCCAAGGAGATTATTTTCTTCTTGTCGATACTAATTTTGCCGGGGCTAAATCCAATCTTTTCATTGAACAAGAAATAGAACAAAAATTTACTATTGATAAAGAAGGAAAAATAACCAAAGAGGTAAAAATAAAATATGCCAATCCAGCCCCCGCCTCTGACTGTAATTTAGAAAGCGGGGGTCTTTGTTTAAACGGTCTTTATCGCAATTGGTTTAGAATTTATGCCCCCAAGGGAAGTCAGTTAATTGAAATGAAGGGCTCGGAAACCGAACCGTTGGTTTATGAAGAACTAGAAAAAACTGTCTTTGAAGGTTTTTATGGTGATAAATATCCCCTTTATCCTGACGGGGGTACTAATACTATTAATATAGAATACCAGCTACCATTTGAATACAACCCCAATGACGAATTTTTGCTCTTAATTCAAAAACAACCCGGAACAAAAAATCACCCCTATCGAGTTTGCTGGAATGAAAACTGTCAAGAATTTAACCTAGAAGCGGACAAGATTCTTGATTTTTAGCTATTTATGCGCTCCTATAAAATCAGGGGAATTATTATCGGCCGCCGAAACTTCTCCGAAACCGATCGAGTAATTACCATCTTAACCCAAAATAAGGGTAAACAAGTTTTTTTGGCCAAAGGAGTAAGAAAGATCACCTCTCAACGAGGGCCTCGAGTGGAAATGTTTAATTATATTAAAGCCCAAATCCACCAAGGTAAAACTTGGGATATTTTAGGAGAAGTGGAGACCATCAGGCGATTTGAGGCTTTAAGAAAAAATCTGCCCCGAGTGGCGGCTGCTTATGAAATTTGTGAATTGGCCGATCGCCTAATTCCCGAAAACGATCATCAACCAGATCTTCTTACTCTTCTCCTTAATCAGCTTGACACCCTCAATCAAACCGATTTTATCAACCTAAACAATTTTTTACTTAACTTTAAAACTCGTCTATTGATTTTGACTGGTTTTTGGCCAGAAGGTAAAAAAATGTCTGAAGAAAAAATTAATCATTTCATAGAAGATCTTATTCATGCTAAAATTAAAAGCAAAAGTTTACGAACAAGATGAATAACCTAGACAAAATTGTTTCTTTGGCCAAAAGGCGGGGATTCGTTTTTCAAAATTCCGAAATTTATGGTGGGGTGGCAGGTATTTTTGATTATGGTCCCTTAGGAGTGGAGATGCAAAACAATATCAAGCGCCTTTGGTGGCAAGAGATTGTCCATAAACGACCTAATGTTGTTGGTATTAATGGGGCAATTATCACTCATCCTCGGGTTTGGAAAGCCTCCGGCCACGTTAGCCACTTTACTGACCCCTTAGTTGATTGCAAGAATTGCAAAAAACGTTTTCGCCCCGATGATTTAACTAAAAAAGGGCGTTGTCCGGAGTGCGGCGGAGAGGTAGGAAAACCAAGAAAGTTCAATATTTTAGTGGAAACCGGCCTGGGGGTAATCGAGGGAGAAAAAGATACTTACTATCTTCGCGGTGAAGCCTGCCAAAATATTTACCTAAATTACGATAACGTTTTACGTTCAACCCGACAAAAAATCCCCTTTGGTATTGCCCAAATCGGCAAGGCTTTTCGAAACGAAATTACTCCCAAACATTTTCTTTATCGGCAAAGAGAATTCGAACAATGGGATTTGCAATTTTTTGTTAAACCGAAAAAGGCCGAAAAATGGTATCAATATTGGAAAAAAGAAAGAATGAATTGGTATAAGAATCTTGTTAACAATCCTCGTCGAATTCGTTTTCGCCAACACGAAGACAACGAGTTGGCTCATTATGCCAAAACTGCCTATGACATTGAATTTAAAACTTCTTTTGCTGGTTGGCAAGAATGGGAAGGAATTCATTGGCGAGGCGATTGGGACTTATCTCGCCATGGTAAATTCTCTAAAAAAGATTTTACTTATCAAGATCCAGATACGGGAGAAAAGTTCTTACCCTGGATTGTAGAAACTTCCGGCGGAGTGGACCGAACCTTTCTTTATCTTCTAGAAGATGCTTACACCGAAGAAAAAATCGATAAAAAAACCCGAGTCATTCTTAAGTTGAAACCTCAAATTGCCCCCATCAAAGTGGCGATTTTCCCATTGGTGGCCAATAAAGAAAAATTGGTAAAACTCGCCAAAAACATTTTCCAAAAACTAAACAAATCTTTAGTTGTCGATTGGGACGATAACGGCAATATTGGCAAACGCTATCGACGTCAAGACGAAATTGGCACTCCCTGGTGTTTAACCATTGACTATGATACGCTAGAAAACCAAACTGTTACTGTTCGAGATCGGGATACGATGAAGCAAGAGCGAATTGCTATCGATCACCTACTAACTTATTTTGAAAAAAAATTAAACAATGGCCATTAATTTGAGCAAAAAAAAGAAAATTATTTTAGCGGTAATCGCTGTCCTTGTTTTTGGGATAGGCATTTTTTTAATCACCAGAAAACCTAAAGAGAGCCAGGAAGAGGTGGGTAATTTGCCAACCCAAACCCAGCCCCTTACTATCGACCAAATGCCCTTCGTCAGATTGACGGGGAAAAATAATAGCCACGAATTAAATCTCTATTTAGAAAGTCAACAAGGGCTGGAAAACAACAAAATTGAATATGAGCTAATTTATTATCCTGAAGATGGCCCGGCTCGAGGGGCCTTGGGAGAAATTGAGCTTGTCGATGGCAAGGGGGAGGGAAGTGTTTTATTGGGAACTTGCTCTCGAGATGTTTGTCGTTATGATGAGGGGGTTACTGGTGGCAAGGTCATCATTAGCTTGGCCAAAAATGACCGACTACACTCCTTTGAAACTAAATTTGCCTTTTTAACTAGCACCACTCCCTATCAAACTCCAGAAATTGAAATTAGCACTAATCAGGCAACTATAATTGTTTTAGAAGGCGGCGGTTTACCAAAAGAGCTTGCCGACAACCAAGAACTTTTAGCTGGCCCCTACACGATTACGGCTGAAGCCGGGGAAGGGGAAATAGATTTTCAGCTAGAAGAGGGGTCTCTTCTGGTTTGGAACCAAGAGGGCTCATGGGAAGAAATTGAAGACCACCAAGACCTTTCTTTAGGAACCTACCTCTTAGTCTCTTCTCAATAATACAATAATAACAAAAACTATAGTCTTCCCGACATTTTTTTCCTTTGTTTAATTTACTGCCTATTTTCATACACCCCAGGGGTGTTCAAGGCTAACACCCCTGGGGTGTAAAAAGACTACAGGTTTTCTTTTGTTCTTTTAAGAATCGCTCTTTCTTTATGATGGTCTGCCTGTCGATCAAGATAGTCCCGATATTTTTCCTGGTTATTATCAAACAAAGACAAAACTTTCTCTTTCTCTAAAAAATCATATTTTGGCTCCAGGCCAATGTAACTGGGTAATGATGACCAACGATAGCTCCACAAGTCATTCTTCTTGACCAAGAAGGCCGCATAAGCATTAATATGGACATAGCCCGAAAGATACATTAATTGCTCGTCATCAACAACATGAACGGCGACAAAAGCTGATTGAAATAACGGCCCCTTTCTCTTGTTAATAATGTTAAAATAACGAGCGTAGCTGTTTTGTAAATTCCCCATAAAAGTTTGCGTTCCTTTTTCTTGAGCTTCTTCTACCACCAAATGAAAATGGTTGGGCAGCAATTCAAAAAGCAGAATATTAACCAATGGTTTTTCATTTTTACGGCAATTATTTAAAAAGACAGTCTTTTCTTTAGGGGAAAATTTGGAAAAAGAAGAAAAACGAAGTCCTGTTGGAAAACGATAAAAATTAATTCTTCCGATAAAGGTGGAATAATCATAATCTGTTTTGAAAAGAGTCTGGCTGCCAACTCCGTGATTGGTTAAATGATAAGTTTCTCCTGGAGAAAAAACAACTTTTCGATAGGGCATTAAGGCCAATTTTACTTAAAAAAGATAAAGTTGTCTATTACACCCCTGGGGTGTTTTAGGCACAACACCCCAGGGGTGTAATTAAAATTCGTCTTGACAAAGTGTTATGATTTGGTGCAAAATGTAGGAAAGTGGTGAAAAATAGTTAATAATTAAACTTAAACAGGGTGTTTTTTGGTGAATATCAAGTCCGGTTTCAAAAGAAAAAAAACCGTCTAGCCTTACCAGCTAAAATCAGAAATCAAATTAAAGGCGAGGAGGTAATTTTATCTTGTGGTTTTGATGGCTGTATTTTTGGCTATGAAAAAGGGGAGTGGCAAAAATTTACTAGAAAAGAGCTCTCCGGATCGGTAACAGAAAAAAGGAGTCGACAAGTAAGAAGGCATCTCTTTTCTGGAGCAGCTATTGTTACCTATGACACTCAGGGCCGCACCGTTGTTCCTCAAAATTTAGTTGATTATGCCAATCTAACTGGTGATCAGGTAGCCGTTATTGGTGCTGGCGACCACTTTGAAATTTGGAATAAACAAAAATGGCAAAAATATTTAACCGAAAATAAAAAAGAGGTTTGGGAATGATTTTTCACCAACCAGTACTTTTAAAAGAAACAATTGATTTTTTGCAGGTTAAGCCTGGTCAAGTTTTTATTGACACCACTCTAGGGGGTGGCGGTCATGCTAAAAAAATTATTAAGCTTGGCGGTTTAGTTGTCGGCATTGATCAAGATCCTGAGGCGCTGGTCCGGGCGCAAAAAACTTTGCGTTCCGCCTGCCCTGCCGCTCTTTTTACCAAACAAAGAGCGGCCATAGACCAAACCCCAGATCTTGATCAAGAGCCGTTTTGCTTAATTGAAGACAATTTTGCTAATTTAGACAAAGTTAGCCAAAAACTAAAAATAAACGAGGTGGCCGGAATACTATTTGATCTGGGCACCTCTTATTATCAACTAACCAAAAATGAAAGGGGTTTTTCCTTTGATAGTGACCGACTTGACATGAGGATGAGCCCTAAGCTTGGGGTTACCGCCGCCGATTTAATTGCCGCTCTATCAGAAAAAGAGCTTGCCCAAATTTTTACTAAATTTGGGCAAGAAAAAAGAGCTCGATCAATTGCTAGGGCCATTGTTAAGAAGCGAAAAAATGCCCCCATCAAAAGCGGAAAAAAATTGGCTAGCTTAATCGAAGAGGTGGCCGGGCCCAGGAGGGGTCGTATTCATCCAGCCACAAAAGTTTTCCAAGCTCTGAGAATCGCCGTCAATGATGAGCTGGGAAATCTTAAAGAGGGACTAAAAAAAGCCGTCCCGCTTTTAGGCAAAAATGGCCGGTTAGTGGTTATTAGTTTTCACGAAGGGGAAGACAGAATTGTCAAAAATTTTTTCCGCCAACAAGAGCAAGAAAAAAAATTAACTATCATTACCAAAAAACCAATTGTTCCTGAAGAAAAAGAAGTAAGAAAAAACCCAAGATCCAGAAGTGCCAAGCTAAGAGTTGCCCAAAAAAACTAATGCCGAAAAACAATCAAAAAAACCGCCACCAGGGTCTAATCACCTTTTTAGGGATAGTTTCGGCCGGATTAGTGGTTATTCAAATATTAGTTTTTATTTTCTTTAGCACCCAATCTGGAGCCTTAACTCAAATTGGCCAAGAAAAAGAAAAATTAATTTTAGAAAATCATCGTCTAGAAAAAGAAATCAATCAATTGGCCTCCTTGGCCACCCTAGAAGAAAAAGCCAGAGAAACTGGCTTTACTGATCCTGTAAAAAATAATTCCTACTCTTCGGTAATTTATTTAGCCAAGCAATTACCAGTCGCTATTGCCAACTAAAATGGCTAAGAATCGAATCCGCTTGTTGGGCTTAATCATTGGAGTTTTTTATCTGGCTATTATCGGTCGACTTTTTTGGTGGCAAATTATTAATCGTGATCAACTCTTGGTCCAGGCCGAAGACCAATACTGGCAAGAAAACATTATCCCTGCTAAGAGAGGATCAATCGTTTATCAAGACGGCTATCCTTTGGCCATTGACCAGCCGAGCTTTAATCTTCATGTTTTCAAGCCAGAACTAGAGATTAGTCCAAAAGAACTTCTTGATAAAATTGGGCCAATTATTTTCGACGAAGACGAAGATAAGAGGCTAGAGAAAAAGAGAGTTAATAATCTCCTAGCCTCAGATTTGCTCTGGGTTCCTGTCGCCAAAAAAATTGACCAAGAAAAAAAAGAAACGATTGAAAAATTAGCCATTAACGGTCTTCATCTATCAGAAGAATTCAGACGAAACTATCCCCAAGAAACTCAGGCCGCCCATCTTTTGGGCTTCGTTGGTAAAAATACTCAAGGAGAAAATACCGGCTATTTAGGATTGGAGGGCTTTTATCAGGACATTCTAAAAGGCCAAGACGGTCTGGTTATCCGAGAAAAGGATGCTTTTGGCAAACCAATCGTCTTGGGAGAACTTAAAAAAACCGACTCTCAAGATGGGGCTAACCTAAAACTATTTTTAGACCGAGAAATTCAATGGGCGGCCGAAAAATACTTAAAAAAGGGCGTAGAGCAATATGATGCTCTTGGCGGATTAGTTATCGTCGGCGACCCCGACAGCGGCGGAATTTTAGCTATGGCTTCTTACCCTAATTTTGACCCTAATCAATACGCTTCTACCGATCAGGATCTTTTTGCTAACCCGGCGGTTAGTCGCACCTTTGAGCCAGGCTCTATTTTTAAAGTTATTACTATGGCCGCCGCCCTTGAAGAAGAAGCCATCACCCCAGAAACTATTTGTCCAATCTGTGATGGGCCAATTAAAATTGGTAAAAATGAAATTAAAACCTGGAACAATGAATATCAACCCAACTCTAATATGAGAGAGGTTCTAGAACGATCTGATAACGTTGGTTTAGTTTTTGTTGGCCAAGAGCTAGGAAGAAAGGCTTTTCTTAATTACTTGGAAAAATTTGGTTTTGGCCAAAAAACTGGCGTTGATCTGCAAGCCGAAGCAGCCAGCCCAATTAAGCCGGTTAATAAATGGTATGATTTTGAACTGGCCACCGCCACTTTTGGCCAAGGCTTTAGTATCACCCCTATTCAAATGATCCAGGCTGTTGGCGCTCTTGCCAATGGCGGCCACTTAATTCAACCCCGAATAGTCGCTGAAATCAACAATCAGCCCACCAAAAAAATAGAAAAAGGGCAAGTAGTATCAGAAAAAACTGCCAAAACCATTACCGACATGATGGTTGGAGTGGTCAAAAACAGCTCTATCCCTTGGATTGATGGCCAAGCCCAAGTCGCCGGAAAAACCGGCACTGCTCAAATTTTTATCAATGGCCAATATGACCCTAATAAAACCATTGCCTCTTTTGTCGGTTTTGCCCCCGCCCAAGAACCAAAATTTACTATGCTAGTGGTTTTGTTTGAACCCTCTGCTTCTGTTTGGGGCAGCCGAACTGCTGCTCCAATTTGGTTTAATATCGCCGAAGAAATTTTCTTAATCAAAAGTATTAATCCCAGAAACTAAATTAACCAAAACGGGCCATTTATCAACCCAACCTGATATAATAAACAAAGTAACTTTTTTATGATTAAGCTCCAGTCAAAAAATAAACACTGGAAGAGCAGTCTTCGCTCTCTAATCAACTTAGGTTACCACCTTCCTGTAGCCACCTTTTGGACTACCTATTACCGTTATCCGGCTCGTAAGTTAACCACTATTGGGGTAACCGGAACCGACGGTAAAACCACTACCAGCAGCCTAATTTGGCATATCCTAAACTCATCTGGCCAAAAAACCGGCCTAATAACTAGTATTAACGCTAAAATTGGCCCAAAAGAAGAGGGGACCGGTTTTCATGTTACTACCCCAAGTCCTAAAAAATTGCAACAGTTCCTTGCTAAAATGGTTCAGGAAAAAAGTCAATATGCCGTTATCGAGGCCACCTCGCACGGACTAGACCAATATCGCCTATTGGGAACCAATTTTTACCTAGGGATAATTACTAATATTACCCCCGAACACCTTGATTATCATCAAAATATGCTCGCTTACGCTAAAACAAAAGCAAAATTATTTAAAAAAACTAAAATTGCCATCCTTAATCGTGACGATAAGTGGTTTTCCTATTTAAAAACAACAATCCCAAAAAAAAATAAAATTATTACTTATGGAGCTAAAAACAATGCCGATATTAACCCCAAAAGTTTTTCTTGCCGCTGGCCTCTACCTGGAACCTATAACCAATATAATTGCTTAGCGGCCATTGCCGCCACTAAGGCTCTAGGAATAAAAGATCAAGAAATTAAAAAAGCCCTAAAAAGCTTTTCTGCCCCTAAGGGGCGCCTAGAAGCGATTGATTTAGGGCAAAATTTTTCTGTTTTTGTTGATTTTGCCCATACCCCTAACGCCCTAAAAAGCGTTTTAACAGAATTAAAAAAGCAATTGCCCAAAGAAAAAAAACTAATTGCTGTTTTTGGCTGTGCCGGATTAAGAGATTATAAAAAACGCCCCCTGATGGGGAAAATAGCCTCAGAACTAGCTGACCTTGTTGTCATCACCAGCGAAGACCCCAGAACCGAAAATCCTAAAAAAATCGCCAAGGCCATTGCTTCCGGTTGTTTGCCCAAAAAAAAGAAAAAAATTATTATTAATCGAGCTGAGGCCATTGCCTTTGCTATTCAACAAGCCCAAAAGGAAGATATTGTGGTCATCTTAGGTAAAGGCCACGAACAATCGATGTGTTTTGGTAAAACTGAATATCCTTGGAGCGATCACAAACAAGCCGAAAAGGTCCTAAAAAAAATTTTAAATAAAAAATGAACCAAAAGACTGATTTCGAAAAAATTTCTCTTGTTCATATGATTGGGATTAAGGGGGTGGGGATGACCGCTTTAGCCGCCTGCCTAAAAGACTTGGGTATTAAAATTACCGGCTCTGATATTGCCCAAGAATTTATTACTGACCAAACCTTAAAAAAAATGGGGTTTTCTTGGTGGGAAAATTTTTCCGCCCAACATATCAAAAATCAAGAACTGATTATTGCCACCGGCAGCGGCCACCAAGGACCCAATAATCCCGAGGCCCAAGCAGGCCTAAAAAAAGGAATTCCCTATTTAACCCACGGCCAGGCTTTAGGAGAATTAATGAGAAAAAAGATTGGTATTTCGGTTTGTGGGGTCGGAGGAAAAACCACCACCAGTGCTATAGTGGCCACTTTAATGAAAGAGGCCAACCTAAAACCAAGTTTTGCCATTGGAGCAGCCGAAATTTTTCCCCTCGGCTTGCCTGGCCATTTTGAAAAAGAGGGCCAGTTTTTTATTGCCGAAGCCGACGAATACGTTACTGCCAAAAATTTTAATCACCAGCCTCGTTTTGATTGGCAAAACCCTAAAATAGTCGTTTGCACCAATATCGAACACGACCACCCTGATGTTTATCCTGATCTAGCTTCAACTAAAAAAGCTTTCAAGAATTTTTTTGAGAAAATCCCTAATGACGGGGTTCTAATCATCAATGGCGACAACCAAAATAATCAAAAAGTTATTAAAAATTTAGATAAAAAAATTCTTACCTATGGCGAAAATGATAACAGCAATTATCAAATAAAAGAAGTTTCCCTGTCCCAGGGTAAAACTTCTTTTTCTCTTCAATATAATAAACAAAAATTAGGCCCTTTTACCTTAAGGGTTCCCGGTCGCCACAACGTCTTTAATGCCGCCGCCGCCATAATCGTCCTTAGAAATTTAGGAGTTGATTTAAAAAAAATAAAAAAAGCTTTGCCAAATTTTACTGGCACTAAAAGACGGTTTGAGTTTTTAGGAAAAATAGATAAAAAGGAAATTTGGGATGATTACGCTCATCACCCTAAGCAAATCAAGGCCACCTTATCGGCGGCCAAAAAATGGTTTGGCAAAAAACCAATTACCGTTCTTTTTCAATCTCATACTTTTACCCGAACCCAGCAGCTAATTGATGGTTTTGCTAAAAGTTTTGACTTGGCCGATCAGGTTTTGGTTTTGCCGATATATGACGCCGGCAGAGAATCCGGTGATGCTAAAAAAATTGCCCAAAAACTAACCAAAAAAATAAAAGAAAGACAAAAAAGAGTATTTTTTGTCCCCAATGAAAAAACCGCTATTAAAAAAATAAAAAAAATTGATCAGGGAATAATATTAACCATGGGAGCCGGCGATGTTTGGAAAATTGGCCGAAGTCTTTTAAAAAAATGATTAAAAAAAATAAGTTTCCGGTCAAAATAGAAGAGAATGTCTTGTTGTCTAGTTTAACCACCTTCGGTATTGGCGGCCCAGCCAAGTTTTTTTGCTCTGTTCATTCTAATGAAGAATTAATAAACATTGCTATGTTGACAAAAAAAAGAAAAAAAGACTTTTTAGTCTTAGGGGGAGGATCAAATATTCTAGTTTCAGACTCCGGTTTTTCTGGTCTAGTCATTAAGATGGAAAACGATAAAATTTCCTGTCAAAAGAACAAAATTAAGGCCAATTCGGGAGCAAAATTAGCCCAATTAGTTGCCTTAGCAAGAAAAAAAGGTCTGTCCGGCCTAGAACCTTACTGGGGAATACCGGGAACTATTGGCGGGGCAATTGTTGGCAATGCCGGCAGCAAGGACCACTGGATTGATCAGGTGATAGAAGATGTTACTATCTTAACCCCCCAAAACAAAATAATAACCCTAAACAATCAACAATGCCAATTTGGCTATCGTACCAGCCGCTTTAAAACTAGCCAAGAAATTATCCTTAAAGCCGTTTTTAATCTTAAAAAAGAAAAAAAAGATAAAATTGAAAAAAAACAAAAAACTTTTGCTTCTTTAAGAACTAATCAACCAAAAGGAAAAAGCGCTGGTTCTATTTTTAAAAACCCTCCTCATCTTTCAGCCGGAAAATTGATTGATCAGGTCGGCCTAAAAGGAAAAAAAATTGGCCAAGCTCAAATTTCAAATCAACACGCCAACTTCATTATTAATACTAATCAGGCTAAAGCCGAAGATGTTTTAACCTTAATAAGGTTGGTTCAAAAAGAGGTAAAAGAAAAATTTAACCTTAAGCTTGAGCCAGAAATAAAATTTATTGGTTTTGCTAAATCAGAAATTGCCGATATAATATAGGACAAATTCCAATAACCAAACAAATCACAAAGCCCAAATTTCAAAAACCAAAAATAATCGAGAACTAGTAGTCTGTAAATAATAACGGGTATTTTTAGAAAATTGTTCTAGTAAAATTTATTGCTGTGTCTAAATTCATCATTACTGGCGGTCGACCATTAGTCGGAGCAATCAGGTTAGGCGGAGCCAAAAACGCCAGCTTCAAAATTATGATTGCCAGCCTTTTGCTTAAGGGCCGTTCTCGATTACTAAATTTGGCCAAAATTGATGACGTTAAATTAACCAGACAAATAATCGAATCCTTGGGTGCCAAAACTACCCCCTGTGGGGAAAGAACGATTTTTATTAACCCAAATGGTCTAAGAAAATGGAAAATTCCGACTAAATTTGGGGCCGCCTCCCGTTCTTCATTGCTTTTTATTCCACCCCTAATTAAACATTTTGGTAAAGCCCAAATCCCTCTTCCTGGAGGTGACAAAATCGGCCAAAGACCGATAGAACGTCACTTGAAGGGTTTTGCTGCCCTGGGAGGAAAATACCAATTTGAGAAAAATAAAATTTTTCTTTCTGCCCCCCATGGGCTGAAAGGAACCCGTTATCGTTTTGCCAAAAACACTCATACAGGAACCGAAAACCTAATCATGCTAGCGGTTATCGCCAAAGGAAAAACGATTCTTGAAAATGCAGCCCAAGAAACAGAGATCGATGATTTAATCTTCTTTTTAAATTCAGCCGGCGCTAAAATTACTCGTTTGCCAGAAAGAAAAATTCGCATCATCGGCACCCCCAAAAAATTATTTGGCCGAACTCACGCCATAATGCCCGATGCTAACGAAGCCGCCTCTTATGCTTGCGCTGCCCTCATCACCAAAGGAGATATCGCTGTTGAAGGAGCCAAAGAAAAAGATCTTGATATTCTCCTAGAAAAGATTGACCAAATCGGTGGAGGCTTTAAAATTTACTCTTGGGGAATTCGTTTTTGGTGGAAAGATAATCTTAGAGCCACTAAAATCGTTACCAAGCCCTTTCCTGGTTTTAAAACTGATTGGCAGCCCCTTTGGACCTCTCTGGCAACCCAAATGGCTGGCACTAGCCAAATTATTGAGACAATCTATGAAGATCGTTTTGGTTTCGTTGAGCCCTTACGAAAGATGGGCGCCAAAATTGATTTTTTTCAACCCAAGATAGTCAATCCAGAAAAATTTTATAATTTTAATTATCAGGAATCTGACCCTAAGCTTTATCATGGCATTAAGGTTACCGGCCCCACCCTTCTTAAAGGAGCCAAATTTAAGGCCATCGATTTGCGACACGGAGCTACCTTAACTATTGCCGCTCTTGCCGCTCAAGGAACCAGCGAAATTAACAACGCCCAGGTTATTAATCGAGGCTATGAAGATTTAGGTTCTAAGTTAAAAGAACTGGGTGGTAATATTAAAATTATCAACCATGATTAAGCTGCTAAAAACGTTTTTTCATTCTTCTCGAAGACAATTGGCCAAAATTTGGCTAAAAGCTCACCCTCAAATTAGGATAATCGGTATTACCGGCAGCTATGGCAAAACTAATACCTCTAAAGCGGTAGAAGCTGTCTTAAAAAATCAACTTAAAACCATTATTACTGATACTAATCTTGATACTACCTATAACCTGCCTATCACCCTATTAAAAATAAAGAAAAAAAGCCAGGTGGCTATTTTGGAATATTGTGTCGATAAAAAGGGAGAAATGGACCAGCATCTCAATTTGGTGAAACCAGATATTGCCATCATTACCGGTATTACCCCGGTTCATTCAGAAAAAAATATGCTGGGCTCAATTAAGGGTATCATCGAAGAAAAGGGGAAATTGTTAGAGGCCCTTCCAAAAGAAGGCCGGGCAATTTTAAATTTTGACGATCCCCAAGTAGTCAAAATGGCTAAAAAAGCCCCTTGCCCAATAATAACCTACGGCAAGAAAAAAACTTTCGATTTTTATTTTGATAAAGCAATAGTTACCAAAAAGGGGACTAGTTTCTCCGTTCACTTCAAAAAAGGTAATAAAAAAATCAACAAAAAAATTAATCTAAAGTTTTTGGGGCAGCACTTTGCCCAAGAGGCTCTAGCCGCCCTAGCTATTGCCAAAATTCTAAAGGTTGATCCCGATCAGGCTATCTCCTCACTAGAAAAACTTTCTCCTCTCCCTGGAAGAATGAGCCTTGAGACTGGCCCTAAGGGAAGTTTATTAATTAATGACTCTTTGCGAGCTAATCCGGCCTCAACAATTGCCGGGCTAAAAACCCTCTCAGCCATCGAACACTCCGGAAAAAGAATCGCTGTTTTAGGAGAAATGGGAGAACTAGGTCAATACCAAGAACAAGAGCATTATCGTGTTGGTCAATTAGTTGGCCAACTTAAAAATATCAATTTCTTGATTACTTTGGGTCCAGTGACTAAAAAAATTGTTCAAGGAGCAATTGAAGCGGGTATGAATAAAGATCAAATTTTTTACGCTAAAAACCATCAAGAAGCAGCTAAGACTTTAAAAAAAATTCTTGGCCCTGAAACTATTTGGTACTTAAAAGGTTCTTTACTAAAACACATGGAAAGAATTCCAATGATCCTGGAGGGGAAAGAGGTTGCTTGTCAAAAAATTTCCTGTCATAATTATTACCACTGTTCTCAATGTGAAGAGCTTAAATCCTGAGCAAAAAAATAGAATAATAAATTTCTTTATAAATTTAGCTTAAATATGAGATTATTTTTAGGATTAATTTTATTATCATTTTCGGTTACTAGTGGACTAATCGTTCCTTTTATTAATTTTCTTTACCAAAAAAAGTTTTTAAGAAAAAAACAGAAAACACACGATTTCTTAGGTAAAAGAACCCCCATCTTCGACAAATATAATCAGAATAAAGCCGGCACCCCGGTTGGGGGAGGAATTTTGTTAGTAGCAATAATTACCATTCTCTTCCTGTTGGTTCTTTTGGCTCTTAGCTACTACCAGGTTTTTATCTCCGTCTGCTTCTCTTTAACCAAGGAGGTTTCCCTTATTTTGTTTACTTTAATCACTTTTGGGGCCCTAGGTTTTTTTGACGACTTAAAAAAAATTTTTAAAATTAAGCGTCAGGGTGTTTTCGGTCTCCGTTTAAAATATAAATTCGTTCTTCAATGGTTCTTAGCTTTTGTTGTTGCCTCCTTGCTTTATTTTGATTTAGGAATCAGCATTGTTAATGTTCCCAAATTGGGCGTTTTTGACATCGGCCGCTTTTATATTCCTTTGGCCGCTTTTGTTATCGTCGCCTTTACTAATGCCTTTAATATCACTGATGGTCTCGATGGTCTCTCTTGTGGACTTTTATTAATTGCTCTTTTTGCTTTCTCGATTATCTCTTTTCAGATTCTTGACATTCCTATGATGACTTTTTCCGCCATTTGGATTGGAGCTCTAATCGCTTTTCTCTACTTTAATATTTATCCGGCCAGAATATTTTTGGGTGATACCGGCGCCCTTGCTTTTGGGGCTACCATGGCCTTAATCGGCCTAATGTTGGGAAAAATTATTGCTTTGGCGGTTATCGGAGGAATTTTTATAATTGAGGTCGCCTCAAGTCTTTTGCAAATGTTAACTAAAGCTATTGGGAAAAAAAAGCTTTTTCGAGCCGCCCCTTTTCATTTATGGCTTAGAGATCGCGGCTGGGAAGAGCCAAAAATTGTTCACCGGGCCTGGCTGGTAGGAATAATTTTGGCTATTTTCGGTCTTTGGTTAGCTACTTTCTAAAATGAATTTAAAAAATAAAAAGGTTCTGGTCATGGGCTTAGGACTTCACGGTGGGGGAGTGGGGGTCACCAAATACTTGGTAAAAAAAGGAGCCAAGGTTACCGTCACCGATCTTAAAAGTAGACAAGAGTTATCTTCTTCGCTAGAAAAATTGTCAAAATTACCAATTAAATATATCTTGGGAGAACATCGCCTGATAGATTTTAAAAATTGCGACTTAATTATCAAAAATCCCGGCGTACCCAATGACTCCCAGTTTTTAGCCGTTGCTAAAGCAAATAACATCCCCATCTTAATGGATATTAATTTGTTTTGGCGAGCCTGTCCAAGCCAAAAAATTATTGGTATTACCGGAACTAAGGGTAAAACAACCACCGCCCACCTGGTTAAGAAAATTCTTGATCAGGCCGGTCTTAAAAGTGTCTTGGCAGGAAATTTGGGCATTTCCTTTTTAACAGTTTTGCCAAAAATTGATCCCAAAACTTGGGTTGTTTTAGAACTTTCTTCTTGGCAGCTAGAAGGATTGAAAAAGGAGTCTTCTTCACCAGCCATTGCCCTTATTACTAATATTTTCCCTGATCACCTAAACCGTTATCAAAATATGGCCGATTATTTGTCAGCCAAAAAAATAATTTTTGCCCACCAAAAAAAGACCGACTGCCTACTCCTTAACAAAAAAAACTCTTGGAGCTCAAAAATTGCCAAAGAGGCCCCAGGAAAAGTAATCTTTTTCTCAAGAAAAGATCTTAATAAAAATTGGCGAAAAAAAATAAAACTTCCCGGCAAGCATAATTTAGACAATGTTGCCGCCGCCGCCAAAATAGCTGATTTGCTAAAAATAAAAAAAGACCTCGTCATTGAAGCCACTAGTAATTTTGGGGGCTTACCTCATCGATTAGAATTTGTTAACACTATTTCCGGAGTTGACTTTTACAACGACAGTGCGGCCACTAACCCAACCGCGGCCGAGGCGGCCATAACCACCTTTAACAGGCCGCTTATTTGGATTTTGGGCGGAGCAGACAAAAAACTTCAATTTAATAAACTACTTAAGGCAGCTAAAAAAACCCCTCATCTTAAGGGGTTGGTTTTTCTTGAAGGTAAGGCAACAACCAAAATTATCAAAGAGACAAAAAAAAATTTATCTGAGGTTCCTTTCTTTGGTCCGTTTAATAAAATGTCTTTGGCGGTCAAGACCGCCTATCAATTAGCCAAAACAGGTGATATTATTTTATTGTCTCCAGCGACAGCCAGTTTTGGTTTGTTCAAAAACGAATTTGACCGCGGTAGACAATTTAAAAAAACTGTTAATGCTTTGGCAAAAAAAACCCAAAAATCTTAAAGACTATTCCTCCTATAATTGGCCGCTGTTAGTATTAATTGTCTCGCTCACCTTTTTGGGACTACTTATTATTACCAATGCTTCTGCTATTATTGCTCAAGTCAGCTTCGGTGATGAATTTTACTATGCCAAAAGACAATTAGCCTGGTTATCGATCGGGTTGGTACTAATGGTTATTATCTCTTTGACTGATTATCAGAAACTTAAGCCTTGGGCCAATTGGTTGCTAATTGCTTCTTTGGTTTTTCTTTCGGCTGTTTTAACTCCCGGCTTGGGAGAAAAAAAATTGGGAGCTCAGCGTTGGTTGAGCTTTGGTCGTTTTGGCTTTCAGCCTTCAGAATTTACTAAACTGGCCCTTGTCGTTTGGGGGGCTTATTTTTTTGACAACCTTCTTTCACCGCTAAAAAGAAAGGCCGTCACCATCAACGAAAAAATTAATGCTAAAAAACCCAAATCAGGCCCAACTTGGCCTTTTTGGCTAATTTTATTATTAACCTCTGGCCTCATCATGTTAGAACCGGATTTGGGAACGACAATTGTTATTGTCGCTACCGGTTTCTGTTTGGCCTTTCTAGCCGAAACTCCGGCTTGGAAAATAATAATCTTTTCTATCTTCGGACTCCTGGCTGGCTTAGTACTAATCATCGCCTCGCCTTACCGCCAAGAAAGGCTGCTAACCTTTCTTAATCCTGGCCGTGATCCTCAAGGCTCTTCCTACCATACCCAACAAATCTTAATTGCTTTGGGATCGGGGGGGATGTTTGGTCAAGGGATCGGCCAAGGACGACAAAAATACGCCTATCTTCCCGAGGTGGTGACAGATTCTATATTTGCCGTTGTCGGCGAAGAGTTGGGTTTCTTGGGCGCTCTTATCTTAATCATACTGTTGATGCTTCTTACTTTTAATTGTTTAAAAATCGCCGCTAGAGCCCCGGATCGATTCGGACAGCTTATCTGTAGCGGCATAGGAGTATTAATTGGAACTCAAACAATAGTAAATTTAGGAGCCATTGTCGGCATTTTTCCTCTTACCGGCATCCCCTTACCCCTAATTTCCTACGGCGGATCTTCTCTGCTTGTTTGTTTAGTTGGCTTGGGCTTAGTTTTATCGATCTCTCGGTGTAGAATAAAAGAAAGAGGCTAAATTTTTATGAAAAAGACTATCGTTATTACTGGTACCCATCTAACTCCTGCTTTAGCGGTGATTAAGGAGCTTAAAAAATCTTCTTCGCCAAAATGGCAAATTTACTATTTGGGCAGGCGTTACACTATGGAGGGTAAAAAGAATCGATCGGCAGAATCTCTTCTTCTTCCTCAAAAGAAAATAAAATTCATTAATATTCCGGCGGGAAGACTGCAGCGTCGATTTACTGTTTGGACCATTCCCTCTTTACTCAAGGTTCCCCTTGGTTTTATCACTAGTCTTTACTACTTGAATAAAATTAAACCCGACGTTATTTGTTCTTTTGGCGGCTATGTTTCCGTCCCCGTTATGGCGGCGGGAAAAATTTTATCTATTCCTAGTCTTACTCATGAACAAACTACTGTTGTGGGCTTGGCTAATCGAATTAATAGCTATTTATCTGATTGTGTTGCCATTACTTTTCCCCAAAGTCAAAAATTTTTTCCTGCCTCAAAAACTATTGTCACCGGCAACCCCTTAAGGCCAGAAATATTCCAAAAAGACAAAGGCCTTTATCAATTTGGCCAAAAAAAGCCCCAAGTCTATATTACTGGGGGTAGTCAAGGGGCTCAAATTATCAATAAAACCGTCTGGTCGATTCTTCCCCAACTAACTAAAAAATATAATTTAATTCACCAATGTGGCGCCCACGACTACCCAAAATTAATTAAAAAATACCAAAAACTACCTAAGAAAATAAAAGATGCTTATTTTCTTGTCGACTATATCAGGCCAGAGTCAATTGGCTGGGCCCTTGATTCTGACTTAATTATTGGCCGCAGTGGCGCCAACACTGTTTTAGAAATAGCCTCTTTAGGCAAACCGGCTATTCTTGTTCCTTTGCCTAAAACCAGCCAAAATGAACAATTTTTTAACGCTCTTTATTTGGCTAATCGTGGTGGAGGCAAAATTATTGAACAAAAAAATTTATCAGAAAAAAAATTGTTAAAAACTATTAATCGGGTTTTTGCTAATCTTAAAAAATATCAGGCCAAGGCAAAAAAGCTAAAAAAAGAAATTAAGCTCGATGCCGCCTCAAGAATAACAAATAAACTTCAAAAATTGGCCCAATGACCAACCTAAATCGACGGCTAGGAATTTATTCATCCCAAAAAAGAAATCGCCTAAAACGAGCCATTATGGGCTTACTTGTTTTTAGCCTAGTCGTTTTAATCTCTTTAATCGGCCGACAAGCTTTCTTCTTATTCAAAGATAAAACCAATCAAGCCGCCACTCCAATAACAGAAAACCCCCTTAAAACTATTACCCGAATAGCCCAAGAAAGTTCTTTGCCAATTAAAAAAATTGAAGAAAAACCAGATATGATAATATTGTTATTAGAACCCGATCTTGAAGTTTCCTTAGATAAAAAAAAACCCATTTCAAATCAGCTAAGTGCTTTACAACTAATTATTAATCAAGATAAAATAAACGGTAGGAAAGCAAAAAAAATCGATTTAAGATTTAATAACCCAATTGTAGTTTACTAAAAAATAATGACCCGATCACGAATCGTTTCTGCCCTAGACGTTGGCTCGTCAAAAATTGCTACCCTAATTGCCCAAATTGAAGAAGAAGGCGCCATAAACATAATTGGTTCCTCGGCTACCCCCTCCCAAGGAATAAAAAGAGGCCAGGTCATTAATATTGACGAAGCCACTCGAGCGATTATTGATTCGGTTGAGGCGGCAGAAAGAATGGCCGGTTACAGCCTAGCCAACACCTTAATCTCCGTCGGTGGGGCCCATATTGTTTCCCAAAATTCTCGAGGCGTAGTTGCCGTTACTAATCCCGGCCAAGAAGTCGTCCGGGAAGACGTTAATCGCGTTTTGGAAGCCGCTCGAGCTATTTCTTTGCCCGCTTCAAGAGAAATTCTTCATGTTTTACCCCGAACTTACACCGTTGATGCCCAAGAAGGAATTGTTGACCCTATTGGTATGAGTGGGGTCAGACTAGAAGTTGAAACCCATATTATCACTGCTTCTTCGACTTCTTTAAAAAATTTGCAAAAGTGTGTCGAAGAAGTAGGAACAACAATCGAAGGTTTTGTTTTCGACGCTTTGGCTAGTGCCTCAATTGTCACCACCCCAACTGAAAAAGAACTAGGGGTTACCTTAATTGACATCGGTGGAGGAACAACTTCGGTGGCCATTTTTTCTGAGGGAGCCCCAATTTATTCTCTGGTAGTCCCTATTGGGGCCAACAATATCACCAACGATTTGGCCATTGGGTTAAGGTTATCCATTGATGATGCCGAAAAATTAAAATTGGCCTTAGGTGAAAGGCAAGATAATAAACAATTAATTAATTTAGCCAAGGCTAAACAAGAAAAGTCTAAAGAAAAAACCAATGAGGAGGAGCTAGATTTGGAAAAGCTGGGTATTAAGTCTGATGGGAAAAAAATTACTAAAAAAATGATTATTGAAGAAATTATTCAGCCCCGCCTAGAAGAAATCTTTGGCTTAATTTATGATGAACTAAAAAGAAACGATCTTTTGGAGCTTACACCAGCCGGGGTGGTTTTGGCTGGCGGAGGAGCCCAAACCGCCTCAGCAGTCGAAGTCTGCCGTCGGACTATGGCCCTACCGGTTAGAATTGGTATTCCCCAGGGGATTACCGGTCTAGTTGATGATATCCTAACACCAGAATTTGCCGCTACTATTGGCCTAATTTCTTATGGCCAAAAGGGAACCGAACAACTGGGCGCGGGCAATTTACGCCATGCCGGTCGCGGTTTATCAAGCCTGCCCATTAAAGGAACTTTCGAAAAAACCATTAAATTTATCAAATCATTTTTACCTTAAAAAAAGTTATGGCTTTTGTTAAACCAGAATCAAATCGCTTTGCTCAAATAAAAGTTTTAGGCATTGGCGGCGGCGGCGGCAATTGTCTTAATAGCATGGTTGATGACGGCCAAATTGAGGGTATTGATTTTGTGGCCATTAACACTGATGCCCAAGCCCTATTAACCAGCCAATCACCAATTAAAATTCAAATTGGAGAAAAGTTAACCCGGGGTTTGGGGGCCGGAGGCAATCCCGAAATCGGTCAAAAAGCCGCCGAAGAATCAATCGAAAAAATTAAAAAACTAATTGCCGGTTCGGATATGATTTTTATTACCGGTGGCGAGGGGGGAGGAACTTGTACTGGTGCTGCTCCGGTAATTGCCCAAGCCGCTAAAGAAATGGGTATTCTAACTGTTGCTGTCGTTACTAAGCCCTTTCATTTTGAGGGTCATCGACGGATGGCTTCTGCCAATGAGGGCATTGCCAAATTAAAAGATAAGGTCGACACTCTCATTGTTGTCCCCAATCAAAAACTTCTTTCTTCAATTGACGAAAAAGTAAGCTTGGTTGAGGCCTTTAAAATGGTCGACTCTGTTCTAATTTCTGGTGTTGAGGGAATCGCCGGCCTAATCACCAAACCAGGATTAATTAACCTCGATTTTGCCGACGTTAAAACTATTATTGCCAATGCCGGCAGCGCCCTGATGGGTATTGGCGAAGCTAAGGGCGATAAGAGAGCAATTAAGGCCGCCCAAATGGCAACTGAATCGCCTCTTTTAGAAACCTCGATTGAAGGGGCCAGAGGAATATTATTTAATATCACCGGTGGACAAGATTTGGGAATGAAAGAAATTGAAAAAGCGGCTGAAATTATTTTTTCTCAAGCCGACCCCGATGCCAATATTATTTTTGGCACCACCATTGATGAAAAAATAGATGAGAAAATAAAAATCACCCTAATTGCCACCGGCTTTGATCAAAGCAAAATCCGCTTGTCTCGATTGGCCAAAAACACCCAAAAATCAGAAATTTCTGATCAACCCCCTCAAGGTTTTACTCCCCAAGAAAAAAGCCAAAAAAGCCAAGTAATTTTTGATAACCGTCAAGAAGAACTACCCGAAGAAGAGAAGAAAAAAAAGACCCTACCAGTACCCGAAGATCTAGGCGAAGAATATGAAACCCCCGCCTTCTTGCGTCAAGGTAAAAAAAAGCTCATCAATTAATATCCGGTATCTATTATTTAGTATCTAGTATTTACTATTTAATTTGATATTGGGAAAAAGCAAATGAACCCCCCCCTTCTTCTTAATCTCCTCCTTCTTTTTTTCAATTGCTTAAACCCAACAAGAAGCCTAAATAAAAACACCCCCACCCTAAGCCAATAAATACGGTACCGTATTTTACGGTAGGCCAATACCTAAATCATTTTTTTCCCCTATTTCGGTTAATAAATACTTTACCGTATTTATTTCAAGATAGGCGAAAAACACAACCCATAGATCATGGATGAAACTGATAATAATAGCTCACTTAACTATAGGCGGGGAAATGAGACGAAAATAAAGGCGTCGCGGGTTTTGCCCGTGGAATCTATCAAAAGGCTTTTTAATTAATAAAAAAACAAGAAGGGGAAGCTTCTTAATATAAGCTAAGGTAATTTATAATAGGGGAATATTTGGAGAGGCTAATGGCGGATTATTTAGAAATTATTTAAGAATTAAAAGCGAATAGCGTTTTTTTCCCGCCCGGAGCAGAGCCACCTTGCCAGAAATAAAATCTTCTTTTGTCAAATTGTCATCAACCTGACAGCGGCGATTGTTCAAATAAATTCCTCCTTGATTAAGCAGACGCCTGGCTTCTTTTTTAGAATCTACCAAGCCCGACAAAACTATGGCTTCTTCAATTAAAAACCCCTTTTTTAAGGCTTCTTTGGTTACTTCTTTTTGGGGGACGGCCGAACAAAGGCAGTTCATTTCTTCTTGAGAAATGTTCTTCTTTTCTTCACCAAAAAGAAATTGACAAGCACCGGTCACCGCCGATAACTCCCGACTACCATGAATCATCTCAACAAATTCACAAGCCAACCTCTTTTGGGCTAATCGCTCAGCAGGTTCCTTCTTTGCTTGACGAGCAATTTTTTTAATTTCTTCCAAAGGCAAAAAGGTAAATAACTTTAAAAAAGTAATTGCTTCCTCGTCGGCAACATTAAGCCAATATTGATACATTTTATAAGGAGAAGTTTTATCAGGATCCAGCCAGATTGCTCCTCCTTCGGTTTTCCCAAACTTTTTACCATCAGACCGAGTCAGTAGAGGAACCACCAGACCATGAACGGTTTTGTTCAATCTCTTTTTAATTAAATCAACTCCAGCGATAATATTGCCCCATTGATCAGTGCCGCCAATTTGTAATTGACAATTGTGCTTTTGAAATAATTCCAAATAATCGGCCGCCTGAAGCATCATGTAAGAAAATTCGGTAAAAGAAATACCTTGTTCTCGGTTGGTTAATCTTTTCTTAATCGACTCTCGGCTCAATATTTCACTGATAGTAAAATGCTTACCAATATCACGCAAGAAGTCAATTAGCCTATAACCAGATAGCCAATTAGCATTATTAATAATCTTGGCTTTGCTTTTACCACTAAAATCTAATAGTTTTTCTACTTGTTTTTTAATCGCCAAGACATTCTTCTCGACCTGGTCTTTAGGAAGTAAGGGACGCTCTTTGGCTTTTTCGCTCGGGTCACCAATCAAGCCGGTCGCTCCACCAATTAAAATAATTGGTTGATGACCCATTTTTTGCAAATGAGCCGCTAGCATAAGGGGTAAAACATGGCCAATATGGAGGCTATCGGCGGTAGGATCAAGACCCAAATAAAAAACTAATTTTTCGTTATTAATTGCCTTGTCAACTTGAGTATTAGTAGCTTGAGCAACAAAACCTCGCTCGACTAGCTCTTCAAAATTTTTCCTCATCTTAAAATAGATTGTATCACAAAGAAAAAGAGATTTTTCTCAAATAAAAACCTATAATGTTGATTATTCCCCGCTTTTTTGGTAAAATTTACCTATAGATTCCCACAGGCTTTGCCCGTGGTCATCGCGTTTCGCCCTGTTCACTCGCCTATGGGCGAGTGAGCTATTGGTATCGGCTTCAGCCATGGCCTATGGCCGTGGCTTTCGCCTTTCTTGAAATAAAAACTCAGTCATAGGCGACTGATGGTTTTTTTTGTTTTTTTTCGATCACCTAAGAAAGGGAGGATCAAGATGTCAACCGTTGTCGTAGGAGAGTTCAAGTTCGTGGTGACAGAATTTCCTGACAAGTTTCGAGTACGGCTCTTTAGGGTTGTTGATCAGAAGGCAGAGGAGATCTCGGTTTTTGAAGGCAAAGGAGCCTTAACAAAAGAAGGAAGAAAGGAAGATCTAATTTGTTGGCTTAGGCACAACGCCCCAGAGGCTGAAGAAAAATTTCAGCGACTAATGACATACCTTTACCCTTAGGTGTTTCGGGGCGCAAAGAGAAAAGTTGACTTTTGGGTGATTTTTTAAAATCATTTCAAAACAACCAATTATCTTCGCGCCCCTCTTTCCGACCCTTTCCGACCCTTAGGGTCAAACAGCTTCGGACCTTTAGAAAATAGGTCAAAAAACAGACAAAGCTTGAGCCCATCCTTGCTCAAGGCTTAAGTTTTTAGTATCATATGAGCCTAAATGAGCCAAAAAAATAAACCACCCTTAAAACCCGTTTCTCCTAAAGTCGACTTTATTGAAAATGAACATAAATGGCTTAAGTATTGGCAAGAAAATAATATTGTTAATCGCTATCTTCAAAAAAACGACTCGGCCAAAAAACGTTTTTCTTTTTTTGACGGCCCCATCACCGCCAATAACCCCATGGGAGTTCATCATGCTTGGGGACGAACTTATAAAGATCTTTTCCAACGCTACAAAAATATGCAGGGCTTTAAGCAGCGTTTTCAAAACGGCTTTGATTGCCAAGGCTTGTGGATTGAAGTAGAGGTGGAAAAAGAAAAAGGCTTTACCTCCAAAAAAGACATCGAAAAATACGGCTTGGCTAATTTTGTTAATGATTGCCGGGCTCGAGTAGAAAAATATTCAACCATCCAAACCAAGCAATCCAAACGCCTTGGCTACTTTATGGACTGGGATAACTCCTACTACACCATGAGTGAGGAAAATAATTATACTATCTGGCACTTTTTAAAAAACTGTTTCGAGGACGGCCTTATTTATCAAGGCCAAGACGCCGTACCCTGGTGTCCCCGTTGCGGCACCGCTATTTCCCAACACGAAATCGACACTGAAGGCTATCAACAGATAACACATCAATCCGTCTTTATGCGCTTCCCTATTATCAAGAATAACCGGGTGGCTAAAAATGAATTTCTTCTAGTTTGGACAACTACCCCCTGGACGATACCGGCTAATACCTTGGTCGCCATTCATCCTGAGACAACCTATGCCTTAGCCGAATTTGAAGGAAACAAGTATTGGCTAGCCAAAAGTTTAGTAAAAAAAGTCTTAGGGGAAAAGGCTAAAATTATAAAAAAAACAACAGGAGAAAAATTAATTAAAGAAGAAAAAGTTACCCACTATCAAGGCCCTTTCGATAATCTACCAATTATAAAAGAGACAGCCAAAAACAAACATTTTCATCAAGTCGTTTTAGGCAAAGATTTGGTTAATGAAGAAGAGGGGACTGGTTTAGTTCATATTGTCCCCGGCGCCGGTACTGAAGATCATAACTTGGTTAAAAAAGACTTGGGCTGGGAAGAAATTATTTTTCCTGTTGTCGGAGAAACCGGCAAATACTTATCCGGCTACGGTAGTTTAACTGGTAAAAGCGCCAAAGAAAAGCCCAAATTAGTAATTAATGCCTTAAAAAATAATGAAAATGGCCGCTATTTTTTCAAAACCCAAAACTATACCCACAGCTATCCTACCTGTTGGCGCTGTAAAGAAGAGTTGATTTGGCGCCTAGTCAAAGAATGGTATATTGGCATGGATAAACCCCGACCTTCCGATGGCAAAACCTTAAGAGAACAAATGATTAAGGTTGCCAAAACTATTAATTGGATTCCTGAATTTGGCTTAGCCAGAGAAATCGACTGGTTAAACAATATGCACGACTGGTTAATTTCCAAAAAACGATACTGGGGCTTGGCTCTGCCTATTTGGCAGTGTTCTTGCGGCCATTTCGAAATAATTGGCAGCAAAGAAGAACTAAAAAAACGGGCCAGTTCCGGTTGGCAAGATTTTGCCGGTCATACTCCCCACCGCCCCTGGATTGATAAAGTTAAAATTACTTGCCCTGAATGTGGCCAAGAAATGAGTCGTATCCCCGACGTCGGCAACCCTTGGCTTGACGCTGGAATTATTTCTTTTTCCACTCTAATTGATCCAAAAACAAAAAAAATAAGCTACTTGGACGATAAAAAATATTGGCATAAGTGGTATCCAGCCGATTTTATTACCGAATGCTTCCCCGGCCAATTCAGAAATTGGTTTTACTCCATGATCGCCATGGCCACTCAATTAGAAAACAGCCAACCCTTCAAGACTGTCTTAGGCCATGCCCTTGTTCGAGACGAAAAGGGAGAAGAAATGCATAAAAGCAAAGGTAACGCCATCTGGTTTGATGAGGCAGTAGAAAAAATGGGCGCCGACGTCGTCCGTTGGCTTTATATGACCCACAACCCAGAAATTAATGTTAATTTTGGCTATAAAAATGCTGACCAGGTTCGTCGACAATTCCACCTTTTGCTTTGGAATATTTATCGTTTTTTTGTTACTTATGCCAATATGAGCCCGAATATTGACTTTACTAAAACCAGTTCTAGCTCTCACCCTCTTGATGCCTGGATCACTTCTCGATTAAACAAATTAATTGCTAAAACCACTAATGACCTTGACGATTACAACGCTACTGCCGCCGCCTTGAGAGTTCAAAGCTTTGTTGAAGAGTTGTCAACCTGGTATATCCGCCGTTCTAGAAATAGAATGAACCCGCGAAATTCCAAAGAAGAGGACCAAGAAAAAGCCCTTAAAACCGTCTATAAAGTTTTAGTAACTTTGGTAAAAATCATTGCTCCTTTTACTCCTTTTTTAGCTGAAGAAATTTATCACAACTTAACTGGCCAAGAATCGGTTCACTTAACCAATTGGCCCAAAGTAAAAAAAGAAAAAATTAACCAAAAATTAGAAACAAATATGAATTTGGTTCGAGATATTGTTAGTCTTGCCCATGCTACCCGAAAAGATGCCCAAATTAAATTAAGACAGCCATTGGCCAAAATTACTGTTTCTTCTCCAGAAAAAAAACTACCTCAAGAATTTATTAATCTTTTGAAAGAAGAAATTAATGTTAAAGATGTCGTCTGGCAAAAAGGAGATAGCCTTGATGTTTTGCTTGATACTAAAATCACCCCCCAATTAGAGGCCGAGGGTCAAGCAAGAGAGGTAATTAGAAAAATTCAACAACTAAGAAAAAAGGCTCAACTTAAGCCGGATCAAAAAGTTTCTGTTACCTTGCCCAATTGGCCTAAGCAATTTGAGAAAGAAATTAAACAAAAAACCCAAGTTAAAAAAATTATTAAAGGGTCTAAGCCGAGTATCATCAAATAGCTTCTGGCAAACAATTAAGGGTTTCAATGAATAAAAAAAGACGGCGTTTAAATTGGCTTATTTTAGCAATTGCTCTCTTCTTAACTATTTTGGGCTTACTAACCCTGTCAGCAATTGATAAAGATGTTTTCGTTGACCAAATCGTCAACGTTTTAGTTGGCTGGATATTTTTTCTCTTTTTGGCTCTCTTTCCCTATCGAACACTCAAAAAAATTGACTGGCCTATCGCCATATTCTCTTTATTCTTTTTAGCCTTACCCTTGCTCTTGGGGGTTATCATTCGGGGAGCTTCTCGATGGATTGAAATCGGACCCCTTTCTCTCCAGCCATCAGAGCTTGTCAAGCCCCTAATAGTTATTTTTTTAAGTAATCAAACCAATATTCTTATCAGCTTGCTGGCTATTGTGCCTTTTTTTGTTTTAGTCTTTTTACAGCCAGATTTAGGCAGCAGCCTAATTTTATTATCTGCCTGGGTGGGCATTAATTCCTATCAAGAAAAAACCCGTCGATATTTGATAATAATTACCATTTTAGGAATACTGCTTTTGCCAATAATATGGACCACCCTGGCCCCTTTTCAAAAAGAGAGAATTACCTCTTTTTTAAGCCCGGAAACTGATCCTTTGGGTTCCAGTTATCAATCACGGCAGGCCATTATCACCGCTGGTTCAGGAAAACTAATCGGGCGGGGCTTGGGTTTAGGACCTCAAAGCCGTTTAGCTTTTTTACCAGAACAACACAATGATCTTTTATTTGCTTCTTTTGTAGAAGCATTTGGCTTTTTGGGTGGAGCATCGGTTATCATTGCCTATTTGGTTCTCTTTTGGCACTTATTTTCTTTATCAGAAAAAATTTCCGATCCTTTTGGTAAAAACTTTATTATTGGTACTACGCTTATGTTATTTTTTCAAACCATGGTTAATATTGGTATGAACCTTGGCTTATTGCCTATTACCGGCCTTAACTTACCCCTATTTTCTTATGGAGGCTCGTCCTATCTTTCCACCATGATCTCTTTGGGAATTGTCCAGGCTATTTTTAGCCAACAAAGATTTACCAAAACAGAAGAACTAAGAATACACTGACCAATAAAACCTAAAAACCAAAACACAACTAAATCTCAAAATTCTAAATTCCAAACAAGAAGAATATTCTGGAATTTTTAGCTTTTTTTAATTCACTTTAAGTTTTTAAACTGTTTCTATTCTAGAGCGTGAATATGCTATAATATTTTCACCATGAAAAAGTTCGCCATAGTAGAAATCGCTGGGCACCAATATCAAGTAGAAAAAAACGACGAAATCTTGGTTAATAATCTCGGTGGTAAAGCGGGTAAAAAAATTAAATTAGATAAGGTCTTACTTTTTGCTAATGGCAAGGTAGAAATTGGCCAACCCTATTTAAAAAACAAGACTGTTGAAGCAGAAATAATCGAAAGCCTAAAGGGCAAAAAAGTCAAAATTACCACCTACAAAGCTAAATCCCGTTACCGAAGAAAGAAAGGCTTTCGACCCCTTTTAACTAGATTAAAAATTAAAGAAATTAAATAAATTTATGGCTCATACTAAATCTGGTGCTAAAGCCAGACAAAAAACTACCAGACCAGGCAAAAGACTAGGAATAAAGAGAGGACAAAACCAAGGGGTTGCCCCGGGTAATATTATCATTCGGCAAAGAGGCAGCCATTTTCACCCGGGCCAAGGAGTTAAAATGGGTAAAGACTACACTATTTTTGCCATCACTTCAGGAACAGTAAACTTTTTAAAACGTCGAGGAAAAAAATTAGTCGAAGTCGTTAGCTAATGGCTAATCAAGTTCTTGATATCTCCATCGATAAACTCCAACCTAACCCACTCCAACCACGCGGAGTTATTGCCCCGGAATCTTTAACAGATTTAATTAACTCAATTAGAGAACATGGGATTTTGGAGCCCCTGGTTGTTGCTAAAACTCCAGCCGGTTATCAAATTATTGCCGGTGAAAGGCGCTGGCGATCAGCCAAAATTATTGGTTTAAAAACTGTTCCTGCCATAGTCAAAAAAACTAATCCTCAGCAGATGCTGGAAATGGCCATAATCGAAAACGTTCAAAGAGAAGATTTAACTTCTTTGGATCGGGCTAAAGCCTTTCAACAACTTCAAGAAGAGTTTGATCTTTCTGTTGGTGAAATCGCCAAAAAAATTGGTAAAAGCACCGCCTATGTTTCTAATTCTCTAAGACTCCTTTCCCTGCCTGATGCCATTAAAGATGGGCTGCTATCAGGCTTAATTACGGAAGGCCATGCTCGAGCCATCGCCGGATTAAAAACAACAGAAAAAATTATCAAAGTTTATAAACAAATTTTAAAAGAAAAGGCCTCGGTCAGAAGAGCCGAAGAATTATCAAGAACAACTAAAAAATCAAAAAAGAAATTTTCTTCCAAAAAAAATAATCAAGCAATTCTAAGAGAATACCAAAAAATAAGAAAAAAAATTCAAAAAAATTTATCTTCTGAGGGAAAAGCAAAAGTAAAAATTAGCCGATCCCGATCTCAAACCAGAATCACCATTGTCTGGGATGGGGGAATAGAAGAAACCGAAGATCAATTAAAAGATTTCTATAAAAAAATTTGCCGTCAGGAACCGGCCCCAACGACTGAGCCAAAACCAGATAGCGGCCAATAACGAAAAATTGCCCTGCCGACAATGTCTTTTTTGGCAATAAAACCAAAATCCCGACCATCTCTAGATCCACTTCGATTATCACCTAAGAAAAGATAGTTATCTTGGGGGAGGGATTTTTCTTCTCCTTCGCCAAGAAAATCGCCAGCACTGGTATAAACGCCATCGGGTAAATATTCTTCAGTTAAAAGTTGATCATTAATATAAACCCGGCCTTCCTCTATCTTTACTCTCTCTCCCGGCAGACCAACTACTCTTTTAATATATTCACACTCTATCGCCGCACAAACCTCTGTTGGAGGGGCTTTAAAAACAACAATTTCTCCTCTTTTTGGATCACGGAAACGATAAGAAACCCGTTCAGAAAGAATAAAATCTTTATCATGAAAATTAGGATACATTGACATACCATTAACTTGATGAGGACGAAATAAAAAGACATAAATCAAAACAAAAACTGCCAAAACAATGGTTATGTCTTGAATAATTTCTAAAAAAAACCGCCAAAATTTTTTTGCCATGAGTTTATTATATAGAGCAAACCAGAGAATAACAAGAAGAGCTTTTGATATTTTTTCTAGATCCAGGATCTCCATCTCAAATCTTGCCGATAGATCCTGGATCTATACGGTAAAATAAGCTTCTTGCCATGATAAAATAAACTTAAAAATGCGCGCATGGCTCAGTTGGTAGAGCACTTCGTTCACATCGAAGAGGTCTCTGGTTCGAGTCCAGATGCGCGCACCCAGAAAAAACAATTAATTATCTTGAAGTAAAATCTGACTATTTACTAAAGACCCAATCCCCGAAAGGGAATAGATTAGCTTCTCATAATTATTTTGGTTTCCTGAAAGCAAAGAATAATAATCATTAGAGGCAAGATAATCTAGGGCAGCCAATCTTGATAGGCTATTATTTTGATTGGGCAAAGAGGAAGTCCCTGATAATTCCTGTGACCAAAAAGAAAGGATAGGGTCCAACTGTAGACTATCAATTTCTTGATTATCAGCCAAGGCTAGTTCCTCTAGATAAGAAATAATTGATTCTATTTTAGCCAACCCTAATAACAAATCGGCTGTCTCCAAGGTGGAGTTTTTGGTTGATAAAGATAGCCAGCTTCTTAGTTGATAACCATAAACTAGGGCTTGCTGATGACTACTGCCAAACAATTCTTGCCACCCAACTACCTTTTCTTCTAAAAGTCCATTAGCAAAAGTTTTTAAATCTTCTAAAAGCTCTTCAATAGGATGTATTGATCCTGTCGTTGTTACTTCAATAAAATTGTTAAGATTGGCTTTGAAGGTGTCTGTTTGTCCCGGTTCAATAAAACCGTCATAATGACGCCAAGAGGAGTCACTATTATATATTTTACCTACTGTTAGGCGATAACGACCTGACTCATCACCAACCACATCAACTAAATAATCTTTTTCTAATTCTGGGTTGGCAATAATAATTAATTTTGGTCCCAAATCATCTTCCCAAAAACCAACCTCTTCTGATAAACTAGATATTTCTAGGTGGGCAGGAGAATGAAGATAAAAAACTAAATAATTTTCCTCGTTAGCCAAAAACTCTAAGCCCGCTTGCGGTTCTAAATCTAAAAGGGTTATTATTTCGGCAACAGCAATTGGGTCAGCAATAGTTTCTCTGTGGCCAAGATTAAAAAAACGCCCCGAAAGATTTTCATCAGGATAGGCACTTAGGGCCAACACTGTTCCATCGCCTTGGTTGGAAAATTCCTTCTCGATTGGCTTACCATGCTCCCAATTATTCAAAAATTGATCAGCCCAAGAAAAATCTTCAGACACTTTTAGCCAACGCCAAGTTGGCTGCTCCTGACCAAAAATAAAATTATTTTTATCCCCAATAACAGGGCCGACTCTTTCCAAAAACAAGTTCTTGGGATAATCTTCTTCATTAAAAGAAATTTCCTCTCCTTGGCTATCTTTTAAATACGCAAAATCTGGCAACATCTCTGCCAAAGAGGGCGACAATCTTCTTAAGGCCTCTTTATTTGTTTCTAAAGGTTGTTTTTGAATATTTAAAAATGTCTCGAAAGCCAACCTCGTCAAGCCATCACGCCAAATTTCGCCCCCTTCCCAAGCCCCATAAGCCTCTAAAACCCCCCGATGGGGCGAGCCAACACTAATAAGCTGATCAATAAAACACTCATTATCCTGCTCTTGGAAACAAGCTCTTCCAACCAAGCCCCCCATTGAATGGCCAATAACCCTAACACCAGAAAAAGAAGAGGAGTCAACAATATTTTCAATAAAATCATAAAGATGGCTGGCAGTACCGGATATTGAGTTAAGCCAGTTATAATTAAAAACAAATAAATCCTCTCCCTCTTTATAACCATTAGCTTCTAAAGAGGCGAGAATATTATCGTAAACTCTTACTCCGGGGGTCATTTGCCAGCCATCGGGATCGGGCTGATTTAAGAACATCTCTCTAAAATTAAATGAAGCTCCATGACCAGGAATTAACACAACTGGAGGGTTTATTTTGGTTACCCTAATGTCATCAAAATAGACCTCGGAAGGGTAAGTTGCTCCTGTTGAAACTTTCAAACCAATAGTTCCAAATTCTATAAAATTATCATCAATTTTATAATTATTAACAATCTCATCACCATTAATA
>JBMNVW010000008.1:0-32905 GCA_050947035.1 Patescibacteria group bacterium
AAATTTTCTTAAAGTTTAATTGAGACGTTTTTAAAAAAAATTCCAAAACCAAAACTAAAAAGAGAAAAAATAAAATAAGGTCCGTCAAAAAAATTGACGGTGATAAAAAATCAACTTTTATACCCCAAAAGTAAGACCAGTCCGGCCAAAAAAAATAAGCCAACTGGGTAGGAAGAAAAAAGAAGAACAGGCCAGAAAAGAATTTTTTAATTTTTTCTAAACCTAATAAAATCGTCACCTAATTAGGATAAAAAACTAAAAATCTTTAAAAAAATAGGCCTATTTAACACTAACAATTAACTGGCGATTCCGACCCTCTCCTTCAGAGTGGGTTTCCACGCTATCATCATCGGCAAACAATAAATGAACTTGACGCCGCTCTCCAGGACTAAGATTGGCAATGGCAATAGATTGTCCGGTTGATTTGGCCTGATCAATCGCCCGCCGAGCCATTTCTTCAACTTGAGCCCGTCGTTTCTGTCGATAGTCATCAACATCAACAACAATATGAAACCACTGGCCAGTTTGTTTAAAAGTCATCAAACCCAAAATTGTCTGCAGGGCAGATAGATTTTTACCATGATAGCCAACTAAAAGAGCATTATCCTCTTCCGAGGACAATTCCACTAAAATAGAGGTTTTTTCTTCATCAAAGCCTATTTTCTTTTGAGCCGAAATACCCAAACTGTCTAAAAGCTTGGTTAACGATTCTTCAACTTTGGCTAATATTTTTTTATCCATAACTCACCTACCTTTTACTAATCTCGCTTTGCTTTCTAATTATATATTGCTGAATTAAGCCCGCCAAAGAAAAAACAAACCAATAAAGAGTTAAGCCAGAAGGAAAGCGAAAACCAATAATAATCGTCATTATGGGCATCAAAAATACCATCTGTTTTTGCATTGACACCATCATGTCGTCACTTTTGGGCGGAGTCTTTTTGGCGGTTTTGCTGGCCCCTTTAATCGCTGATGAAGACAGCCGAGCGGTAAGAAATTGAGATATAGCCGAAATAGTTAGGAAAAACCCGGGAATTTTACCCATAATTAAATCGGGATTAGCCAAATTAAGATACCAAAAAGAAAAATTAACTCCTCCTTCGGGTAAAGAAATTCCTGAATAAAGAAGGTCGGGCAATTGGCTAATTGCTTCCGGATTAAGAACCCGATTAAAAACTTGAAAAAGGGCTAATAAAATTACTAATTGGATAATAGAAGGCAGACAACCAGCGGCCGGATTAACCCCTTCAGAACGATAAAGGGCCATTTGGGCTTTAGCCAAAGCCTCCTTGTCGTCTTTATATTTCTTTTTTAATTTTTCTAATTTTGGGGCTAACTGCTTCATTTTCTCACCCGATTTTAGACTGGGGATCATAACCGGAATAAGAATTATTTTTATTAGCAGGGTAATAGCAATTATTCCCCAGCCTAATGAACCAAAAAAATTGGTAAATAAAACCAATAAATTAGCTAAAGGCTGAATAAAAATTGTTTCGAACATATATTTAAGAGAAACTCAAAATGCAAAGCTTAAGGCTGAAAATCTCATCAGAATTTCTTAGGGCAAATCCACTCCCCCTTTGCTTAAAGGATGACAACGAAAAATCCGCCCCAGTCCCATCAGACTGCCTCGTAGTATACCATGATCAAAAATTGCCTGATAGCAATATTCTGAACAGGTGGGCACAAACCGACAATGTCGACCCCGAAAAGGCGATAGGAACTGATAAAAGCGAATTATCTTAAGAACTAAGCTTTTCATCCTTTTTTAAAAGATTGATTTTGGCAAAAGCCTCCCAAACCGCTTCTGACAAGACCTCTTTGTTTTGATCTAGGGCCGCTCTTCTAACTAAAAAAACTAACCAAAAGCCATCTTTTAAATCAGTCATTATTTCCCGAACTGAGCCGGCAATCAATCTTTTGGTCCTATTCCTAACCGTGGCTTTTTTGCTAACTCTTTTAGAAAGAACAAAGGCGAACTGGCTAGGGGTTTTTCGGCCCGACAAGTAAACTAAAGTAAAAAAAGAGGTGTTAAGATGACGACCATTATGCTTAACCTTCTCAATTTTCTTTTTGGGCAATCGGTGTTTTTTGGTTAGCATGGCCATATCTAAAAAAAGGAGGTTTTAAGCTTTAAGAAGAAACAGTTAGTTTTTCTCGGCCCTTCTTTCGTCGTCTCTTTAAAACCTTTCGGCCAGTAGAATTGCTTCTTCGAGCTAAAAAACCATGTTTTCTAGCTCGACGTTTTTTCTTAGGCTGGTAGGTTCCTTTCGTGGTCATATCTTCCTCAATTTATACCATAGCCAAGGCTAAAAAACAAGAAAAAACCTTTCTTTTACAGGTTTTTTACTTCATTAGCAAAGCTGGCAAGCCTGTTTCTTTTGATTGCCAAGCGAATATCCTTCATTAGAGAGGCATAAAAAGCCAGGTTGTGAATTGTGGCCAAACGACAAGCCAAGGGTTGATCAACAGAAAATAAATGTCTTAAATAGGCTCGAGAATAATGACGACAAGTAAAACAAGAACAACCCGCCTCGATTGGGTTAAAATCGGCCCTAAACCGACTTTTTCGTAAATCAATCCTTCCCTGACGAGTAAATAAACTGCCATGACGAGCATTGCGAGTAGGAATAACACAGTCAAACAAATCTATCCCTTCCGAAACCGCTTTTAAAATCTCCTTTGGATAACCAATCCCCAACATGTAACGAGGTTTATCCTCGGGCAGACAAGCCACGGAATAGCCAATAACTTCATGAAGCTTAGTTTTTTCCAAGCCAACCGCCACCCCACCAAGGGCATAGCCATCAAAACCAATCGCCACTGTTTCCTTGGCGCTTTTCTTTAATAAATCAGGAAATATTCCTCCTTGAACGATACCAAAAAGCAAACGGTCTTTAGGCCGATTTAATTTCAAAAACTGCTCTTTGGAACGAGCCGCCCAACGAACAGTTAAGGGAACCGATCGTTCAAAATAGGACTTTGGAGCCGTCGCCGGCACGCTTTCATCCAAGGTTAATAAAATATCCGCCCCCATCTGATACTGTTTCTTAATTGACTCTTCCGGCGTTAAGACTTTCTCTTTGCCGTCAATATGAGAATTAAAAAAAGCCCCTCTTTCCCTAATTTTACCCCCTGAACTACCTTTATGAATCAAAGAATAAACTTGAAATCCACCTGAATCAGTGACAATTGGCCCTGACCAGTTCATAAATTTATGCAACCCACCGGCCTGAGAAATTATTTCTGCGCCAGGCCGCAGCCATAAATGATAAAGATTTCCTAAGACAACTTGAATACCCGTGTCAGCAACTTCCTCAGACGTTAAATGCTTTACTGAAGCCAAGGTAGCATCAGGAATAAAAGCCGGGGTCTTAATCTTCCCGTGCCTGGTCATTAACTGACCGTTTCTGGCTGAAGTTTTCTTGTCTTTGGTGTCAATAACAAAATTGCTCATCGTGAAAATTAATTTTATCACCTCTGGTCTTTGCTCCTCAAAGTTCTTGCGCTAAAAAAATAAATCATCTATTATGATTGATAATGTCTCTTGAGAAAAAAAAGAATAAAAAAACCAAATTATTCACCCTGCCCTTTAAGAAAAAGTGGTCTGTCAACCCTCTTTTTTTGGTAATTATTATTATTTTAGTCCTCGTTGTTGGGGGAGCAGGAGGTTATTTTTATCAAATAAATAAAGCTCCTCAAGCAAACGTTTTGGGAGAAGAAGACAATTCCTATCTTGCTTTTACTGGCGAGGTTTATGACAAAATCAAAGAAAATCACTGGAAAAAACTTACCGACGAAGATTTGACCTCTTTGTTTCTTTTGGCAACCGAAAAATTAACCGGCCAGCCCCAAAATCCCAAAGAAAAAAATCGTCAAACTCTTTTAGCTAATCTTAAAAATATTTTAAAGCAAATCGAAGAGGAAGAAACTAAAGAAGAATTTATTATCCAACTTAATAATTTAGTTTTAAATAATCTAGAACCTTTTGGCCGCAGCCATCTTTACAGTCAAGAAGAAGAGCAAGAATTAAATAATATGGTCCGCAACATTACCGATCAAGACCATTATCAGACTTTGGGAGTTGACCAAGAGGCCGATCAAGAAGAAATAAAAGAAACTTACCAAAGCTTAAGCCAAGAATTATCTGAGCAAAATACCCCAGAATCCCAAGAAAAATTGGCCCAAATTAAAAAAGCCTATGAAGTTTTAAAAGACGATGAGGCTCGCCAAATTTATAATCTCTCTGGAGTGGAGCCAACTATGAGCTATCAATTAATCAACGACAGTATTTTCCATATTCACCTAAAAAAGTTTTCTCCAACCACCTTCGACGAATTACAAAGAGTCAGTCAAAAAGTCCAAGATCGCCCAGGGGTAGAGACGTTAATTTTTGATCTTCGTGATAATATCGGCGGAGCCATTGATAATTTGCCTTATTTTTTAGGACCTTTCATTGGCCAAGATCAATATGCCTATCAGTTTTTCCACCAAGACGAAAAAACTGATTATAAAACTAGAACCAGCTGGTTACCCAGTTTAGTTCAATATAAAAAAGTGATCATTTTAATTAATGAAAACTCTCAAAGTTCGGCGGAAGTAATGGCTTCGGTCTTGAAAAAATATAATGTTGGGGTTTTGGTCGGTAATACCACTCGAGGTTGGGGAACAGTAGAGAGGGTTTTTAAGCTCGACAATCAAATTAGTTCCCACCAAACATACTCAATGTTCTTAGTTCATAGTTTAACTCTGAGAGAAGATGGTCAACCGATTGAAGGCTTGGGTGTTGACCCGCACATTTTTGTCTCAAAAGACAACTGGCAAAAAGAGCTTTTTTCTTATCTGCCTGATCAAAACATTATTAATGCTGTTACCCAAGTATTAAATGAAAACACTGCTCAAACAACAATCCAGGATCAAGAAGAACAACCAACAACGGGGCCAACCCTTGAAACCTCACTCTAATACTCTCCTAGTACTCTCAGCTAAACCCACCAAAAGATCATAAGGAATTGTATTGGCTAAAGAAGCTAAAGAAGCTAAAGAATTTTTATCTTTTGGCCGATTACTGATAACCGTTATTTTTTGACCAACAAGAGGTTTTTTTAAGCCAGATAAATCGATCATGGCAATATTCATACAAATTCGGCCGACAAGAGGACAAAACCTTTGACCAACCCTAACCTGACCCCGGCCAGATAACCGTCGATCCAGGCCATCATAATAACCAATGGGTAAGGCACCAATCAGCATTTTCTTGGACGCCCGAAATTGACCATCATAACTGACTATCTCGCCCTTAGCAATCTCCTTAACCTGAACAATTTGGCTGGTTAATTTCAAAGCCGGTTCAAGCTTGGATAAAATCTTCTTAGAAATAGAAGGGGGAGAATAGCCATAAAAACCCAAACCTACCCTAATTAAGTTAAAATCTGGATCTTTGACCATTAAGCTGCCCGCTGTGGCGGCAATATGCTTCCACTCAAAAGAAAAACCAGCCTGTTCAAATTTTTTAACTACTCTCTTAAATGTCTCGACTTGTTTTTGGGTAAAATCTTGATCACTAGCCGCAGAAGCAAAGTGAGAATAAATCCCCACTATCTGTTTTTGAGCTTGATGATCTTTTAAAAACCTAATAAACCGATCCACCTGTTTTGGCTTAATCCCCAACCGGTTCATGCCCGTATCGATTTTAAGATGTAGTCTGGTTTGGGGCTGATGACGTAATAGGGTCAGAGCCGTTTCCGGATCAAAAACTGGTAAATGAAATTTTAATTTTTTCTTAATTTTAAAATTATCCGGAACAGTATAGCCAATAACCAAAATTGGTTTTTTTACTCCCGCCTTTTCCAATTCCCAAGCCTCGTATAAACTGTCCACCGCGATAAAAGGAGGATTCATTTTTTGATCGATAAAACGACCAACTAATTCTAAGCCATGACCATAAGCATTGCTTTTTAAAACAGGAACAATTCCAGCCTGAGGGTTTTGGTTCTGCCAAAAAGAATAATTATTAAGAAGGGCCTCAGAGCTTATGGTAATTAAATTAAGAGTCTGGTAGGGATGACGAAAAGGATTAATCATTTTTAAACTAAACTTAATTATAGCAAGGCAAAAATATTTTTTAATTTGCAAACCAAACTCTTTTTTGTTTAAATATACATAATATATCTCTATATACGTTATGGTTAAGGCGCCGGAAAGAGAAAAAACTGTTTCTTTAGGAGTAATTTTGTCTTCAGAAACTAAAAATGCTATTTTGGAGTGGAAAACCAGACAAGAAAAGCGGCAGAAAAATATTAAAACTAAAAGTGGCGGACGACCTCGATCCCAAAGAGAAATAAGGCAGATTCATCAAACCGACTCCACTGACCGAGGCAAGTTTATCGCCCAAAAAATTGCCCCTCTTCTTCCTGAAAATAACTTTAGTCAAATTTTAGGCAACCATATTAATAGCTGTCTTCAGGGAGAAAACTTACCTAATCAATTAGAAAAAGTTAGCCAAAGCTTAGAAAACTTAAGCGAAGAGCAAATTAATTTAGCTTTCCGCTTTTACCAAATTCGGCAAGGATTTACTAAAAGCTTTGAACAGGCTAACTTAACCAGAAAAAAAATCACCGAATTTAACCTTGAACATATTGATCAAATTCCCCCTGATGGTTTCTTATCGGGATTATTCCGCACTATTAGCAATCGTTATCCTGATCCCAAAAGCCTCGAAGAGAAAAAATAAACGTTTATTATTCTTGTCAAGAAATTATTTGTCTTATAAAATAGTGCCATGACCGAAAAAAATAAAACTAAAACAAAAAAAGAAACCTCTTCGGTAAAAAAAATTTATCGCTCAGAAAAAAACCGCCTTTTAGGCGGAGTGGCCGGAGGTTTGGGTGAATATTTCAATCTTGATCCTGTCATCATCAGGATTTTATTTGTCTTGCTCGGCTTATCTGGCGGTGGGGTCATCTTTTATTTTATTCTTTGGTTGATTATCCCTAACCAATCAGATGCTAATGCCGATGATAAAGAAACCCTCAAAAAAAATGCCCAAGAGATTAAAACTCAAGCTAAAAAGGCTTCTGGAAAAGAAGGAATTAAGCTGTGGTTTGGGGTGATTCTAATTTTTTTAGGAATCTGCTTTATTTTGCTTAATTTCGGTTTATTGTCAAAATTTTTTGACTTTTCCCAGTTTTGGCCTTTATTGCTGGTTGCTTTTGGCCTAGTTCTTCTTTTTCGCTCATAAGCTATGGAAAAACTTACTTGGCCACTAATTCTTATTACCGCTGGTGTCATTTTTTTACTTAATAACTTCGGCCTTTTGCCTTGGTCAATCTGGGCGGCTATTTGGCGATTTTGGCCAGTTATTTTAATTTTTACCGGACTAGAATTAATTTTGCCTGATTCTTCCTGGGAAAAAATTCTCCTAGCTATTATTACTTTAATAATTATCGGCCTGGTTATTTTTTTAAGTCTTGTCTTTGTTAAGCCATCAACCAACAGCCTCGAGAAATTGTTAGTGTTATAATCACCATATGGCTGGCAAAAAAAGAGTTTTTTCCGGTATTCAGCCTTCTGGCAATCTTCATTTAGGCAATTATATTGGCGCCATTAGTCAATGGATAAAAATGCAAGACCAATATGAATGTTTTTTTTGCATCGTGGATTTGCATGCTATTACTGTTCCTCAAGAGCCAAAAGAACTAAATAGAAAAATTAGAAAATTGGCTGCTCTTTATCTTGCCTGTGGTCTAAATCCAGAAAAATCAACTATTTTTATCCAATCTCACAACCCCGATCATGCTAGTCTGACCTGGATCTTAGATTGCCTAGCTTCAATGGGCCAGCTGGAAAGAATGACCCAGTATAAAACCAAGTCTAACCAAACTAAAACCAACGTCGGCTTATTTAATTATCCCGTCCTGATGGCCGCCGATATCTTACTTTACCAAACCGATTTGGTTCCGGTTGGTCAAGATCAAAAACAACATGTCGAACTAACTAGAGATTTGGCCCAAAAATTTAACTCTCGTTTTGGCCCTGTTTTTAAAATTCCAAAAGCAAAAATGCTCTCAGCCGGGGCTAAAATCATGTCTTTGCAAAACCCAAAACAAAAAATGAGCAAATCATCTTTAGACAAAAAAGGAACTATTGATTTACTAGATTCTCCTAAGGTAATCAAAAACAAGATTATGAGTGCCGTCACTGACTCCGGCCAAGAAATAAAAGTTGCTAAAGATAAGCCCGGCATTAGCAATCTTTTAATTATTTATTCGGCTATTACCAAAACCAGCATTGATCAATTAGAGGCCCAATATCAAAACAAAAACTATGGTCAACTTAAAAACGATTTGGCCAAAAAATTAATTCAATTCTTGACCCCAATCCAGGCTCAATATCAAAAAATTTACCAAGATAAAGGTTCTTTGGAAAATATTCTTCAAGATGGAACTAAAAGAGCAAGAAAAGTTTCTCAAAAAACCCTTAGCCTGGCCCAACAAAAAATAGGCTTAGGCTAAATCTTGCCAAAAAAGCCCCATAGTAATATAATAAACTCATGATTAACAAAGAAAGATTTGTTTTAGGCAACCAGGAATCCCAAAGTGTTACTTCTCCTTTGGTTTCTGAGATTATAAAAAACTCTTCTCTTCACCCTAATTCTGAAAAAGACAGTTCAACTAAAAAAAGATTAAAAGATAAAGGAATTCTTTTCCCCTTATTGTCGGCTTGGGAACAATCGCTCCAGCAATTCGACGATCGATTAACAAATTTGGTTGAAAATGAAAAAGTCCGATACAACTATCACACCATTCCAGAAATAGAAAAAATTATTAATAAAAGCTTTGCCCAAGAAGAAAATCAAAAAAGCCAAGATGAAATTCTATCGCCAGCCGAATCTTTTACCCAGTTCGTCAACAACCAAGAAAATCTCAGTAATCGAACTAAGGGAGTCCTTTTGCGTTGTTTTAAAGATTCAGCTAAAAAACTAATTGGCGCTCACGCTGGTGGTGCTGAAAAAAGCCTCAAAGAAATTAAGAATAAAAAAAGACCCGACTGGGGCAGGGCCAGGGGCGGCGACACCGGTCAACACTCCAAAAGACGAGCAGGCACCTATCGCTCTTATTAAGTCCCCTCTTAACGATTATCGCCATCGCCATGAAGACAATTTCTCTTTTGACGAGAAGCAAGTTTGGTTAAATTGGCTTTAGCAATTTCTTCTAAAGAAAGATTAAGCTCGTCGGCCAAATTAGCCAAATACCAAAGAACATCGCCCAACTCTTTATTTAATTCTTTTCTTTTCTCTTCGCTAACCAGCCCTTTTTCATCACGAATAATTTTTTTAATCTTTTCGGCTATTTCTCCCGCCTCGCCCACCAAACCAAGAGTAGGATAAATAAAATTTTTCCCCCGATCAGGATAAATAGCCGTTTTTTTAGCTTCTTTTTGATAATTATCAAAGTCCATTCTCTTTAAATATTAACCAATCTGAAGGAAGATGTAAACAAGCTTTTTTTAATACGAAAAAATTAAAATTTTGCCCCCAAGGCCAAATAACAATCAAACAATCGATCTCTTGAGAGCAATCTTTCCTCCTGCTATAATAAAGATATGGTTTCCTACGACCAGTATTTGACAATTCTGGCCGAAAAAGAACAAAATCCAAAAAATGAAGCCAAAGATCTTTTTTTGACTGTTTATTTTCCCAGCCAAAATTTCCCTAAAAATCGACTTAAAAAAGAGCTAAAATCTTTTATTCTTCTTAAGATAAGAGCCAACAAAAAAATTAATTCTTCTCAAATTAGTAAGGCAATTATTAATCAGGTCAATCAAACCCTTGATAATTTAGAGTCCCTACCCCGCGGCTTAGCCTTTTTTGCTAGATTTAACCCAGAAAAATACTCTGGGCAAAAAGAAAAGACGATTCTTGAAAATAATTTTATTTTCATTCCTCTGGAAAAAAATCCCCAAAAAGAAGCTTTTCTTGGTCCTCGCTTTGACCTTGACCAGCTAGTTTGGCTAGCTGATAAAGGAATTGATGGTTTAGTTTTCCAAATTAATCAAAAAGAGGCCAACATTTATGTTTACGATGACCACCGCCTTTTCCCTGTCGCCAACCAAAAAAACCCCTTTGATAAAGACGAGGATAAACGTTATTTGGAAAAATTCTCTCCGATCAACCTTAAAGGAATTTTTCACGGGACCGGAGAAGATAGTCTCGCCAAAAGAGAACAAGAAGAAAATAAATTGTTCTTAAAAAAGCTGAAAAGATTTGTTAAAGACCGGGCCGATTTAACCGAATCTTTTGACTATTTAATTATCAACTGGTCAACTAGATTTGTTAAACTAAACTCTAATTTCCCTCAAGAATTAGCCGCTTTTTTTCCAAAAACCAAACCAATTTTAATTGACAAAAACATTACTAATCAAGAACAGCTAGAAAAATTAGTTATTAAAAAAACTGACCAAAATCGCCAAAAAATAATTAAAAAGCAATTAAGAGAGGCTAAGGAAGAATTTAGTCGTTATCAAGATGAGTGGCAAAAAATATTAACTGCCGCCAACCAAGGAAAAATCCAGAAACTTTTTATTGAACCTGTTATTAACAAAAAAGGCTACGTTACTTGGGACAATCGAATTTATAATTATCCAGCCAAAGGGTCTCGATTGGTTGACAATATTGCTCCTTGGCTGGTTCATGAGGTTTTGGCCAGTGGCGGCGATATCGTTATCTTAGATCCGGAAATTAAAGGCAATTTCCCCAAAGCGGCCGCCTTATTGCGCTACTAATATGAAGCTAATTATCAACGGTGACAATCTAGACATCAACTCAAAAATAAAAGATCTGGCCAAAAAACATGTTGGCCAAAAAATTGATAAGCATTTGAATAATTTTGATCAGGGTCTAAGGGTTGGCTGGCTAAAAATTAAAAAAGGAGTCCGTTGGGGTTTTGAGGCTAGTCTTAAAATCAGCTTGCCCAAAAAAGAAATTTTTGCAAAAAGTAAAGAAAAAGAGCTACTAAAAACGCTTATTGCCGTCCGAAATCAAGTAATAAAGCAAATTAAAGAATACAAGGGGAAAATTAATTCAAAAAGAAATTAACGATCAACGACGGCCCCTTTGTCTTTGTCCCAACACTGACCAACAAAATTAACAGGAAAACTAATTTCGGTCAATTTTTGACAATCAGCCAAACCTTGACCATCATGAATCAAAACCCAATCTTGCAAAGACTGATCTTGATAGGCTAACCACAACCAAACCTGATCATCAGAAGCAATTTTAACCGTTCCTCGAGCAAATGAACCTTTAACTTCTAAAACTTTAATAGTCAGCTTTCCTTCGGGCTGATTATAATTTTTAACTAAGGCTATCTTAATTGCTTCTTGGTTAATGGTTTCTTTGGGAGTCGGTGACAAAGAAGAGGTTAATAGCCCGGACATTAGGCTCTGATCTTGCTGATCAAACCACCAAAAAAGACCTAAAATTAAAAAAACTAGAACAAAAAGAGCAACTAGGGTCCCGTTTTCTTTTAGCATTTTCTTTTTACTAATTTTAGCATAAAAAATTTTAAGTTTTTAACTGACCGCAAACTCCTTGTAAAGACGAGCCCAAAGAGCGACGCAGGGTAACATTAACCCCTCTTCTTTTCAATCTATTCTGAAAAAAATTAGTTTGCTGACTACTAACAGCCTTGAATGAAACCCCAGACACAGGATGAAAGTTGATTAAGTTAACATGGTACAAATAGGCCTGATCCCCTTGTCCTCTAATCAAGTCTGCTAAACCATCAGCATGACCAACAGTATCATTCACACCGGAAAGTAAAATATAAGATAAAAAAACTTTACGATGGTTAGTGCGAATATGATAATTCAAAACGGGAAATATTTTTCCCAGGGGGAATTTTTTCTCAATCGGCATTAACAACTGCCTCTGTTTGGAAAATGGACTATTCAAAGAAAGGGCAATATTAACTGAAGGAAAGGTGTCAATTAATTGTTTTAGACTTGGTAAAATTCCCACCGTGGAAACATTAACTTTTCTTTGACTAATATTAAAAAGGCTGGAATCAATAATTATTTCCAGAGCGGGAAAAATGTTTTTATTAAGCAGGGGTTCGCCCATACCCATAAAAGAAACTGTGTCTACGCCACTATCTTCAAGATAAAAATAAAGCAGTTGATCAATAATTTCGTCAACTGTCAGGTGTCGAGAAAAACCCATTTTTCCCGTAGCACAAAAAGCACATTTTAGGGGACAGCCAACTTGAGAAGAAAGACAAACGGATTGCCAATCGCGATATTTCATTTTTACTGCCTCAATTCTTTTGTCATCTGCTAAAGAAAAGGCAACTTTTTTTGCTTGAGAAGAAGTTTTTTCCTCGACAAGCTTAACAGTCAAAAAAGAACCAAACTTTTCTTCTAGCTGTTGACGCAGCTCTTTGGGCAAAAAGAACATCGCCGAAAAATTAATTTCTTTTTGAGAAAAAATACTATTAATAATTTGATCAAAGCGATAACTGGATTGATTATTTTGAGTTAAAAATAATTTTAACTCGGCAAACTTATTCATGTTCTTTAAAAAGAAGATAACTATTTTTCCGAAGGGTCTTTGGGAGGTAGCTTTTTTAACCCTTTCTTAAGAGAATTATTAATTTTTTCCTTAATTTCTTCTGGTTTTTTACCTAAAATAAAGGCCGATTCTTCGGCAATCCGACCAATCAAAGAATTAAAAATTCTCTTTTGAGAAACGGTAAAATCTTTCCCCTCAATCTTACGGGAATAATAAAGGTTTTTGGTGGAATTGATCATCGCCGAAAGGTCATTAGTAGCAATAACTTTCTTGGCTTGATCATAATTAACTGATTCTGCCGAGTCAAGCGGTGACAAAAAGTCTTTTAACAATTCCTTAATCTCTTTTTTCTTCAAAGGCCGACGCATATTAGTTTTAGACAAGTTCTCTTCAGGAATTGTGCAAATCAAATCCCGATTATTAACTTTTTTATAAAACGGCCTAAAATGAATTAATCGACCAGGAGAAGACTTCTTCTTTTTGTTAATCTTAAAAATACGATAAACTCGACCAAAATCTATAATTTTGTCGCCAACCTTTAAATTCTCTAAACCTTCCTCATTCATAAAAATCGCCTCTTTTTGCTACTTATTTATTATAACATAAATTGCCCTTGACATTTTAGCAATCAATATGATACTCTGCTAATAGAAATAAAAGGAGGTGAAAACAATGGCTATCGTCAAAGTTGATCCTTGGACAAAAAACTTCTTGCGGCCTTTTTTAGGCGACGGGGAAGATTGGTTCGCCGAAAATAGCAGCCTGACTTCCTATGAAACTGAAAACGACTTTATTGTTAAGGCTAATGTTGCCGGCGTTCCTGCCGATGAAGTCGACATTTCTATTGATCGAGGCGTGGTAACAATCCGGGCCGAGCACGAAGAAGGTGCCGAAGAAAAAAAAGCCAAAAAGGTTATTTATCAAGAAGGCCGAACAGCAAAATATCTTTACACCACTTCTGTTCCCTGTCCTGTTTTATCAGAAAAAGCTAAAGCGGACGTCGAAAATGGCATAGTAACCATCACTATTCCTAAGGCGCCGGAGGCTAAACCACAAAAAGTCAAGGTTAATATTAAAAAATAAATTGACTTCCTCCGCCCCTTCTGGGGCGGGGGTTTTAAAAAATTTCTCTTTTTCCCGTAACAGACATATTTTAAGGCTGTTTGCTAACTTGAGATAAAAAAAAGCGCCCAAAAAAATTGGGCGCTTAATTTAAAAAGATAAATCTTTTTTAAAAAAATTTATCTTGATTGTTGAGGTTTGGCATAATCTACCTTAATCGTTCTTCCGTCAAAGTCTTTACCATTGAACATCTCGAGAGCTTTTTTAGCTTGATCCTCATCAGCAAATTCGACAAAACCAAAACCCTTTGAGCGGCCAGTAGCTCGATCGGTAATAACTACACTATCAACTACTTCACCAGCCTCAGAAAAGAATTCTTTCATTCTGTCACGGTCGACGTCATAAGAAAGATTGCCAACATACAATTTTTTAACCATTAATAATCACCCCCTAGCGTTGGAAATATATTGAAATTAAAATAATATTAGAAGAAACAAAAAAAATAGATATTAAAGCGGAGTTCAGGCACAAAAAATAAGTAATGAAAATAAGCAATCCAAAAAAAACTCTTCCTTAACTTGCTAAGACTTATTATAACAGGTTAATAATAAAAGTAAATAGATAAAAACAATCAAAGAGACATTTTTGCTCTTTTTGCTATACTAAAATTATGCTAAGAAGAATCAGCAAGGCCTTCTTTGGGGTTATATTAATTGTTACCTTAACTTTTTTATTATCTGGCTCGGTAAAAGCCAAGTCCTACTCTATTCCTCAGGTTGATATCAAAATCGTCATTGAGCCGGATGGATCAGCGACAGTCGAAGAAAAGCGCCTATTTAATTTTAATGGAGAATTTACCTTTGCTTTTCAGGAAATTAACAAAACCTCCTCAGGAAGAGAAAAGCCCTATTTGTTAACTGATTTTAAGGTTTGTGATCAGCTTAAATGTTATCAACAACTAAAAAACTCCGATATCAAACAAGCAGATAAAGATCGACCACCGGGAACATTTTACCTTGAGGAAAGAGAAGGGGCCTATTTTATTAAGTGGTTTTATAAAGCTAATAATCAAGAAAAAGAGTTTTTATTCTCCTACCAAATTAAAAATGCTATCACCCTCCATCAAGATATCGCTGAATTCTACTGGCAGTTAGTGGGCGACAACTGGGAAATTCCACAAGAAAATATTAATGCTCAAATTGTTTTTCCCGAAATTGAAAATAAAGATCTTGCTGCTTGGGGGCATGGTCCTTTAAATGGAATCGTTGCCATTCCTCAAAATAATCTTGTTACTTACCAGGTTGATCGGATCGAACCAAAAACTTTTGTTGAAGCCAGAATTTTGGCCCCTAAAGAAATTTTCGGCCGAGGTGTTTTTGGCCAAAAAACTAAAAAAGAAATTATTACTGAAGAGGAGCGGTTCATTAGTCAAACTATAAAAAAACAGAAACAATCTCAAATTGCCTCTTCTCTTATTTTATTTTTAAGTTATTTAATTCCCCTTGTCGGTTTAACTATTTTAGCTAAAAAGGTATTTGTTTTTTTCAAATACCAAAAAGATCAGCCTCTACCTAAAGTAAATTTAGCTGATCGTCTTTGGGAACCGCCTAGTAATATTGCTCCCGCTCAAATCGAATCCTTGCTGACTAGAAAAAAAGCTTTAACCCCAAAATCATTCACCGCTACTATTTTATCTTTAATCCAAAAAAGATTTCTAAAATTAGAAAAAAGTCTTCATAAACAGGGTTTATTCAAAAAAGATTACCAATACTTTTTAATAAAAATTAATAAAAATCGACAATCGCCTGATCCTATTCAAAAAAAAGTTCTCGACTATTTAAACAAAATCGGCTTTGCCAAAATTAATGATGGAAATCAAACTATCGATAACGCTTTAAGTTTAAAGAAAATCATTAACTGGTCAAAAAGAAATCAAGCTGTCAGCCATAATTTTTTTAATAATCTAAAAGAGGCCGCTTTTAAAGAAAATTTAGCTCTTGGTTTTTTTGACAAAAAGGCCCATAAGATTAATCAAAATAACAAACCATTAATTTGGTTATTTATCTTGCTTATTAGCTATTTTTTCTGCCTTTTTAGTTTTCCCATTCCTCAAAATCAAACTAATAGCTTAAATATCTGGGGGTTGTTTATTCTTGTTGTTTCACTATCTATTTTGGCAATTTTAAAATCTAGAGGCGAAAAACTAACTAGCTTAGGTCGACAAGAAGCGGCCTCCTGGCTAGCCTTCAAAAAACACCTAAAAGACTATGATAAAACTAAGCATGATCCGATTGATTCTTTGGTGATTTGGGAAAAATACCTAATTTATGGGACCGTTTTGGGGGTTTCTATTAAAACCTTAAGTCAATTACCCATTAGCTTTCCTAAAAAAGATCAGAACTTGGCTAACAATTATTGGGGGACAGCCTCTGGGTCTGGCTCTGCTTACTTTAGCCAAAGTCTAGTCTCTTTAGGATCGGCCCTAAATAGCTTCAGCTCTCAAACCGCTTCCAGTTTTGGTGCTTCAGGAACTGGGTCTTCGGGAGGTTTTTCTGGTGGCGGTGGAGGAGGAGGGGGCGGTGGCGGCGGCGGCGCTGGATAACTTTTTTAACTTTCTATCACAAAAAAAAGCCGCAAAATCTAAAAAGAGTTGCGGCTTTTTACATTTAACATTCAAAAACTTTTTTTATTTTTAAATATTAAACTTGTCGGAAAATTGGCCAATTAACGGCAATTGTTTTTTCTGACCATTTAAGACATTGATAATTCCCACCAAGGCCAAGACTAAACAGCCCAATCCTCCAAACAAGAAAATTATCTGACCCAAAATAGGGATTATGTTAATAACGCTAATAGCAATAGCGGCAATTAAGAGAACTAAGCCCTGCTTAGCATGGAATTGGACAAATTCATCGTCTTTTTCTGTTAAAAGAGGAATCAAAACCAAAAGACCAATATAGCTCAAAAGAGCAATAGCCTTATTATCACTGTTATTAGTGGATTTTTTAGTTGTTGCTGGCATTTTTTTAATTCACCTCCTCTATAAAATTAACTATTAAAAGGATACCATAAAACTTTTTTCACCAGACCAAGAAGGAAGAGCTCCCTTTAATGATGGTGCTCTTCCTCATACTTATCGGCTTCAGCCTTATTCTTATGCACTGTGCCGTCAGGATGATTAGCCGGAGAATAAATGGTATAAAGCTTTAGCTTCTCTGAGGCTGAAGTATTAATAATGTTATGTTCAGTCCCTGCTGGAACAATAACGGCATCACCATCACCAACAACTATTTCCTCGCCCTCAATGATAACCTTGCCCTCACCAGCTTCGAAACGAAAAAATTGATCAACATCATCATGAACCTCTTGACCAATTTCTTCACCTAGGCCAATGGCCATAAGAACTAATTGAGAATGATCACCGGTAAACAAAACCCGACGAAAATCCTCATTTTCCAAAGTCGCCTTTTCAATATTATCTTGATATCCAATCATATCTTTTTCACCCCCTCTTTAAAAGACTAAATAAATAAAAACTTCCTTTTAATAAACTCTTTTTAACCCTTCATCTACAGCTAATTTAAAAAGATCTTGAAAAACTAACGGGTCAAGGCCATAGACAATTGCAAAAGAGCCGATTATTACCACCACCGCCAGCCAGCGCGTATAAATCCCTCTAGTTCGGGCCAGTAAAATTACTGATAAAACCGCCATTAGGGTCGGACCAACCACTCTAATATCCCCCAAGGGAATTAGATAGCCAGCAATATATTGTTGGTCATTTCCCAAAAAATTAGCTAAATTAAAATCAATATTAAATAAAACTAAAAATATTTCCGCTAGCAAAACGGCTACCAGCAAAAGTGAAGCGGCCTTGGTTGATTTGCCTTCAGTCCGATAGGCCTCATAAAGAGCGGTTGGCAAAAGCAAGATTACCATTATTAATGGAGAAGACAACCAAAAACCTAAAACCACACCCAATAGAGCCAAGACAGTACAAGCGGCGCAAATATGGGGAGCAAACTTAGTTGGTTTAGCCATCAAATTTATAATATCAAAAAAAAGCAAGAATTACTAACTACTTGAAAAGTTATCTAACCTAAAATAGGCCGGGTAAACAAAGTTTTTAAAATTTGAAAAACAAAAAAATTTGCCATTTAGCCGGCCATTATTTATACTGATATTTACCAACAAGACAAGCAATTATTTATATTTTATATTCCTGCCGGCGTGTTCAAAATTCTTAAATTAAAAGCCAAATCTTTAAAAGATAAAAGCTTCTTTTTTTGCCGGCATAAAAAGGCCATCTATCTAACAATTAAAAACAAAAAAACCAATCGCCCCCAACAAGTTCTAAAAAGTAATAATGGCTTTGATTTTCAAAAAACTCGCGCCAAAAGCCTATTCGTTAAAACTTATCCTAAAATAAAAGAGAGAAAAACTGCCTTTTTGAATCAGCGCTATCGTCATCTTCTAGCTCCGGGAAGCGAATACATTAACCTTGAAACTCTAACAATTGAAAACGCCTTTACCACCACTGAGGGCATTCTTGTCTTTTTCCACCACCGAAGCTCCAAAAACGGCCAAATCGAAATTGGTGTCGTTGCCTTCACCAAAGAAGAAAGCCCTCAGCTTCTTTGGCGCAACAGTGAGCCAGTTTGGCAGATAGAAACCTCCTCAAAAAGCTGTTATCAACCCCCTCTTTTTATTGACTTGCTAAAATTCCATGATCGTTATTTATCCTACTGGTTAATCGATGGGGCAATTTGGGTCATAGTCTACCCTGATTATCGAATCAATGAGCAGGTCAAAATCCGAAAAAGCTATCAACTAACTAAACCCAACAACAACCCTCTTATTAGCCCTAAATCAGAAAACGCCTGGGAAGCTTTTAACACTTTTAATCCGGCCGCTATTTATGAGGCTGGTAAAGTCCATATTTTTTACCGGGCCCAAGGTTTTGATTATATTTCTTCTATTGGTTATGCTACCAGCAGTGATGGTTCTGTAATTGATAAGCGACTCCCTCAACCAATTTTTTCTCCTACCCAACCTTTTGAAAGCACCAAAAAACCAGGCCAATTAAATACCGCCTATGCTTCTGGTGGGTGCGGCGGTTGTGAGGACCCTCGAGTCACCCGAGTTGAAGACCGGGTTTATATGACTTATGTTGCCTTCGATGGAGTAACTGAGCCAAGAATTGCTCTAACCTCAATTAGTTTAAAAAATTTTTTAAATCAAAATTGGCTTTGGAAAAAACCAGTTTTAATTTCGCCACCGGGCGTGGTTGATAAAAGCGCTTGTCTTTTGCCAGAAAAAATTAACGGCCAATATGTTATTTTTCATCGAATATTTCCTGATATCTTAATTGATTTTGTTGATTCACTTGATTTCTCTGGCGGGAAATATTTGAAAGGCCAGTACCGAATCAAACCTCGCTCCCCAATGTGGTGGGATAGCCGAAAAATCGGCGCTGGCGCTCCACCCCTAAAAACCAGAGACGGCTGGTTGTTGATTTATCAGGCTGTTGACGACAAGGAAGGCTATCGTTATAAAGTTGGGGCAATGCTTTTGAACTTAGATGATCCGACCAAGGTTCTTTACCGTTCCCGCCAGCCAATTATTGAACCCAATCAGTGGTATGACAACGATGGCTTTAAGGCCGGAGTGGTTTATCCTTGTGGGGCGGTTATTATTGGCGACACCCTTTTTGTTTATTATGGCGGGGCCGATTCTTATGTCTGCGTGGCGACCGCCAACTTAGAAAACTTTTTGCACCAGCTAAAAACCACCGGTGATGCTAAACTAAAAAATGCTATTATCAAACCAAAAGAAAAATCAAGAAATAAAAAATTAAAATGATCAACAAGTCCTTCGTTATTCGCCATCCCCAAAATCCTCTCCTTTCTCCTGACCCTAAAAATAGCTTTGAAAAAGAAGGTGCCTTCAACCCTACCATCATTAAGGACGGCCAATACCACTTTTTATACCGAGCCATTTCCGCCAAAAAAGACCATCATGGCCAACAAATGTCTGTTTCCACCATTGCCTATGCGACCAGCAAAAATGGCGTAGATTTTAACAAAAAAGGGGTTTTGATTAAGCCGGAAAAAATTTGGGAAAAATACGGCTGTGAAGATCCTCGGATTACCAAAATAGACAACAAATATTTTATTTTTTATACTGCCCTTTCTTGCTATCCGCCAAAACCAGAGGGGATTAGGGTGGGTTTGGCCATTAGCAAAGATTTAAAAACTATTCAGGCCAAACACCTGGTTACTCACTTTAACGCTAAAGCCATGGCTCTTTTTCCCGAAAAAATTAATGGCCAATATGCGGCCATTTTAACTGCCGATACTGATCGACCGCCCGCCCGAATTGGCTTAGCTCTTTTTGACCAATTATCCGATGTTTGGTCGGCCGGTTTTTGGAATAAGTGGTATAAGTGCCTTGACCATTATCGACACTCCATTAATTTGCGGCGAATCAATTCCGACCAGGTTGAGGTCGGCGCTGTTCCTATCAAAACCAAAGATGGCTGGCTACTAATCTATGCCCATATCCAAAATTATTACACCCCAGAAAAACGGCTATTCGGTATTGAGGCCGCCTTATTAGATAAAAATAATCCTCAAAAAATACTTGCTCGAACCGATAAGCCGATAATCGCCCCTAAGAAAAAATATGAAAAAAAAGGCGCTGTTAACAACGTTATTTTTCCTTCTGGGGCAATAGTTGAGGGCAAATATTTACGTCTTTATTATGGTGCGGCGGATAATTATGGTGCTTTAGCTGAAACCAACCTTAAAGGTTTATATAAAAATATGAAAAAAAATCCTATTAAAGAAACTTTCTTGGCCACCAAATATCATCATAATCCCATTCTTACTCCTAAAGAAGAAAACTTCTGGGAAGCCAATTCCGTTTTCAACCCCGCTACAGTCTATATTAAAGACAAGTTTTATTTGGTTTATCGGGCCCAATCGCCCGATCACACTTCAACATTGGGTTTGGCCGAAAGCGATGACGGTTTTCATTTCCAGCGCTTTAATGAACCAATCTATACTCCTAGGGCTGATTTTGAACAAAAAAAAGAAGCCGGTCGACTTTCCGGCTGTGAAGATCCTCGAATCACCAAAATGGGGGATCATCTTTATATGTTCTACACCGCCTACAACGGCATTGATCATCCTCGAGTGGCTATGTCGTCCATTGCCATTAATGACTTTATTAATCATCGTTTTTCTTGGTCGGACCCGGTGGCTATTTCCGAATTTGGCGTCCATAATAAAAATAGCTGTCTTTTACCAGAAAAAGTTAACGGTCAATACGCTATTTTACATCGCACCGGCGGACGGGATATAGCCATTGATTATGTTGACAGCTTAGAAGAATTGAAAAAGGAAGCTAATTGGCTCAAAAAAGAGCAGGCTATTTATCCTCGACCTGACGGTTGGGATAGTAAAAAAATTGGTATTGCCGGTCCGCCAATAAAAATTGACTCCGGCTGGCTGCTCCTTTATCACGGCGTCTCTAATATCGACCATCAATACCGGGTCGGCATGATGATTCTTGATCACAATAACTTGGGCCAAGTTCTTTATCGGGGCAAATATCCCATTATTAAACCAACGGAAAAATATGAACAAATTGGCGATGTTCCCAATGTTGTTTTTCCCTGCGGAGCAGTCTTAGTAAAAAATACTCTCTTTATCTATTATGGCGGCGGTGATAAGGTCATCGGTATGGCCACTGCTCAAATGGATGAACTTTTGGCCCAAATAATTATTTAACCAAAAAGGCCAAGTTTCTACAATAAAACTTACTTCTTATTGATAGGCAGTAATTATTTTCTCATAGAGATTAACCGCTTCTTCTAGTTCTTTTATTTTAATAAACTCATTTTTAGAGTGAGCCCACTTTATGTTTCCTGGCCCCAAAACTAAGCCTTTTTTGAAAAAGGATAATTCGGTTGCGTAGGAAACTGTTTCCCCTGATCCTAAAAAAGCTAAATTTTTAGGAATTACTGATTTTACCGGCAGTAAAATTAAACCTGGTTCAGCTGATAAGTCTGTTCCGGATAAAATTTGTTTAAATTTTGCCGGATAATTGGCTCCCTTATCTTGAGGAGAAATTCTAAAATTATATAAAGCCTGAGCCTGGTCAGGAACAACATTTTCCGCCATCCCGCCGGAGATTTTTACCAAACTCAATAACGAACCCCTTTGAGGCGAAAAACTAGCCAACTTATCCAAACCAACTAATAGTTTTTCAATAGCATTAATCCCTTGTTCTGGAATAGAAGTATGAACTGCCTTTCCTTTGGCCTTGATCATTATCGTGCCAATGCCAAAGTGGCCATTAACGGGTTTTAGCTTGGTTGGCTCGCCGACAATTACAAAGGGAAGATTCTGATACTTTTCGACTATTTTTTTTACTCCCCGAAAGTTTGTTTCCTCGCCAACAGTAAAAATTAAACCAAAATTGGTTAAATTTTGATCTAGGGCTTTATTTGCCGCCACTATCATCGAAGCAAGACAAGACTTAGTATCACAAGCCCCTCGACCGAATATTTTTTCCTCTTTTCTTTTGGCCTTAATAAAGGGGGGAACCGTGTCCATATGGGCCTGAAGAAAAATTTTGGGCTGCCCTGATTGGGCAACAATATTAAAACCCCGATCATCAACAACTTGTCTTTCAATTTGATCAAAAGAAAGTTTACTCAAAAACCGATAAATAAATCGGCATAAAGCCTGCTCATTTTCACTTATAGAGGGGACATTAATTAAGTCAATTAATAGGTCAACAACTGACTTTTTAGTTTTAGCCATAAGTTAAAAACCCCACGGAAAAAACAACAACTTATACTTTAATTAAAAAACTATTAAAATGGCCTTTTTAAAAAAAATTTAGTTTCCCTCCGACATTTCTTCAAGCTGTTCAATTTGCTCCTCTGAAAACTGATCCTGATTCATCATTTGATCAAGATCCAAAAAAGAAACGTCTTCTGGCAAAGAAAATTGGTTATCAGAAACTGTTGCTGGGAAACAGCGATATTCAATATCCGGACTAGCAAAGGCGGCGGCATCTTCGTCACCAGCCTCCTCGGCGATATCGGCCTCAAAAGCCATTTTCATCCCTTGGTTTTTACCCTCCTGCCAAATATAGCTATAACCGTCAATAACGATAATCTCCATCGTTTGACCGTTTTGGGCGACCTTCCCCCGATAATTTTTTCCCTTAACAAGACCTTCATACTCAACACCATCAGCCTCGTAAGAGCATTTCATTGGCACTCCTCGGGCGATAACATCCATCAGACTGCCACTAAAGGCCTCCTCTTCCTCATCAACAACCGCTTCCTCAACAGCCGACTCATCAACAATAACCGTCTCCGGTTTTTGTCTGGCCACCACGACTAAAATACCAATGACAACTAAGGCACCGGCAATAATTAAAACAAGCGATTTTTTCATATTACTTTATTCACCTCCTTTTCATAAAACAATTACTTTTAAAAAGATAAATAATCAACCCTAACTCCATCATAATAAAACCAGTTAAAGAAATCAAAATAAAAGGGTAAAAAAAGAAGAAAGCAAGAATTAGCCAAACATTAACACTTCTGGTTTGAAAATTAGCAAAAGACCAACAATAAAAACTAATATCCCACCTGCTAAATGAGAAAAACGACTATATTTAGTACTTAGGCCGGTCATCTTCAGGGTAATCATGGCCACAAAAAAAACCACCAAATCATCAAGCATAAAAATTAAAATATAAAAAAGAAGATAAAGATAATACTGCCAGGTAGGCAAATTGGCCAAAGACAAAATCTGGGTATAGACCGCCGGTAACCCGGCCGAACAAATCAACTCCACCAAATTAACAGCAAAGGCCAAAAGAATCATCCCCAAAACTGCCAAACCCAACTGTTTTTTTTGGGTAACTTTTTTTAATTTTTCAAAAACTTTCTGCTTCTTTTGCCCTCCCATCACTCGGCAAGCCCCACTTTTATTAGTAATATAATCCCAAAGATAATAACCGCCGGCACCAATGGCCACCAAACCGACTAAAATTCGAATCCAAAAAACAAAACCCAAAAACAAAAATAAATTTAACCAAGCAGTCAAAAAAAGAAAATAAACTAGGCCGCTTGAAACAATAAAAACCGTTCCTAAAATCCACATCCTCTGCCTATCTTTCATTCCCAAAAGAAGGCTAATTAAAAAAAGTAACACCCACATCGCACAAGGATTAAAACCATCCAAAAGAGCAATCACAAAAGTCAAAACAGGCAAAGAAAGGCTTTTGGTGTCCAATTGGCCAAAAACCGGCACATTAATGGTGTCGGCAACTCCCCTTACTTTGTCTTGATCCTTTTTCTCATCTTGGGAAAAAAGACTGCCGACAACATCTTGACAATCATTTTCTAAGGCACAATTAACCGCCGCCTCAATTTCCCCACCTGTAGTTTCATCACTCAAATAGCCAACAAAATATTCTTGGCCAATTACAGTAAAAGGAACCCCAGAAGCATCTGCCCCTAAAGAGGCGCCAGTTTTTTTCAAAAGAGCTGAATTTACTCGATTAGAGCTAACCTCATAATCTTTAATCTCTAGTTTGGGATATTTTTCCACTAATTCTGATAAAAAGGCTTTCTCCTTCTCGCAATGAGGACAACCGTAAGCCCAAAATAGGTGAAGAGTAACTTTTTCTTGAGCCTTAACTTGGCCTGGAGCAAAAAGAGAAAAAATTAAGAAAAAAATAACCGCCGCTTTTACTAAAAAATTTTTTCTTGTCATTCTCATTTAATAAAAAAAACCGTTTTTTAATCCTTGCAAGGCTATATTTTAACACAAAAAGCGGGGTCTATTTTATCCGATTAAGAAGAGAGTTAAAAATTCCCTCCATTTCTTTCTTAGCCGGCAAATTAGTAGTCATAATTGGTTTTAAGGCAGATAAAGCAGAAAAAATTTTTTGATCATAGCCAACTTTTCCTAAAAAATTCTTCCCAGCAAAATCTATCACCTTATCGGCGTAAGTCGGATTAAGATCCCACTTATTAACTACCACCCCAAAGGGAAGACCAAAGTGATCAACTACTCCTAAAACCCGTTTTAAATCGGTAAAACCTGATGGGGTCGGTTCGGTAACCAAAATAGCAAAATCGGTTTCTTTTAAAACGGCGATAATAGGGCAACCGGTGCCGGCCGGGGCATCAATTACCATCGTCTGACAAGGAAATTGATCAGCAACAATCAGGGCCTCGTCTACTACCTTGCCGGAACCGGTTTGGCCAGGGAGGAGTTGAGCAGAAACAAGAGGAAAACCGCCAGCATCTTTTTTAATCCTAATTCGGGCCCCTTTTACCGGTTTCATCTCGATTGCTCCTACCGGGCAAACTTCCTCACAAGCCCCACACCCCTCACAAATAAATTTATTTAAACTCGGCTTGCCTCCCTTCATGGTTATGGCCCCAAAAGCGCAAATTTTAGCGCACTTCCCGCAACCAGTGCACCTATCTAAATCAAAAACCGGTTTTTCAAAAACAGAAATATCCTTTTCCTCATCCCAAGACTCTCCCTGGCCCAACCACAAATGAAGATTAGGAGCATCAACATCACCATCAACAGCAACAATTTTCTTGTTTTTGGCTAAACACAAACAAAGAGAAGAGGAAAGCATTGATTTGCCAACCCCACCCTTACCAGAAACAATGGCGATTTTCATAAAAATTTAAATTAAATTAAAAAATATTTACTTTAGCTAGCTTTCCTTGCGAATAAGCCCTGGCTAATTCTTTAGAATAAGGCAGCTCATGCTCTATGGGTATTTTTTTGCTTTGAGCAATTCTGGTAATTGGCTTTTTTACTCCTAAATCAGCCTGATTAAGGATAATCTTAGACTTTACTTTAAGAAGAGATAATAATTTTAAAATTAATTTTAAATCATGGACGCCTAGGGGAGTCGGCTCAGTCACTGCATAGGCCAAATCAACCCCCATTAAGGCCCTAATAACACCGCAATGCAAGCCCACTGCCGTATCAACTAATAAATAATCAGCCTCAATTTTTTTGGCTAATTCTTGGGCTATTTCTCTAGTTTGACTAACAATTGGTCCCGATTCTTCTACCACTCCTACCGAACGACCGGTAACTAGATAGAAGTTGTCCGCTATTTTATTTTGAAAAACTTCACCAATCGTTTTCTTTTTAACTTCAATCGCTTGATAAGGGCAAAGATGCCAGCAAAGACCACAACCGGAACAAAGCTCTTCTAAAAAAATTGGGTACTGACCAGGGGCTTGAAAAATAGCCTTGGAGCGGCACTTATCAACACAAAGACCGCACTTTCGGCACTTCTCCTTTATCAGCTTGGGAAACTGGGCCTTGACTTTATCAATCGATTTGGTTAACTTTTGACCCAAAAGAAGATAGTCGTTGGGACATTCAATATCGCCATCAGCCAAAACCACTCGTTTGCCTTCTGCTCTTAACTTGTTAGCCAAAAGAATGGCGATCGCTGATTTGCCGACTCCACCCTTGCCGCCAGTAATAGCAATTGTTTTGAGGTCGGTCATTTAATTCTTCTCTTCGGTTGGTTCAAGTAATTGACTCGCCTCTCCCTTTAAAAATAAATTAATTGCCTCTTTTGCCGTCTTGGCTTTTTTTGCCTGGTAAATATCAACCAAATTATCTCGCAGGATATGAAAAGAAATCTCACCAACTTGATTAGCGAGTAAAATTTGGCTTTTTTGGTCGGCAATCAACTTTGCCGATGCTAAACCGGCCCGAATTTTTTTGTCTTTAAATTTATTCTCAATAAAATAGAAGCCCATGATTTGGTCTTTTTTCAAGTTCACAAATAAGAAATATTCGGCTCGACCAAAACGATTGTCAAGAGCCGATTCTAAATCTCTTTTGTCTTTAACAGGAATAGCCAAATGAGAAAAATCACTCTTAAATGGCTCGATATGAACCGCCAAAGAGTCAATATTAGAAACGGCCCTTTTAACCCTTTTTTCAATTTTATCGGCAATTTCATGGGCCCGATTTACATCAATAAACTTCCTTACTCCCACTTTAACTTGGCCAAAAACATAAGGACCGGACTTTCTTAATTTCAAATCCCAAAACTCTTCCACACCAGGAGATTCTTTAATTGCTTGAGCAACTTTTTCTTCTACTTCTTTACCTGGACTAACGTCCATTAACGATAAAACAGCTTCTTTTCCTGAAGATAGGCCAATTTCTAAAATTAATAAAGAAATACCCATGGTAATTATCCCCTCAAGATAGGGAATTTGATAGAAGGCCGCCAAAGTGCCAATCAAAACCGCGCTGGAAGAAAAAATGTGGGTGCGATTTTCCTTACCCATGGCAATTAGGCTTTGGGCGCCAATTTCTTCGCCAACTTTAACTTCATAATTACCAAAGAAAAATAAAAATAGAGCATCAACCAAAGAAACGCCCATTGCCAAAAGGGGAATAGAAACTTGAGAGGGGCAAGTAAGGCTGGAAAACCCTTGAGTAAACATTTCCCAAAAACCATAAATAATTAGACCAGAAATTATTAGGGTGCCGATATTCTCTGCCTTGTAATAACCATAAGAAAAACGCTTAGTGGCTTTTTTTTGGGCAATTTTTAAACCCAACCAAGAAGTAATAATAGAAAGCAAGTCAGAGGCACTATGGACGGCATCAGAGATAAGAACTAAACTCCCGGAGGCAAAACCAATAACCGCCTTGGCTATGGCTAAAAAGCCTTCTAACCAAATTGCCAAGCCGGCTAATTTTTCTCCTTTAGCTAGTCCGGTTTTTTTCTTGTTGTTATCGACCACCTCTACCTCCTCTTTGCCAGCCTCGACCCATTCCCGTTGCCTTTTCAATTTTTTTTAACTTTCCTTCTTTATGCAATTCCAAGGCTTCGGCAATACTAACAGAAGACTTTTCCGGCGGGAGGGAATAAATTTTAATTCCCGCTGAACCTAAAACATTAACCGCGTTGGGACCAAAATTAACCCCTAAAACGGCCCCCACCTTTTTATTTGCCACCATTTGAGCCGCTGAAACACCAGCCCCATGAGAGGCTCTACCGGCAGTATTTTCCAAAACCTCAAACTGATCAGTTTCGTCATCAACTAACAAAAAATAAGGACAGCGGCCAAAACGAACATTAACCGGGCTTTCCCAATCTTGTCCTGAAGCACAAATTGCAATTTTCATAAAAATTTATCGTTTTCTAACCATTGGACTTCCGCATTTGGGACATTTTGCCTGATAACAGGGAACACCGGCCTGATGGGCCATCTCATGCTGACAATCGGGATTAGTACAAATACAAGTTCCTCCCGGGCCAGCCGCAAATGATCCTCCCATTCGACCTCGTCCGCCACCTTGACCTCGACCTCGACCAAATCCAGCCATAATTACCTCACCTCCTTTAACTTTAATTGCGAAACCACAAACTAGGGCCTGAGCAACTTTTTTATGAGCTTTAACCAAAATTCTTTGCAAAGTTGATTGAGAAATATCCATCTGCTTAGCCGCCGTGACTTGTTCTTGGCCGGATAAATCTACCAACCGCAAGGCTTCTAACTCATCTAAACTTAAGTTTACCTCTTTTAAAGAGGATAAGGCAACCCCTTGCGGCTTAAAGTAAGTTGCTTGGGGAGAAAAACTAACTTGACGAGTTTTCTTTTTTCTAGGCATAAATTTAATTAACTATTTGAATATATACCCATTATATACCTTTATTTACCCTTGTCAAGATAATAAATAATCTACTTTTAATTAAAATTTATTGGCAAAAAATAACTAAAAGTTATATAGTTGTAAATAATAAAACCTTTTTTGCCTAAAATAAATGAAAAATAAGGCTATTTTTATTTTGGGGTTAATTATAATAACCATTTTGGCAGCTTTCCTTTTGTTGAAAAAGCCTCTAATTTTAGTAAACAACCGGGAAGATTTAGCCGCTCAACTAATCCCTCTCTCTCAACATTTTTTTGATAATTTAGCCAAGGGCAGTTATCAGGAAGCCACCAGCAATTTCACCGACCAAATGAAACAAGAAATGCCCCCCGAAGAGCTTGAAAGTCTTCATAATCAAATTAATGATAGGGTTGGTCCTCTGGTTAGTCTGGGTAATCCTCAAATATCAAAAGAGGGCAATAGTTGGATCTTAGAATACCAGGCGGCTTTTACCAAAGAAGAAACTGTTCTCATCCGGCTTATTTTTACCCAAGAAAACGCTAACTATAAAATCGCCGGATTGTGGCTTGATTCACCAAAACTAAGAAATTGACTTTCGGTCTTAGGCGTTATTGAAGGTTTCTCCAAACCCAAGCGGCAATATTAGTGCCGCCACTTACTAGAGTAATTGCTTTTTCAAGCTCATATTGGCTGATGGTTTTGTCTAGTGGTTCCCTATCGGGGATATCGCCAGTATAATATTTTTCTAGCACCGGTAAAGCCCGGCTATCACCGAACTGACCCAAGCCCCAAATAGCTCTATTTCTAGCTCGAAAGCCTCGACTCTCATCTTCTAAAAGAGCAATCAAAGCCTCGACACAGTCTTCTCGGTCAACAGACAAATCTTTGCCATATTCGCTTTGGGCTTCTCGACAAAGACTTTTGGCCTCATGGCCAATCCAAGAAGCAGTAATAAAGAAAAATAATAACAAAATACTAAAACCAATAGCGGCAAGATAAAAAATGCCTTGTTTAATATTTTTTGTTTTCATGATTATTTTTCTTTTTTATAAATAAATATTTCCCCAAGGGCAACTTCAAAAAAATTGGCAATTTTAAAGGCTAACTCCAGAGATGGCAAATACTTATTATTCTCAATGGCAATAATCGTCTGCCTGGTAACACCAACCCGATCAGCCAGCTCCTCCTGAGTTAGATTTTTCATCGCCCGAAACACTTTTAATTTATTTTTCACCATTTTTGCCACCACCAAATTTTTTATTAAAAAAGTAATAAGAGATGGCATAAAGAGAAATCAAGAAAAAGCTTAAATAAGCTAAAACCATTCCGATTGCCTCAATAAACAACCATTCTCCCTTGGCAAAAATCGAAAAACCCCCTTTAGCCGGAAGCAATAAAAGAAGAGAGGTAAGGCCAATAGTGGGAGCAAAAATGGCATAGGATGCCCTGGCGGCCTTCTCTTGAACACTTATTTCTCGCTCGTCAGTTCTAATTTCTGCGGTAGAACGGGCCAATCCCATAAAAACTATACCGGTTAAAACGCCGACTGCCGCCAAGAAAAAGTCATCACGAATAACAGCCAACCCCACCAAACCAAGAACAAAAAGGATAACAACAATCCGAATTTGCCGATATTTTTTCCTACTCACAAACATAATGTAACATAAGCTTTACATTATGTCAAGTATTATTAACAATTACCTATCTTTTTAGAATAATCAAAGGATAAAAATATTATAATCTTGAAAAGAAGTCAGGAGTCTGTCTTGAGGAAAATCTTATAAAATATTTTTTATAAATAAGCTTTTTGTTTATCTTTTTTCCATCTCTTCAACAATCTCTGCCTTTATTTCCTCATTAAAACCAGAAAAAGCCCGATCATTAACAAAAATCATTGGGTAATAGCCAAAAGATTCTGATACTCCCTCACTTTGACCAAATTCTGTTTTAAGCTTCTCCAATTGGTCTCTAAAACCTGCCTGAGTGTCTAGAAACTCTTCGACTGGATAATCAACTGTTGATAAGAAGTCTATCGCCTCCAAACACATTGGCCCCTTTCCATTATGAAACATCATTAATCTGCCCTCCGTAATCTCTTCTTCGACTTCTATTGGTGAGATTTCTGCTTCTATTCCACCAAGATCTTCCACTCGACAAGGATTTTGTACTTTTTCTACTTCCTCGTAAGAAACAAGCGGCCGAATTTTTTCCGGCGTATAAGGAGCGTTTTTATTAATTGGCAACTGCCAGTCGGGTAAAATCCAATCAGAATCCGCCATAAAGGTATCTAGGTCAACCCAATCAATTTGGTTAGCAGTCTGATCAAAAAACTCCAACCACATTTGGGTCCAGGGTTTTAAATAGCCGCCAATATTAGTATGAGTTACCGGAGTAATTTTGTGATTTGGCCCGTATCTTTCCTTTTCTTTGTCGGTCAAGGGCTGGATTGCTCTGGTTAATTCGGCCATCATGTCCTCAGGAGTACCGGCCCGCTCATAATAAGAATAATCACAAAGAGAACCATACTTAAACTGGACTTTGGGAATGTTGGAAACGGATAATATCTTCGTTTCATAGCCTTCTATTTCATAAACTGTTGCTTTAGTATCCGTTGTCCCTCTTGCCGTAATGTAGGGGATCCCCAATTCGTCGGCCGCCTTTAGGGTGTTAATATCTGAGGCCATATAAGGAGAAGAGATGATTTTTACCGGCTGGCCGGTGCAGGTTTTTATTTTTTCTGTTGTTTCAATTATTTGCTCTTTCTGTTTCTCATAAGACGAACCCCAAAGGGGTTCTCCGCTCAAAGAGGCCATAATCTCCATATCGTGATTTAACAACTCCTTAATCGTCTCGCAATTAGCCTCAACGAATTCTCCTGAGACATGGAGAAGGCCGGGAATATTTCTTTTTTGAAGTTCATTAACAAAATTAACCAGACCAATTGTATCCCTATATTCAATCAGGATCATTATCCCTTCGGGGTCTGATTCTGGGCTTTTTACTGTTTCTTGAGTGGCTATCTCTGGTGTTTTGTTTTCTGTTTGCCAAAAATAAAAAATAGACAGACCAATCGCCCAAAACAACAAAAATAAAACTAAAATAAGAAGCCAAAGATTGGCCTTTTTATTTTTTTCTGTTCTTAATTCGGAGGTGTTAACTTTATTGTCAGAAAATGAAGCTTGGAAAATAGACATTTTTCTTTTTTTAAGAAAACCGATCTATTTTCAGATTAGCATATTGACCAATTAAGTCAAGAAAGGATTTTTTTCATCAAAAAGAATGCTTAATTGGAATCGGGCAATTCTTTTGTTGAATTTGGATTAAGAGTCTCATCGACAAGACTATCAAGAAAAGGCGATTTTCCCAATTCAACGTCTTCACCAAAAGGATTGCCGGGGCCCATTGTCCAAAACCAACTTCCAGATCTAGTTTTAAAATAAACTTGTCCCGTTTCAATTTGCCTTACAAAAACGCCATCTTCTTTTTTTTCAATAAAAAAATTCTGGTCATCTTTTTGCTCTTGAGAATTACTTTTGTCTCTTTCTATGTTAATGGCCATTTTAAAAAAAATAACTCTATTTAAAAATTAAATCTTTCTTGCAAGACTATAAATTATTATACACATTAAGAATAAAGAGGCTAAATAATTTTTTTAATTTTTTTCATTACCCTTTTGGTGGCTAAATAACCGGCCTTAATTGCTGATTTATTAGTCACAAAGCCACGAAAATTGCCACCTGAGTTTTTAACTTTAGGTTTAATAACCACTTCTGCCCCACGGGCACAATTCAAGGCCAGATTATATATCAAAAGATTGTGAGTTGTCTTGCCCACCTCCAACATTGAAATTCGGTCCTTCTTTTCCGGCTCTTTTTTAAGAGGGAACATGTGATTATACAAATTAACAGCAATTACTTTTTCGGCCCCCAAGCTTTTGGCAATACTGACTGGAACCGGCATAGAAAACACCCCATCAATATAACGCTCACCCCTATGAGTTATTGGCTCAAAAGTTAGAGGAACAGATCCAGAAGCTCTAATTGCCGCCGCCAAATCCCCCCTCATAATTGGGGAGGTTTGGCCGCTAAACAAATTCGTTGTTACCGCCGCAAAAGGTTTGGGCAAATCTTCGATATTATGTTTGCCAATTTTCCCTTCAATAAAAGAAATTGCCTTATCACCCTTTAATATGCCCGCTTTAATAGAAAAATCGGACAAGGCACTCACCAACTGTTTAAAATCAAGTTTCAAAAAAAGCTCTTCCAAATTTTTGATATCACCAAGAGCCAAATAGGCTCCGCCAACCAAGGCCCCGGCCGAAGAACCAGCCAGACAATCAATGGGGATATTGTTTTCCTCTAAGGCCTTAATTACTCCAACATGAGCCAAACCCCGATAACCACCTGCACCCAAAGCCAAACCAATTTTTTTTCGTTTCATAATTTATGATATCTAATTTTTAAAAGAATTTTCTTAATTTAAATAAAAAATTGTGGGAATAAAAATACTCCCAGCAAAAAAGAAGCTAAATTAACAATAAAAGATAATAATAAAGATT
>JBMNVW010000009.1:0-27211 GCA_050947035.1 Patescibacteria group bacterium
GTTGATCTTAACCTAACCTTAACTGGCTGGGGGCCAATAAATAAAATTTTAAACCAGTTAAAAAATCTTGGTTATTTTAACCGACCCCTATCATCTCGCCTTTATTTGGCGATTATTTTAGCTTTAGTTTCTCTTCAAATCTATTTATTGTTGGCCAAATTTACCCAAAGAACTGTCCTTAAAAAATTATTATTATTAGCCCTGGCGGTGGCCCTAATTGCCAGCTTATCCTATCCATTTTTGTCTCACGATTTATTTAGCTATTTGTTTGATGCCAAAATTGTTTGGCATTATCAGAAAAACCCCTACCAGTTTTCTCCGGATCAGTTTGGCTCTGACCCCTGGCTAAGATTTATGCATTGGACTCACCGGACCTATCCTTATGGCCCAACTTGGTTAATATTTACTTTGATACCGGCCATTTTCTCTTTTGGCCGCTTTATTATTAATTTTTATGGTCTAAAGCTTTTTAGCGGACTAGCTTTTTTTATTTCTGGCTGGTTTTTATTAAAAATTAATAATAATGACCGACGGGTTTTTGCTTATTGGTTTTTTAATCCCTTTTTGTTAATTGAGTTTTTAGTCAACGGACACAACGATCTTTTGATGATTGGCTTGTTTTTTGCCGCCTTATTTTTTAGTCAAAGCAAAAAATCTTTTTTAAAGGCGATTTCTTTTTTAGCCTCTTTGGGGACCAAGTTTATTTCCGGCCTAGCCTTGCCCTTATTGATTTTTAAACGTCGTCGTTTTTGGGCGACATTGTTTGTTTTTTGCTCCCTGGTTGGTTTTGCTTGGCAAATTGGTCGTTTTCAACCTTGGTATTTTTCCTGGCTCTATTTGGCTTGGCCCTTAATGGCGATAACCAATTTTTCTTGGGTTTTGATTTTTATTTTTCAGGCGCTTTTATTAATTTTTAAATATCAACCATTCTTGGCCACTGGTTCTTGGCAGGGGACAGGTCATAATTTACTTTTTCAAGTTTTGCTAATTTCTTTGGCAATTTTTTTTCTTACCCTTTTACCGATTTTTAAAAAAATAATTGGCAGACTTCTTTCCCTACCCCTAGAAGAACAAGACTAATCTAAATCTTAAAATAACTCCTTTCTATTTATCCTATTATATTTTTTTATATCAAAATATAGTAAAGTCCACTTTTTATTTTTAGCCTTATATTTTTTACACCCCGGGGGTGTTAGGCTTAGACACCCCTGGGGTGTATATGGTTATGGGGTTGTTTTTTTTAATATTATTGGTTGGGGTTGGGTTTTTTTTGTTGCTCAGGTCAGCATATCTTGATACAATTTTTGGTATGAGAGCAAAAAGGGGGCTTTTTAAAGCTTTTAGCAGCTTTTTATCTAATAGAAGGGTTTGGCCTTGGTTGTTTATAATGTTGTTTTTTTTGGTCTTAACAAGATTAGTCAATTTGACCCGGTTACCAATTTTTTGTGATGAAGCGATTTATATTCGCTGGTCGCAAATTGCCTGGAAAGAGGCCTCAATGCGTTTTATTTCTTTAACTGACGGTAAACAACCCTTTCAAACCTGGATTACTATTCCTTTCTTAAAATTGCTTTCTGATCCTCTTGTCGCTGGTCGGGCGCCATCAGCCTTGGCCGGAATTGTTCTTCCTTTTATTTTGATTTCTTTAACCGCCCTTTCTCGGCCTAAAAACAAGGCTTGGCCAATTTTGGTGACACTGTTAGTTATTTTTTCTCCTTATTTGCTCTTTCATAGTCGAATGGCTTTGGCGGAAGCCTGGTTGACTCTTTTTGCGGCGGGTTCGGTTCTTTTCTCTTATCTTTTGGGAAAAACCAGAAGATTGGATGTGGCTCTTTTGGCTGGGGGCTGGTTGGGGTTGTCCTTGTTAGTCAAATCTCAGGCTTGGTTTTTTATGCTCCTTTTTCCAGCCGGTCTTCTTTTTGTCCCTTTTAGTTTTTCTAAAAAAAATTTTGCGCCAATATTTAAGTTTTTGGGGTTGTTTTTGATATCCGCTACTACCGCTTATCTTATTTATAATATTCAACGGCTTTCGCCCTGGATGCACATGATTAGCCAAAAAAACCAGGATTTTGCTGTTTCTCCTTTAAAAGCCCTAAGTGAATGGCCAATCTTCTGGCAAAACTTAAAAATTTCCACCGTTTGGTTCTGGACTTATTTAACAGGACCGGTTTTTTTACTTTCTTTGGTCGGTCTTGGCTTGTTATTTAAAAAAACTTGGCGCTTGGCCCTTTTTCTGGCCATTTGGTTTTTTCTTCCCTTTGGGGTGATTAATTTTATTGCTCGAGTTTATAATTCTCGCTATTTGGCTTTCTTGGCTTTTTTACCTCTTATTTGGGCGGGCTTTTCTTTGGCAGAAGCAAAAAAGCAGCTTTCTCGCCATCTTTTTAATTTGCTATTATTGTTAATTTTTTTATTACCGGTTTTTAGAAGTTATCAGCTTATTGCTTGTCCTCAAAATTTTCCTTTTACTGAGACTGATCGGGGTTACCTTGAGGGCTGGACGGCCGGTTTTGGCATTGACCAAACGGTCAAAATTTTAAAAGAAGCCTCTCTTGATCAGCCCGTTGTTGTCGGCACGGAAGGCAATTTTGGCCTCTTATCTCAAGGGCTAGAGATTTATTTTGCCCAAGATTCAAAAGTGGATGTTTTTGGTTATTATCCTTTACCCAAACTTCCTCCCGAAGATTTGCTAGAATCGGTAAAAGAGGGGAAAAGAGCCTTTTTCGTCTTAAACAACACTTCGGGGAATTTTGAAAAAAACAACTTTCTTTTGCAAGCGGAATTTCCTAAAGCCAATAACCAAGGTTCTTTAAGACTTTATGAAGTGGTTAACGAAAAAAACTAATTGGCTTGTTTTCATCTTTTGCCTTTTTTTAAATTGGTTTATTTTACGGCCAATTTTATTACCAGACACGTTTTTTTTGGCCCATGATTCTACTTGGCTAGTGCGATTACAGCAGTTTGATAAGGCTATTTCTTTAGGCCAATTCCCTCCTCAGCTTGCTCCCGATATGGCCTATGGCTATGGTTATCCCTTATTTAAATATTATGCTCCGTTGTTTACTTTTCTATCTTGGTTGATCTTTAAGCTGATTGGTGATTATGCTCTTTCAACAACCCTAGCTGTTTTCTTGGCTAATTTAATTGGCTCTTGGGGTATGTTTCTTTTGGGCAAAAAGATTTATGGTTTTTGGGGGGGGCTGGTTGCTGTTACCGCTTTTGGTCTTTTACCTTTTAGGGCTTTGGATATTTATGTTCGGGCCGCCTTTGCTGAACTTTTGGCGATTAATCTTTTCCCCTTTTGGCTTCATTATTTTCTTTCTTTTGCCCGCGATAAGTTTAGTAAAAAAACAATAATTGGCTTTATTTTAACCAGTCTTGGTCTATTGTTAGCTCATAATTTATATTTGATTATTTTAGCTTTTGTTTCCCCTCTTTTTATTATTTTTTTCCTTACTAACCTTCCCGGAAAGAAAAAAGCTCTGGCTCTTTTGGGAGCAGGCTTTTTGACTTTTTTATTAGCCTCTTGGTTTTGGCTGCCGGCCCTTTTGGGGTTAGGGGAGGTTGGTGTTTTGGGGGAAGCGGTCAAAACAAATTTTTCGGACAACTTTGTTTATTTAAAACAACTTTGGAATTGGCCTTGGGGGTTTGGTGGTTCGGCACCGGGATTGGCTGATGGAATGTCTTTCAAGATTGGGAAAGTTCATCTTCTTTTGGCCGCCTTAGGGGCATTAGCCGCCTTTTTAAGAAAGAAAAATCGTTATTTAGTAATGATGCTTCTTGCCCTTGTTTTCTTCTCTTTACTATTAACCCTGCCCTGGTCAAGCTTAATTTGGGAAAACCTGCCTTTTCTGAGGACTATCCAGTTTCCTTGGCGATTTTTGGGTTTGGCCACCCCCATTATTGCCTTGCTATCGGGAGGGATTGTCTTGGTTGATCTTAAATCGTTTCGTCCGGAGCTTAAAAAAATTACCCCGCTAATTTCTCTTTTAGCAATCTTTTTACTTTTTTATTTTAATTTGAAGTATTTTGTTCCTCAGGATTTGGTCTTGTTAGCCAAAGAAGAGCTTCTTGATCGGGAGACGATTTATCAATCGGCCCAAAACATTGCTGAGTATTACCCGACTAAGGTTGAGAGACGGCCTGAAAAAAAACCCAATTGGCCCCTATCTTTTTCTGGCAATCAAGACGCTCAGGTAGTAGCCGAAACTCCCTATAAAATAATTTTTCGTTTAAATGAAAAAGGCCAGGTGGCAATTAATCGTTTTTATTTTTCCGGTTGGCGATTAAATTGGGAAAATGAGACAATACCCATTAGTCCAGAACCAGAGACGGGTAAAATTCAATTTCAAGCCGAAGAGACAGGTGAATATCAGATCTCTTTTGGGCCAACCAAGTGGGACAGGCTGGCTTATGGCCTTAGTTTTTTAGGGTTTATTATTTTGGTAATTGTTATTATTTTTTAAAATGATAAAAAATAAAAAAAATTTCTTTTTTTTAATTTTTGCTTTAATTTGTTTTTTTCTTATTTATCGAACTAGATTTACCAGCTTTTTTTCTCAAGATGATTTTTATCATTTAGCCCTGGCTAGGGTTGAATCTCGGCTTGATTTTTTTAATTTTTTTAATCCCTGGGTTCAAAAAGACGTTCATTTTCGGCCTCTTGGCACTCAGGTTTTTTTTGCTATTGCCCACCCCTTTTCTCAAAATTTGGCTCCCCTTGTTTTACGCTTAATCGCCCTTATTTTTCACTTGGCTAATTTTTATTTGGTTTTTCTTTTGTTAAAGAAGTTTTTAAAAAAAGAAACCTTGGCCGTAATTTTGGCTGGACTGTATTTGATTGCTCCACTTCATTTTATGAGCCTTTATTATATTTCCGCTTTTCAGCAAATTTTAGCCACCTTTTGTCAACTTTTGGCTTTTTGGTTTTTTGCTTTGGGAAAGAGAAGGTGGGTTTTTTTCTGCTTTGTTTTGGCTCTTCTTTCTAAAGAAACGGCCATTGTTTTTCCGGGATTATTACTAATATTTTCTTATATTATAAGACCAGAAAAAAAGGCCAAGGATTATCTTAACCGAGTTAAAAAAAATTGGCGCTTTTGGTTGACCCTTCTTTTGTTATTAATCTTTTATGGCTTCTGGCGCTTTTTAACCTTTGTTAATTATCCGGGAGATAATTATCAGCTTTTACTCTCCCCAAGGACCCTGTTTTCTTCTTGGCGTTGGTATTTGATTTGGCTAATTGGGGCTCCGGAGACAATTATTAGGTATGCTGGTCGACTTTTTGTTTTTAATTTTTCCGGCTTTGCCAAAGACGGCGGTTTTTGGGCCAGAATCTTTTTAGGCACCTTTTTAGCAGAGGTTGTTATTCTTTGCTTAATTATTATCTCGGTTCTGAAAAAAAAGGCTAACCACCTGTTTTATCGGAAAAATTTTTGGGAACCGTTTTGGTGGTTGGCTTTTTTTGTTGTTAGCCTTTTACCGGTTAGTTTTTTCCCCTATCATCGCTATGCTCACTACCTTGATTTGGCTTTTTTTAGTCTACTTTTAAGTGGGGGATTGATTTTTATCAAGATAAAGATTCCTAAAAAACTATGGGTTTTTCTGTTTATGGCTTTTCTATTTAATAGCCTTGCCTGTGTTGCTGTTGACCAAAGGCTTCATTGGACTCCGGCTCGAGCAAATATTGCCCAAGCTTATTGGGAGACGTTTAATAAAAAGGGGCTTTGTCAAGGGGAGGGTGTCTATTTTATAGATAGCCCTGCGCTTTCGGCCGATGAGGCTAATATCGCTCTCTTTGGTTCTTGGGGGCCAGCTTATTTTTGTCAATATCAGCCTTTATCGGTATACTATCAGGGTGTTAATGAGCCCGGAGAAAAAGACTTTTTTAAGATTGTTACCTTGCCTCAAAGCAAATGATTAAAAAAAATTTATCAGGCCAAATTAAAGACAAAGCGATTAAGGGAACGATTACTTTGACGGGGCAAAGAATTATTGTTAAGGCAATTGACGCCTTGGGAATAATTTTCTTGGCCCGCCTATTAACGGAAACAGATTTTGGCATTTTCGGGATTATTAATTTTATTGTTTTTACCCTTTTTGGGTTTTTATCTGATGTTGGCCTAGGGGCCTCCCTGATTCAGAAAAAAACTGCTCTAAAAAAAGATGATATGGCCACAGTTTTTACCGTTCAAGTGGCTTTGGTTTTTATTATTAATATTTTAATTTGGCTGCTTTCGCCAACCCTTATTCGTCTTTATCAACTATCTTGGTCGCAAATTTGGCTTCTTCGAGCAACCGGATTTTGTCTCTTGATTACTTGTTTTAAAACGATTCCTTCCGCCTTGCTCCAAAGAGATCTTTTGTATCAGAAGCTATTAATTCCCGAAGTGGCTGAAACGATTGGTTACAATCTCGTTGCGGTAATAATGGCCATTTCAGGTTTTGGTGTTTGGAGCTTAACAACGGCCTTGTTAATAAGAACCTTTTTGGGAGCAATTATTTTGGGCTTTATTTCTCCTTGGCCAATTTCTTGGACAATAAATAAAAAGTCTTTAAAAGAATTATTAAAATTTGGCGTTCCTTATCAAGCCAATTCTTTATTGGCTCTTTTAAAAGACAACCTCACTCCTACCATTATTGCCTTTTTTTATGGCCCAGCGGCAGTTGGTTTTATTAATATAGCCCAAAGCATTGCCGCCAAACCAATGGAAGTTACCAATATTGTTAATCGAGTCGTTTTTCCCACCTTTGCCAAAATTCAAGATGATAAGAAGAGGGTTGGGATTTGGCTGGAAAAGGGTGTTCGATTGATGGCCTATGTTTATTTGCCTTTAGTTTTTGGTCTTTTGGTTTCGGCTCGACCGGTTTTAAGGCTAGTTTATGCGGCAAAATCTGATAAATGGCTGCCGGCCCTGCCGGCCCTCTATCCTTTTTTGATTGGCGCCATTCCGGTGGTTTTTACTACTACGGCCACCAATGTTTTGTTTTCTTTGGGAAAATCAAAGATTGTTTTACGACTTATGGTAATTTATACCATTTTAACTTGGGGGGTTGGCTTGCCTTTGATTATCAGGCTAGGTTTTGAAGGTATTGCTTGGGCGGGAGTAGTGGTTGGTTTAGTCAGTGTTGTCTTAGTGATAAAAAATTTAAGAAAAGCGGGGGTGCCCTTTTCCTTGGCTAAAACCCTAAAAGTGCCCACTTTGGCCTCAGCTCTAATGGCGGCTATCCTCTGGTGGCCAATGGCTAATTTAATTAATCAACAATTGTCCAGCCTAATTTTTTGGGTTATTATCGGCGGGGTTATTTATCTTGGTTGTCTTTTCTTAATTTTACGAGGTAAAATAAAAGAAGAGCTGTCTTTGGCCAAAAGTTTAATACCAAAAAAGCTTCAAGAAGCAGTGGCCAGGCGGACAAATAAATTTTAAATTATCAGTCAAGGCTTTAAAATTTTTAATTAATTTTTAACATGAAGGGTTTCTCGATTATTATTCCTACCTACAATGCCGATCAAGAATTGGCTTTGGCGATTGAATCACTTAAAAAAAACAGCCAGTTAGAGAATGAGTTAATTATAGTTGTTGATCAATTAAAAGAGGGTGGGGTCAGTCAACCGGTTCTGGCGGTTTTAAAAAAAGCCGGCATTAAACCAATAATTAATCAAAAAAATCTTGGTCCCTATAAAAATTGGAACTTGGGTGCCAAAAAAGCCACTCGTGACTGGTTGGTTTTTGCTACTGACGATCAATATTTTGCTCCTGGTTGGGACCAGGCTTTGTGGAAAACAAAAAAAAGACAAAGGCTCTTAACCGGCCAGTTAGTCGAACCAGGGCTAATTCCGGTTTGGAAAACAAATATTAAAAAAGACTTTGGCCATAATCCTCAAGAGTTTAGAGAAAAAGACTTTTTAGCTTTTGTTAAAAAAAAGACTGTTTCTGGTTCGGCCAATGATGGTTTTTTTATTCCTTTGGTAGTTTATAAGGCCGACTTTGATCATTTGGGGGGTTGGCCAACCAAGGGCCAGTTTGGAACTCGTGATGCTCCTGCCAACGACATTGCTTTTATTGATAAGGCTAAGAAGGCCGGTTTTGAATTTAAGCGAGCTCTGAATAGTTTTTCTTATCATTTTCAGGGCTCTTCTTGGCGACGCAAAAATACCGCTTCTGGTATTAGTGTAGTGATTATTTCTCGACCCGAAGAACCCAAAATCAGTGAAGTCTTGGATTCAGTTAATGATTGGGCTGATGAGATTGTTGTCGTTTTAGATGAAAAGAAGAAGGGGGGCGCCCATAAAACAGCCAAAAAATTTGAGGCTAAAATCTATTATCGGGATTTTGATGATTATTCTTCTCAGAAAAATTTTGCTATCTCTAAGGCTAAAGGGGACTGGATTTTATCTTTAGATGCTGACGAGGTGGTTTCGGCCGGACTAGCCAAAGAATTACAAAAAGCGGCTAAAAATTTATCTTACAATGGTTATTTTTTGCCGAGAAAAAATATTATTTTTGGCCAGACCATTAACCATGCTGGTTGGTATCCTGATTATCAATTAAGATTTTTTGTTAAGGGCTATGGGGCTTTTTCTAAAATAATTCATGAACGGATTCGTCTTCAGGGTGGAGTAGGGTATTTAAAAAAGCCGCTTATTCATTATAATTATCAAAGCGTTTCTGGTTTTATCAAGCGGCTTAATCGTTATACCGATGCCGAAGCTCAACAGTTGCTTGATTCTGGTTATCAATTTTTAGCTCAAGATGTCATTTTGCGACCAGTAGAAGAATTTTTCCGTCGTTTTTTTGCTCAAAAGGGTTGGCAAGATGGTTTTCACGGTTTGGTTCTATCAGGTCTAATGACCTTTTACACTCTGGTTATTTATCTTAAGGTTTGGGAAAGCTTGGGGTTTAAAAAAGAGCCTTTGCCAGAAAAAAAGTTCTTGAAAAAAATAGGCAAGGATTGGCGATTTTGGTGGCGAACTCTACTAATTAATGAAGAGACTAGTAAAGCTAAAGCCCTTTTTCACAAAATTTTAAGAAAACTAGGGCAATGATCAAGCTAAGTGTTGTTGTTTTAAATTGGAACCAGCCCGAACTGACGATAGATTGTCTTAATTCCCTCTTGGCGGCCAAAAGGGGCAAAATTGTTTTAGAAATTATTTTAGTTGATAACCATTCTAATGAAGAGGCAATTAAAAAGCTTAAGAAATATTTTGATCGGGTTCGATTTCAGAAAAGAACTCGAAAAATTTCTTTTGTTTTGATAGAAAACAAGGAAAATCTTGGTTTTGCTGAGGGTAATAATCGTGGCATCAAACAGGCCCTGAAAAATGGGTCCGATTATATTTTTATTCTTAATAACGATACTAAGATTGACTCTGATTGTCTTATTTCTTTGGTTGAAGCAGCTGAAAAAAAACCCCAAGCAGGAGTTTTTGCTCCTAAAATATATTATGCCCCCGGTTTTGAGTTTCATCGGGGTCGTTATCAAGAAAAAGATTTAGGCAAAGTAATTTGGTATGCGGGGGGCAGGGTGGATTGGGTCAACGTCTTGGGGGTTCATGTTGGCGTTGATGAAGTAGACCGGGGGCAATATGATGAAGAAAGAGAGGTTTTTTTTGCCACTGGTTGTGCTTTTTTAGCCAGAAGAAAAGTTTTTGAACAAATAGGCCTTTTTGATAAACGCTTCTTTTTGTATTTAGAAGACTTGGATTTTTCTCTTCGTGCTCTCAAAGGGGGATTTAAAATCTTATTTACTCCTCAGGCAGTTGTTTATCATAAAAATGCTGGCTCTTCAGGGGGTCCGGGGTCAAAATTACAAAATTATTATTTAACCAGAAACCGACTGCTTTTTGGTTTTCGGCATGGTTATTGGAAAGTAAAATTATTTTTATTTTTTGATTTAATTAAAATCTTGCTTGGCAAAGATAAAATAAGAAAAGAGGCGGTTGGTGACTTTTTGACCGGTTCTTTTGGCGGCAAGGATATTGATTCAATAGATTAAAGTATTGTTCAGTTGCCAAATTGTTGTTTGATTTTTGATTAACAATGAGTGTTTTAAAAAATAAGCCCCCCTTTTTTACGGTTTTATTTTTAATATTAATTATTTTTTTATTAATTTGTTTTGTCGGTTTGGGAAGAAGCCCTCTTTATGATTGGGATGAGGGAATATATGCTCAAGTTTCTCGAGAAACAAAAATTCTTTCTCCTTACTGGAATGGTCGGCCCTGGTTTGAAAAGCCGCCGTTAGTTTTTTGGTTAACCAAGGCCTCTTTAGCTATTTTTGGGGAAAATGAATTTGGGGCCCGATTTTTTATGCCCATTTTGGGGACAACAACTTTAATCTTTTTTTACCTTTTAGCTAGAGAAAGGTTAGGAGATAAGGCCGCTCTCTTGGGGTTAACTTTCTTTCTTGTTGCCCCTCTTTTTATGGCTCGGTCTCAAGGCCTAAACACTGACATGGCTCTTTTGGCAGGAGTTGTGGCCAGTCTTTTTTTCTTAACCAAATTAGAAAAAAAACTAATCAAAAAAGAAAAAATTAATTTTACCAACTGTTTTTATCCTGCCCTGATGATTTCTTTGGCGGTGCTTGCTAAAGGCTTAATGGGTTTTTTGCCCGGATTAATTTGGTTTGTTTATTTATTTATTTATCGAAGAGGACGTTTATTTAAAGATTTTAAGGTTTGGCTTAGGGTGGGAATAATAACCATTGTTTTAGTTGCTCCTTGGCATATTTATCAAACGATTCGTTTTGGTAATGAGTTTTGGCAAGTTTATCTTATTGAACACATTTTTAGGCGGGCCCATCAACCAATTGAATACCATTTTGGCGGCAAACTATATTATATTAAATTTTTAATTTCTGAATTTTCCTGGTGGCTAATACCGGCTGCCTTGGGTGGTTTTTATTGGCTGTTTGAGCAAATAAATAGCAAGAAAAAAGATAATAATTTTGTTTTTTTTCTTGTTTGGGGAGGGGTGGTTTTGACCCTGTTTACCTTTTCTAAAACTAAGCTTTTTTGGTATATTTTGCCTCTTTATCCGGTTTTGGCGGTTCTTTGGGGATACGGCTGGCAAAAAACCTTTTCTTTTGGTAAAAACTATTTTTTAATTCCCCTTATTTTTATTTTATTTTGGGTTTTTCTCAACAATTATCAAGCCTTTATTGGTCAAAAGGAGATCACCCCCAGTGCCAAAAACATCTTAGCCAAGGAGGCTAAAGTAATTTGCCCACCGCCTTTATTATTTTTGGTTAATCAAAATGAGCGAAATGCGGCCGAAATTTTACCCGACGAGCTTACTTTAACCTCCAGCTTTTCTTATGGGGGCTCCCCTTCGGTTGTTTTTTATTATGCTAGACCGGTTAACTTTTTTTATCAAACGGCTCAATTCGAGAAGGGTTTAGCGGAAAAATCAACCTCAGTTTGTGCTATGATAACGAATGAAGATTATCAAAATCTTGGCCTTAACCACAAGATTATTAATCAGCAAAAAGAATGGCTGTTAATAAAATAACCCCCAAAATTTCTGTTAATGTTATCGCTCGAAATGAGGCCGATGATATTGCCGATTGCCTAAATTCAGCTCGTTTTTTAGCCGATGAGGTGATTTTTGTTGATATGGAATCAAGCGATCAGACCAAGAAGATTGCTAGTGGTTTGGCTGACAAGGTTTATTCTCATCCTCAGGTTGGTTATGTTGAACCGGCCCGAAATTTTGGCATCAAGAAGTGCACTGGTGATTGGGTTTTTGTTTTAGATGCCGATGAAAGAATAACCCCCCAGTTAGCCAATTTTTTAAAAGAAAAAATTATTCAAGTAGAGGACGAGGTTGGGGCGATGGCAATTGCCAGAAAAAATATTAATTTTGGTTTTTGGTTAAAAAGGGGGGGTTGGTGGCCCGATTATCAAGTTCGTTTTATCAAGAAAAAAAACTTTATCAATTGGCCGAAGGAAATTCATAGCTTTCCTGAAATTAAAGGAAAAATTATCAACATCGACACTCCCTTTCTTCATTTGGCGATTAAAAATATTGAGGAAATGTTGGAGAGAACAATTCGTTATTCAGAAAAAGAAGCTAATCTTCTTTTCGCCGCCGGCCAGAGAACCAGCCTTTTTTTAATGGTTAGGCGAATGATGGGAGAATTTTGGCGACGAGGTATCAAAAAACAGGGCCTACTGGCCGGTCAGGCCGGAGTAATTCAGGTTATTTATCAGACTTTTTCCGTTTTTATTACCCAAGCCCGGGTTTGGGAGAAGCAAATTAAAGAAAAAAATGATTAAAAAAGCCGTCCTTTTCACTCCCTATGCTGATACTTTGGGGGGAGGAGAAAGGTATATTTTAACCTTGGCCCAAGTTTTACTTAATAAAGGTTGGCAGGTTGAGGTTACTTTTAAAAACAAAAATCTTCTTGATCAAGCCAGATCAAGATTTAATTTACCCTTGAAAAAGATAGATTTAATTGGTCGGGATATTTTAACTTCTCCTCCCTATTTTTCCCATCGCCAATATGATTTGCTTTTTTGGGTTTCTGATGGCAGTGTTCCGACAATGATGGCTAAGAGAAATTGGCTTCACTTTCAAGTTCCTTTTCACAATCTAGGGGGGAAATCGTTGTTTAATATAATAAAGTTAAAATTAATAGACAAGGTAGTTTGCAACTCTTACTTTACTAAAAAAATTGTCGACCACGAATATGGAATTTCTTCTCTTGTTTGGTATCCTCCGGTTTCGATTGAAGATTTTTCTCCCCAAAAAAAGACTAATTTAATTATGGCTGTTGGTCGTTTTGAAACAACAATGAATGTCAAAAGACAAGACGTTTTAGTTTCTGTTTTTAAGGATTTAGTTGATCAAGGTTTATCTGGTTGGAAGCTGGTTCTTTTTGGTGGTTCCTTGGCCAAGGAAAAAGACAATTTGTTTTTACAAAAGTTAAAAAAACAAGCTCAGGGGTTTCCGATTGAGTTTCAAGTTAATGCCCCTTTTACTAAATTAAAAGAGGCTTATTCTCGAGCAAGAATTTTTTGGCATGCGGCTGGTTTTGGCGTAGATGAGAAAAAAGAGCCAGAAAAGGTGGAGCATTTTGGTATGACCACCGTTGAAGCAATGGCCTCTGGTTGTTGGCCGCTAGTTTATAAGGCTGGAGGGCAAAGAGAAATTTTTAGAAATTTTTCTCAAAAAGAGCTTTGTCTATGGAGAAAAAAAGAAGAGCTAGCTGAGAAAACAAAGCAGATAATAACTAAAAATCCATCAACTAATCACCTAATGGCTTTAGCAGAAAATTTTTCTGTTAACAGCTTTGTTAAAAAGGTTACCAAGGAATTAGAAAACGGTTAATTAAAAAAATGATTGAACTTTCTATTATTATTCCCAATTGGAACGGGGAGAGACAACTGGCAAAAAACATGCCCCTCTTGGCCGAAAGCCTTAAAAAAGTCAAAATAACCCCGGAAATAATTTTTGTTGATGATGCCTCTTCTGACAATAGCTTAAAAGTTATCGAAAAAATTAGAAAAAATGTTTTTGAGGACCTAGTTGTTTTAACAAAAGATGTCAATCGAGGTTTTGCCGACAGTGTTAATCAAGGAGTGGCCGCCGCTAAAGGAAAAATTGTTTTTTTATTAAATACCGATGTTGTTGTGGAACCAGGTTGTTTCGAGGCTCTCCTACCTCATTTTGACCAGCCCGATGTTTTTGCCGTCGGCGCCAATGCTGATTGGCAGTTGGGAATTGTTTCTTTTGAAAAGGGTTTTTTTGACATTTCTTCCCCCAGGCGAATTTCACCAAAAGAAAAAAGAGCCCAAAAGTCTTTTTGGGTTTCTGGCGGTCACGCTGCTTTTAGAAAAAATGTTTGGCAAGAACTAGGCGGTATCGACGGTCTATTTAATCCATTTTACTTTGAAGAGACTGATCTTTGTTATCGGGCTTGGAAAAGGGGATACCAGGTTTTTTGGGAACCAAAAGCCCGAGTTGATCATCGTCATGAGGAAAGCGTTATTAGGCAAAATTTTTCTTCTGATTATATTGATTTTATTGCCCAAAGAAATCAACTATTTTTTATTTGGAAAAATCTTCATGATAAAAAAATGTTAAAAAGTCACCACTTTAATTTAATGAAGAGATTGGTTCATAATCCTAAATATGTTAAAGTTTTATTGGCTGCTGGTAAAAAATTGCCTCAAATCTTAAAAAAACGACGTCTTGAAAAGAAATCCGCTGTTTTGTCGGATAAAGAAGTGTTTGAGAAAATAAATAGTAGTCGATAAGTTGTTTAGCTAGAAAAAAATAATATTAATGATTATTGTTTTTATTCCCCTAAATTAAATACTTATGAAATTATCCATCATCATCGTCTCTTATAACACCAAAGAACTGCTAGAAGACTGCCTGGAATCAATTGTCAACAGTCTAACAAGCAAGCGCGGACTAAAGTCCGCTACTGATAAGAAAAATCCTAACTTTGGAGTAGCGAATTTTAATTCGCGCCAAAATAGTCGCAGACTAAAGTCCGCTAATCCAGGAAAGAAAGATAAATTATCCCTAAACGACTTAGAGGTGATTATTGTTGATAATAATTCTACCGATGGCACCAGAGAGTACTTAAAAAAACTTCAAAGCTCCCCGCCTGAACTTACCACTCGCCTTTCGGGAGTTTATCCGCCGGAGGCGGAGCTCGTGGAGCGTAATCGGCGGGTTGCCGAAGGCAAAAAATTAAAAGTAAAAATAATTTTAAATGATGATAACGCTGGATTTGCCAAAGCCAATAACCAGGGGATAAAAAAGGCCAGGGGAGAGTATGTTTTGCTTTTAAATTCTGACACCATTATTACCGAAAAAGATTTTTTTGAAAAAAGTCTTGAATTTTTAAATAAAAACAAAAAAGTAGGAATTTTGGGCCCCAAGCTTCTTTGGGAAAACGGCCAGGTTCAACCCTCGGGAGGTTATTTTCCCACCCTGATTCGACTAGCCACTTGGGCCTTAATGATTGATGATTTACCCTTAATTAATAAGTTTGTTAAGCCCTATCATCCTCACCAACCCGGCTTTTATACTAAAGACCGATACTATCAAAAACCCCATTACCAAGATTGGGTTACTGGAGCCTGTTTCTTTATCAAAAGAACGGTTATTGATAAAATTGGCTTACTTGATGAAAAAATTTTTATGTATACCGAAGAAATGGAATATTGTTATCGGGCTAAAAGGGCTGGTTTTGATATTGTTTATTATCCGCAAACATCTCTTGTTCATTTGGGCGGGAAAAGCGGCACTAGTCTTTTAGCCGCCAAAAGCGAGTTTTGGGGAATAAAATATTTTTATCAAAAACATCAACCATTTTGGCAGAGACCAATTGCCGGTTTTTTATTAAAAGCAGCCGCTTTTTTAAGAAAAATTATTTTTTGCCAAAATAAAAAAAAGCACCAAATTTATCAGCAAATTCTTAACGATTTATGAAAAGAATTATTAATCTAATTAAAAAAATTAATCCTTCTCTGGTTTCGGTTATGGTTTTGGTTTTGTTGGTTTTTATTCCTCTTTATCCGAAATTGCCTTCTCTAGAGATTCCCGGTTCTTATGTTAGGGTTCGGTTAGAAGACTTTGTTGTGGCTATCACTTTTTTGTTTGCTCTCCCCCTGATTTGGCAAAGAAAAAAAAGCTTGTTTGAAAACAAAATTGGTCAAGCAATTATTATTTATTGGTTAGTGGGTTTGGCGGCAACAATAAGCGCCTTGCTTATTAGTCGGCTAGTTTGGCCTCACCTGGCTTGTTTGCACTACTTTCGAAGAATCGAATATATGAGTTTGTTTTTTTTGGGTTTTCTGGCGATAAGAAATAAAAAAGACTTTAAAACTTTTCTTGTTGTTTTATTAATAACAATAAGCTTAGTTTTTCTTTATGCCTTAGGGCAAAAATTTTATTCCTTACCGGCTATTTCTACTATGAACGAGGAGTTTTCCAAGGGGACCATGATTGAGCTTGATGTTTGGACTAGGGTTTCTTCTACTTTTGCCGGCCATTACGATTTGGCTATTTTCATGACCCTAGTTATTCCAATTTGTCTTTCTTCTTTTTTAATTAGTAAAAAAAGAGGCCAAAAAATATTCTTGGCCGCCCTTTTTGTTGCTTGTTATTATTTGTTAATTTTAACCGCCTCACGAATTTCTTTTGTGGCTTATTTAATTTCTGTCTCTTTTTTACTTATTGTCTTAAACAAGAAATGGTGGCTGCCTCCAATTATTGGCTTGAGCCTTTTGGGCTCTTTCTTTTCCGAGGATATTAACCAACGCTTCTCGGCCACTATTAAAGTTGAGGGACCAAAATTAGTCCAAAGAGTTGGTCAACGGATAGAATCATTTTTACCGGAGGAAAAACAACAAGAATTGGCCCAAAAAAGACTGCCTACTCCCACCCCCACCATAATAGCAGAAGAAGAAACCAAAGAGCCCACCCCTCCCCCATCAACAACAGAACCAGCCACAAGAAAACCTTCTCCCACCCCCACCCCTACTCCCACCCCCCAACCTTCTCGCCAACAGGCTACTGAGGTAGGGGTAACCAGGTCTGGCGATATTCGTTTTTCGGTAGAGTGGCCTCGGGCGGTTAGACATTTTAAGAAAAACCCCCTCTTGGGCACCGGGTATTCTTCCTTAACCCTAGCCACCGATAATGGCTATTTAAGGGCTTTAGGAGAAACTGGTTTTTTGGGTCTTTTAGCCCTTTTGGGGATTTTCTTGGCCCAAATTCCTTTTTATCAAAAACTTTTTAAAAATAAAAAAATAAGTCGAGAGGGTCGGTTTTTGGGAGTTGCCTTAGCCTCGGGAACAATAGCAATTTTGGCCAGTATGCTTTTTATTGATGCCCTGGAGTCATCAAAAGTGGCTTTTTCTTATTGGTTGATTTTGGGTTTAGTTGTTGGTAGGGTTAACCTAGAAACAAAAAATAACCATGAATAAAAAACAAGTCATTTTTTTAATTCTTATTTTCTTTCTTGCCCTAGCCTTAAGACTTTATAAAATCGATAACCCCATTGCCGATTGGCACTCTTGGCGGCAAGCCGACACCGCCTCAATTAATCGTAATTTTATTAAAGAAGGCTTTACTCCTTTTTATCCTAAGTCTGATTCTTTTCATGCCCTTAACTCTTATGGTGACAAAAACACCAATCGCTATTTTTTTGCTGAATTTCCTCTTTATAATATTATTGCCCACCCCCTTTATCGGTTTTTTGGGGTTAATGAAATTTATTTGCGCTTGGTTTCGGCAATATTTTCTTCTGCTACCGGAGTTGTTTTATTCTTTTTGGTAAAAAAATATTCTTCCTCTCTAGTGGCTTATCTTTCCGCCTTTTTTTGGGCGGTTATTCCTTTTAATATTTACTATGGTCGAGTGACTATGCCTGACCCTTTACATGTTTTTTTATCGGTTCTTTCTCTTTGGCTAGTAACGATTTGGCTAGAAAGGAGAACTTTTTTTTGGTTAATAGTCTCGGCTCTCATTCTGGCGTTGGCAATTTTAACTAAGCCCTATGGGTTAGTTTTAGGTCTGCCAATAGGAATTTTAATTTGGGAAAATTGGGGTAAGCAATTAAGAAAAGATTGGCCCAAAATTATTATTTTTGGGATATTAGTCGTAGGACCGTATTTACTTTGGCGATGGCATATTGATCGTTACCCCGAAGGGCAATTTGGCACCGCTTGGCTATTTAATTCGACTAATATTCGTTTTAAGGGAGCTTTTTTTCGCTGGATTATTTTTGAAAGACTCAACAAGCTTATTCTTGGCGCTGGTGGCTTCGTTCTCTTTTTTGCCGGTCTCTTTTCTTCCAAGAAAAAGAAAGAGTGGTTGTTTTACTTGTCCTGGTTATCGGCTTTGGTAATTTTTATTATTACTATTGCCACCGGCAATGTTACTCACGACTATTATCAGCTTCCCCTGATGCCAATTTTAGCTATTTTGGCCGCTAAGGGGGCAGAATTTATTCTTGGTCTTGGCCAGGGAAAAATAAGAAAACTTTTTAATCTAAGCATTATTGCCTCTTTGGTGGCGATGATGTTAGCTTTTGGTTGGTTTGAGGTTCGTGGCTTTTATCAGATTAATAATCCGAGTATTGTCAAGGCCGGAAAGGCAGTCGATCAAACCCTAGCCAAAGAAGCCAGGGTGATTGCCCCCTACAATTGGGATCCGGCCTTTTTATATCAAACCAACCGCTGGGGTTGGCCAGAAATAACCGGCCCGATCGAGACGATGATTAAAAAAGGAGCTACTCATTATGTTTCGGTAAATTATGACGAAAAAACCAAAGAAATTATGAAAAAATACAATATAATAGAAGAAAATGAGGAGTTTGTTATTATAGAACTTAAAAATAAATCGCCCAAAAAATAAATGGGCTAAGAAAACGATGAAAATTTTAATGGTCACCCCCTATTTGCCCTATCCTCTTCATTCGGGAGGACAAACAAGGTCTTACAATTTAATAAAGCGCTTATCTAAAAAACACCAAATCACCTTGTTTAGTTTTATTCGAGGGCCAGAAGAAAACTGTAATATTAAAGAGCTTTCCCCATATTGTCAAAAAATTAAAACTTTTATTCGAGGCAAAACCTGGGATCCCAAAAAAATTCTTTTTGCCCTCTTAACCCCTTATCCCTTTTTAATTGCCAATTATTATTCTCGCCAGCTTAAAAAATCTCTTCAAAAGGAATTGTCTTGCCAAGACTATGACTTGGTTCATATTGAATGTTTTTATCTTATGCCCAATGTTCCCCAAACCAAGACCCCTAAAATTTTAGTTGACCAAACGATTGAATATGAGGTTTATCGTCACCATACCCAAACTTTGCCTTGGTATCTGGCCCCAATAAAACTCCTTTATTATTTTGATGTTTTAAAAATTTTTCTTTGGGAGAAACATTTTTGGCAAACCGCTACCCAAACTTGTGCTGTTTCCGAAGATGATCAAAAATTGATGAAAAGACATTGTCCTAAAACTAAATTTGAAATTGTTAAAAACGGGGTTAGCGTTGATCGATTTATTAAAAAGAAATATAAAAGAACCTCTCGGCCAACGGTTTTCTTTGGTGTAGCCAATTTTAAGTGGATGCAGAACAGGGAGGGAGTGGATATTCTTCTAAAAAGCGTTTGGCCCAAAATTAAAGAAAAATTACCTAAGGCCAAGCTTTGGATTATCGGCCGATACGCTCCTGAATTTTATGGTCAATTTAACCAAGATAAAGATATTACCGTTAAAGAAGCCGATGACATTAATTATTTTTATCAAAAAGCTTGGGTTTTAGTGGCTCCAATTAGAAGTGGTGGCGGTTCTCGAACCAAATTTTTTGAAGCCATGGCTTCAGGTTTGCCAATTGTGACTACCTCTCAGGGAATCGAGGGGATTAGGATTAAAAAAAATCAACAAGCTATTGTCGTTGATACTAACGACCAGTTGGCTAAAGCGGCGGTTAATTTAATAAAAAATCCTCAGAAAATGGCTCAAGTTGGCAAGAAAGCCCAAAAATTAGTTATGGAAAAATACAGTTGGCAAGAAAGCGCCAGGGAGTTGGATAGGGTTTACAAATTAGTAGTTGAAAAATCTAAAAAAACCAAATCCCCGTCTCCCTGAGGTTGCCTTGGGCAACCAAAGGATCTCGTTTTTTCTCGGACGGGATTTTTCGGGAGTACCCTCTAAAATGACAAGAAAAAAAGAGAACAATTTAACAATTCAGCAATGTAACAATGTTTTTAAAACATTAAATCATTAAAAATTGAAAGAAATTAGTAATTAGAAATTTTTTATGCTGTTGTCTATCATTATCGTCTCTTATAACACTAAAGAACTGCTAGAAGACTGCCTGAAGAGTATCGTAGCCAGCATTGGCCAAGATAAATCCCAAAGCCCAAACCAACAATTATCACTAAATAATATTGAAGTCATTATTGTTGATAATAATTCTATCGATGGCACCAGAGAATACCTAAAACAATTAACAGCTAAAAATTTCAAGCTAAAAGTAACAACAATATTAAATGAGGAGAATGTGGGTTTTGCCAAGGCGGTTAATCAGGGTATTAAAAAAGCCAAAGGGGAATATATTTTATTATTAAATTCCGATATCCGGGTTTTACCGGGAGCAATCAATAAATTAATTAGAGTTATTGAAAAGAAAAAAGACGCCGGCTTAGTTGCTCCAAAACTTCTTAATAAAGGAGGGAAAAGCTCCCAAGCCTCTTGTTATAATTTGCCTCGTCTTGGTCGAGCCTTTAAGGAGTATTGGTTAAAAAAGAAGGGGGCATTTAGTAAATATTTACCGCGAGGTGGTCATCCAACTGTGGTAGAGGCGGCGGTTGGGGCAGCGATGCTGATTCCTAAAACCACTTTTGATCTGATTGGTACTTTCGACGAAAAGTTTTTTATGTATTACGAGGATTTAGATTTTTGTCAAAGACTAAAAAAAGCGGGCTTGGTTGTTTACTATGTTCCTCAAGCTAAGGTCATTCATTATCACGGCGCTAGTGGCAAAAAAGAGCCCCAAAAAGTTAATCGATATTTGATAGAAAGCAGTAAAAAGTATCACGGGCCAATAAAGCACCATTTAATTAGTTTTTTAATTAGAATTTCTGCTTATCGAGAAATAATTCCTTTGCTTTTGGCTATTATTGGTCTGATTGTTTATGCCGTTTTCCCCTTATTAAAGTTTGAGTTTTTTGATTCTCACGATGCTTTTTTTCATTTAATTAGATTATCGGAGTTTGATAAGGCGGTTAGGGCCGGCCAAATTCCTCCTCGATGGGCGCCTGGTTTAGCGGCCGGCTTAGGAGCGCCAATTTTCAATTATTTTTACCCTCTGGTCTATTATTTGGGACAAGCTATTCATTTTTTGGGTTTTTCTTTAGCCGCCTCAGTTAGAACTCTTTTTGTTTTTGGTTTTTTAGTTGGCTTCACCTCAGTATTTTTATTTTTAAAAAGACATTTTTCTCATTTAGCCAGCTTTATCGGCGCCTTATTCTATGTTTTTGCCCCTTACACATTTATTAATATTTATGTTCGAGGAAATTTGCCGGAATTTTTAGCCTTAATGATTCTTCCAGGAGTTTTTTATTTTGGTGAAAGGGCTTCTTTAAAAGAGCGCCCCTCTTGGGTAAATAATCTATTCTTTTCGTTTTGTTTAGCCTTTTTTATCATGTCTCACAACATTGTTGCCTTGTGGGGGACAATTTGGCTTTTTGCTTATTTATTTATTTTGGCCGGTAAAAAAATTGTTAAGCTAATCTTCCCTACCTTATTAGGTTTAGGTTTATCGGCCTTTTTTTGGCTTCCGGCTATTTTAGAAATTCCCCTTGTTCATTTATCAACCGAAAAAGTTTTTAATTGGTGGGACCATTTTCCCACCATTAGACAGTTAGTTTATTCCCCCTGGGGTTATGGGGTATCTTTGCCTGGTCCAGGGGACACCATGTCTTTTCAAATTGGCTTGCCTCACCTTTTTTTGTTTTTATCGTCCTTAGTGCTTGCGGTAATTTATCTTTTCAAAAAGCAAATTAAACAATTTATCTCAAAACCAAAAACCCTTTGGTTTTTTCTCCTTTTATCTTTTTGCTTTATTTTTTTAATGAATCATCGCTCGGCTTTTCTGTGGCAAACAGTGCCTTTTTTGTCTCGAGTTCAATTTCCCTGGCGTTTTTTGGGTTTTTTGAACTTCTCCTTAGTGTTTTTAATTGCTTTTCTTTTTAATGCTATTTTGACATTTAAAAAAAAGCTTTGGATTAATGTTATTGTTCTATTTTTCTTGGCCATCTTGGTGGGGGCTTATCATTCCTATCCTAAAATTAAGCGGGTTGTTTCTCAAGAAAAGATCTTAACTTCGCCAGAGGCGACTCAAACTACCACTAACGCCAACGAAATTTTACCTATTTTTGCCCCAACCGATTATTATCGCTATGATTTTAAACAAAGCCTTGATTGCCAAGAGTTTTCTTGTCAGGTCTTGGTTGATTTAGAAAAAGAAGAGGAGATTGTTTTTGCTAAATTTTATTTTCCCTCTTGGCAAAGCAACGTTGGCCAAACCCGCCCTCAAGAAGAAACAGGCTTGTTGGCTGTTGTCTTACCCAAAGGGAAACATAATGTTTTAATCAACTGGCAAGAAACCAAAATCGCCAAAACCGCTAATATTATTAGCTTATTTTCCTTTTTGGCAACAGTTGGTTATTGTTTTTGGCTAAAAAATGAAAATAATAAAAACTCAAATTGAAAAATTTGACCCGACTAATTTAAAAACGGTTTTTTTGGCCTCTTTATTTTGGCGTTTTTTGGTTTTTTCAATCGTTATTTTGGGTTATTTTTTATTAGCCGAAAAATATGCCCCCTCTTCTCTTATCGGTTCTCCCTGGAATAAAAACTTCTTGTTTTGGTCATGGGCCAATTTTGATGCTGAACACTTTCTTCACATTGCCGAATTTGGTTACGGCTATAATCGGGGCTTGCCGATGTTTTCTTTTTTTCCTCTTTATCCGCTTATGTTAAGATTTTTGAACAAGATTTTTTCTGATTATTTTCTTGTTGGACAAATAATTATTTTTATTTTTTTACCCTTAACGATTTATTTTTTAAATTGCCTTTTAAAAAAAGAGGGGATAGCTGATAAAAAAATTTGGCTTATTGATTTACTGTTTTTGTTTTCTCCGGGAGCCGTTTTCTTAAATGCTTTTTATACTGAATTACCATTTTTGTTTTTTATCATTGCTAGTTTATTTTTTCTTAAGGAGAAAAAGTATTGGTCCTCGGCCCTATTAGGTTTTTTGGCCTCAGCCACTCGAGTGGTCGGTATCTTTATTGCTCCGGCTATTTTTTGGGTCCTTCTAAAAGAAAAAAAGCTCTCTTGGTCCAAAAAAATCTCCTTCCCCCTTTTTTCTTCTTTGGGTTTATTTTGTTATAGTCTTTTTTTGAAGTTTAAATTTGCCAACCCGCTTTTATTTGGTTTGTCTCATCAGGCTTGGGGGAAAGCCCAAATTGTTTCTCCTTTTCAAACCTTAATTAATTATTTGTTGACGATTTTTTCTTGGCCCTCAGGTCTTTCTTGGCTTAACTATTATACGGTTTTGATTGAATTTTTAATTACCTTAACAGCCTTGATTAGCTTTATCTATTTGTGGAGCCAGACACTTAAGGGTAAGAAAGCAAAACCAGCACTGGCCTTTTCTACTCTGGCTTTTATTTTACCTTTCCTAACTGGGTCATTAGGAACAATGCCGCGGTATTTATTAACCTTTTTGTCTCTTTTCCCTTTTTGGGCCAATATATTTGTTAAAATAAAACCAGCTGTTCGTTTTTTTCTACTGGGGATAATGTTTTTGGTTTTTTCCTCCGGGGTAATTTTGTTTACTCGGGGCTATTGGTGGGGCTAAGATAATTAATAGTTAAAAATTAAAAGTTAAACGATGAAATCTATTTTTAAATCTCCCCTTTTTTATTTATTTTTAATTCTTATCCTGGCTTCTTTTTTGCGCTTCTTTCGTCTTGGCCAAGTCCCCCCCTCTTTAAACTGGGACGAAACCGCCATTGCCTACAATGCTTATTCTATTTTTCAAACCGGTAAAGATGAATGGGGGAAATCATGGCCCCTGCTAGGCTTTGAGTCTTTTGGAGAGTATAAGCTACCGGTGTTTATTTATGCCACCATTCCTGGGGTAGGCTTGTTTGGTTTAACAGAGTTTGGGGCTCGTTTTATGCCGGCTCTTTTTGGTGTTTTGGGAGTTTTTTTAACCTATGTTTTAACTAAAGAACTTTTCGAAAACAAAAAATTAGCCTTGATATCGGCTTTTATTTTGGCTATTGATATTTGGCATTTGCAAATTACTCGGGCCGCTTTTGAAGCGGGCTTGGCCCAGTTGTTATTGCTGTTATCAATTCTTTTTCTCTATCGGGCCAGAAAAAAGCCCTTTTCTTTAATTTTTTCTTTTCTTTTTGCTTCTCTTTCGGTTTATACCTATAACTCTTCGCGAATTTTTGTCCCCTTGTTTTTTTTAGCGGTTTTTATTTTCGACAAAAAATTATTTTTTAAGAATAAAAAAGCTTTACTTTTAGCCATCCTAGTGGCAACTGCTTTTGCCTTACCTTTAGTTTTAAATTTTAAAAGCCCAATTATTCAGGGACGATATGACCTAATTAGTATTCAGGGCGATCCGGGCTTTGTTTTGCGAATTAATGATGCTCGAGGACGCCTTTGGGATCTGGGTTGGCCTAAAATCGCTGCCCGTTTAATACACAACAAAATTACTCATTATTTTTGGACTTTTGGCAAGAATTATTTAGTTCATTTTTCCCCTCAATTTTTATTTTTTACCGGTGCTGAGCATACCCAGCAAAGTATTCCTGGCTTTGGTCAGTTCATGATTGTTTTTGCCCCGGCTCTTTTTTGGGGTATTTACCTTTTGGGTAAAAAAATAGTTCAAGAAAAATCTTTGCCTGCCTTCCTGTTATTTGCTCAAATTTTGGTTTCTCCGGTCGCCGCCGCTACAACCATGAATTCTATTCCTCACGCTCTAAGAACTTTTTGCGCTCTTCCGGCTTGGCAAATTATTATTGCCTATGGTTGGTGGGATTTGGGGGTAAGAATTAGGGAAAAGAAATGGAAAAAAATCGCTTGGGTTTTTCTTTCGGGTTTTCTAGTAATAAATTTTGGTTATTATTTGAAACAATATTATTTAGTTTATCCTGTAAGTAAGGCCAAAGATTGGCAGTATGGCCACAAAGAAGCCGTTTCTTTCGCTTGGGAAAACAAAGGCCGTTTTGATAAAGTCTTTTTTACTCGCCATTATGGCGAGCCTTATATTTTCTTTTTGTTTTATTCTCAATATTCACCCCAACGATACCAGGCGATAGAAAAAACTAGAACTAGAAGATACGGTTGGGTTTGGGTCGATCATTTTGATAAGTTTTATTTTCCTGATTTTTCTGATCCTGGTGATTCGGTTAGTAAAATTGCCCAAACAGAAGAGGGAAAGCTTCTTTTTGTCGGCAAACCGGGCGACATCCCCGATGATTGGCTTCAAAAAACAATTTATTTTCCTAATGGAAACAAGGCGTTTGAGATAGGCCTTATCGATAATGTATATTAATAATAGTAATGATTAAACTTTCAGCGGCCCTGGCTGTTTACAATGAGGAAAAAAACCTTGCTTCTTGTCTTGAGGCTGTCAAAGACTGGGTGGATGAGATTGTCGTTGTTGATGGCGAATCTACCGATAAAACTCGAGAGGTGGCCAAAAAACATGGCGCTAGGGTAATTAAGACTACTAATAAGCCGATTTTTCATATTAATAAACAAATTGCCATTAATGCTTGTCGGGGAGATTGGGTTTTACAACTTGATGCCGATGAGATTGTTGACCAAAATTTAAAAAAACAAATTTTAGTAGCAGTAAAAGGGGAGAGTGACTGTGATGCCTTTTCTATTAAAAGAAAAAATTTCTTTTTAGGCCATTGGTTAAAAAAAGGCGGCCAGTATCCAGATAGTGTCATTAGACTTTTTAAGAAGGAGATGGCTTACCTTCCTTGCCGATCGGTTCATGAAAAGATGATGGTCCCCTCGGGCAAAATAGGCGCTTTATCTGGGCACCTTCTCCATTATCCTTATCCTGATTTTGGTGAATATTTAGTTAAATTCAATCGCTATACTGAATTAACTGCTAAAGAATATCAGAATAATTCGAAAATAAAAGCAAATGTTTGGCAATACATTATAATAGAGATGAAGGCCTCCATCGAATTTTTATCTCGTTATTTAAGACATAAGGGATTTTTAGACGGTTTTCCTGGTTTAGTTTTTGCTCTTTTTTCTGCTCTTCATTACCCAGTCGCCTTTATTAAATATTGGGAGAAAGAACATGGCAAAAAAAACTAAAAAAAGATCAATCTTTTTGATACTTGTTCTTGGTTTAATTTTGATTGGGGCAGGATTGGCTCGGTTTATTGGCTTAGGACAGCTTCCACCGGGAACCCATTGTGACGAGGTCTCTGTTGGTTATAACGCTTTTTCTATTTGGCAGGCCGGTATTGACGAGTGGGGTAATAAATATCCCCTTACCTTTAAAGCTTTTGGCGAACACAAACTTCCCGGCCTTCCATATTTGGTTGCTTTTTTATTTAATTTTTTTCCCGTTTCTATTTTTACGGTTCGTTTTCCTTCAGCAATGGCCGGCTTTTTTTCTATAATTGCTATCTATTTGATTTTTAAGGAAATTTTTTCCCAAAACAAAATTTTGCCTCTCTTGGGTGCCTTTATTTTTGCTTTTATCCCTTGGTCTTTTAGTCTTTCTCGACAGTTTTTTGAGAGCAATGTCGCTAACGGTTTTTTTCTTTTTGGTTTTTTCTTTCTTCTTCGCTTTATTAAGAGTCCGGCTAAAGAAAAACTTGTTGATGCTAATTCTTTCTTGACTGTTTTGCTTTTTTCTTTATCGGGCTATTTTTATATTGTCCATCGGTTAATTGGCCCCCTAATTTTGGCTTTTTCTTTATTTATTCTTTTTAAAAATAAAAAAATAACCCTGAAAAAAAGCTTTCTTATTTTTGGTTTTTTTATTTTGCTTTCCTTGCCTCTAATTTTTCAAATGATTAACCCTGAGGCCAGCAAAAGATTAAATCAAGAATCCCAGGTGATCAATTTTGGCTCAAGCCTAGAAATAAATGAAAATCGGGCTATGTGCTATTTGTTTATGAATAAAAGTGCCAAACTTGCCAAGATCTGTTATCTTATTTGGAATAAGCCTGTTTTAAGAATAGAAAAGGCAGTTCGTTCTTATTTGGCTCACTTTTCTCCCCAGTTTCTTTTTTTTGAAGGGGGGACAACTCCTGGTTCAGCCTTTTTAGATTATGGAGCCTTCTTTTTGTCACTAGCCCCTTTTTATTTTTTGGGTTTTTATCGACTTTTTATTTGGGTGTTTAGAGAAAAGGATGTTTTCGGCAAGATTTTTCTCTTTAGCCTTTTTGTTTCCCCCCTATCAGGAAGTTTGGTGGGCCAACCCGCCGAGCATCGCAGCACCATTTTTCTATTTTTTGTTCTCAGCCTAATTATTTTAGGTTTTTGGCAAACATTCTTATTTTTAAAAAACAATAAAAAGCTTTTGAACATTACTTTATTACTAGTTGTCTTGTTGTTGTTGTTTGAAACAAGTCGTTTTTTTGTTGATTTTTTTTTAATTAAAACCAGATTTAATTCTATCAAATG
>JBMNVW010000010.1:0-26928 GCA_050947035.1 Patescibacteria group bacterium
GGGTCGCCTCTCCCCTTTCTTTTTCTTTTTTCCTTCTTACTAATCAAAAAAAATTGTTCAATAACTAATTATTTGATATCGTTCGTTTTTGGTATCGATAAAAATGACTTGAAAAAAACAAACCAAAAACCATCATCAACCTCATTTAGGAATTATTCCCTTATCCTCGCCAAGAAGTGGTAATTAGAAGAAACAAAAACATTAAGCCACCAACAATTAAATATTCTTTAACTGTTTGCTTAAACAGTCGTTCCAACAAAGAGGCATTTCCTAAACCAATTAAAATATAAGTTGCACAAGTTAGAAAAAGAGAGCCCGTTAAAACGTTGACAGGAAAAAATGATACTATCAAAGATAATTCCCCTACTATTAGGGAAAAAATCAATGAAAAGAGTAAAATTTTATTATCTATTTTCTCTTCCAAATTTACTGACCAAAGAGCTTGAAAAAACAAAGGAAAAGAAATAACTACTACCAAAAGAGCATTCCACCAACCAAAAAACCGAAAAGAAAAAACCGTGTTATAACAGAAAAAAACCGTTAACAAGCTAATTAAAAAACCAACCGTCTGAGCGGCCCGAGATAGGGCAATTGTCCTAATTGAGGCCACCGCAAAAATATTTTCTGTTAAGAAAATAATATAAATAGCCAAGCCAAAAAAAGTTAACAAGAATAACTGATAAGCTAAAGATTCCGGGAAAAGAAAATAAAACATCGCTACCGAAACCGAGAAAAAACTAGGTAAAATTGCCGTTATTATTTTTACCAACCAGCTGTCAATCCCTTCCGATAATGACCAAATAGAAAAAACAAAACCAGCCCAAAACAAGCCAAAAATAGAAAAATATCGCCAAGAAAAAGAAACAATTTGAGTAATTAAAAGAAGGCCGGTTAAGATAAGGGCGCTGGCCACAAAACGAGCCCTCTTGTTGCGCCAAAAAGAAACAATTTTTTTACCAAGACCAATTTTAATCATAAAAGGAGGGCGATTAACTTGATACCTTTTTTAAAATATCAACCGGAATATCAAAGCTGGCAAAAACTGATTGGACATCATCATGACTTTCTAATTTTTCAATAAAATCTATTATTTTCTTGGCTTTACTAACTTCACTAATGGGCACTTCAATCTTGGGAACCATCACCAAGGAGGAGGAGGAAACTTCAAATCCCGCTTTTTTAACCTGATCAATCAGGGAAGTTAATTTATCTTTACTAGTAATTATTTCAATGGCTTGCTCCTCTTCTGATAAATCTTCTACACCAGCAATCTCCATTAACGACAATATTTGCTCTTCAGCATCAGGCTTTTTCTCAACTAAAACTTGTCCTTTAGGAGAAAAATTATAGGCAACAGCCCCTGGGGAAGCAATCGACCCGCCTCCTTTTTCAATCAAATTTTTAATTTCCTGAACCGTTCTTTGCCGATTATCAGTAATTGCCTCAATTATGATGCCCACGCCAAAGGGGGCATAGCCTTCAAAACGAATCGACTTTAATTGATCGGCCTCCTTCCCTGAAGCCCGATCAATCGCTCGCTCAATATTACTTTTAGGCATATTAACCTCTTTGGCCCGATCAATTGCTACTCTTAGTTTATAATTAATCTCCGGATCTGTTTCTCCTCCACCCTCACGAATAGCAACAGTAATTGCCCGAGATAATTTAGAAAATATTTTACCTCGCGCCCGATCATTGGCTTCTTTTTGATGTTTAATGGTCGACCACTTAGAATGTCCAGACATAACTTAAAAAATTTTCAATTTCCAAACAACCCCCAAACCCTGTGCAGTTCATGAGTCGAACTGTCAACTGATCTCTATTTTATCACCAGAGGGTTGTTTTTAACAAAAAATTAAACTTTTTTAAGTTGCCTTAAGGCTAAGTCAAGGTCTTTGGGTAGGGGAATTTGGAATTTGACCTTTTTTTCTGTTTCCGGATGAATAAAGCTAATTGATAAAGCATGAAGGAAAATCCTCGAACACCAAGCTCGATCTTTTTTGAGCCTCTTTCTGCCCACATAATCAGAGTCTGAAACAATAGGATGTCCCAAGTATCGACAATGAACCCTGATCTGATGGGTTCGGCCAGTTTTAGGAAAAGCCCAAATCAAAGAATACTTCTCCCCTTCTCTTTGATAAATTGCTTGTCTTAGAAATTTCGTCTTGGCTTTTTTTCCTCCTAAAACAACTCCAAATTTTTCCCGATCCCAAGGTAGTCGATTAATCGGCGCCATAACTTGACTATCATCAGGAAAAACACCCCATACTAAGGCTGAATATTTTTTCTCCACTAAACGATGGAGAAACTGTTCTTGAATCGTCTTTAGGCTTTTTTGTGTTTTACCAACTAACAAAAGCCCGCTAGTATTTTTATCTAATCGATGGGCAATGCCGGCCCGAAGCCCTTTATTAATTGTTTCAAAATCAAAATTTTTTTCTAACCAATCCTGAATTGTTATCTTTCCTTTGGTTGTTTTGGCCCGATTAACAATCCAAAAGGGCGGCTTATTAATTACTAGTAAAGATCTGTCCTGATAAATTATTTCCGGCACAATTTTTTCTTTTTGGGTGGCCATTATTATTTTGAAGTTAACTTCGGCCCCTTGGGGGTATCATCAACCAAAAAGCCCTGCTTCTCAATCTGGGCCCGAATTTTATCGGCTCTGGGCCAATCCTTTTCTTCCCGGGATTTTTGTCTTTTTCTAACTAAAGATAAAACCTTCGAAGGAATTTCTTGACTATCCTTTGACCAGGCAGAAATTGTTCTTTCTTTTAACCTCAAGCCCAAAACTTGGTCAAATCGACCTAAAACCTGCCATCGCTTATCGGCAGTTATTTTTTTATCTTTAATAACCGCATGAAAAACAGCTAAGGCCCGAGGCATATTAAGATCATTTTTTATTGCTTTATCAAAATCAGCAAAATATTTACCTTCTCTTTGACCAAAATTTTTTTGATCTAATTTTTTAGTTAATATCTCTTGATCAATTGTTCGACTCAAGTTATCAATAATTTCTTGATAGGTTCTCTTTGCCTGTCTTAGGGCTGGCCAAGTAAAATTCATTACTTTACGATAATGGGTGTTCAAAAAAAGATATCTTAGGGGCATAAAATCCTCATACCCCCGATCAATTAAATCTTTTTGAGTATAAAAATTACCTAAAGACTTGCTCATTTTCCTTCCGGCAACCTGGAGCCAATTAAAATGAACCCAAAACAAAGCTAATTTTTTACCAGTAGCCGCTTTAGTTTGGGCAATTTCATTAGTATGGTGAATGTTAATATGTTCAATGCCGCCAGTGTGAATATCAATCGTTTCGAATCGATCGGGATTAAGTTCTCCTCCCTTAAAACAATCTGACAAATATTTCATCGCCATGACTGAACACTCAATATGCCAACCAGGAAAACCTCTTTTACTCCAGGGGCTGGGCCACTCCATTTGCCTCTTATCTTTTGGCGAAGAAAATTTCCAAAGAGCAAAATCAGTCAGATTTTTTTTCTCCGGATTCTTTTCAACTCTGGCCCCCTCCTCTAAATCGGCTAAAGAAACATTGGCCAACTGACCATAGTCGGCTAATTTGCTCGTGTCAAAATAAACCCCATCACTTGTTTTATAGGCAAAACCTTTTCTTTCTAGCTCCTCAACCAAAAGGATCATTTCGCTAATATTTTCCGTTGCTTTTGGAGTCGCCTTCGCTTTGGCGATATTTAACTTCGCCAGAACTTGAAAAAATTCATCAGTATATTTTTTAGATAAGTCCCAAGCCGTTAATTTTTCCTTTCTAGCTGCCTTTTCTAGCTTATCTTCCCCACTGTCTTGGTCGCCCACTAAATGACCAACATCAGTAATATTCATTACTTGATAAGGTTGATAACCAAGATACCTTAAAACCCTTAAAAGAAGGTCAGTGTTAGTATAGGTGCGCATATGGCCCAAATGGGTATGACCATAAACGGTTGGTCCACAACTATAAATTCTTACCTTGGGAGAAAAAAGGGGGGAAAAAGGTTCTTTTTTTCCCTTTAAAGTATTAAATAAAAAAAGCCCGTTTGTCTTTCTTTTCATAGCCTAAGTATATCATCTTGGAAATTTTTTCCTATCTTCTCTTTCTCTTTTCCGGCTGACCAATTCCAAGGGGTAGGCCTCTTTTAGGGCGGCTGGTCGTTTTGGGCGGAGACAAAGGAAGGTTATCATCTTTTGGCTCTTTGTTTTTATTTTCCTCAGTCTCAATCCCCTCAACTACCGGGTCTCGCTTTTCAGCCTTCTCTTTTCTTTCCTGAAGAAGCCTTTTTCTACTTAGGTCCGATTCCTTTTTAAGATCTAACAGGCGCCCCCTAACTTCTCTAAGCTCTTTTTCCTTATTATTATCAGCCGCAACCCCCTCCTCAGAAGAAGACAAGGCGCCATTTTGATAATCGGGCTGGGGCGGTTGATTGGTAACGGATTGGGTCTTTTCTGTTGGAGTAAGTTGATCGACTGACTCCTGGGCCACTGCCTCTATTTCCTCTTTGGCCAGCTGAACTAAATTTTTGGTATTTGGTTGGGGTTTTCTTTTTGGTTTAGTCATTCTCTTCCCAATGCTAATAATTCCTTCTTCCTTCTAGGGCTTGACGCAGAGTAGCCTCATCGGCATATTCTAAATCTGCTCCCACCGGAAGCCCTTGGCCCATTCGAGAAATACGAAACTTTCTTTTTCTTTTTTGATTAATCTTCACCAGCTCTCTTTTAAGATACATCGCTGTTGCCTCCCCCTCCATGCCGGAGTTTGTGGCCAAAACTATCTCTTCAAGATCAGGTTTTTTTTTCACCCGAGCAATTAAACTATCAACATTTATTTCTTCAGGTCCAATCGCCTGGAGAGGATTTATCGCCCCGTGAAGAACATGATAAACTCCATCAAAATGACTAGTTTTTTCAATTGACAATAAGTCCATCGGCTGTTCGACTACGCAGATAGTATTTTTATTTCTCTGTTCGTCCTGGCAAATAGGGCAAGGGTCCTTTTGGGCAATATTGTGACAAAAAGAGCATTCAACCGTGTCTTTTTTAAGATTGACAACCGCCTGACCAAAACGATCCAAGTATTCTTGAGGAGTGTGAAGCAAATAAAAAGATAATCTTGCCGCAGTTTTTGGACCAATTCCAGGTAATTGCTCAAAAGAATTAATCAACTCTTCTAGGGCCTTGGGAAGTTTCATCGATTCATCATTAAGTTTTTAGCTAAGCGTTTTTTTAACTTATCAAAAGCCTGATTAACAACTTTGGCTACTATTTTAGGACTAGTCCCTTCAGCAAAGACTAATTCCTTTATCTTCTGTTCGCCAGTTACCGTTACTGACACTCCCCGGCTGTCAACAGTAATTGTTTGTCGGGCCATTTCTTTTTGAATATTTTTCAAATCTCCCAACTGTTTCAATAAGCTCATGTCTATCATTGACTATCACCTCCAAAAATTTCTTTGGCAACTTGATAGATATTACCATCATCAGAAGATTTTGACGAGACCCGATTGATTTTCTTTGCCGAGACTAACTTTTTCTTACCTAAGCGATAAAAAAGACTCACTTTACAGTTCAAAACTTCGCCGGCCACCGACTCCACTATCCGTCGATTAGCCTCCTTTTCTAAACATTCTTTGTGAAATTGATAATAAACCCCTAAAGTTAAGCGTTTATTTTCGAAAGAAATCGGGTAAGCAGTTTTCAAAAAGGCTTCCAAAGAATGGTTTTTGGGCTTAATTTTTTTTAAAAGATTCTGCCACTGTTCTTTAGTAAGAGTTTTTTTTGCTTTTGAGGTTGACTTATTTTTCTTTTTATCAATTTGGCTGGTCTTTTTTTTACTGGATGTCTTGGGGTTCGCTTTAATCTTTGTTGAAGTTGAACTAGTTTTTGGTGAATCAGTTTTATCGGTAGCGATTTTCCCTTTCTGCTTGCCCTCCCCTGTTTTCTTGACCTGATCAACCGCCGAAGCCACCGCTAACTCAACTAATAAAACCGGTAAGCTAGCATTTTTAATTTCATTGGCAGCTTGAGAAAAAATTTTTACCCAAAAGATCAGTTGCTCAACGGAAAAACTGTTTTTTTCCCCATCAGGCAACCCCCAAACCCCATGAAGAAGCCGACGCAAAAGAGTCAACAATCGTCTAAGATAAGACGCCCAATCAACGCCGTTTTCGTCCAAGCGAGCCACTTCTCCTAAGGCCAAGGATAAATCGCCTTGACCAAGAAAAATCAGTAACTGACTTGGTCCCAAGTTAGCCTGAGAACCAACTGCTTTACTAGTTGATTCTAGAGTAATCTCTCCTTTCTCAAAGGATAGTTCTTCTAAAATTTTTTGGCCGTCACGAAAGCTCCCATCAACATTTTGAGCAATCAAGTCCAACACCTGGTCATTTTCTAATTTTAGATTTTCTTTCTTTACCACCCTCTTAAGAGCTCGAATCACTTCTTGATCACTGGCTTTGGAAAAATTAATTCTTAAACAACGAGACAAAACTGTCTGAGGAATTTTTTCCGGATTAGTCGTACATAAAATAAAAACCACTTTTTCCGGTGGTTCTTCTAAGGTTTTTAACAAAGCATTAAAGGCCTCATTGGTTAACATGTGAACTTCATCAATAATATAAACCTTATTTTTTCCTCTAACTGGCGCCAAACCAACCCCTTCCTTTAGTTGGCGAATATCATCAATCCCCCGATTAGAGGCCGCATCAATCTCTAAGACATCCAAAAACGCCCCTTTATCAATTGCCAAACAAGAAGAACAATGATTGCAGGGGTCGATAGAATCCGATTTCTTTTTTCGGCAATTAAGACTTTTAGCAATTATCCGAGCGGCCGAAGTTTTCCCGATTCCTCGAGGCCCAGCCAACAACAAGGCATGAGGAAAAGGAGTAGAAGATAAAATCCTTTTCAAAGCTTGTCTGGCCTCAGCCAAATCAATTTCAGCAATCTTTTTAGGACGATAATCTAAATAAAAAGCCACACTTTAAAAAATTTTTAATTTTTAAAATATTGATCCAATAAGACCTCTTAGACCAATATTAATTTTAATACTGATTACGAATTGCCACTTTCCTCCACTAACCGGCCTAAGCCGTGCTCAACAAAATCCCAAATCGTTTTATCAATTTCTTCCTGATAGGCAATCGCCTCTTCTTGAGCGCAAGGATAACAAACAACAATATCCCCTAAAACCAATTTTCCTTTCGGAGTTCGTTCTTCATTTTGGGGAAAAGCCAAAACATCAGAAACCTTATTAAGATCACGATACTTCCGGTTGAGTTGACGCATTTTCCGCTTGCCAATAAAAGCTAAGCTTAATTCTATATCCCCCAATCCTTTATTAGCCAAATAAGTTTTAATTTTTTTTCTTAAAAATTGGCGATCAAAACTATAACCGGCATTAACTTTAATATCAATTGTCGTCATCAAGAAGAAAAACTCATTCTATTCCTAATTCTTTCCGAACAATTTTGGCTACTAACAAACCATCAGCCCGACCCCCAACTTGATTCATAACCTGGCCCATTAAAGGCCCGAAGCCTGATTGGCCAGAAAAGCCCTTCTCTTGAATTTTTTTCTTAACTAAATCATGAAGCTCTTTTTCTGAAATAGCCTGAGGCATAAATTCTGTTAAAATCGCCAATTCCTCTTCTTCTTTTTTTTGTAAATTTTCTCGACCAGCCTGACGATAAGCCTCAATTGATTCTTGACGATTTTTGGCTTCTTTTCTAACAATTGAGGAAACTTCTTCTTCTGTTAAACTCTCCCTTTTATCAATTTCTCGATTATGAATTGCCGATAATAATAGGCGCAAAACCGACACTCGGTTCTTGTCCTGACTTCGAATTGCCTCCTTTAATTGCTGTTCTAAGTTTTGTTTTTTTATCATCGCCTTGTTTTTGCCTCCCGTTCTTTTTGTTTTTTTTCTTCTCGTTTTTTTTGAGAGGGCTTAGTATATCGGGCTCGTTTTTTTACACTAACAACAATATCAGCCGTTTTCCTTCGAAAAGAAGAAATAAGCTGATCACTAGATTCACCTGGTTTTTTCTTAACAACCACTGCCATATATTTACTATATTAGAATGAACACCCCCTTCGATCATCATTAAATTTTTTAAATAATTAAAAATTGCTTACTGTTAATAATTATACTTTAAAGAAAAACTATTGACAAATATATATACGCCTTCCCTCCTTAAAATAATCGCCTAATGTCACCTGCTGTTGCCAAAACAAGCAAGGTCATTAGTAGAATTAGGCCAATCTGATTAGCCCAGCGCTCAATTTTTTCTCGCTTCTTTTGGCCAATTATCTTTTCTGACAAAACAAAAGCTACCCGACCGCCATCAAGAGCGGGAAAAGGAACCAAATTAAAAATAGCTAAATTTATTGACAAAATACCGGTAAAATGAACCAGAGCCCAAAAGCCAGACTGAGAAACCTCTCCGGTGGCCTGATAAATACCAATTGGTCCCGTGATTTCTTTTGGCAATCCCTGCCCGGTAATAATTTTTACCAACATTTGCCCCAAAGATATCACTACTTGTCCCGACCAAAAAAACGCCTCTCTTATTCCATTATAAACGGCCTTAGGAATCATTTTATAAAAAGGATAAAAACGGTTTTGGGTTTGAGAAATAATTATTCCCGTCGCCCCCTCTCCTTCGGGAGGACTTTCTCTTACCAAAACCTGAGCCACTAACTGGCCTTCTTGGCAAAAAGAAACCTCCTCTTCTTGATTGTCACAAGGATTGGGCTCTCGCAAAAGACTAAAAACAACTTCTTCCCCCTTATTTTGGCTAAGAATATCAATAAAGCTTTCGGTAGAAATAATTTCTTGGTCGTTGGCCAAAACAATGATATCATCTTCTTCTAGCCCGGCTTGATCGGCAGGAGAGTCAGGCACCACCGCCACTATTCTTACTTGATCAGTCTCCTCAGGAATTCCCAAAAAAGAATAAACCAAACAAAACAAACTAACCCCTAAAAACAAATTCATTACTACTCCCGCTAGTAAAATTCTAATTCTAGTCTTTTTGCTCTTGCCAGAAAAAGATCGCTTACGATCTTTTTTAACTTGGCTTTCCTCCCCCCACAGACGAACAAAACCACCAAAGGGAAAAAGATTAATTGAATAAATTGTTTCCCCAATTTTTTTACCCCAAATTCTTGGCGGAATACCAAAGCCAAACTCCTCAACCCTCACTCCCGCCTTTTTGGCCAATAAAAAATGTCCCCCTTCATGGACTAAGATTAATAAAGATAAAATAAGAAAAAAATAAAGAGCTGTCATAAATAAGTTTATTTAATGAAGCCAGGAAGGAAACTAATCTATTTTACAATGACTCCAACTCGGCGATCTTTTTATCACCAATTTGATCAATTTTGTCAATATAGTTATCGGTCAGCTCCTGAAGCTTTTCTTCCTGACGAAAGGCTTCATCCTCACTAATTTCTCCAGCTTCTTTTTGATCTAAAACTTTGCTTCTTTCCTCAGCCCTAACCTGTCTAATCATCACTCGAGTCGCCTCAAGCTTTTTCTTTAAAAGCCTAATATACTCCTTTCGCCTCTGAGCTGATAAAGGCGGTAGGCTAGCCCTAATTGTCTGGGTGCTCACGGCAACTGATAGACCCAAATCCGATTTCTCTAAAGCTTCGGCAATACTTTTACTTACCTTTGGGTCCCAGGGTTGTATTATTAAAGCGGTTGCCCCCTCGGTATTAATTGAAGCCAACTCTTTAATTTTTAACTCTTGCGCCCCTTCGTAAGCCAAAACGCCAATATTTTCTATCAAGGCTGGATTGGCTCTTGAGGTTCTAATTGAAGCCAAATCTTCCCTTAACAGGTCCAGCGTTTTGCCCATTTGGGCTTTTGTTTTTTCGAACATCAACTATTATTTAGAATAGTCTAGCCATTAATAAAAGTCAATTTAAATTTCTAATCTGGCCATATCGCCAATCTTAATATTTTCCCCGGTTTTGGCAATAGTTTTTTCTACCAGCTCTTTAACTGTTAATTGAGGATCACGAATGTAATCTTGGCTTAATAATTCCTGACTGTCAGCCGGGTTCATTGCCACCACTTGCATTGCCAATTCTTTCCCCAAAATAGTAAAATCTTTAGTTCGGGCGACAAAATCAGTTTCACACAAAAGAGTAACCAGAGCACCAATTTTGCCGTCACTATGAATATAGGCAAAAATTTTTCCTTCCCCCGTCTGGCGATCGGCCTTTTTAGCAGCAAGAGACTGATAGCGATTTCTTAATTCTTTTAGGGCCTGATCAAAATCATTATCAGTCTTTTCCAAAGCTTGACGACAGGCCATTATTCCAGCTCCTGTTTCTTCTCGAAGCTTTTTAATTAATTCTAAGACAGGGCTATTTTTTTTGATCATTTTTCAATTTTTTGAGCAATTTTAGACAAAATATATTCTACACTAGCCTTAGCATCATCGTTGGCAGGAATAAGATAGTCTATTCCTCTTGGATCAGCGTTGGTATCAGCAATAGCTACAATAGCCACTCCCATTCTTTTGGCTTCTCTAACGGCAGTTTTTTCTTTTTTGGGATCAACAACAAATAGAGCTTGGGGCAAACTCTCCAATCCCATTAGCCCACCATAAAGATTTTCTAATCGACGCTGTTCCCTCTTTAAAACACTAATTTCATATTTTGTTAAGGTAGTGTTTTTTTTGGCTAATTTCTTATTTAATTGATCAAGCCGATCAAGGTTCTTTCTGACCTCTTTCCAATTAGTTAATAGGCCACCAATCCAGCGAGTGGTAACGTAAAACATACCAGTTTTTTTGGCGGCCAATTCTGTTGCCTCAATTGCCTGTCTTTTTGCTCCCAAAAAAATTATTTTGCCGTCCTCAGAAACTAACGAAGATAAATATTCAATGGCTTTTTCTAATTGATTTTTGGTTTTTATCAAATCAAAAATATGAATTCCTTCTCGGGCAGTAAAAATGTAATCTTGCATTCGAGGATTAACCTTAGAAACTGAGTGACCAAAATGGCAACCGGCTCTAAGCAGGCCTTCAAGAGAAATATTACTATCATTAATTACCCTGGGAGCAGCAGAAGAAGCTTTTTTCTTAGCAGTCGTCTTTTTTTTGCTACCAGCAGACTTTGAAGATTTCTTTTTGCTAATTGACTTTTCCTTCTTTTTACTTTTTTTTTGATTGGTTTTTTTACCTTTAGTCATACTATCTCCTTTTTAAACCTCCATTCGACTCGCTTTTTACTTTAAGCCAGGAGACAAATCGAATGTGCGTGATTAAAATAATTATTACTTTGCTTATTGTAACCTGAAATAAGCCAAAAAGCAATTTTTGTGATCAATTTTTTTGATAAAGAAGCTTAATAAAATTTTCTAATAGGCAAATAACCGTCACTGGACCAACTCCACCTGGTACTGGAGTAATAAAACTGGCTCGTTTTCTAACTCTTTCTAAATCAACATCGCCCTTGGGTGAGCCGACATCTATTACTACCGCTCCTTTAGCAACCATATTTTCTTTAATTAAATCGGGTCTTCCTGTCGCCGAAACTAAAACTTCTGCCGACTGAGTATAATCTGACAACCGTTTAGTCTGACGGTGGCAAACAGTTACTTTAGCTTTATGATTCTTTAAAAAAGCGGCTAAAGGACGGCCAACAATATCAGATCGACCGACAACAACGATCCTTTTACCAACCAACTCGGAGTCACTTACCCCGCTGTAGGCCAAAATCTTGACTACTGCCGCCACTGTTGCCGGCAAAAAATCATTCTCCCCTTTCACTACCCTCTCTAATCTTCGACTAGTCAAACAATCAACATCTTTTTCAAAATAAATATTATCAATGACTTCTCGCTGACTGTCTCTTAAATTTTCAGGAAAAGGCAATTGAAACATTATCCCCCCCACTCGCCTATCTTGATTTAATCGATTAACCAAGGCCAACAAATCAGAGCCAGAAGCTTTCTCTGATCGATAGACAGCTTCAAAATTAATCCCCACTCGCCCAGCGGCCGCTTTTTTTAAATTGACATAGGCTTGGGCTGATTTGTCATTGCCTATCAGAATATCAACAAGAACCAATTCTTTTAATTTAGCCGGTAGAGAAGAAAATTTTTTAATTAATTTTTGCTCTGCCCTATCGGCAAAATCTTTTCCGGAAAAAATCTTGGCCATATGAGGCTATTTTAGCATGGCCAACTATTTAGCTAAACTGAAGACAGGAAATTGTTTAGTTAAGACTCCAACTTCCTTTCTTACTTTATCGGGAGATATTCGGTCAGTGATAACCATATTAATCCACTGGGCAATTTCCCCCATTTGATCTTTCTTCATTCCTCGAGAGGTTAAGGCTGGTGTTCCTAGCCTGATTCCTGAGGGCTTCATCGGTGGTCGAGGATCATGGGGAACACTATTAGCATTAACAACAATACCGGCTTTTTCTAAAATTAAGGCCGCCTTCTTACCATCAAGGCCTTTGTTTCTTAGGTCTATAACCATTAGGTGATTATCGGTACCACCAGAAACGATATTAAAATCAAAGTCCATTAATTTCTGAGCCAAAAAATAAGCATTATCAACTATCTGCTGGCCATATTTTCTAAAAGATGTACTTTGGGCTTCTTTTAGGGCAACAGCAATAGCAGCGATGTTATTTATATGCGGTCCGCCTTGAAGACCAGGAAAAACTCCTCGATCAATTTTCTTGGCTAAATCTTTGTCTTTGACAAGACCTTTCTTAGTAACTAAAATCATTGCTCCTCGAGGTCCTCTCAGGGACTTGTGAGTGGTGGTGGTAATAATATCCGCGTGGGCAACCGGGGAAGGGTGAGTGCCGGCAATTACTAGAGCCACAATATGAGCAATATCGGCCAGCAAGTAAGCCCCGACTCGATCAGCAATCCGGCTAAAACGAGAAAAATCTAGGGTCCGAGAATAAGAAGTGGTTCCGGCGATAATAATTTTTGGCTTCTCTTTTAGGGCTAGCTTTTCAAGCTTGCTATAATTAATTAACCCTTCTTTATCAACTTGATAAGGAACGCTTTTAAAATACTTCCCAGAAAAAGTAATTTTGGGGTGACCATGGGTCAGGTGGCCTCCAGAAGATAAGTCTAAACCCATAATCTTTTCGCCCGGTTCTAATAGAGAAAAGTAAACAGCGGCATTAGCTGGTGAACCAGAATAAGGTTGAACATTAACATGCGGAACGCCAAACAGCTTTTTGGCTCGACTAATGGCTAAGGTTTCAACTTGATCAACAAAGGCTTGGCCCTGATAATATCGTCGACCCGGATACCCCTCGGCGTATTTGTTTTGCAGAGCTGAACCCAAAGCTTTCAAAACATTTTTTGAAGCATAATTTTCTGAGGGGATCATCATTAACGTCTCTTGTTGACGTCTCCTCTCCTCTTCCATTAATTGAAAAATTTGCTCAGCCATATTTTTATTAAAAACTACGAAATTAGCCCTCTTTTCTCTAATATTCCAATTATATCCTCGACAATAACTTCGGGCTGTCTTTCTCCATTTATTTTAACACTTTGATCGGAAAACCTGGATAACAACCATTGGTAACTTTGGGAAAATTTATTTATCTTGGAAATTTCTTCAAAAATAGTCGCTTTTTCTCCTCTGACTTTCGTTCGTCTAATCGCCTCTTGAGGGCTAACCTCAAGATAAATAACCAAATCTGGTTCCAAACAATAACGGTTGGCCTCAATAAACCACTCCCTGTCGGCCACTTGCGAACCATAAGCTACCGTCGTCCAATAATAACGATCACAAAGCACTAGTTTGCCTTTAACCAATTCTGGCTCAACTTCTCTTTCCAGATGATCAAGGCGATCAACTACAAAAAGAAGCTGAAGGGCAATTGGGTTTAGTTTTTCTTGGGAAGAAACAACTCTCTCAATCAATTTGCCCGCCGGACCATCCCGAGTATGCTCTCGAGTCAAGTAAAAATCAACCCCCCTTGGGGCTAATTTTTGGCCTAAAAGTTTAATTTGGGTTGACTTCCCACTGCCATCAAGACCTTCAATAACTACCAACCTGCCAGGAAATAAATTCTTTTTCATCTAAATTAGATTCTTATTTTCTACTTTTTAACTTTGCCCCAGGAATTTTCTTATATAGACCACAAGACATCTCTCCCTCCCAACAAATTTTTTCTGTTTGGCAACTAGGACCAACATTGGCAAACAATAATGGGGCCGTTTTTTTGACTAATCTCATCATTTCTTTGGCCAAAGCTCTAATTTCCCACTGAGCCCGACGGCAAGTCCGAAGACGAAAAAAATTTGTCAATGATCGAGCATTCATAGTTAAAACCAGTTTGGTTTCACAAGCATTGGGCAAAACAAACCGAGCATCTTCTGGCTTAATTCCCACCTTAACCAACTTTTTATAAACAGCCTCCACTTCTTCCATTGCTTGACCAAACTCTTTCCTTTTTTTATCACTATAAGATATTTCAGGGGGAATAATATAGGTCATCTCTTTTTTAGATAAATCGACATAGCGCTGGGATTGCTGAGAAAAAGAAGCGATTCGATGACGAACCAACTGGTGAGAACAGGCTCGAGAAATACCCTCGATGGCAAAAGTAAACGAGGCGTGCTCAATGGTTGAAGTGTGCCCAGAAGAAGTAACTAGGCTAATTAATTTTTTTTGTTTATCCTTACTAGTATTTTTTAATAACTGGTCGGCCCCAGCCGAAGAATAACATTGACGAATCGCCGCTGTTACCGTCTTTTGAGGTTGCTTTGTATAAGAGAGTAACTTAACTTTTAATTTAACTTCTTTAGCCATCAAGAAAAAATCTTTTCTAAAACTTTTTCAACCTTGTTTTCTAAATCTTTAACTGTCCCCTCGTTGTTAATGATGTCGTCGGCCTTTTTTAAACAAGCGGGAATATTACGACCAACCTGGCCATCGCCACTAAAAAAATCCCTTTTGTCAACCTTAACAAATTCTTCCCAAGTTAACGGCTCCCCCTCTCTGGCTCGCTTTTTAGCCCAAGCAAATCGCTTTTTTCTTGGCGCCTTGATACCAATCAAATAAAATCCCGGTTTATTTTTAAAAAAATCAACTTCGGCAATTCCCCTAATTGAATCAATAACAATTTTTTGATTATTTTGATTCTGGGCTATTTGCCAGGTTCGACGAGCTAAAACCGCTGAACCAAAATTTTGCCTTAATTCATCAGCCACGGCTAACAATCTTTCTCTGGTTATTTTTTGGTTTCGACTAGTAATTTCCTCTCTTATTCGATCCGATAAAGATAAGGCCAAAAAGCCTTTCTTTTGTAAAAATTCCACCACTGTCCCCTTCCCGGCGCTAATTGGGCTAACTAAACCAATAACTATTTTCTCTTTTTTTTTGGTGACCATTGTTCTAATTTAATACCGGCTTCCTTAATCATTTTTTGAGCAAAATCATCTGGATATGGCTCTTGATAAACAATTCTTTTCACGCCCGCATTAATCAAAATTTTAGTACAGATAGTACAAGGCTGATGAGTAACGTAAATAGTACTATTTTTAGAAGAAACTTCGTGCAGAGCACACTGAATAATGGCATTTTGTTCGGCGTGAACGGCTCGACAAATCTCATGACGAGTCCCAGAGGGAATTTTAAGCCGATCTCGAATACAACCAATTTCTTCACAATGAGCCATTCCCGCCGGCGCTCCATTAAAACCAGTTGATAAAATATGCTTATCCCTAACTAAAACTGCTCCAACCTGGCGTCCTTTTCTTATACAGGTGCTCCTGGTGGCCATCAACTGAGCCAACTCCATAAAATAATCATCCCAAGGTGGTCTTTTTTTAAATTTTTTCATTTTCTTTAACTTTAAATAGTATAGCTCATTTCAAGACAGGTGAAAACCACCGGCTGGCCAGTCTGTGGATGGAACCGATATTAAAAGTTTCTTATTTTGGCAGTTTTGTTATCACTAGAAACCCAAACCCCCAATTTTTTAAAAATATCCTTGTCTGACCAAGACAACTGGTGAGTGGTGTGCATAAAACAACCTCTTAATTGAGGCAAAAAATTTTGAGCTTTTTTGGCTAAAGTGTTGGTTTGGGCGGAAACATTCAGGGCCAACAAGGCTTCTGAGCAATTCAGGCTCTGGGATTTTTCTCCAATTTGTTTTTTAAAATGATTAATTTGTTCAATTACTGATTTAGAAATTAAATCAAAATCATCAGGAATGCCCGCCAAATCCTTAATGGCATTTAAAACAGCCGCCGTTTCGGCATGAAGAAGAAGAGAATTTTTGCCGGTTACTACTTGTCCTGGAGAAATTTCTATTGCCGCTCCGCAATAAACCCCCCTTTCTCCTTTAGAAGAAGATTTTTGGGCGGCTTTTTCTGCTCTACGGGCAGCCGGAACTGTTTTTAAATATTCTTCGTCAATCGCCAACTTTTCCAACAAAAGGTCCATTTTTTTTAAAGTTTCTTGGTCAACCAGTCCCTCTTGATATTCTTGGCGATAACGAAACAAATAAAAAACAACTTCCTTTTTAGCCGCTTCAAAAATAACTCTCTCATCAACAATCCCCTTCTTTAAAACATTAAAACCCATGTCAGTCGGTGATTGATAGCTTTGAGAAAAATTTTTCTTATCTAAGATTCTGTCAAAAATTGCTTTAATAATGGGGAATGCTTCAATATCTCGATTGTAATTAACCGCTTCTTTTTTGTAAGCCTGAAGATGAAAAAAATCAATTAAGTTAAAGTCTCCCAAATCGGCCGTTGCTGCCTCATAAGCAACATTAACCGGATGATCAATTGGTAAATTCCAAACCGGAAAAGTTTCAAATTTGGCATAACCAGAATTTAGTCCTCTCTTAGTATCTTTATATAGCTGACCTAAGCAGGTTGATAATTTTCCCGAACCTCCTCCGGCTCCCCAAACCACTACTAGCGGTTTTTTAGCCTTAATATAATCATCCCGACCATAACCACGATCGCTTAATATTCTATCCACTCTTTTTGGATAATCTTCAATTTCCCAACGCTTAAAAACCCTAACCCCCATTCTTTTTAATCTTTTTTCTAGCATTTTAGCTCTTTTTTCTTGACTTTCTTGAGCCAAACGATTAATAACTACCCCCAAAACAGGCAACCCAAAATCAGACAAGTCTTGCAATGTTTTAATTGTCGCCAAATCATAGCCCATATCCCAATCGCCCCGCAATTTTCCTTGTTCTAGTTGTTTAGCAGAAACACAATATAAAATCTCTAAGTCCTTGTTTAGGCTTTTCAAAAGCCGGGCTTTGGTATTGGGATCATAACCCGGAAGAGTTCGAGAAGCATGAAAATCGGCTAACAGCTTTCCGCCAAATTCTAAATAAAGTTTGCCGGAAAATTTAGCCAATCTTTCTTCGATTGCCTTCTTTTGGGCAGTTAAATATTTTTCCGTATCAAAACCTATCTTTTTTTTCAAAACCATAACTTCTTAGCTTTTTTAAGCTTTTTTCTTATCTTTTTTCGGCTTTCGCCAAGAGGCCCATTTGCATTTGGGGTAATTGGAGCAGCCATAAAAACGTTTACCCTTCTTGGTTCTTCTTATCACAATTTGACCCCCGCAATCAGGGCAAGAAGCTCCTTTTACTTTTTCAACATAAGCAGCCGTATATTTACAATCAGGAAAACGAGAACAAGATAAAAATTTACCAAATCGACCCGTTCTAATAACCAATTCTCCTTTTTGACATTCTGGGCATTTTTTTCCTGTTTTTTCAACCGGAATCTTCACTCTTTTGGCTTTTTCTTCAACCTGCTCTACTTTTTTAATAAAGGGCTGATAAAATTCTTTAATCACTTGGTGCCAATCCTCTTGACCATTGGCAATCTCGTCCAACTCTTCTTCCATTTTGGCCGTAAAAGGCAAATCCATAATTTCCGAAAAATGCTCAACTAAAAAGTCGTTAGTAACCTGGCCTAAAATAGTCGGCTTGAATCTCCCCTCTTCTTTTTGAACGTAATGACGGCCAAGAATTGTCGAAATAATTGGCGCATAGGTTGAAGGACGACCAATTGCTTCTTTTTCCAAAGAGGCAATAAGACTGGCTTCTGAATATCGAGGAGGAGGATTGGTCTCTGATTCTTCTGGACTAATCTTTTTTAACGAAAGTTTATCCCCAACTGATAAATCAGGCAAAGTTTCATCATTTTGTTTAAATCTTAAAATTTTAGTAAACCCGGCAAAAACTAATCTCCGCCCTCGCGCCAAAAATTGATAATCACCAGAAGATATTTTAGCCGTCACCGATTCTGTTTTGGCATCAGAGGCTTGACTAGAAAGGGCTCTTTGCCAAATAAGCTGATAAAGTCGATCAGCATCCCGATTAACCTTAACTTTTGTTTTTCTAAAATTAGTCGGTCGAATAGCCTCGTGAGCCTCTTGAGCAACTCGAGCCTTAGTCTTATAAAAATTAGGTTTACCAGGAACAAATTCTTGACCAAATTTGTCAACAATCACCGCTCTTGCTTTATCAATTGCCTCCCTGGCTAAAGAAACCGAATCAGTTCGATGGTAAGTAATTAAACCTTCCTCATAGAGTTTTTGGGCCGCCCTCATTGTCCTTCGAGAAGAAAAGTTTAGGGCCCGATAAGCGCTCTGCTGCATGGTTGAGGTAGTAAAAGGGGGATAGGGGTGCCGAGAGCTTGTTTTCTTATTAGCCTTATCAACTAAAAAAGGCGACTTTAGATCATCAATAATTTTTTTAGCTAAATCAAGACTATCAATCGTCGTTTTAGTAGAAGTATAATCACCGGCAAAAAGAGACCTTTTCTCTCGCACCTGATACTTTTTTCCTTTTTTGCTAATCAATTCTGCCCTAAAGTTTTCTTCTCCCTTACTAAACTCGGCCCAAATCCGCCAATACTGAGAAGTTTTAAATTTTTTAATTTCTCTCTCTCTTTGGGTAATTAAACGAACCGCCACTGACTGAACTCTACCGGCGGATAACCCCCGACGAATCTTTTTCCAAAGAACTGGCGACAACTTATAACCAACCAGGCGATCTAAAACTCGACGAGCAACTTGGGCCTCAACTAGGTCTTCGTTTATTTGGCCGGAGTTTTTCAGGGCTGACAGAATAGCCGATTTGGTAATTTCATGAAAAGTAATTCTATTAATTTTAGAATTGACCTTTTTCTCATCAATCACCGCTAAAACATGATGGGCGATGGCCTCCCCTTCTCGATCTGGGTCGGTAGCCAAAAAGACCTTATCGGCTCCGGCAACAGCCGATTTAATTTTGCTAATTGTTTTTTTCTGGCCGGCAACAATCTCATATTGTGGTTCAAAATTATTGTCAACATCCACCCCCAACTTGCTTTTAGGCAAATCTCTAATATGGCCCATTGTCGCCAAAACCTGATAATCCTTGCCTAAAAATCGCTCCAGAGTCCGTGCCTTAGTCGGTGACTCAACAACGATTAACTTCATGATAGATAGGGTAACAGAAAGGTTTCTTTTTGCCAAGGGAAAAGAAACAATTGTTAGTTAGATTGTTAAATGGCTAAATTGTTCTTTTTAACATTTTAAATATATTGGTTGATGGTGATTGACAATGTAGGGGTTTATTGCATAAACCCGATTTGGGTTCGGATTTGATTGGAAATTGGAAATTGGGTTAATTGGAAATTCTCACCTTCTCCCCCATTTTCCTAAACCTAAATTAACCGCCAAACCCTTAATTTCTAGTTTTGTTAAAATTACTCCCACCCGGCTGGCTTCAAATTTTAATCTTAAGCCAATTTGGTCGGCCGTTAAGCTTTGGTTTGACAACAAATCTATTACCAACCGTTCGTCCTCAGCCAACCCGCTTTGGTGTTTATCAGTTTGGACTGTTAAATCAAACTCTTCCAAAACATCATTCGCTTCAGTAACCAATTTGGCCCCATTTCTAATTAAATAATTTGTTCCTGACGAGAGTTGGCTGGTAATACTTCCCGGTACAGCCAAAACATCTCGACCTTGATTGGCCGCCAATGAAGCCGTAATCAAAGAGCCCGATCTTAAACCTCCTTCAATTACTAAAACCGCCGAAGCTAAACCAGAGATAATTCTATTTCTAGCCGGAAAATGGCCCGCCAGGGGCTTGGTTCCTGGAGGTAATTCGGAAAAAACTAAACCTGATTCTAAAATTTTTTGATATAAAAGACGATTCGAGCTCGGATAAACAACATCTACCCCACTTCCCAAAACAGCCACTGTTTTGCCACCAGCTTCTAGGGCTGACCGATGGGCGAGAGTATCAATCCCATAGGCCAAACCAGAAACAATTATTAGACCACTTCGAGCTAGCTCTTCTCCCAAACGACTAGCTATCTGTCGTCCATAAGCAGATGGTTTTCTCGTTCCAACTAAAGCTAAAACCGCAGACGACCAAAAAGATTGCCAAGAACCAAGTTTTTCTTGGGACAATTCTTGGGCTATTTTTCCCCGAGCATAAAGAACTGGTGGAGCATCATCAATGTTTAATAAATTTTTAGGATAATAACTATCAATTTTTATAATCGGCCAAATCAAGGGTTGATAACTATTAATTAATGATTCTAAAAGCTTTTCCGGCTTAATTTTCTTTCTCAAAATAAAAAAACGGTCAATTATCTTTTTACTCAAACCTAATTTTTGCCAATCCTTTTTTTCCGCCTGCCAAGCTTTTTGGGCCGAACCAAAATTATTAACGATCTCTTTAAAACGACTTGGTCCGACATTGGCCAAATAACTAAAAGCCGCCCAAAAGGGGCGCTCCTGATTAGCTTGTTCTTGGCTCACCCTAATCATCTTAATTATCAAAAAATTCCCTTAAGATCTCTTTGGCTATAGGAGCCGCTTCCCTGGCTCCTCCTCCTCCAGATTGCAAAAAAACAGTAACAGAAATAACTGGCTCCTCAAGGGGAGCAAAAGCAGTAAACCAAGCATGAGTCTTGTTTTCGACATCAAACTCTGCCGTTCCTGTTTTACAAGCCACCTGGCCGGTTTTACCATCGATTTCAAAATCAAAAAAAGCTGAGGCTGTTCCTCCGGGCCGACAAGCAGCGGCCATTCCGGCAGAAATTAATTCCCGGTTTTCTTTATTAACAAAGATTTTTTGGCAATTTACCGGAGATTGATCGGCCAATCGCGGTTGACAGAAATAACCACCATTAGCAAAAAAATTAGTCACCAGGTTGGCCATCAGGGGGGTAATAGCTAAGTCTCCCTGTCCAATGGCGAAATGGAAACTGTTTCCTAAAAACCAAGGCTCGCCCAAAGCCTCCTCTTTCCACTGAGGGGTAGGGACAAAACCGGTCGCCTCAGCCGGCAAATCAATTCCCGAGTGATCATTTAGAAAAAATTTTTCTGACCATTGGGCCATTTTTTCTGGTCCTAATTTTTCTCCCAAACGATAAAAGAAAATATCATTAGATCTTTTAATTGCCTCGACAATATTAACGTGCTCATCTTTTTTGCCATATTGGGTATAATACCAATTAGAATAACGATAATCATTAATTTCAATAAAGCCAGTATCTTCAATTTCAGTATCCGCCTTAATTACTCCTTCTTCTAATCCAGCCAAACCAGAAACAAGCTTAAAAATTGACCCCGGAGGGAATCGAGCCGATATAGCTCGATTTAAGAATGGCTGCCTCTCATCGGCTAGCAAACGACCAATTTCTCCATTATCAAGATTAAAGGTAAAAATATTGGGATCAAAAGTAGGCCAAGAAGCAAGCGCCAAAATCTCTCCATTTTGAGGATTGCTAACCACAATTGCTCCCAAGTTGGGAGAAAGTAGTTGACTGGCTTTCTCCTGAAGCCGACTATCAATAAACAATTTAATTCCTCTTCCCTCTTTCCCGGGCAATTTACCAACTTCACGAATTTCTTCTCCTTTAATATCTACTTCAACCAAACGATAACCATCTTCACCCATTAGCCAAGATTGATAAAATTCTTCTATTCCTCCTCGACCAACTAACTGGCCCAGTCGGTAAACGCCATTATCAACCTCTTGGGTCGTTGCTTCACCTAAATAACCAGTAATTTGAGCCGCCGACTCCCCCAAAGGATAATAACGACGGAAAAATGATTCTATTTTTTCCCCAGAAGACTTTAATTTTAAACATTCTTCTCGATTTTTTTCTTCTTCTTGATAAAAACAATAAGGAAGATCAACGGCTAATATTTTGTCATCACGATCAAAAATTGTTCCTCGAGGGGCAATTATTTTTTCTTTAATAACTCGATTTTGCTCCGCTTGAAGTCGGAAACTCTCCCCCTTAACAATCGTTAGATACCCTAAGCGAAACAATAGAAAAACAAAACAAACTAAAAAGATTAATCGATAAAAACGATTCATGCTATTTTTCTGGCAAACTAAGCTTCCCTGGTTCTAACCCCAAGATCCGTTGTTTTAAAAAATTAACTAAAAAAGCGGTCATTAAAAAAATCAATGACCAAGAGCCCAAATGACGCCACAATAAAAGATCCAGCCATAATCCTGAAAAAAAAGCCCAAGGAAAAATTTTTCTCCCCCAAAAAAAAGATAAAATTATCACAGAAATCAAGGTTATCGGCAAAGAAAATAAGACCGCTTCGCCAAAGGCTATCAAAAAAAGCAAAAAAGCAAATATTGTTGTTTTCTTTCTTTTCATTAATTAAAAACTAAAAAGGCCTCTGCTAAATGATTGGGTTCGATTAATTTCTCTATTTGGGCCTGTTTAAAAACTTCGTCTGGAGTTTCTTTGACTTGACTGACCTTTCCCACCAATATTCCCATCGGCCCATTAAGCAAAACAACTAAATCGCCCACTAAAACATCTTCTTCTCTTAAAATTTCCTCCACTGTTTGACCGACCATTATCCCTCTCCCCTTTTGACAAGAGAGGGGTTTATCAAAACACTCCGGCTGATCAGAAAAAATCAATACCGGTAATTCTAATAAACCACTGCCCAGCTTTGCCGCTTTTGCCTCTTCCTTATAAACCTCAACTACCTGGCCAACCAAGTGTCGATCCAGTATTAATAGTTGATCAACAAAAACATTGTCTTTTTTGCCCCTATTAATAATTAAATAATCACTGCTATGACCGATTATTTTAGTTGGCAAAAAATCAATTGTCCCAGGAAAAAAATTAACTAAACTTTTAAGTCTTTTGTTTTCATCACTAAGATATTGTAGTTTTGCTGTTTCTCCTGTTAATCTAGCCACCTCTTTTTCTAGGGCTTCTTTTTCCTGATCAAGTTGGGCTATTTTTCTAGAAAAAAGAGCCTGGTCCAGGCTTATCTTTTTGCTCCACTGATAAGCCGATCCTCTGAGGGGACGAGACACCCAACCAAAAGCATTTTTAAGCGGTTGAAAAATTACCCAAAAATCTAACAAAAAAATAGCTAGGGCAACCAAAAAATAAACTAAGAAGTTATTTTTTTTAATTTTCTGCCAAAAAGACACCTTAGAAAAAACTAATTAATACCAACAATTTTTGCCTTATCGCGAAGGCTAACGTCTTCCAATAATTTACCACAACCAAGAGCTACAGCCGCCTGAGGATCCTCGGCAATAAAAACTGGCATTTTAGTTTCCTGAGAAAATAATTGATCAATTCCTGGTAAATTAGCTCCCCCCCCACACAAAGTTATCCCTCGTTCTAAAAAATCATTAACTAATTCTGGAGGCGCCTCTTCAATCATTTCGTTAACTGTACCAATAATTTGATTTAAAATCGGGGCAATAGCCTCTCTAATTTCTGAGGCAACAACTTTCACGGTAATCGGCAACCCCTTTTCTAGGCCTCGACCCCGAACAATCATTTCTGGCTCCTTTTTTTGCGGTAAAGCGCTGCCCACCTCAATCTTAATCTCTTCGGCCGTTGATGGACCAATTAAAAGAGAATATTTTAATCTTAAAAAATTAATAATCGCCTCATCCATTTTATGACCAGCCATTTTTAAGGATCGATTTAAGACAATTCCGCCTAAAGAAATTATGGCAATTTCTGTTGTTCCACCGCCGATATCACAAACCAGGCTGCCATTAGGACTATCCACTGGCAAATCGGCACCAATTGCCGCCGCCATTGGTTCTTCAATTAAAAAACAATTTCCCGCCCCCGCTTCAATAGCAGCATCAAAAACTGCTCGTCTTTCTACCTCCGTTGAGCCTGAGGGGGTACCAATAATGACCGTTTCTTTAAAAAATTTTCCCAAAAAAGAACTCTTTTCCGTTACTTTAGTCAAATAATAGGCCAACATTGCCTCAGCCGCATCAAAATCAGCAATAACCCCATTATGAAGAGGGTAAAAAGCCTCAATTGCTTCCGGAGTTTTACCAATCATTTTCTTAGCCTTGGTACCAACTGCCAAAACTTTCTTAGATTTCCTTTGTCGAGCCACGACTGACGGCTCCCGAAAAACTAAACTCTGACCCTTTAAATAAACCAGAGTATTGGCGGTACCCAAATCAATAGCAATACCAGGAGAAACTTTAGCAAACAAGCGCTGCCACATTATTAAATAGTATAGCACCAACGCCGACAAGAACAATGATGACATTAATTCTATATCAATCCGCGGGGAAAATGGTTATTTTTTTCTTTTAAAAAGAAGAGTTTTGTTTTTTTCTAAAAAATGGTTCGATTTGTCTTGACGACCCCAAAAATTTAGGATATTATGAATTTTAATGGGAAGTCATTTTTCACCTGCCAACCGTCAATATAATGTAGTGGTCCTTGTTTTATCTTTATTTTTGTTCCTGTTTTTGCCTTTTGCCTCTTTTGCCCAAACTTCTTCCCCCCACCTATCTTTAAGCCCTACTGTAAAAGAAGTTAATGCCGGCGTCAATTTTAATGTCACTGTTTCTGTTGATACTGGTGGCCAACAAGTATCCGGTGTTGATGCTATTGTTGAATATGATTCCTCTTTATTAGAAGTTGTCAGCGTTAGCGAAGGAGCCTTTTTTCCTACTATTACAACCATAACAACCACTTTGGGAAAAGTAGAAATTTATGGCATCGCCGATACAGGCACTCCTAAATCAGGAACGGGAACTTTAGCCACCATTACCTTCCAGGGGAAAACAGCCGGAACTGCTGCGGTTAGTTTTACTTGCCAAGCGGGAAGCACCAACGATTCTAATATTAATTCTGCTGAAGATGAAGACGTTATTGCTTGTTCCGAGAATATCAATGCTTCATACGTTATTAGTGGCCAAACGACAACCACCCAAGAAACCGAAACAGAATCAACCTCTACTACAACTACCAGTGAGGATCTGCCCCAAACTGGGTTCTTGGAACCAACTGCCCTCATGATTGGCGGCGGGATTATTCTCATGATTCTCGGACTCGCCTTCGTTTTTTAAAATAACACCATGAAAAACAAAAAAACGATCCTTGTTATCGTCGCTTCGATTTTGGCTATTCTTCTTGTCGCCGGCTTAGTTTTAGGGATGGACAAGGTCAAAAATCTTTTCGGTCAAGCCGCTGGTCAACAACAACCTCAAGGAGTAAGAGTTACTAATGTAACCGCCAATTCCGCCACCATTGTTTGGCAAACAGCCAGCCCAACTATTGGCCAAGCTGAATATGGCACCACGCCGGGTAGCTTCCTGTTAAGAAACGCCGAAACCAATCAAACTGCTAATCACAATTTAACTTTATCTCCTCTTTTACCGGAAACAATTTATTATTTTAGAATTCGCATTGGAAACCAAATTTATGATGACAATGGTGCCCCCTATTCTTTCACTACTAAAGCAGCAGCGGAATCAACTATTGCCCCCACTCCTCCCCCTCAGCAGAGTTCTCCCGTTGACAATCTTGGCCCGGGCCAACCACAAGAACCTCAAATAACTCAAGGCCCAACTTCGCCAACCCCAGCAACTCCAACTGGCCAAGAAGCGGAAACATATAGTTTAGGAGATTTTACTGAAAAATTTGGTACTTCAGATCCCGAATTTGATCTTAATAATGACGGGGTTGTTAATAGTCAAGATTGGGCCCTATACCAGCAACAAAACCTCTAAAAATCCCCTTAAACAAGTTAGACGAGACGATAAAAACCGTTTTTTCTCTCAATTAAGCTTTTTCTTTCGGCCCACCACAATTTCTGTCGACAGGTGCTTTTTTTTAACCCATATTTTAATTTTCCTATCTTCCAAAAATCTTGCCAACTAAAAAATAAACAATGACTAAAATCTTTTATTAGGGTTCCCCGATGATAGTTTTTTAACCTACGCCAGCCAGGAACAAACGAATACTGACCAGTCTTCACTTTTTTAAGAAAACCTTCTCTTAATCCTCGCCAAAATTTCTGCTGGCAAGTGGTTTCTCGAAGTCCATACTTTTGACAACCTCTAGCAATAAATTCCTGCTGACTAAAGGGGTCCCGATCCTGAAAATCCCGAAATAAAGTGTCTCTGGTGTAGCCCTTTATGTTACGCCAGTCCAACAAATCCCTCCTTTGGTTAAAATTATATCTTCTCTAACCGGGCAGGGCTGCCCAGACTCGAACTGGGAGTCCCGGTTTTGGAGACCGGTGGTTTGCCATTAACCGACAGCCCTAAACAGATTTACTTTAGTTTACTTGTTTCTTTATGAGAAGTCGATTTTCTACAATTCGGGCAATATTTTTTAATCGTTATCTTCTCCGGTAAGTTAATTTTGTTCTTTTCGGTAACATAGTTTCTCTTACCGCAAACTGAACAAACTAAACCAACCAAAATTCTATTACCTTTTTTAGCCATAATTTTCCCCTCCTTTTTTTTAAAAATTATTATTTCTCTGATGGGTTCTTAACCCATCATCTGCTTCTGAGCCGATGATGGGAATCGAAGACTAATCCAAAACCACTTCTAGTTTTGGTCATCTTCGATAACCCTTAACAAGCTCCTGATTCAAATTTCAGTCAGA
>JBMNVW010000011.1:0-24664 GCA_050947035.1 Patescibacteria group bacterium
CAACCGGGGTTTTTTCGGCTTGAGGAATTGTTAAGAGAACAATGTATTGCTTGTTTTCCGAATTTTCTATGGTTGGGAAACCAAACGGATAATATTTGTTTTCGAAAATCTGATTCATATTGTATTGGTTGATATAGTGCCAGTCTTTGCTGTTGGTTTGTTTTGTGGCGAAGGTTAATTGTTGATCGAGGTTGGTTTCATCGAGCCGGTTGAATTTAATAGCAATACTGCCAAGATTATCAGCCGGAGCGTTAAACTGACACAGGATTGTCGTTTGGTACGGGAAATTGTTTTGCACTTGTTTCTCTGGTTGAAAACTTTCCCATGTCGATTTGTCTATTTCTTGTGTATTTATTTGACACGAAACCGGAGTGTCATAGCCGAGAACGGTGAACGAATCTTTGGCGGTCATGATGTTGCTAAACATCAATCCAACGCCGAGAGCGAATAACAATGAAGGGATTATTCCCCATTTAATCCATCTTTTTTCAAAATAGTTTTGTAGAAGATGAATTACTTTTTTTGTTTTATAAGGGAGTAAGTTAGTTCGCCCTCTGATAAAATTCATTGTTTTTAGCCAATCTGAGATAACTTTTTTAGGAGAGGTTAAATAACAAGCTATTGATAAGATTATATTTAAGATAAAAACAGAGAAAAAGAAAGCCTTAGTTGATTCTTGTTTAATATTAAATGCAGGGCAGAGAATGTGAGTCAAAGAAGTTAAAAAAAACAGAACAATCGTAGCCCAAAAGAGTTTATTGAGAATTGATTTTATTTTCTTCATGATTAATTTATTGATTATATGGTTGGCGGCAGTTTTGTGATTTAGTAAAGCCGGCTTGGCGGGCTTCTTCTTCGGTGCAAAACCACTGTTCGCCGGTATTTAACTCAACGACAGCTTGCTTGTATTGGTCACAGCCCGGATAATGGTAAATTTTATCACCACTGCTGGTGTTCATGTTGCCCTTGATATCACACTCCGGATTTTGTTTGTTTTCTTTTTGGTAACATTGCTCACTCCAAATCCCGACTTGGTTTTCTTTGGCGTGCTGGTTGGCCGCTTTTAGGTTCTCTATTATTGGCTTTAACTTCTCGTTCGTGCGCTCACTGTCATATTTACCCCAGCCGTTTTCTAAGATGGTTTGGTTTATTAATTGATCACCCTGATACACTAGGGCGATTGTTCGTCCGTAAGTGTCCTTGGTAATTTTTTCAATTTTAACATTTTTGCCTTGGATGAGTGATTCCAGGCCCTCTTTTGATTCCTGACCGTAGCAAAATTCTAATTCCGGAGCGTTCAGAAAGGCTAAACGGATTGATTGGTCGGGTGGAATAGAGAAAGAATCGCCGTCAAAAACTTCTGATACCTGGTAATTTCCCGGTAAGTTATCGGCGATTTTGTTAGTGAGAAGATAGTTAAGAGTCAGAGAGACGAGAGCAATAAGGCCGAAGATAAGAATGAGGGCGGTTTTGGGATGGGTTAGATCCTGAAATAAATTCAGGATGACGCTATTTTTAACTTTTTTTGTCATTTTAGTATCTTTGATATAGTTTTCTGCGCGAGCTGAAGCTCGCTACTCTCTATTTTAAAATAGATCCTGAAACAAGTTCAGGATGACCACTCTTTTTTTAGTTATCTAGCTCACCTGGATCAAGGATTTCAAATACTATTGAATTACTTTTTTTGCCGTGGCAGTTCTCAACATATAATTGACCTGTAAAATAATCAGGCGACACTGGTTGTTCGGCAACAATTTTTTCTTCCGACCATTCCAAGACATTAAAGGAAAAGTCATTAACTTTTACTTCTCCCGCTTGCCAGGCGGGGCAAAAGTTTTTTCCTTCAATGGTAATCGGTTTGGCGACGATCGTCCAGTTATCAGAGACAGAATAGATCCGAGGCTGGTTTTGTATTTGACCATAATAATCCTGGTATTGTTGGTTGCCCCAAAGAGCGGCGATGAAAGCAAGAATAATTATTTGCCAGCCTCTCTCCCCTGCCCGGGCAGCTTTTTTAAAGAAATGATTAAGAAGAAAAATTATTAGAAAAATAGCTAAAAAATAATATGTCTTTTGATTATCAGTAATCCGCCTAATAACCAGCCATTTTTCGCTCAAAAGATATTCAGCGGGGATAATAGTTATCAAATAAATAATAATCGTTTCTAGCGCAACTAGAATCGGTGAGACAAGGTATTCTTTAATGGCTTTTTGATTAAGCCCCAGATTGTTCAGCCAGTCGGCAATTTTGTCCATATTTTCTTCAATAAAGAATAAGCCGGAAGCAAGAGCGGTAATGGTAATGATCGCCAACAAACCGCTGTTGCTAATTAGGCTAATAAAATTCAGCCATTGAAGGCCTAGCAACAGGGAAGCAGTAATTAGCAACAGCCATGACAAAGATTGCAGGAAATTATTAACTTTTTTCATGATTAACAGCCTTTATTATCATATCACCTTGAGGATTAATTTAAGTTAACGGAGAGCGTGGAGCTTATCAGGATCTCTTATCTCAAAAGAGCGGTGGTTGCTCTTGTTGCCCTCGCCATCAATAATGTAAATTTTGTCTTTAAAATGCCTTGGCGGTACGGGAAGTTTGGCGACCACCTCGTTGTTAGACCAGCTTTCTATTATTAAAGGAACTTCGCCGACGTAAATTTTGCCAGGGCGCCACACAGGACCAAAGTTTTTTCCGGTTAAAGTAATCGGCATTGCTTGAATTCCCCAATTGGTAGAGATCTGATATATCTTTGGTTTGTCTTGCAAGGACTGATAATAGGCTTGATAATATTTATTGCCAATGAGGCCAGCCGTGAAAATGATTACTAAAAATGGCAGAGCCCGCTTTGAAAAATTGAAAAATTTCTTGCGAAAATAGTTAGCGAGGAAGATAAAAAAGAATATTATCGCAAAAATTATTGTTTTTGCTTGATTGCTGATTGTTGGCGTAATTAGGAAATATTCTGTTAATAAAAACTCCGCAGGAATAATGATCAGGAAATAAAGGATAAAAGTTTCCGAAAAAACAACAATTGGCAAGAGAACTTCTCTTTTCATTAGTGTTTAATTTAACACTTTTGGGGAGTAATTATCAAGAAAAGGCAAAGCACCGATTCCAACCAGAACTTTCTTTTGGGTTCATGTTTTTATTTAACTACCCTCTAGATTAGAGAAAAATGAGAGAGGGAAGGCAAAGCCAAAATTTTTTATTTTTTTGGTGAAATCCTTCCCCATGAGCTGTTATGTTTCTAGTGTCTGTTTCGACGCTTATGAAGAAATAATAATAATTTCCTCTGCCTCTTGAGCGGCGACAGTCATCAGTCCCTTTACCAAATAGTATCGATCATCAGCCTTGCCGTGCGGTGGTGGTAATAGTTCTTCACTGATCTCCCCTACAGCGATGAGGTCTTTGTCTTTCTTCTCCTCAACAAGAGATAAAAGTTTCCTTTCCTCATCTTTGGGAAGAAGCAAAATACCAAAACCTCTGCTGGCGACAGCCACGAGAAGGTAGTAAATTACCACCCTCGGGAAATCTCGACTGGCAATTGAATACCCGAATGGCTCTCCTTTCTCAAAGAGACTAATAATCTCTGCAAATACTGTTCTTGCCTTTTCCACAGATTGCGATTCGTTAGACACCTTTCCCCTTTCAAAGAACGAAAAATTTGATTAGAACGCTATTGCTCTAATTTAGGCTAATTTTACAGCAAAAAGCTTTATTTTTCAAACTATAAGACAATTATCAATGGTGGGGTTTTAGAGAATCTTTTGTTTCTTTTTCTTATTATGGGGGCGGTTTTCATAAATTAGGGGTGAGCCGTATTGGAAAATGGCATAACCGATTAAAAAAATTAGGGTTAAAAAAATGTTGATCAGGGTATAGAAAATAAATTTTTCTTTTTCTTTCGGGGCTAAGGCCTTGTCAAAAGCCGCCTTAATTTTGCCAACATTAATTAAGACGGCTAATAAGACCAGGTAAAGGGTTGGGCGACCGATTTGGGACCGGTTAAGGCCCAAAGAGAAGCCAATTTTGGAAAGGATGAAAAGAAGAATAGTAAGTAAAAGACTGGTTAAGGCAAAAAGGGCAAAAAAGCGCTTGATTTTGGGGAAAAGAGGGTGTTTTAAAAACATGGTTTTTTTTGATTAGCACTTCTTTAAGAATTCTTCTTTGGTTTTTATTATAACGCATTAAAAGAATTTCTAATTACTAATTTCTAGTCAATGTTTTAATGACTAATGATTTAATTAATCTTAAATTTTAAGAAGCAAAAACTCTATTCCTGTCTTTCTGAGAGTGTTCTCGAAGAATCCCAACCGGGAAGGCAACCAAGGAGGGATCCTTCGGGCTTTGCCCTCAGGATGACGAGGGGGTTGTTAGATTTTAGATTATCGATTGCCGATTTCAGAATAATGTGCGCGCACTAAAGTGCGCTAGTACAAATCAGTGCGCGGTAAACCGTGCTAGTTCAAAAAAGACAAAAAAACGAAGTAGCGCAATTTATTGCGCGCCTGGTGGTTAGCGCGGACTAAAGTCCGCTAGTTCAAATGGGTGATCCGCTAGCCCAAATACAAATAAAAACATTTGATATAATTATAGGGTGATAAAGGAAGTTTTGGTGAATCGGCATCTAGATTGCCTAAAAACCAAAACAGCAGACCAGAAAAACATCTGCCCAGTGGAAAGGTTGGCTGATGTTTTGGATCGGCCGCCTTTTACTTCTAGTCGACCAATTCATACCTTTTGTGACTTAGACGGAACAGTGTTGTTTTTTTCTAATAAACGGGGGGCCAATTTTTCTTCTCTTTTGGCCCTGGGTAGAATTGCCAAATCCTCTCAAGAATTGACCCTTTGGAGCCTACGAGTTAAAACGTCTGATAACTTTTTTCCCCAAATTTTTGACCAAAAAAGCCTAAGTTACCCTCCAATAATCAACGATCGATCGCTGTTAAGATTAAAAAAGTTTTTTTCTACTACTGCTCCCCAAACCGAAATTAATTTTAATCTTGGTTTAGGAAAACTGGCTAAAGAGGGGTTGTTTCCTCGGGTTAATCAGGTTTTAGATGAGCCAAGACAGGAGGCGGTTTTGATTGGCAGTAGCGTTTTTGATCGACTAGAAATGGGTAAGCTGCTTAAAAAACTACCAAAAGAAAGAAAGGATCGGCTTTGGTATTTTGATACTGGCAAGATTATTTTTTAAGTTATTCTTGGTGTAATTCTCCCGGATTTTTAATAGTAAAAGGCAAGCAGTTAGAAATTCGGCCATTGCCTTTTTCCACGCAAAGCTCTCCGGTGAAAAATCGGGGCGGGTGGGGTTGGATAACAACAATTTTTTCTTCGGTCCAATCTTTGACTTGCATTGGAAAATCATCAACTGTCACTTTGCCCATTTGCCAAACCGGGCCAAAGTTTTTCCCCTCAATTTCTATTTCCATCCCCACAATCGACCAATCAGAAGAAAGTGAGTAAATTTTGGGATTTTCTTGCCGACGATTATAAAAACCAGTATAGGCCCGGTTGACAAATAGGGCCATTATTAAGGCGACGGCCAAAACCGGCCAAAGTTTTTCTCCTATCCTTTTTGTTTTGGAAGAGAGGTAGTTAAGCAAAAAAAGAATCAGGAAAAGGGTTAGGAAAATTAGAGTTTTTTGATGGGGATGAATGTATTTTAAAAGCAGATGCTTTTCGGTTAGGAAATATTCGGTTGGAATGATGATTAGCAAATAAAAAATAATTGTTTGGGCGATAATGATAAAAGAGCTGGTAAAAATTTTTTTAAGATTCATCTTAGGGTTATTATAAAAGTCGGCCAATAAAAAAGCTAGCAAAAAAGATGTGGTATATTATTTTTATGGAAAGGGAAGCAGTTAGGGAAAAAGGTCTAGAGCAAAAGGAAGTAATTAAAAGCCCTCGTAAGCTAATATCTTCTTGGCGATCCTCTGCTCAATATCAAGAGGCTTTTGAAGTTTTTTATACCGGGAAAAAATTGGCCCCCGATGTAACAGAAGAAGAAAAAAGGCAAGTTTTTGAAGAAGGGACCATCGCCGGCCAAACCCTAATTTCTTTTGTTCGTTATAATACGGGCGGTTTTTCTTATCAACCAGAAGAATATTCTTCTACCACTCAAAAAGCCATTAACGGCTACGTGAAAGCAGCTAAGTTTTTGCTTGATCAACAAAAACACGGCGGTAGAGACGAATTAATGATGGCAGATAAGCATAGGGCCCTTTTTCATAATAAATTGGCCGATTCTTTTATAAAAGACGGCCTTGTCGAAACAAGAAAAATTGGTCGAGCCCTGGGTCGATTAATTTTGATTGATTTGGGGATGGATAATTTCTCTTCGGCTGGTAGAAGCGATGAGGAAAGGGCCAAGGTCTTGGCCAGACAAAACTCTGGTTATTAAAAACTTCTTTAAAAAGATTTAGGAAATCTTCTTGGAAAATTTAGGATAGGTTGGTTCCAGGGCATAAGTATATTCAGGATCTTTGGGCAAGGGGTTATCTTTTTTGCCCATTATTAGGGCAGTTCTTCCTTGACAGTCAAAACATATAACTGTTTCTAGAGGGGAAAGAAGCTGTTGGTTTCTTTTCTTAGAACGAAAATAAATCGGAACCTTGTTCGCCATTCGGCCTCTAAAATTAGAGATGGGGGCGACTTGGTCGAAAAGAGGAGTTTTTAAAAAATTAACTACCAGGCCAAAACGAGAAAGGGCGCGGTTGGCCTCTTGGCCAAAATGAGTGACTTCTTCATCCTTCATAAACATAGTGGTTCCGTCGAGAAAAATCAAATCCAGGCTGTTATTGGCTAGGGGCAATTTTTCTAGATTTGCCTGAATTTTAAAAGATTTGGCTTTTTCCGGATAAAAGATTGGTTCTTTTAGGGGTAAATGATTAACGTCAAATAAGAAAAATTTGTCTTTTTTTTGAGGACGAAGTTTTTGACAGGTTTCAATAAAACTACTAGCAGTTCTGGTTCGAGGGGAAAAGCCGCCTAAGGCCAAATTAAGACTTTCTTTTTTAGTTAGGAAAAATTTGTCTTGGGGATTAAAAATTCTAGAAAGCAAATCATGGCCAAATTGGCTACAAAAAGATTCGGGATGAATTCGGTAGTATTCTTTCCAGCTCATAAAGAGGCCTCTATCTTTAATATAAGGAAAAGGGAGAGGCCAGAAAGCCAAAAAACGTCATTGTTTTTTGGGTGACCTCCCCCGGTAGTAGTCTTACTAGACCAAAACTGTTTCTATCGCTTTTTTTTGATAGAACGTTTTCAGTCCAGTCAGAACTTAATTTAGCACGCTCTTTTCAGGAACATATTCTTTTTTGATAACGATCTCGTCAGCTCCAGCAACAAGCCTTTTGGTTTTAGCCAAAACTCTTGCCACCGATGTGGGTAGGTTGTTGCGGGTAAGGCAAGCCATTATCTGATCAATGGAAGGAGGAACAAGGTACCAAGCAAGATGTTTGGTGTACCAGTCTTTCTTTAGCCCTTTCTGATTAGGCAAATCGTTAGTTTCTCCCCGAATAGGGTTAAAAAAAACCCGATAGCCCATAATCAAAGCGGCAGTGACGACGAGCGGGAGAGCGGCCTCGTTATGTTCAGAAACCCTGATCACAACTCGGTTATAAGTATCCTCTCTTAAACCACGATAAATACGCACGCCTTCTTTTGCCAAAGAATTAGTCTGGGAACTCATTTTCCCCCCTTCTTTCCTGACAAAGAGCAAAATCTTTTCTTTTAGAACGCCTTTGTTCTAAATTCTAGAGCTTATTATATAATATTTTTTTAGTTTTTCAAACTATAAGATATAAATTTACAAAAAGCCTTCTTTGGTTATAATGTTGATAATGGGTAAAGAAACAATCAGCCCTTTTTCTCCTGATTATAAACCTCGGCCATGTGATGAGTCATGTATTAGGGCTTTGATAAATTTATGGCAAGATGGAGGTCAAGAGGGTGTTTTTCATGCCCAAGTAGAACTGGAGATGGAGAAAAATAAACCGAAGGGTCAAAAAGACCATTGGCAGATTTATCTTTTAACTCAAGCCCTAGAAAGATATGGCGCCCCCACGACCTTGGATAATGAGAAAGAAGATTTAAAATAAATTTATTTCATCTTTGCTAGAAATTGGGTCAATTCTGTTTGGGCAACTTGATCCCAGCTATACTTTTTAAGAAGCCTTTCTCCTGACCGATTAGAAAAATCGCCTTTTTTGAAAAGAGCTAAAACCTTTTTGGCCACTGTTTGGTAATCGCCCTTAGGGGAAGAAATAATTTCCCCATTTTTATAAAGGCGATCATAAATTGGTAAATTATAGGTAAAGGCCGGTAAACCAGAACAGACCGCCTCCATTAGGGCAATGCCGAAGCTCTCACTTTCGCTTTTACTCAAAAACCAAAAACAACGGCTATTTTTGAAAATAGTAAATTTTTCTAAACCCGACTTAAAACCCAAAAAGACAACATTTTTCTCTAGGCTTTTTTTGTTAATTGCTTGACAAAATTGGTCTTTGGTTTTTCCTAATGCTTGGCCCATAATGGCCAGTTTAAAGTGGGGAATTTTTTTCTTTATAATCGATAATACCTTTAGCATGTCATATATTCCCTTGGTTTCGTTAATCCGGCCAACAAATAGGGCATCATAAAGATAGTTTTTGCCCCTTTTGGCCTTTTTAATTAACTCTGCCTCAACTCCGTAAGAGCCCAAAACAATTTTTTCTTTATCAATCCCCTTTTTAGTTAAAAAAGAAACTAATTCAGGGGAAATGGTAAAAATAATATCGGCTTTTTTAATCATCCTTAAACTTATTTGAAAAAAGAGCCAAGCTAAAAAGCGGATTAGCTTATTGCCCGGGTCGGTTATAGGGACTAAATTATCAAAATTAGTAACCCAGATGATTTTGGGGTTTTTCTTTTTTAGAAAATAAGGAAAAATAACCAAATCCAAAACGGAGGAAATTGAATAAACCACTTCAAAGTCAGTAAACTTTTGGTAATTGGTTATTAACCAAAAATTTCTTTTTAAGCCCTCGACCATTAGTCGCAACCTGTTATCAATGTTTTTGGTAGTAGGAAGATCGTAAAAATGATAGGGTTTTTTGATAATATTCAGGGCTTGAATTTGCTGCTTAAGTTTTTCGTCGCCAACAATGGTAATATTCACATCAGGCTGTTTTTTTTGCCAATAGGCAATTTTTTTTAACAAGGGAACCAGGTTGGCGTTTTCTAAAGTAGGACCGTTGATTAATATTTTCACTATTTTTTAAAAAATTATATTTAGCTTTTTTTGACTTTGGGAATACCAATTTTTTTAAAGGTTGACCACTTGCCACTGCCTTTTGAGAAAAATTTTAACATTTCTTTCTCATCTACTCTTCTGGTTTTTTGGATGCGAGCTCTTTTTTTTAACGTTTTTTTCAGGTTAGTTAAATTCCACCAGTGAGCCCTAATGATAGCTAACGAGGCGGTCGGCTGGCCGCTTAAGAGATATAAAAATGCCTCGCCCCAACCGATTATTAAAAAAATTGGCAAAAAGAGAATTAGACTAATCAGGCCATAATTTTTTAATAAATTAGACAAGGCATTTTTTTCGGTTAAAAACCTTCTTAGAGTAGATGTTCGGTGGCGTTGGCCAGTTTTAATTTTTGATCCTTCTAGAGTTCCTCCGGCGGCATGATATATTTTGGCCTCGGGAACGGGGGTAATTTTAAAACCAACTAATTGAGCTCGCCAGCAAAGATCAATATCTTCGTGAAAAATAAAATAATCTTCGTCAAAACCACCAAGATTATTAAAAGCTTGTTTAGCAATAAAAAGGGCTGACCCATCAGCATAAAAGGGGTGAAGGGAAAAAACAGGATAGCCAAAACGGCCTAGACCCAAAAAGGGCTTATCTTTAGGAAAAACCTTTTCTCCTTGATAATCAAAAGCCTGAGGGGTTAAAATTTTGTTAGAACTAGCCTCTTTTGATAAAGACCTTAAAAAGTTTGGTTGGATTTTGGTGTCGTTGTTAAGAAAGAGAAGGTATTTTCCTTGGGCTTTTTGGGCGGCCAAGTTATTTGCCCCGACATAGCCAAGATTATTTTTAAAAGAGACAATCCGCACCTTGGGCCAGTATTTTTTAGTGTATTTAATGGAGTTATCAGTCGAATTATTATCAGCCAAAATCACTTCAAATTTTTTAAAGTCTTGCTGATAAATTGAGGTAAAACAATTTTTTAACCAAGGCTGACCGTTCCAATTTAGAACAATTAAGGAAATTTTAGGCTTCATTATTTATTTTCTCTTTTTTTAAAGTTTTCTCTCCAAGAGGGGAGTAAATTTTTCCGAATTTCGATTTTGTCAAATTTTTGAGTTTTTTGGGGACCCGTTTTTTTAGCCCAAAGAGCCATTTTCTTAATTCCTTCTTCAAGGTTAGTGTTTTTAAGGTAGATTCCCAAATATTTTTTTATTTTTTCATGATTAGAAAAGGCGTTTTTGCTTTCCTTTCGGGCTGGTAAATATTTGATAGTTGGTTGGGGTTGTCCCAGGCTGGCAGAAACTAAAGCGGCAACTTGATTAATAGAAGAGACGGTATCGGAGCCAATATTAAAAATTTGGTTAAAACAAGATTTTTTTAACCCGGCCTCGACTATAGCTAAAGAAATGTCTTTTATGTAAGTAAAAGCTCTGGTTTGTTGGCCGTTACCAAAAATTGTTAGAGGCTCTCCTTTCATAGCTTGGTTCATAAAAATACCAATAACATTGCGATACTTATCAGCGATGTTTTGCCTTTCACCATAGACATTGTGGGGTCGAAAAATAACATAATTTAGGTCAAACATTTCTTTTGATATAGATAGCTCTTTTTCAACAGCAAGCTTGGCAATTCCATAAGAATCGGCCGGTTTGGGTCTCATGGTTTCCTTAAAGGGTGGTTTTAGATCGCCGTAAACGGCTATTGAAGAGGTGAAAACAAAAGAAGAAATTTCAAAATTAATAGCTCGATTTATTAAATTAACACTGCCGATTAGATTGTTTTCATAATTAAATTTTTTAATAAAATGGCTTAACCCTTCTGCCGCATAAGCCGCTAAATGGTAAATATGGGAAATTTTGTTTTCAAGAAAGATTTTATCTAAAAGTTTGGTGTCTAAGATCGAGCCCTTAATAAATTCTGCCTTTAGCGGAACATTTTTAATTGAACCGCCGCTTAAGTTGTCTAAAATGATTACTTTTTTGTCCAAGCCAATCAATTCCTCGGCCACATGGGAGCCGATGAAGCCGGCTCCTCCGGTAACTAAAACCTTTTTAGCTTTGCTCATTATTCCCCCTATTTATAACAGAAAACATTGACGAATAGTTTTTTTGATAATCAAAATCTTTTTGGTGTTTTTTAATATTTTTGATAAATTCTCGATATTGGCTATTATCTAGTGAAGCAATTCTTTTAAATATTTTTTCGGGGTTTTCTTGATAAACAAAACCTAAACTTTTCTTTTTTATAGTTTGAGCAACTTCAGTGGTGTTGGTGGTGACCGGCGGTACTAGGCAGGCCAAATATTCTTTAATCTTGACCGGATCAGCATAATAAACCCAATCGGATTTTTGGATATAGGGAGCCAGGCCAAAACCGGAAAAATTCTTTAAAAAGTCAATTACCTGCTTATGTTTCATCGGCCCTAAAAAAGAAACCTGACCGGCTAAGTTGTGGTTTTTAACCATTTCTTTAAAATAGGATTCATCTGGCCCAGAGCCAATGATAAATAGCTTAAGCTTGGTTTTGGCCAAGATGGGAAAAACATTTTGCAGACCATGGTCTTTGTTTAAACTGCCCACATAAACTAGTTGAGGCAAAAAGATTTTGTCTTTTTTTACTTTGCCGATGTCGGTCAAAAAAACTCCATTGGGAGTATAGATGATTTTATTTTTATCTATCCCCTCTTTGATTCGAGCCTGGATTGTTCTTTTAGTATTGCAGCAAAGAAAATCTGCTTTTTGGGCGCTTATTTGATCAATAACAACATAGAGTTTATTTAAAAGCGGACTAGCAAATCGTTTTCGAGAAAAATCGGTATTAAAAAAAACAATTTGGCCAATTTTTTTTAACTTAAATTTTTTAGCAATGATCAGGGGTAAGGTGTCAAAACAGTTCATACCAATGGCTAAATCAAATTTTCCGGGCAATTTTTTTAACCATTTTAGGGTTAAGAAAAAACTAAAAAAATATTTTGCTGATCCCAAGAAGAGCCTCTTCTTTCTAACAATGGCCTGGCCGTCTTTTTTAAGAAGAGAATTTGCTAAGCTATTATCCAGGGGATGAAGAACTTGATAACAGGTTGTTCCCCTTTTTTCGCAAAAGAAGCGAGCCAAAGACTGGACAGGGCCGGGAGTTTTGGTGATGTGGGCTACCTGAAGAATAATCATAATATTTTTTGTTTTAAATAATTAAGACCTAGCAAAAATTTTAAAATAAAAACACCCGTCATTAGATGGGGAAAGCGAATTATTTTTTTCCAACCGCCTCTTTCAATAAATACTAAACAATAACGGTAAAAGGGGCCTAGTTGTTTTTTTAAGTCAGGGTCATTTTCCCCCCACTTTTTTATATATTTATCAAAATTAGCCGAATAATAAGCCTTTTTAGCTAAATATTTGCTTAAATTAAAATCTACTTCATTATGATAAAGTATTGGTTTTGGGCTAATTTTAAATAAGCTGTTAGTAAAATTATTATTATCAAGCCTATTTAACTGTTGATTAATTTGCTTAAAATTATAAGTACTAGTCAGGCCTACCCCACCCTCGTGTCTTATTCTTTTATCTAAATCCCAGTCTTCCGGGCCAGTAAGAGAAAGATCAAAACCTTCGATTTTATTAAAAACGTTAGTCTTTATTAGGCGAACGGCGTCAATTGGGGTGCCATCATAAAAAGATCTTTCTAGGCGGCGAACTCGACACCAAAAAGAAGTACCCAAAATAATTTCAGGAATATAACAAGCGACTAAGTTTTCTTTTTGGGCTTTTTTTATACCCTTTTCAATTAAGGTGGGAGACAAAATCATGTCCGCATCCAAAAACAACAACCACTCCCCACCGGCCCTTTGAGCCCCATAATTTCTTTGGGCCGAACGCTCCGGGCCCTGATTATAAATTTTTTTAGTATATTTTCGGGCAATTTCTTTAGTTTTATCTATTGAACTATTGTCAACAACAATTATTTCTATTTTTTCTTGAGGATAAGCTTGGGCTTTAATTGATTCTAAACAATTACCAACATTATCCTCCTCATTTTTGGTGGTGATGATGATGGAAACTAGTGGTGTAGTCATATAGAAATATGGGGTTTAGTTTTTTTTAACTTTACTGATAAAAGAATTTAGCATTTTTATTAAAACACTAGCCTTGTCTATGTCTAAACCCCAAACAACCAAACCCCTAGACCTCTTTCTTAAAATCTAATTTTTTAGAAAAAAACTTCAATCCTTGAAAGGCAACATATTTAAAATCGTCAAAATTTCTAATTGATTTTAGGGTGCGCAAAATAAATTGGGGAGTAGCAAAAGAGGCATAGAGAGACTGGATACAGCCTTTCAGTTTTTTTTCGGACACTTTGGTTTTTAAAATTGCCTTTCTCATATCGTAATCGGCCCATTTTTGCGTTTTTAGCCACTCCTTTCTCTTGGCCTCAGTAAACAAGGGTGTACCCGGATAAGGAATTACCAGGGTTGCTTGCATAGTAAAAATTAGGCCTTTTTTAAAAAGGTTTTTCACAAAATTAATGGTGTGTTTAATGTCAGCTTCATTCTCCCAAGGATAACCAACCATTACCGTTACATGAGGCATTAAGCCGGCCCGGCTGGCAAAAGTAAGCGTTTTTTCTATCTGGTCGATTTTTAGGCCCTTACTGATTTTGTCTAAGGTTTCTTGATTAGCCGATTCTAAACCAAAAAGTAAAAAGCGAAAACCGGCTTTGGCCATTAGCTGATAGTCTTTTTCTTCCAGGTCGCTATTAAATCTTAAATTGCAGTTAATTTTTACTTTTTTATTTAATCCGGAATCAATCATTAGTTTGGCAAATTGCCTTAGCCACTTTTTTTGAGGAAAAGTGCCGGAATCATCCATAATTTCTTTTATCCGGTATTGGTCGACTAGGTGTTTGACTTCCATAAAAGCTTTTTTGGGCGAAATAACCCGGTAGGTTTTTGGCGGATACAGGTTGTGAGCCCAAGAACAAAAAGAACATTTTCCCCACCAACAATCGCGGGCGAACATAGTATAGGCACCAGGAGCTCGGTAAAAATTGCTATTTTTATAAGCGTAATCCTGCCAGCAGGTTAAATCTCGATCAATAAGAGGTAATTTATCTAAATCGTGATTTAGCTGGAGAGGGCCGGTATTTTTAATTTTTGATTTTTTTCGGCGCCAGACTCCACCGGCCAACCTTGCCCCTTTTTCTAAATGATTAACCAGATTAAGCAAAGAAAAATCATAATCACCACCAGCTAAGACATAATCTACCGGCGAGTTTTCTAATGATTCTTGGGGTAGGGCCGATACATGATCGCCAACTAAAACAACTTTTAACTTTGATTTTTTAACTTTTAATTGTTTTATGATGTTCCAATGATATTTAATTACCGGGGTTTTAGTTTCCAAAACCATCAAATCGGGCCCAAACCTTTCTAATTCTTCTTGGAACTTATCATAAGACCACTTTTTGGCGATCCCATCTAGCCAAGCAATCTGATGGCCGTTTTGGGAAATCAGAGTAGCCGCTTGGGCCATCACCACCGGATAAATGGAATAAGCGGTCAAAGATGAAGAAAACCACTGAAATTGACGATTCTGGGACAGCAGAGGTCGACCCTTTTTGGAAGCTATTGGTGGGTAACAAATGGCAACTCTCATTAAGTCTTAGTATAACAGCCCCCCTGCCAGATAGATCCTGGATCTATCTGGGGAATAATAAGCCAAGCAAAAACATAAAGCCATAATAAAAGTGGCTGATGGGAGTAACTATTAATAATAGAAGGGAAAGAGTAATATTTTTTGATTTTGCCAAAACCCAAAGACTGTTTAATATCGACATTATCCCGTATAGGCCAAGACAAAATAAATAGATGTTGGTAACAAGAGAAGCCAAAAATTCTAAACCAAAGCCTGACAATAGCCAATAAAATATTGGCCCCAAAAATAGACCGAGAGTGAAAAGAGCGGGTAAAAAATAGCCCAATCTTTTTGAAGTTTGGGGAAAAAGCTTAACAAATAGACCGCGATGATAGCCGTAACGGCCTAATTGTTTTAAATGAGGAAGAAAAATTTTTCGGCGATGATGGAAAATAACCGGACCAGGATCGTAAACAATTTTTTTACCCAATTGATAAACCAGATCCAAGCAAAGCTTGGTATCTTCTCCGGGCCAAAATTGGCAAGAGAAACCGCTAACTTTTTTTAAAACCTCGCTTTTAACGGCCAGATTAAAAGTGGGATAGTCGTCAACCAATCTTTTCTCTTGGGGCCAATTTCGATATTGGCCGGCCCCGCCTGAGCCCAGGGGCGAGGCCCAAAACCAACCGGAAGCCTTGGCTAAAATCGAATCTTTTGGTGGGGTTAGACCTGGGCCAGCAACACCAACGATTTTGGGGTCTTTTTTAAAATTTTTCTTGATGTTTTTAAGCCATTCGGGGCCAGGATAAGCATCATCATCAATAAAAACGATAATCTCTCCCCTGGCCTGTTTTAGCGCCTGGTTTCTTTTTTGGGCTGGTGAACCGGCCAGGGGTAAAATTTTAGTTTTAGGAAATTTTTTTGAAGTTTTCTTATCAGGAACAATAATAATTTCAAAATTTTCCTCTTGTTTTAGAATGGCCGGAATGGTCTCTTTTTCAAGACCGGGATTAATTTTGGGACAAGGAATAATAATCGAAAACAGCATAGATTTATTCTAGACAGATCCAGGATCTATCTAGAATCCAGGGTTAGTTAATTTTTAATTTTGGATCTTTGGGCCAGGCTCGCCAATTACCATTATCATAATAGTGCAATATTTTGAGCCGATAAAAAACTGCCAAGGTGTTCCAAACCATCTCAAAAGCCGTGCTCCAGGCGATGGTTGAGGAAAATTCAAACCGTTCTCGGTTTAATTTAATTGGCGCTTCATAAATCTTTTCAAACCCCAAAAATTTAGCAATAGCTAAAAGCTCAACATCAAAAGCAAATTTCTTGACCAGCATTCGAGGCAAAACTTTTTTTAAAACCTGACGGCGAAACACTTTTAGACCGGCCTGAGTATCAGAAACTCTGAGCCCAAAAAGCAACCAAACTAAGCGGTGGTAAACCCGGCTCATTACCTCTCGGGTTAAGGGATAGTCAACTTTTGAGGCTAAGTGTCTTTTAGAGCCAACGATAATATCGGCCCCATACCATTCCATATGTTCTAAAATCATGGAAATACCATTAGGGTCAATGTCCATACCGGCATCAATGAAAGCAATTTTATCGCCTCTGGATCGGGCCATACCGTAACGAATCGCATAACCTTTACCCTGATTTTCCCGATACCCAACCACCTTTAGGTTTGGCAATTTTAGCTCTTTGGCTTGGCCAAAAGAGGCGTCTTTTTCCTTACCATCGATAACGGCAATAATTTCATAGTTGAAACGGGTGGCGTCCATAGCCTTATCTATTCTGGCCAAATCTTGTTTAATAGTTTTTTCCTGATTAAAAACGGGCACAATAACAGAAATCAAATCGACAGTTTTGACTTTTCTAGTCATGATTAACGATAATTATAAACTAAATTAATCTTTTAATTGAAATTTAGCCAAATTTTTAAGATAATGATCTTTAAGATGAGTTTGACCAAAAAAGAAAAAAAGTATCTTAAAGAGAACGTTAGGAGAAAAACCTTGGCAGAAATTTCTCAAAACTTAGGGATAAAAAAAGAGGTTTTGGAAGAATATTTAAGTAGAATTTGGCGACCCGATAAGTTTAAAGATTTTATAACCTCGCAAAAAAAATCAAACCAAGCCTTATTGACCAAAATAAATAGGTTTGGCCTGAAAAAGTTTTTTCGAAGTAATTTAGGTTTAATAATTTTGCTTGCCTTTTTAATTATCGCCGTTTATGGTAATGGGCTAAGTAGCGAGTTTCTTTCTGATGATATTGCCGCCATTGCCCAAAACCAAGATTTAGATAAGCCAATTTATATTATTCAGGGCTTTCCGACCGTTTTTCGCCCTCTTATTTATTTTTTAACTAATCTTGTTTTCGGCCGCAACCCCATCGCCTTTCGAATTCCTAACCTTTTTTTTCATTTTTTAGCTACCAGTGGGCTGTTGGTTTTGGTTTCTTTATTGTTAAACAAAACCGTTGGGGTAATTTCTGCGCTTATTTTTGCTGTTCACCCTCTTTTGGTAGAATCAATAACCTGGATTTCTGGTGGTAGCTATAGTCAATACGCTGCCCTTTTGGTTTGGGCAACAATTTTTTACTTATTATCTTTCAAGGATAAGCGTCATTATTGGTTTTGTTTAGTCACCTTTCTTCTGGCTCTTACTGCCTCGGAAAAAGCAATGGTTTTTCCATTTTTGCTTTTGGCGCTAACAATAACTCATTGGCAAGCTTTGGGCGAAGATAAGTCTTGGCAAAAGCTTATTATTCCTTTTTCAATTGGCCTGGTTTGGATTGGCTTTTATTTGACCAAGGTGCCGCAACGCCTATCAGAGTTAGAAACTAACTATTACCAGGACACCTCTCAAGCACCTAGTCTTTTCTTGAAAATACCGGCTGCCATTGGGTCATATTTGTTGTTATTTTTTTGGCCCCAAAAACTAACTCTTTATCATTCTGAAACCGTTTTTTATGGACAAAAATTTACCATTTTGGTTGGTATTTTTTTAGCTTTTTTAATTTTTTCACTTTATTTGTTTTTTTCTCGGAAAAAACGCCGATTATCTTTTTGGCCGGCTTGGTTTGTTTTATCTCTTGGGCCAGTTCTTTCCCCTTTTGGTATTTCTTGGGTAGTGGCCGAGCGCTATGTTTACTTAGGGGCGATGGGTTTAGTTGTTTTACCTAGCCTTTTAATAGCCAAACTTTTTAGAAAAGAGAGCCTAAAACCCCTAGGAATAGCCTTTGTCTCTTTGCTGGTGATGGCCATGGGAATAAGAACCATTATTCGTAATGTTGACTGGAAAAATCAAGATAACCTATGGTTAGCCGCGGCCAAAACCTCGCCTAATAGTCCCCAGAACCATAACAATTTGGGGGATCTTTGGGCCAGGCGGGGTAATTTTGATCAGGCGATCGAAGAATTTAAAATCGCCATCGCTCTTAATCCTCGTTATGCTGATGCTTATCATAATTTGGCCAATATTTATCAACAAAAGGGCAATTGGGAACAAGCTCTAGAAAATTATCAAAGGGCAATTGAAATTAACCCCAATATTTGGCAGACCTATCAGAATATGGCCGCGGTTTATTTTGAAATCGGCGAGCTTGAAAAAGCCAAAGAATCGGCCCTAAAACTTCTAGAAATTAACCCTGAAGTGCCCCATATTTATCGTAATTTAGGATTAATTTATTATAATTTGGGTCAACTAGAAGAAGCTAAAAAATACTTGGAAGTGGCTCTACAAATTAATCCCCAAGACGAAGAAATAACTCAGCTCTTGTTAAAACTATAGGAAACTTAGCCTAAAATTCTTGACAGATCCAGGATCTATTGAAGATATATGCCAAGCAGAAAGGTCCCTCTAGAAACAAACCATCTTTATCATATTTATTTTCATGCCATTGACAATCTGGAAATTTTTAAATCTTTTCGGGAAAAAAGCTTGTTTGCTGAGATAGTTAATTATTATCAAAATCAGAATCCGCCAATGAGCTTTTCTGCCTTTTATCAAAAGCTTTCTCCTTTTGAAAGGGTGTCAACAATAAAAAGCTTATCTAAAAAAAGAGATTATTTGGTTGATATTATCAGCTTCTGTGGCGTTGATAATCATTTCCATTTTACCCTAGAACAATCGGTTGATAATGGGATTAGCTTGTTTATGAAACAAGTTCTTTCTTCTTTTAGCCACATTTATAACAAAAAGAAAAGGCGTCGAGGAAGCCTTTACCAGTCTCCTTTTCGTTCTCGGTTAATAAAAAATGACGAGGACCTTATTCATCTTACTGTTTATCACCACCTTCACCCTTATACCAACGGACTAGTTAAAAAATATGAGGAAATATTTAACTATTCTTATAGTTCTCTTCCGGCCTATTTTGATAAAAAAACACTCATAAACGTAAACCCTAAAAGAGTTTTGGAAGTAATTTCTAAAGAAAAATATAAAAACTATTTGAAAGGCCGAGCCCAATATCAAAAAAACCTGGAGAAATATAGATACCCACGGGCATAGCCCGTGGTTCTCTGTTTCGCTCTGCGCACCCGCCACAGGCGGATGAATTATTGATATCGGCTTCATCCATGGGCATAACCCATGGTTTTCGCCTTTCTTGAAATAAAAATGAGGAGGAAAATTCCAGATAGATCCTGGATCTAAATGATAACTTTAGCTTGGAGATCCAGGATCTATATTAAATAAGGCTTATTTATAGGCTTCGTAGGAAAAGCGGTTTAACAAACGATAAACAAAAAAATAGGAGCGCCAATTACCAGCACAAACCAGCTGATCCCAAGATAAATGGGCAACATAGGCCAGGGTAGTCCATTCCAAGCCGTTAAAGCCAATTTTTTTTCCTAACCAGCGCAAGATTAACCAAAACAAAGGTGCCAATTCCCAACCGTGAAGGGGGACAATAACGCGGTTACTTTTTTTAACATAACAAAGAGGATCAAAAAAGTTTTTAAGATGAAAAATAGGGTTAAACCAGTTTTTTTTATTGATTAATTGTCGATTTTGATAAAAACAAATAAAATAATCAACCAAATGGTCGGCATCAATAAAAAAGCCTATTAACAAGGAAAAAAGGATTAACCAGGGTGAAGAAAAAACAACGGCCAAGACAAAACCAATCACCAAAGCAAAAGAGAAATGGATTGTCTCATCAACCAACAATTTGTCCAACCCTAAGGCTTTACCAACGTTTTTCATTTTTACAGGCTATTTGTTAGCATAGCACATCCTGCCTCAAAACGCCAAAAAGCAAGGCTTTTTTAGTTTCTCTTTTCCGGTAAAATCAGGCCAATATTGCCAACAGTAACCGAAACAGGCTCTCTATCGGCCGGAGCCACAACAGTATATTGAGGGCCGGCCGAGGGATCAATCTGATAACCAGCCTGATTAATTAGATAAATATAACTAGAATCTTCAGAGGGCGGAACAGAAAAAGCCACATTTACTCTCTCTTGATTAAGCTCCGCCGTCAGATGATTAACGGCGGCCATTTTACTAGCCAAGCTAAAAGGATTTGGTCCTAGTCTATTTAAGGTCAAGCTAAACCAAAAAAGAGCGATAGAAAAAACAATAACTTGGCCAAATCGTCTTCGAGCCAAAAAATCAGCCAGAAAAACAATCACAAAGGGAATCAGGAAATTAAAATAATATTCTGAGGGTCTAGCCCCATAAAGAGAAAAACCAGCCAAGATAATTAAAAATAAGCCAGAGGTGGCTAAACAAAAACTACGGCCAAAACCATTAAGGCACTCCTTTTTGCTCTTCCAAAAAAAAGCCAAGGCCAGAAGAATAAAAAGAACCAAAGCCAAAAGAGAAGATAAATTGAACCCTGTAAAGCCAGAAATAAAGTTTTTCAAAACCGGTAGCCAGGCAAGGATATTTTTGCTCTCCTGCCCACCAGTAAAAAATTTTACAAAAAGCCTGCTATTTAAAAAATTATGACGCAAATCAAACAAAAATAAGGGGAAAAAGGCAACAAAAAAACCCGCGGTCGCCAAAAAAATTCTTTTGATATTAACCACCCGTTTATTAAACCAGAAAAACAAAATCACGAAAGGGACTAAAAAAATCATTTGAAAATGAAAGTTAATTCCCAAGCCCAAAACAAATCCTAAAAACAAGTAAATAAATTGATTGTTTTTTTTGGCTTGAATTAACCAGCAAAGATACCAAATAGCCAAAACTATCAAGGGAACCAGGACCGGATTCCAAGAAATAATGTCGTTACTAACAAGAGAAGGGTTGACCGCCCAAAGAAGAAGAGCAAAAAGAGCCACTTTTTCAGAAAAAAGCTTTTTGATAATTAACCAAAATAAGCTGACAAAAACCAAATTGTAACAAGTCAAAAAATAAATCATCGCTATTGGCGAGCCTTGAGTAATCAAATAAAAAGAGACTAATAAATAATAAAAGTAGGGACCTAAAAAGAACTTATCGGGACCCAGAACTCGAGGGCCAATCAGGGTTAGTTTCCCGGAAAGGATTTGACTAACAACTTGGGCATCCCGGGCTTGATCCCAGCCAAAAATTATCCTTTGCTCAATTAAATAAAAGCGCAAGAAAAAATAAACAAGTAAAACAATGGCCAGGCTAATTTTGGTTAAATTATTATCTTTTTTTATCTGAAACATAACTAAAGACTAAAATTGCCAGCCAAGCGGCAAAAGAAAACAAACTAAAATAATTAAAAAATCTTTGTTTTGGCGATTGAGTTATCTGCCATCTTATCTGATTTTCCCCTTCTTTTAAAAAAACAGAGTTTAATTTAATAAGACCCTGATCGTTGGTAACCTCTTTGTTACTAACTTTATCGTCATTAACGGTAATTTTATAAATTCCGGGGAAAAAGGACAAGTTTAAATTAATATTCGCTTTTTCTTCTTTTGGCCAATCAAAATGAATCAACCCGTAAGTACTACCCCTTTGGGGCTTATTGGAAAGAACCTGATTATTAACAGCCAAAAAGGACTGGTAAGGTTGGCACTCGCCTTTGGCGTCAGGGTGAAGAATTTCATTAGCAAAAGTGGTTGTTTGGTATCGTTTAGGATGCTGTTGAGAAAAATTTCTATAAAGGTTTTCGTTGCTAACAGGATTAACCCTTAAGTGGTTTCTATTGCCATAGAGAGCAAGAAAAAAAACAGCAACAATAAAAGAAAACTTTAATTTATTAAACTTTAATTTATCCACCAAAAAACCGGCCATAGCAGCAATGGTAAAACTCGTTATTCCTAGCAAGCGCCAAGGGAATTGAATAATTTGGAGAGGCTTAACTAATTCCCAAATAGGGCCAGAAATCTCTAACATTAAGAAAATTGCCCCTCCGCTAAGAAGATACCAAAAAACTATTTTTTCTGTTCCCGCTAGCCTTTTTCTAGAAAACCGATATCCAATAAAAATGGTTGCCGACAGTAAAACCAGCCATTGAGCATAGCCTAACATAAAAGATAGGCCATCATTTTCTGTTCCTAAACCCGAATACCCATAACCCCAAGAAGAACGGATCAATTGCTTAAGGGTAGGAAAATGTTGATGATAAAAAGAAGAACTGGTATTAGCCAACTTGGTTTGATTTTGTTCTAATATCATTGGTCCCCAAAAAAAGGCACTAAAAGCAAAAATACTAAAAGCAATCAAAAATATAAAAATAAGTGCCGATTTTTTCTGATAAACTTTTTCCTGAAAAATTTTTAGGATAAGCCAAAGCAAAACTACCGGCGCAGTAATCATGGCCGATATATTATGGGATAGGGCAATCATTGCTCCCCAAAAAGAAAGAGAAAAACCTTGAATTAAAACCTTTTTATTCTTTGGGGATTTTGTTTTTAGGGAATCAATTAGACAAGAAGCTTGGTACAAAAAAATCGGCAAAATTGTATAAGTAAGAAATTCCGGATTGCCACGAACATAAACCAACAAAAAACGATAAGGAACAAAAAGATAAATTAGGGCTCCAATAAAAGCAGCCAAAAAATTATCGGTTTCTTTAACTAACCAAAAGAAGAAGAATACAGGAGCAAGAATAAAACTGATAAAAAAAATAATTTCCAAAGATAATAAAACATTCCCCGTCAGTAAGCTTAGGCCAGCCGCTAAATAATATAAAAGGGGATAAAAAAAATTAAATACCGGCACACCACAAAAACCGTTTAATTTTCCACCCCAACGTAAGGGAAAATGTCCTTCCGATAAGGCTTCAACGGCTTCAAAGGTTCGAGCAAGATGGTCATCGCCATCATGGGTTGAAAAAAACGGTTCAGTCAAAGAGGCTTTACCGGCCCAAATCCCCAAAAAAACAAGGAGCAAAAGAGGAATAATAGTTTTTGATTTCAGGGACATAAGCTTTGATAAACCTTCATCGTTTCTTTAGCGCATTTTTGCCAAGAAAACTTTTTTGCCTGATTTAGGACTTTTTTTGATAGTTTTTGGGCCAAGTCTTTGTTTTCAATTACGGTCTTAAGGGCCTTAGCAAGAGAGTTTTCTTGTTGAGGGTTAAAATAAAGGACGGCCTCTTGCCCAATCTCCGGCAAAGAGCCGGTTTTGGCGGTAACTACCGGTGTTCCACAAGCCATGGCTTCCACTACCGTCATACCAAACCCCTCGTAAAATGAGGGTTGACAATAAACAGCGGCCAAATTATAAAGCACCGGTAAGTCTTCATCTTCAACAAAGCCTAAAAGATGAATGTCGGAGTCTTTTTTTGCCTCTTTTTGCAACCAAGTCAAATCTTTATTTTCTGGATGAGCCCGATCGTAGTCCTGACTAACAGCTTGTTTGCCAGCAATAACAAGAGGAGTCTTAATTTTTTGGCAAGCCCGAACAAGGCCAGGGACATTTTTATTCCAATTAACGTCACCAACATAAAAAATAAATTTTTCCGGGAGGCAATATTTATCCTTGATGGCAGACTTGATTTTATTGCCGGTAATTTTTCTAAAACTCTCCCCTACTCCAAGATAAATAACAAAAATTCTCTGGGCTGGATAACCAGTTAGGCGAACAATATCTTGTTTTGAATTTTGAGAGTCAGTGATAATTGCCTCTGCGTTTTGCAATCGCTTTTTTTGTCTTTTCCAATTTATTTTTCCTCTAATTCCGGGCGGATAGTGCTGGGGGAAAACTAAAGGGGTAAGGTCGTGAACGGTAACCACGGTTGGTTTTGTTTTTCTAGGCAAAGTGGGGAAAAAAATATCAAAAAATGGGTAATGGATGATGTCAAAATTTCCAATTTCCAATTTCCAATTACCAATTAATGTTATCTTAAATTGAGAGTATTTTTTGGTCTTTTTCACTAATTCCTGTAGGTTTTCGGTTAAGTTTTTGGTATAAAAACCCACCCCCCGAAAACGATTAGCGTTTTTTAAGGGAGAGACGTCAATAGCAATAGAATATTTTTTCTTTTTGTTTTTATTCATTGGATTGAATTTTTTCAATAAGGTAATTTAAATCGTAAATTTCGGCTAAACAATGAACCCCAGTAGGATCAAAAACCCTATTTTTAGCAAAATCAGAATATTTTTTTATTGGCTTGGTGACCAGCAAAGCTCTGCTTTGGTCAATTGTTTCGATTAGAGCCGATAAATCTTCCGTTCCCCAGCTCTCGCTTTTATATTTGCCTAGTTGATAGCCATGGGTCCAACCATATTTATTGGGTGAGTGTCTTTTGACATTATTGGCAAAATAAACTGGATCGATTTTGGCAAAAAAAGCCATATTCAAAATCATATCTTCGGCCAAATTATTAAAAATTACTTGATCGTAATTTTCTTCTTGATCAATTACCTCT
>JBMNVW010000012.1:0-21688 GCA_050947035.1 Patescibacteria group bacterium
GAGCCTGTTTAATTAAGGAATTAAGCAGATTACGACTATTGGTAACATTTTTGCCGTGAAGAATGGTAAGCATGGTAATGGTTAAAGATCAATTATTAAATTGCTGGATTGCTAAATTGCTTTTTTATTTAGCGCGAACTAAAGTTCGCTACTTCGAAAAAAAACGGGCTAACAGACAGGTAACCCGCGCCAAGCCATTTAGCAGTTTTTATTTTTTTTATATTCTCGATACAATTTGTTAACCGCTCTTTGGTTAAGGGTAAAGGTTCCTGTTCGGTGAGGCCTTAGGGCACCGGAAAAAGTTTTGGGAACATGAAGAAGCTCATGAATTAAGGTTTTAGCCTTTTCCTCTTTTGATAAGGAATCAAAATTTTCTGACAAGACCTCAATGGCATAATGGGCGGGAACATCAAGGGCTTGTTGCCAAATCCTAGGCAAAGACCAAATTCTGGCTCTTGCTCGAGAAGATGACCCTAGGCTGCGGAAACAAATAATTTGTTTGGGGTTAATATAAGCCAAATCAAGGCCCACGATAATGTTATTAACTTGGCCCTGAATATCATCGGCCTTTTCAAAATTCATAAAAATCTTGGCCTTTTTTAATTAAAAAAAGGATAATTTTTTAAAAGTATTAAAAAGAAAAATTGATCAGCCAAAAAGATTTTAGTTGATTTTAAGTTCGATAAACTAAATCTCCTTCGCTAACGGGTTGATCAATTTTAAGACCAACAGCGTCACCTTTGTTAGCTTCATCAACGTTTTCGTGATCCATTTGAATTGATTCCACCTTTTGGGTGAATTTTTCTTCGCCGTCTTTGTCGGTTATTTTAATAGTGTCTCCAACAGAAACAGCATTATCGGTTACTTCAAGAACGGCGACACCAATATTGTCATAGTAGTGGTCGATTCTACCAACTTTACTATCTGCCATGATTATTATCACCTCCTTTAGGTAATTGCTTATAATTATAAAGCTCTTCAGAGGAAAAATCCAGGAGAGGTTAAGGGCTCTTTTTGTGTTGCGAGTTAGCGCCTTTTTGGGTATAATTCAAGCGTTATCAGGGTTATTTTTGATTTTTTTTAGACTTAGCAATTGTTGGTTTGCTTTTTAGATATTAGCCAGCAAGATATTTTTTGGCTTTTTAAAATTATAGATTTTTGCGCCCGTAGCTGTCGCCCTAGGCGACCCCGCCTTTTTGGGCGGGCAGTTGGCTTGCTATTTTGAAGTCAAAAAAAGCACTTTTTAAACTATTATTTTATTTTTGCGCCCGTAGCTCAGTTGGCAGAGCACCTGCCTTTTAAGCAGAGGGTCGGGAGTTCGAGTCTCCCCGGGCGCACCAAGCGACCGGGAAGCGAGAACTCCCAAAAAGAATCGGGTTTTCTTGTTATCGAAGACAATCGTGGTGTTGTTACACCAACAAACAACGACCAAAAAGGGTTTAGTGTCGTCTTCGAGTCTCCCCGGGCGCACCAAATTATTAGAATTTGGTATTTAGTATCTAGTATTTAGAGGATTAGCCTTTAACAATTTTTTTATTGTTTTTTGGAATTTGTTTAAAAATTTCTGTTTGGCCCCATCGTCTAGTGGTTAGGACGCCACTCTTTCAAGGTGGCAACGCGAGTTCGATTCTCGCTGGGGCTACTGCACCAGGCGGGAGAGAACTCGCCAAAGATTATTACCTCTTCTAGCAAGAAGACAACCGCGCTGTTATTACACCAATCAACAAGACAAGAAAAAAGGTTGGTGTCGTCTTCGATTCTCGCTGGGGCTACTGCACCAGGCGGGAGAGAACTCGCCAAAGATTATTACCTCTTCTAGCAAGAAGACAACCGCGCTGTTATTACACCAATCAACAAGACAAGAAAAAAGGTTGGTGTCGTCTTCGATTCTCGCTGGGGCTACTGCACCAGGCGGGAGAGAACTCGCCAAAGATTATTACCTCTTCTAGTAAAAAAAGGGAAATAAAAAATACCGATAAAAAAATTGTTAACAGTTATTTGTAGATTCCCACAGGCTTTGCCTGTGGTCCTCGCGTTTCGCTCTGTGCACCCGCCACAGGCGGATGAACTATTGGTATCGGCTTCATCCACGATCTATGGATCGTGGTCTTCACCTATCTTGAAATAAGCCCTTCTTTCTAAATACGGTAAAGTATTTATTTACCCAGATAAAGCAATAAATAATATTTTTGTTTTTTTTATTAATAAATACGGTACCGTATTTATTAATAGTCCCATAGCCAAAAGAGATGTGTTGATGAAAAGGGGTTTTTGGGAGTGGGGAAGCTTGGTTGCTTTTGCTTATCTAGTTTTGCTTATTTATTTTTACCTATTTAGCTTTGTTTATCTAGTTTGGCAGAAAACCATTCTAGGCCATGGGGAGCATGGTGATTAATGGCTTCTAGAGATTTCTGGTTAATTGTTCCTCTAAAGACAAAATTAGGTCCGATTTTGTAAATTTTGACTTCTTCTTGAGGGCGTTCTTCTTTGAGTTGTGTGGCTAATTGGCAAGCGATATTTTCCAAAACCTCATCCCCTCTGCTCATACCAGCCTCATTAATTTTTTTCATCTGTTTTGGCGACAAAATGGTTATTGGTTTATTTGGATCCAGATTTTGCCTCAACTGAACAACGGAATTTTCTGTTACTACTTCTTGAGGAAAAGTAGTGGTTCTGGTGGAAAAATCTTCTTCGGCAATTGGGGTATTATCAATAGCGGCGATGGGGTCTTCTGCTTTTCGAACATTGTTAAAGATTAGTAATTTTGGGTTAGAGTCTTTGGTTCGGTTTTCGTCTTTATTAGCCTCTTTGGCGGTTTTTAAAGCAATATCGGCACCACGCAAAGCAGAGGAAAGATTGACCCTTGTGCCGCCGGGGATAAAGGCGGCTCCCAAATGAACCTGATTGCGGTCACGGTTAAAGTTGAGGTTTTCAGTTAATTGGTTAATTGATTTTTGAGCCTCGGCTTGACTGTTGGTTTGGGCAAAAACAAGGAATTCATCGCTTCCAGCTTGACGGGCTTGGGCTTGGGCTTGCCTGCCTTTGGCGATTTGTTCCCCTTGCCAAAAACTAATATCAGCAATAAACTGGGCGACCCTGGTATTAATTTCTTCTCCCAATTTGCCTGCTCCAGCGATATCGGCAAAAATAACTAAGGTATTTTTTTCGGAAAGCAAAGATTTTTCCAGCTTTTGTTGCCACTCTTTTCTGTTTAAAAAGCCAGCTTGGGGAGGGGTGGGTTCGGATAAGTAAAGGTTGATTCTTTCACCCAACTGAGGATTATTAATTAGGTTTTCTTGTCTGACTGGTATTTCGCCGGTTAATTCAACCATAGTTAAATTTGAAATCGGCCGTTTTGGTAAATTATTTTTTGAGCACCGCTTTTTAATTTAGCCGTAACAGTTCGTTTAGTGGTACTAACAATATCGGTATGAATAGCCGAATCGTTGAAGCCTAAATTTACCCAGTCGGCCTTTTTTAGAGTTTCTTTTTTACCCCGAAAACAGTCTTTGTAAGCCGAGCCCAAAGCAATATGGACATTGCCTTCTTTTCCGCCTCGATTTTCATCATATAGGGTTTCTCCCATAAAGCGAGTAATTCGCGATAATCGGCTATCGGTTAGGGAAAACTCCCCAACCATATTTGCTCCAGGAACCCTAATCATTTCGTTAAGCAGCCTCTCCCCTTTTTTGGCTTTGGCTTTAACCACTTTTCCTTTATTAAATTTTAAATAAACCCCCTCGACTAAATGGCCAAAAATATAAAGAGGTTGATTAAAGCTTATTTCTCCTTGAGTATAGCAAAAGTTGGGACTAGTGAAAATTTCAAAACTGGGGATGTTGTTGCCACTGCCACCCAGCCACTGCCTTTTTTGGCCTAAACCAACAGTCAAATCAGTATTTTTAGCCTTGACATGAAGAGAAGAAATCCCTAGCTTATTGAGTTGATTTTTAATTCTAGCTATTTCTTGGGTTGTTTTTTGCCATTTTTTAATTGGTCGATCGTAATCTAAAAAACAGGCCTTGATAATTTGTTGCCAGTATTCTTTTGGCGATAGATTAACCTCTTTGGCCATAGCTAAGGTGCCGTAAAGGCCTAGGGTCCAAGTTAGTCTGCCTTTATTTTCTTTTTCTTCTCGCCATTTTTTATAGGGGCCAAAAGCCTGGGCACGAGTCATAATTTTAGCAGGTTCAATTCCTTCTAGTTCGTGTTTATCGGTGTCGGCAATGAGGCTAACAAAATGATCAGCCTGACTAACAATGCCTTTAAGATATTTTTTAGGAAAAAATTCTAGTTGCTTTTGGCTAGCCAACTGATAGAATTCTCGCCCCATGTGGTCGGGAAGATATTGAATAATGGCGTGGGCTTCGGTAGATAAAATTGTTTTTCTTAAGGCCAATAACATGGGTTTGGCACATTCCGGGACTTGTAAAAATACCACTTCGTCTTTTTTGATGCCCTCGCCCCGATTAAGAGCAAAATTAATTAACACTTTGGCATAACGATTGAGGGTTTTTTGGTCCGGTTGATAAGAAGACATATAATTAATTCCCAATTTCCAATTTCCAATTTTCAAACAATTCCCAATTTCAATTTTTAGATGTTTTTTAGCTAAAATCGCCAATATTCTTGTAGTGTTTTATTTTATCACCAAGGATGGCAATAAGATCGATTCTTAAGGATTGGGGAAATTGCGGGTGCTGACGAACCCAAACTTGGCCAACCTGCTTGATTTTGGTTAATTTTTTTTTATTAATTGCTTCTTCGGGAAGACCAAATTTTGTTCCGCTTCTAGTTTTTACTTCCACTAAAACAACTTGATCTTGATCAAGAGCGACAATATCTAGCTCGCCAAGACGAATCTTAAAATTACGATCAAGGATTTGGTAGCCAGATTGAAGGAGGTGGTCAACGGCAAGGTTTTCTCCTGTCTGGCCGACTATTTGGGCAGTAGTTTTATTAGCGACCAACTTTATTACGAAGATAATATAACTTAGCTCGGCGAATGCCTTTCCCCTTTTCAATTAGGTCAATTTTAACAATTTTAGGCGAATTTTTGGGGAAAATCCTTTCAATTGCTATTCGATCAGCGCCAATTTTTCTAACCGTAAAGGTTTGGCTTTTACCACTACCTTTTTGGGCAATAACCTGGCCCTCGAAAATAGCTTGCCGGGTTTGCTTACCCTCTTTAGTTTCAAAATTAACCCGAACCTGATCGCCAACTTCAAAACTGGCGATTTTCTTTTTGAGCGGTTTTTTCTTATCAGTTTTTTCTTTGGTTTTAGCCATAACTGGAAATGATTATAACACAAAAGAGAATTTTTAATTTCTATTTCTTAATTTCTATTTTTTTAAAACTTTTTTAATTTCTTTTTCTAATTTTTTAGTAAAGCCAACCCCAAAACTTAGTTTTAAAATTTTGCCATCACCGTTATGCTTAAAGAAAAGAGCGCCTTTTTTGTTGCCGGGAGAATCATGAAGTAGTTGGTTAATGGTCATTAATTTTTGGGGGCTAGTATTTTTAGGGATATTGACAACAAAATCAACCTCTTTAATTTGTTTTTTTGATTTAGGAGGTTTTTTTCTTTGATCGTTTTGATTTTTTTCCTGGTTATAAATTTTTTTGGCTTCATCAACAGTATAAATTTCATCGGCCAAAACCGACTTCTCTTCTTCCCTTTTATCGATTTTGCCGATGACAACAATAGCATTGCCATTAACTAATTTTTCTTTGTTGTCTTTATAGACCCTGGGAAAGACAACAATATTGCTGGTGCCGGTTTCATCTTCTAGGCTTAAAAAAGCCATTTCCTCGTTACTTCTTTTAGTAAAAACGACTCGAATGTTATTAATAATTCCCAGAAGCTTAAGGCGACTGTTGGCAGGTAGATCCTCGACACTATTATTTTTATGATCAAAATTGCTGGCTAATTCTTGGTCCCAAAGGGGCTGGCTGTTAAGGGAAAAGCCTAACAATTCGTTTTCCAACTCTTGAAGATTTTTTTTGGGGAATTCTTCCATAATGGGAAGGCGGTCTTTCGTATTTTGGGTTTTTTCTTGTTGACCAAAAAGAGTGGTTTGGCCTAAAAGGCGATTTTTTTGTTCTTTTTCACAAGCAGCGCGGATATTTTCTAAACCAGCCAAAAGACTTGATCTTTTTCCAAAATCATCCATCGCTCCGACCTTAATTAAGCTTTCAATAACTTTTTTATTGGCTTTTTGGTTATCAACGCGAAGACAAAAGTCCGATAAGGAGACAAAGGGGCCATTTTCCCTTTCTGAAATTATTGCCTCAATGGCCGCCTCGCCAACATTTTTTATTACTGACAGTCCAAGTCGAATGGCTTTATTTTCCAGTGAGCCTTTTTCTTTTTCAATAGTAAAATTTGTTTCGGAAACATTAATGTTTGGCGGCAAAACGTCGATTCCCATACGACGACATTCGTCAATAGCCAGAATCAATCGACTCCGCTCAGAGCGGCCGCTTTCAGCCGATAAAACGGCGGCGGTGAATTCAACCGGATAATGAGTTTTCATCCAGGCAGTTTGATAGGCGATCATGGCATAAGAAGCCGAGTGGGCCTTATTAAAGCCGTAACTGGCAAATTTTTCGATCATGGCAAAGACAGTTTCGGCGACCTGTTTTGGGTAGTCATTGTCTAGACAGCCGGCAATAAAGTCTTTTTTTTCGCTTTTCATAATTGATAACTTTTTCTTACCGATGGCCCGACGCAAAAGATCGGCTCTTCCCAGAGAGAAGCCGGCCATAAGGTGGGCAATTTGCATAATTTGCTCCTGATAAACAATGATGCCGTAAGTCTCTTCTAAAATTGATCGCAGCTTGGGATGGGGATAATCTACCAAACGAGGATTTTTCTTTCGGTTGACAAAATCATCGATAAATTGCATTGGGCCGGGTCGAAATAGGGCGACCATAGCGGAAAGATCAGAGAAGCGGTTAGGTTGAAGTTTTTTAGCCAGTCGTCTCATCCCCTCGCTTTCTAACTGGAAAACACCAGTGGTTTCTCCTTGAGAGATCATTTGATAAACTTTTTTATCATCAATGGGGATTTCTGAAACGTCTACTCTTTTCTTCTCGGTTTGTTTAACAAAATTAATGGCCCGCTCTAGAATAGTTAAATTTCTCAAGCCCAAAAAGTCCATTTTTAATAGGCCAACGGCTTCATCGTCAATGTTAAGATCAAGGGAGTACATATCGTATTGAGTAGTTATTCGGTCACCCTTAGACTCTAATTGGAGCGGAGTGTAATTAACTAAGGGTTTATCGGCCAAGACGACACCGGCAGCGTGAGTGGAAGCATGACGAGAAACGCCGACAATTCTTTTAGCCAAATCGAGGATTCTTTTTGTCTCCGCCTCAGTTTCGTAGGCCATTTTGAGTTCGGGGTTGATTTTTATAGCTTCGTCAATGGAAATTTTTTTTCCTGGTTCGGCGGGGATCATTTTGGCAATTCGATCACCGGTTGAATAAGGAAAGTCCAAAACTCGGGCAATATCTCGAATAGCCATTCGAGACTCAATAGTGCCAAAAGTAATAATGTGAGCGACGTGTTCTTGACCATATTTATTTCTAACGTAATCAATGACCTCATCACGACGATCATCAGAAAAATCAATATCAAAGTCAGGGGTAGATTTTCTTTCTGGATTTAAAAAGCGCTCAAAAGGGAGGTTGTGAAGAATGGGGTCGATGGAGGTAATTCTTAAAATATAGGCGACAATAGAGCCGGCTCCGCTACCCCTTCCTGGTCCAACTCGAATTTCTTGTTTTTTAGCCCAATTAACATAGTCTTGGACAATCAAGAAGTAGTCGGCATAACCCATGTTGATAATAATCTCTAACTCATAATCGATTCGCTCTTTAATTTCTTTAGTGACTTTGGGATAGCGCCTCTTGGCTTGTTGATAAGTGAATTCCCTTAGGTATTTGGCGGAATCTTTTTCCCCTTTGGGCAGAGAAAAAGACGGATAGACGGCTTTGCCCAAAGGAATTTCTAGTTGACATTCTTGGGCAATCTCTAGGGTGTTTTCCAGGGCGTCAGGAAAGTCAGCGAAATCGCGCCACATTTCTTCGGGGCTTTTAAGATAAAAATCCGGCGAATCCAGCATCGTTAGTCGGTCGGGGTCATTGATAGTTTTTTGCATACCGATGGCCATGAGAGCGTCTTGAGCTTGAGCGTCGTCAGGGGATAAATAATGAACGTCGTTTGTGGCCACTAGAGGAATTCCCAAAGATCTTGACAAGCTGATGATTTTTTTATTGGCCTTATCTTGATCGGCTATGTTGGGATGATGTTGAATTTCAAGATAAAAGTTTTTATTAAAAATTTCGTATAATTCTTTGGCTTTTTGGGCGGCCTCATTATCTCTTTCCTCTAACAATAGCTTGGGGATTAGACCCTGGAGACAGGCGCTTAGAGCAATTAATCCCGAAGAGTACTTTTTTAGCAGTTCAAGATCAATTCGGGGCTTGTAATAAAAGCCTTCTAGGTGAGCTTTGGTGACCAATTTCATTAAGTTTTGGTAGCCGGTAAAATTTTTGGCCAACAAAACCAAATGGTGAGGCATTAAGTTGGGGCCGCCGGCCTTTTCTTTCATTGAGGCGGTCAAATACATTTCACAACCGATAATGGGTTTAACCCCTTCGTGGCGGCAGCTATTATAAAATTTAATTGCCCCATGCATTACCCCATGATCGGTTAGAGCAACTGCTCCCATACCCATTTTTTTAGCCTTAGGGCCTATTTCTTTGACTTTAGCCAGACCATCAAGCAAGGAATAGTCGCTGTGAACATGAAGATGAACAAAGTCTTTTTTGGCCACGATTTTAATTTAAGATCTTCTTTAATATTTGTTTAGTTTTGGCAATATCAGCTTGGCCCTTGGTTTTCTGTTGGACTTGACCAATTAAAAAACCAAAAGCAGCTTTTTTTCCGGATTGATAATCTTTTACTGCCCTAGAGTTTTCTTTAACAACGAGATTGATAATTTTTTTTAATTTATCTCCGGTTATTGTTTCTACTTTTTGGGCGGACTTCATTTTATTAATAAAGCCTTGGGGGGTTATTTTTTTGAGGGGGTAGTCTTTGTTGATAATGGCGTTGGCGACATCGCTGGCTTTAAGATTGTTTTCTTTGGCCAAGGCCAGGGTTTTCTCTCCCCTTTTAGGATATTTCTTGACCAAAATATTGGCTTGATAGCGGCTTAGCTGGTATTGCTTTACCAAAGCAGAAACGATCTCTTCTGGTAGTTTAGGTAAAGAGGCTTTTAAGTTTTTTAGGTTAAAGAGTTTACTTAAATTGAGAGGAGGGATGTCGGGCTCGGGAAAATAGCGATATTCGTAAGACTCTTCTTTGGTTCTTTGGGAATAAGTAGTTTTTTTCTTGGCGTTATAACCCCTGGTTTCTTGAACAATCTTTTGATTATTAAGAAGTAGTTTTTCTTGTCGTTTGATTTCGTAATTAATGGCATTATAAAGATAGCGAAAAGAGTTTATGTTTTTTACCTCGACTTTATAATTTGGTAAAGGATCTTGAGGGTTTTTCTTTAGAGAAATGTTCGCCTCCAATCTCATTTGCCCTTTTTCCATATTGGCCGGGGAAATTTTTAAAGTACGAACGATTTGGTGGATTTTTTGAGCATAACTTTTAGCTTCTTCGGCGCTTTTTAGATCGGGGCAAGAAACAATTTCGATTAGAGGAACACCAGATTTATTAAAGTCAAGCAGCCGCTTGCTGCCTCTTATTAAAGATTTGGCGGTGTCTTCTTCAAGGTGGACCTCTTTGATATTAATGGTTTTTTCTTTTAAAGAAACCTGGCCATTAACCCCCAAGGGGTGAAAAAATTGACTAATTTGGTAGCCCTTGGGTAAGTCAGGATAGAAATAATTTTTTCGATCAAACCAAGTTTTTTTATTAATTTGGCACTTTAGGGCCAAGGCCAAAAGAATGGTTCTTCTTAGGGCTTCTTTATTAGGGACTGGTAGAGCGCCAGGCAAGCCCAAACAAACGGGACAGGTTTGACTGTTGGGTTCTTTGTCAAAATGATTGGCGGGGCAGCCGCAAAACATTTTTCTTTTAGTGGTTAGTTCAACGTGGACTTCTAGGCCGATAACGGGAAAAAATTGTTTTTCAGTCATATCTTTTTAAAGATGAAAGCCTGTTTTTTATTAATAATAAGACTTAAAATAATTAAGGATAGGCCAGCTAAAAAGACAACAGCCTGAACCCCGACTAGGTCGACTAGAGAGGCAATTAAAAGCAGGGGCAGCATGCCGGCCAAAGAGATTAACATATTCAAGATACCATAGATTCGGCCGCGAATTTCAAATGGGGCGTGCTCTTGAATTAGGGTTTTGGTAGGAATAATGGCCATAATGAAGGCCGCTCCTAAAATAGCCAAAAAAAGCCAAATAAAATAGGGAGCCAGAGAAGAAAAAGTTATTAAGAAAACAAGAAAAAGTGACAGGCCCGAGTAAAGGAGGCCGTTAATGATTAAAGACTTTTTTCTTATTTTCCCCTTTTGGATTATCTGGCTAACCCAGACTCCACCGATAATAGCGCCAAGAATACCCGGGGTAACAATTACTAATGAGGCACTAGCAATAGGGATGTTAATGGTTTGGGCTAAAACTGGAGTAATACTAATAGCAATGCCAATAAAAGCCTGAATTATTGTTAAAAAAAGGATGGGAAACAATACCAGCTTGTTGTTTTTTAAGAAAAAAAGGCTATCCTTAATATCGGCCAAAAATTCTTCTAAGTTAAGGTCTTCCCAGGCGCTTTTTAGGGTTTTGCTGTGATTAAGAATTTTCTCAGGAATAAAGATGGTGGCGCCAATACCACCAATTAGCATTAAGGCGGTAATAGGGAAAACTGCTTGGTTGTTTTGAAATATGGTTAGGATAAGACCAGAAAAAAGCGAGCCCAGGGCAATTGAACCCTGAGCGGCAAAAAACCAAAGGGCATTAGCGGTACCAAGATTTTCTTTTTTAACCACATTAGGCAAGACCGCCGCCACAGCTGGATTAAAAACTTCATCAAAAAGAGAATAAACCAGGATTAAAGGAAAGGCCAAAAAAATTTCTCCTCTGATAGCTAAAAAGGATAGGGCTATAATAGTTTGAGAAATACTGCTGGCTAAAAATATTTTTCTTTTGTTAATTTTGTCAACGACTGTTCCGGCCAAAATTCCTAAAAAAGTTCCCGGTAAATAATAAAGGACGGTAATTAAGGCAATAACTGATGAGGAGCCAACGGCCAAAAAAACAATATTAATAATTGAAAATAAAATCGTGGTGGCGGCAACGTTAGAGCAAAGTTGAGCAATCAAGAGCAGGCAAAAATTCTTGTTTTCAAAAACGGAAGGAAGGTTGATTTTTTTCATTATTGGGTTAAGTTTTCAACTTGATAAGCAAGATTAATAATTTTTCTTTCTTGTTTTTGAGGACCAATAATTTGCAAGCCGATAGGAAGTTTGTTTTTATCAACGCCGCAAGGTAGATTAATAGCCGGTAAACCAGCTAGAGCGCTGGATTCAACTAAAACATCTTGCATTTCGCCAAACATGGCGCTTTCTTTCCAAGCACCGAGTTTTAAAGCCGTAGTTGGTGTTGTTGGGGCCAAGATTAGGTCAACGTTTTGGAAAGCAGCCGCAAAATCATTAATAATTTTGGTTCGGGCCTTTTGGGCTTTAAGATAGTATTGATCAAAATAGCCGGCGGAAAGAACAAAGGTTCCTAGCATAATTCTTCTTAGCGCTTCTAGACCAAAATGGTCTCTCCCCTTTCCATAGCGGATGCCGTCATAGCGGGCTAGGTTGGAAGAGACTTCGGCTCTTTGCAAAATAGTGTAGACAGCAATACTTAATTTGGGATCAAGAAGAGACATCTCTTTTATTTGGTGGCCTTCTTTTTGGAGCTGATCGGTAATTCTTAAAATTTTTTGATTAATTCCCTTTTTTGCTAAAGAAAAATATTCCTTAGGAAGGCCAATAGTTAGTTTTTTGGGGGGGGATTTTTTTTGACTGGTTAGTTTTTTGGGGGCCGATTTGATAGTGGTGGCATCATGAGGATCTGGCCCGGCCAATTGATTATAAATTAGAGCCGCGTCGGCAACAGATTTAGTAATTGGACCGGGACAATCTAGTGATGAGGCCATGGCGATAACCCCCCAACGGCTAATTCGACCGTAGGTGGGCTTAAGGCCAACCACACCGCACCAAGCGGCTGGTTGTCTAATAGAACCGGCGGTTTCGGAACCGATAGCGGCTGGGGCGATGTCGGCGGCGACAGCGGCAGTTGAGCCGCCAGAAGAACCACCCGGAGCATGATTAAGATTGTGGGGGTTCTTGGTTGGGCCAAAGCCTGAAGTTTCCGTTGAAGAGCCATGAGCCCAAGCATCCATATTGGTTTTGCCTAAAATTATCGCCCCGGCTTTTTGCAATCTCGTTGTGACCGTTGATTCATAGGGGGGTTGATAATTTTTCAAAACTTGTGATGAAGCAGTAGTGGGTAAATCAGTGGTGCAAAAATTATCTTTAACGGCGATAGGCAAACCTAAGAGGGGCTTTTTTTCAAAAATTTTTGGCTCTTGGCTAATTTGTTGATCAATTTTTTTAGCCTGGTCGAGGATTTTTTTATTAGTGGCCAGATAAATGTTTAGCTTTTGGTTTTTTTTCTTAATTTGATCAAGGTAGAATTGACAAATTTCTTGAGCAGAAACTTTCTTTTTGATTAATGATTTTTGCCAAGTTGTCAAACTTTGGCCTTTTTCGTTAAGGTTAGTCATTGTCGGTAGTAAAAAATTTCTTTTTGCCAGGCAAGATCTTTTTCTTGGGCAAGCAAGGGCTAGTTTTGTCTTCGGCAACAATGTTGGTGTTTTTGGTAACTTGAAAGGTGGGTTCCTCTTTATCAAGATTAGGGGTTTGATCAAGAATATCAAAATGTTGGAGGGTTTTTTCTAGTTGGGGACCGATTTTAGCTTTTTCTTTTGCTCCGACCTTTAAGTTGGCTAATTTTTCCAGATGATCAACAGAAACGGTCTTCCTTTTTTTACTCATGTTATTAATTTTAACATTTCTTTAAAACAAAATTATTGGCAAACTATATTCGAAGATAATTTTGTTTTGACAGATCCAGGATCTATCAAGGCTGGGGCTTATTGGGGGTTAATTTGGAAAGTGTTCTTTTTGGTTATCCCAACTTTTACAGTTTGACCTTCTTTAATTTTGCCGTTAACGATTAAAAGAGCAATCTTGTCGAGAATATTATTTTGAATTACCCTTTTTAGGGGTCGAGCCCCATATTGGGGGTCATAACCAAGATCGGCAATTAATTTTTTAGCCTTTGGGTCAACCTTAAGGGTTAAGTCTCGGTTTTTGGCTAGATTTTTTTTGACTTTTTTAAGCTGAAGATCAACAATTTGCCCGATTTGGGTCTTGGTTAGTTTTTCAAATAAAACGATCTGGTCAAGTCGATTAATAAATTCGGGCTTGAAGGTTTTTTGAACAAGTTGGGTAATTTTTTCTTCAATTATTTTTTTGTTTTCTTCTTTTTGGATAATGTCACTACCGAGATTAGAGGTCATAATAATAATGCTGTTTTGGAAGTCAACGGTTCGACCCTGAGAATCGGTTAGGCGGCCATCATCAAAAATTTGTAAAAAGAGGTTGAAAACATCCGGATGGGCCTTCTCAATCTCATCAAAAAGAATGACACTATAGGGCTTTCGGCGAATGGCTTCAGTTAATTGGCCTCCCTCTTCATGACCAATATAGCCGGGAGGAGAACCGATTAGTCGGGCCACGGTGTGTCTTTCTTGATATTCGGACATATCAATTCGAACCAGGGCCGATTCATCGTTAAACAAAATGTGAGCCAGGGTTTTGGCTAGTTCAGTTTTACCGACTCCAGTAGGACCTAAGAATAAGAAAGTGCCAATGGGTTGGTTTTGTTCGCCAATTCCGGCCCGATTTCTTCTTATGGCATTGGCAACCTCTACAACCGCCTCTTCTTGATTAACAAGTCTTTTGTGGATTTCTTCTTCAAGCTTGGCTAGTTTTTGGGCCTCAGATTCAACCAGGCGGGCAACGGGAATACCAGTCCAGCGAGAAACGACTTGAGCAATTTGCTCTTCATCAACTTCTTGTTTGATTATCTTTTTTTCTTCTGGAATTTTGTCCCATTGAGCCAAGGCTTCTTTTAGTTCTTTTTTGACTTGGGGAATTTGGCCGTATTTAATTTGGGCAGCTTTTTCTAAATCGACTTCTTGTTCGGCCTGCTCCTCTTCTAGGGAAAGATTTTCTAATTTTTGGCGAGTTTTTTTGATTTTTGCCAAAATTTCTTTTTGTTGGTCCCATTTATTTTCTAGGGCTCTCAAACTCTCCTCCATATTGGCAATATTTTTTTCTAATTTTTGGGCCCGGTCTTTATTTTTTTCTTTTTTAACGGCGGCCAGCTCGATTTGGGCTTGTCGTAGGGAACGTCTTAGACTATCAATTTTCTTGGGAACACTTTGAATTTCGATTGACAAAGCCGCCGCCGCCTCATCAACTAGATCAATTGCCTTATCAGGCAAAAAACGATCAGAAATATAGCGAGAAGAAAGGTTGATCGCGGCCACAAGGGCTTGATCGGAAATTCTTACTCCGTGGTGAAGTTGGTATTTTTCTTTTAGACCTCGCAAGATTGCCAAAGAGTCTTCTTTTGATGGCTCCTCAATCATAATTGGCTGAAAGCGCCGTTCTAGGGCGGCATCTTTTTCGATGTGTTGGCGATATTCTTTGACAGTAGTGGCTCCGATAGCATGAAGCGTCCCTCGGGCTAGGGCTGGCTTTAACATATTGGAGGCGTCAACGGCTCCTTCGGCGCTACCGGCACCCACCAGAGTATGAAGTTCGTCTATAAAAAGGATGTAGCGGCCGCCAGCTTTTTCAATTGAGGAAACAACGGCTTTTAGTCGTTCTTCAAATTCACCTCGAAACTTGGCTCCGGCCAACATGGCAGCTAAATCAAGAGAAATAATTTTTTTGTCTTTTAATAATTCAGGAACATCGCCAGAAACGATTCTTTGGGCCAGACCCTCGACAATAGCCGTTTTGCCCACCCCGGGATCTCCTAGAAGAACCGGATTATTTTTTCGTCGGCGAGATAAAATTTCCATAATCCTTCTAATTTCCTGGTCTCGGCCAATAACCGGATCAAGATTTCCCTCTTGGGCCAAATCATTTAAATTGATAGTAAATTTTTCTAGAGCTTGATATTTTCCTTCCGCGCTAGGAGAATCAGCTTTTTGTCCTTGGCGTTGATCTTGGAAAGCCTTGGTAATTTGGCTTTTTTGTAAACCATTTTTGACAAGAAGATCTTTGGCTTGACCATCAACACTAAGAAGGGCCAGAAAAAGATGTTCGGAAGAAATGTAGCCATCTTTGAAGGAGGCCATTTCTTTTTCGGCTCGATTAAGAACTTTAATAGTTTGGGAAGAGGCATAAACCTGATCGCTTTCAGTGCCAACTTGAGGAAGGTTTTTGATTGCTTCCTGAACTTGATTTTTTAATTTATCGACATCGATTTTATTTTGATTTAGGGTGGTGACAACGATGCCCTCGCTGTCGGTCAATAAGGCGGCTAAAAGGTGTAAAGGATCAAGGCTTGGCTGATGATTGTTTTGGGCCAAGCTTTGGGATTCTGATATAACCTGCTGAGCTTTGATGGTGAATTTTTCTGGTTTAAGCATAGTAAATATTTTTTACATCATTTTTTCTAGTTCTGCAATTCTTTCCTCAATCGGCGGGTGAGTGTTAAAAAGTTTTGCCAAGCCTAAGAGCCTTCCTTTAGAGAAAAAAGGATTAACGATATAAAAGTGAGCGGTGGCGTTATTGGCAGTTTGAAGTGGTTGGTAGTTTTGGGAGAGTTTTTTTAGAGCCTCAATTAATCCTGAGGGTTGTTTTGTTAATAAAGCAGAGCTGGCATCAGCTAAAAATTCTCGTCTTCGAGAAATAGCCAGTTGGATTAACTGGCCAATTAAGGGAGACAAAATTGCGGCAACGAGACCGAAGAGAAAAAGAATCCCTCCCCCGTCTCGATTGCGATCTTGCCGAGGGTTGGAGTAAAAAGCAAAGCGAGATAAAATGGCGATCATGCCAATAAGGACAGCAACAATAGCAAAAAGTCTGGTATCTAAATTTTTAATGTGAGCAATTTCGTGGCCAATTACTCCTTCTAGTTCGGTTTGGCTAAGATTGTCAAGCAACCCCCTAGTAACGCAGATGCTGGCTTTTTGAGGGTTTCTTCCGGTAGCAAAAGCATTCATGGCCAGATCAGGAGAAATATAAATTTGGGGGACGGGAATTTGAGCAGCCCGGGACAAGTTTTCCACCGCGCTGTAAAGCCTTGGTGCCGCTCTTTTATCTGCCGGTTTGGCTCCAGATAAGGCAAGGGCGATTTTGTCGCCGTGATAATAGCTAATGAGAGTTGATCCAGAGGCCAAAATTAAGGCAAAAATAAGACCAGTTATTCCCCATTCTAAAATTTGGGAAATAAGCCAACCAGCCAAAACAACGAAAACAAAAAAGCTGATCATAATGAAAAAAGACTTGGCTCGATTACGGTCAACCTGTTCGTAAATATTGGTCATCTTAGAATCAATTATAACTAAGAAGAAAGTTTTTAGCAAGAGATGTTGTCGATTGCTAATTTAATTTCTTTTGATTTTAGGATTAACCATTTCTTCTTGGCTGACAGAGATTGCCTCTTTAGTATTAGCTAAATCTAGGCCTTTTTGGGTTTTAAAGCCGAAAGTCTTAGCAACAATGTTGCTGGGAAAACCAAGAACTTTAGCATTAAAACTTTGGACCAAATCGATCAGGGTTCTTTTGGCGTACATAACCTTGTCTTGAGTGTCACGCAAATTATTTTGAGCTTCAATAACAACCTCGGCAGTTTTTAGCTCGGGATTGCTTTCTACTAAAACCTGGATTGAGCCAATGGCCTGTTCGACTTCGCCGGCGGCTTTTAATAATTCTTCTGGATTATGGCTTTTGTCGGCTTGGTTAACTTTTTTTCGAGCCTCGGTGATCATTTGGTAGACCTTCTTTTCCTGATCAGTGTTGATCTCGATAATGTCAGCAATTTGAGGAATAAGCTCAGCTCGTCTTTTAAGCTGATTGCCCAATTCTTCAATTTGAGCCTGAATTCTAGTTTTAGTAATAACAAAAAAATTATAAGTAGAAACAACATAGGCGGCGATTAGGCCAACCAAAATAAGAAAGACAACAAGTAGCATCATTTATTTATCACCCCCTGAATTTTGTTTAAAAACATCTTCTTTTAGAATAACAGAATTTTTTTAACTTTGTCTAGGGAAAGAGTATTGATAATATCGGTTTTTTGAGCCCAGCCTCGACGAGCGCAAGATACTCCGTAGGTCATTAGATCAAGTCGAGCCAAATCATGGCTATCAGTATTAATAACTAGCCTTATTTTTGCTTTTATTGCCTTTCGGACAAGATAATCTGGTAAATCTAGTCGATGTGGAGCGGCATTAATTTCTAGAATTTTTTTATTTTTTTGGCAAAAAGAAAAGATTTTTTCCCAATCAGCTTCAATGGGAGGTCTTTCATTGATCATTCGGCCGGTTGGGTGAGCTAAAATTTTTATTTTAGGATGGGATAGGGCTTTAATTATTCTTTTGGTCATAGCTTCCTTGTTAAGATTAAACCGACTATGGAGACCAGCAATAGCAAAGTCAAGAAACCCAAAGGCTTCTTCGGGCAAGGCTAAGGATCCGTCCGGTTTAATATCCACTTCCAGGCTATTAAATACGTAGGGTAATTTTTGTGTTCTTTTTTTTGTTGTTTTTTTATTAGAGTAATTTATTTGTTCAACCCACTTTTGTTTCTTCTTTAACAATTTAATTATTTCTTTTTTAGTGTGGCCGCTTTGACTAGGATTGTGCTCGCTGAAGGCTAGATATTGATAACCCTTCTCTTTAGCCCAGGTAATAATATCTTGGGCAGAGGCGGTGCCTAAATCGTGAGATGGTTCAATATTAAAATTAGAATGAATGTGTAAATCTCCTTTGATATTTTTTGTTTTTATTAGTTTTGGTAAGCTGTTTGGCTTGCCTTGGAATTGTTTTTGGGCGGCCTCAATTTCTCCATTATTTTCTCTTATTTCCGGTGGTATCCAGGATAAACCCAAGAAATGATAGAAGGGCTTTTCTTTCGAGAAAGAAGTTAGCTTTTTTTTGGCTAAATTTTTAATTCCATACTCAGAGAGACTCAATCCCCTTTTTAGGGCTAGTTCTCTTAGGGCAATGTTGTGCTCCTTAGAGCCAGTAAAATGCTGCATCATCGAGCCCGTGTTTTTGGGCAAGACAACTCTTAGATCGGCTCTTTTTTTATTAGCTAACAAAATACTAGCAGAGGTCGTCTCTCCTTTGGTTAAAACCCTGTCTGCTTTAGGAAAATTGGTGAAATGGTCGATTACTTCTTGGCCTTTTTTTGTTTTTACGGCAATATCGATATCGCCGACAGTCTCGGTTTTCCGTCGCAAACTTCCCAAGGGATAAGCCTCTATTACCGCTTTAGATTTTTTTAAATGGTTAATTATTTCTTTGGCGATTTTATCCGCCTCATAGAGAAGCATTCGATTGTCTTTCTTTTGTTTTTCTTGCCAGCGCTTAATATTAGCCAATATTTGCTGTTCTTTTTTTTGGCCAAAACCGGGAATATCTTTGATTTGACCTTTTTTGGCGGCGGACCTTAACTTATTAACGGCATGTTTGGCTGATTTAATTTTTAGTTTTTTGGTTAGTCGGTAGGCAGTTTTAGGACCAAGTCCCGGAATGGTCATTAAGATAAAAACAGCCTCAGGGATGGTCTTGGTAATTTTTTTAAATTCTTTGGCTTGGCCGGTTTTAAACAATTGGCTTAGATTTTGGGAGATACTTTGGCCGATTCCAGGAACATCTTCTAGTTTTTTTTCTTGCCAAAGCTTAATTAAGGATACGGGGTGTTTTTCAACATTGTCGGCAGCTCTTTGAAAAGCGCTGATTCTAAAACGATCTTTGTTTTTTATTTCTAAACTGGCGGCTACTTGGCGAAGAATTTGGGCAATTTCCTGATTAGTTAGTTGAGACATAGAGATTAGTTTCAGTATAGCACTTGAAGGGATATTAGTATTTATTTATCTTAAGATATGCAAAAACCATAATTTTGCTCGTGGAGATTTATTATTCTTAATTGACGATAAAGGGAGGAGCAGTTACAATATAGGGTAAGTTTGGTCGATGGGGCCGTAGCTCAGTTGGTTAGAGTGTCTGCCTGTCACGCAGAAGGTCGCGAGTTCGAGTCTCGTCGGCCCCGCCAAAATCCTGCCCAGAAACACATTAAATTAAGGAGGTGAAAACAAGGCAGGAATGACTTTAAAAAATTTCCTCAAAAAAATTAAACTTTCGGAAAGAACTATTAGTGCTTTTTTAGGGGTTTTGGTTGTGGTTGTTGCTGGAGTTCTACTTTTTAACTTTTTTCAATCTCGTGATGAGATTGACTTTCTTAACGAAGAAGAAATTAGCCAGGAAGAGCAAGAAGAAACCTTCTCTTCTGTTTTGCCAACCACTCATAAAGTGAGTCAGAGCGAGAATCTTTGGCGTATCGCCGAAGGTTATTATGGTTCTGGCTACAACTGGATTGACATTGCCCAGGCAAATAACCTAAGAAATGCTGATTTTTTATTGGTTGATCAAGAATTACTTATTCCGGATGTGGCTGTTCGTTGGCCAGAAGCAGATTCGGTTGACGAAGACGTTCGGGTTAATAACTATACTGTTCAATCAGGAGACAGTCTTTGGAAAATTGCTGTTGCCGTTTATGGTGATGGCTATCAATGGACTAATATTTATGAGGCCAACCGGTCCGATATTGGGCCCAATCCAGGATTGATTAACCCTGGACAGGTTTTGGTAATGCCATAAGATTAACCAAAGAAAAATCTCTTTTCAATAAATTTCGTTTTTAAGATTTAGGGCAGACTTTTTGTTAGTGCCTAATTTTTTACACCCCTGGGGTGTTAGGCATGTACACCCCAGGGGTGTAAAAAGACTTTAGTCACTTGTAATGCCTGGTTACTTATTGTTATGGGTCGGTTTTCTCCTTGTTCGGCTCTGTGTTCGCCTCTGGCTCACATTATTGGGTCTTGGTATAGCTCCCTTTGGTCGCGCGTAACGGGGTGGTGCTCACTTTATTCGCCCTATTCTATCCTGTTATAAGTCGGGACCTCCTCCTTGTACCGCTCTGTGTTCGCCTCTGGCTCACATTATTGGGTCTTGGTATAATACCTGGTAAGATTTGGTGGATTTGCGGCGGTAGTTCAGTGGTAGAATACCTCCTTCCCAAGGAGAAGGTCGCCGGTTCAAGTCCGGTCCGCCGCTCAAAGACAAATTTTTTAGAAAAATAATAGTTTATGGTAAAGCTGGCCAGGGTGGCTCAATGGCAGAGCAATGCTTTCGTAAAGCATAGGTTGAGGGTTCAATTCCCTCCCCTGGCTCAGAGACAGTTTTTTCTAGATTAAAAAATTAAAAAATAATGGCTAAATTTAAAAAACCAAAAAATTTTCGCTTGTCAGAATCTTCTGAAAAGAAGACTACCAATACCAGATGGCTTTTTTTGTTCTTATTTTTGTTATTGTTAGCTGGTACTTGGGCTTTTTTTAAATACGGAGTTGATTATTTAGCTTATTTTAGCGGGTTCTTTAATGGTTCTAATGGGGAAGAGCTGGTTGGGACTAATAGGGATACTCTGCCGCCGGCTCCGCCCCTAATAGACCCCTTACCGGAGGCGACCAATAGTGCTATTTTAGAGATTACTGGCGAAGCGGAGGTTTCTTCCGAGCTCAGCTTGTTTTTAAACGGGGAAGTTATTAAGAAGATGGTCATTGGCGATAGCGGTACTTTTAGAATTAGTGATATTAGTCTTAATGAGGGAAATAATAATATTTTTGCTATTGCCGAAGACATGGCCGGGAACAAAAGCCAGGAATCGGTTCGCCAAGACGTTGTTTTAGATAAAGAACCCCCCTCTTTGGAAATAAAGTTTCCCGAAGACGGACAATCATTTTCTGACAATGAAGCAGAAATTAATATTGAAGGAAAAACCGAAGAAAACGCTGTTATCACCATCAATGAAAGAAAGATTGTTGTTGATTTAGAGGGTAATTTTGAGGCCCCCTATTCTTTAGCTGATGGAACTAACTCAATCATTATCATTGCTAAAGATAAAGCAGGGAACCAAACAAAGGAAGAGCTAACGGTCAGTTATCGGCCCTAACCTTTTTCTTTTTTTGGCTTAGAAGCCACAACTTGCTATTTGCCAAGAAAGCCTCAAAGCTACTTAAGATTGCTAAAACAAAGCCTCCAAAGCCATCCAAGAACCCCAGTTGGAAAAAGAAGTTTTTTTTAAAAGTAATCAAGGGAGAGATAAATATTTTTATCAAACTAGACTTTTTTTGATTTTGATAATTATTTTTTGCTTGATTGGTGGTATCTTGGTTAATCTTGGCTAAGAATTGAGACAGGTTTTGATAGGGTTGATAAATCAAAGGAAAGCTTAGAGTAGCTTTTTGACCAGGAAAATCCCAAACCAAAGAATTATTTTTTTCTGACCATTCCCC
>JBMNVW010000013.1:0-18696 GCA_050947035.1 Patescibacteria group bacterium
ACCGGGTCGACTTCTTGATAAACTTTTTTTAAAGTAGGCCAATAATTTTGTTTTCCCCAGGCTTTTTTGATGGCCGATGTTTGCTTGTAAAGCTGGGGGGAGGTTTTAGCCAGTTCGGAAAAGAAAGTGTCCACCCGCCAAATATAGGTTCCCAAATTCCAATAAAAATTTCCTGCCCTAACAAATTGTTTAGCCTGGCCAAGATTAGGTTTTTCTAAAAATCTTTTGACTTTAAAAAGATTTTTTTTAATTTTCTCTCCTGTCTCCAAATAACCAAAGCCAGTATGAGGAGAGGTGGGTTTAATGCCCAGAGTCACCAGGGATTTTTTGGTAAAAGCGGCCGTTACTGCTCCCTGAACACTTTTAGCAAACTGTTCTTTAGTTTCGATTAGGTGATCGGACCAGAGATTAACAATGATGGCTTTGGGGTCAATGTTGGCGATAACTGCCGCCCCCGTGGCGATAGCAATGGCGGTGTGTTTTTTATCCGGTTCAATTAAAACATTGGCCGGATTGATGTTGGGATCGGATTCTAGAATATCGCTGGCATATTGAGCTCCGGCGATAACAAAAATTCGGCTATAAGGGGCAATCTCTTTGGCTCGGTTAATAGTTTTTTGGAAGAGGTTTTCGGGCCCAAAAAGATTAATAAATTGCTTTGGTTTTTGGCTAGTTGAGGCGGGCCACAAACGAGTCCCTCCCCCTCCACAAACAATTAAAACAAAGGTGTGTTGCTTAACTTTCGACATAATTTTTGATTATTTTTTGCCAGGAAGAAATAAAATTTTCCTGGCTAAACTTATCTAACCCGAAACGAAAGTTGTCCTTATTATAATCATTTTTGTGGTATTTTAACAAGGTTTTTTTAAGAATAGTTCTATTTTGAGGGTAAAAAAAGAGGCCAGTTTTGCCCTCTTGCACCGTTTCCATAGCCCCTCCAGCCCGATAAGCGATAACCGGCGTTTTTTGAGCCAAAGCCTCTAAGACAACCAGGCCAAAATCTTCTTCTTGGGGGAAGATTAGGGCTTGGGCTTGTTGGTAATATTTAACTAGTTCTTGATCAGAAACCCGTCCTAAGAATTTAACATTTTTTTTAGCCATTTTTTTTAGTTTCTTTTTTTGAGAGCCGGTACCGATAATGACCAATGGCCAACCCAAATCATTAAAAACCTTAATAGCCAGATCAACTCTTTTTTGCCTTTCTAATCGAGAGACAACCAAGAAAAAATTCGCCTCCTTTTTCTCTTTTTTTATTTTATTGGAGAAAAGAAATTTTTTATCAAGCGGTGGATAAATTACTGGACAATCTCTTTCATAAATTTTTTGACATCGTTCTTGAACGGCTTGGGAAATGGCAATAATCTTATCTGGTCTTTGGGCGGCAATTTTATCCCAAGATTTTAAATAATTCTTAATTGGTCGGGGTATTTTTTGGTTTTGATACAGGTTAGGAAACCATAAAAATCGGGTTGGGGTAAGAAGATAACAAAGGTGCTTAGTGCCCGGTTTGGTAATAATACCTTTGGCGGCAAAGCTGGTAATAGAAATAACTAAATCAAAATTGTCAAAATTAAAACTTTCGAAAGCCAAGGGCATTAATGGAGCCAAAAGGCGATGGCCTAAAAAAGAAAATTTTTGTAAGAAAGAGGTTTTAATTTTAGGAAAATTTTTGGCAAAAATGGCTTTTTCAGGTCGATACAGGCTAGTGTAGACAGATGCCTGAGGAAAAATTTTTGCCAAATTCAAAAGAAGTCGTTCTGCTCCTCCCCAAGAATCAAGCCAGTCATAAACTAAGGCAACCCTCATTAATTAAATTTTTAATTACTAATTATTAATTCTTAATCAATTTTTAATGATTTAATATTTTGAAAACATTGTTGTATTGTTTAATTGTTTTTTTAATTCGAAGTAACGGACTTTAGTCCGCGCCAGCTATATAAGCCATATAATTATTTAACCATGTAGCCGTTTTTATTTTATTAAGTTTGGTTTGGAGCGTTTTCTTTCAATTACTTGGCGGTATTCTTCAAAAGTTTCTTGGGCCATTTTCTGCCAAGAATACTCTTTAACTTTTTTCCGACCTCTAACCCGGTATTGTTTTTGAAGTTTTTTGTTGCCAATCATTTTAATAATTTTTTCAGCCATGTCCTCAGGATCAAAGGGGTCGAAAAATAGGGCGGCATTACCGTAAATTTCCGGTAAACAAGCCGCTTGGGAAGAAATAACCGGACAAGAAGAGGCCATGGCCTCCAGGGGAGGTAGGCCAAAGCCCTCCATCAAGGAAGGGAAAACGAAGCTTTCCGCCTCTTTGTAAAGAAGGGCTAGTTCTTGGTCGGGAACAAAACCGGTTAAAGTAACAAAATCATTGGCGCCAATAGAATGAATTTTCTTTTTTAATCTTTGCCAAAAAACGCTTCGCGAGCAAACAATTACTAAAGAAGTTTTTGTTAGTTTTTTTCTAGCAATTTTTACCGCTTCAATTAAACGATCAATATTTTTGTGAGGATAAACGCTGCCCACATAAAGAAGATAGGGTTTTTCAATTTGGTATTTTTTTATTATTTTTTCTTTTTCTTTGTTTGAAAATTTAAAATTTAAAATTGAAAACTTATTATCTACCCCTTCGTAGGTAACGGTAATTTTTTCCTGATTAATTTGATAGTGATTATTAATTTGGTTTTTGACAAATTGACTAGGAGTAAAAATTTTTTGGGCTTTTTTAATCGCTTGAGCAACAACTATTCGATAAAAAAAGAACTTTATTTGGTAAAAAAAAGGTTTTCTGGTCGTAGTTTGCTTTCCTCGTGATTGATGTTTAATCAGGTCGTGGATAGTAACCACAAAGGGGCGAAAATAAAAAAGCGGGACGTTAAAGTGAGGAAAGTGGACAAGATGGCATTTTTGTCGATAAAGCTTAATAGGGAAGATGATTTGTTCGGCTAGGGAGTAGTGGGGCGAGTCAGTAATAATATAGCTAAATTTTTTTTGGTACTTATCTTTTAGAGCTTGTTGGTCTTTGGCCCGGATAAATAAAATCCAGTTGAATTGGTCAAAGCTTTTTAATTGGCTTAAGTGGTCAATTAGATTGGCGGTATATCGGCCGATGCCGGCATGCCTAGCTCCCTGCATTCGAGCGTCAATACCAATGGTTTTTTTCATAAGGATTATTTAAATTGTCTTTCCACCGACCAAAGGCGAAACTTTTCTAATAAAACAATCCCCTTCATAACCAAAAAGCCAATTATTTTAGGATATTTATTTTGATAATGCTTTTGATAGAAAATTCTCATTGCCCCAACTGAGGCTTTCATGACCTTTTTCTTGGTTTCTTTATTGGCCTTACTTTTGGTTTTTTTTATTCCCGATGAGGCTCCCTGATAGTGAGTGATTTTGACTTTAGGATAGAAAATTACTTTCAGGCCAGAACGTTTAACCCGATAACAAAAATCAAGGTCCTCGCCATACCAAAAAAAATCTTCATCCCACCAGCCAATTTTATTGCCCACTTCTTTTTTGGTCATCATAAAGGCCCCAACACAAGCGTCAATTTCGTGAACAGTGTTTTTGGGCAAGTGGCCTAAAAAATAACTAGAGAAAATTCTGCTGTTAGGAAAAATTTTACCCAGTCCGGAAAAATGGCAAAAGGCTCGCCAAGGAGTAGGGAAGCCCCGATGGCACTCTTTTTGCAAAGAACCATCAGCCAGCTCGACTCGACAAGTAATTAGGCCGACATCTTCGTGTTGGGCAAGATAATTTATTGTTTTATATAATGTATTAGGGTAAACAACGGTATCGGGGTTTAGAAAAAGAACATACTCTCCCCTGGCCTTTTTTATCCCCTGGTTATTGGCTTTGGCAAATCCAGCATTTTCATCATTTAAAATTATTTTAAGGTTTGGTAATTGTTTTTCTGATTTGTTTTTTAATTTTGAACTTTGAGTTTCAGTTTTGAGCTTTGAGTTTTGAGTTTTGAGTTTGCCCAAGTACTCTTGGCTCCCATCGGTAGAATTATTATCAACAATAATGACTTCTAAGTCGTTTAGGGATAATTTATCCTTCTTTCCTGAATTAGCGGACTTTAGTCTGCGACTATTTTGGCGCGAATTAAAATTCGCTACTCCAAAGTTAGGATTTTTCTTATCAGTAGCGAACTTTAGTCCGCGCTTGCTTGTTAGGCTGTTGACAATTGATTCCAGGCAGTCTTCTAGCAGTTCTTTGGTATTGTAGGAGACGATGATGATGGATAATTTCATTTATAGTATTTGGTATTTGGTATTTAGTATTTAGAAATATGGCTATTAGTGTTATTGATTGTTTTTTTAGGTTTTTTTTAAAATCAAGACCGGGACAACAATTTCACAATGAAACAATTTAGCAATTTTTATTTTTTCTTTCCAAAAACTTTTTTCATCGCTTTTATGGCTGTTTTTATTTCTTGCCAGAAAAAAACTGTCGCTAAGGGGATAATAATTAAATAAGCCAGCCAGGTAATTATTTTTTGCCAAGGAGAGGGTTTAATATAATAAGGAGTAATGGTTAGGAAATATGATTCGCCTTCTCGAGGGGTAAATTTTTTTATTTGTTTATCGCTTTTTTCTTCCCGGCCCTCCCGGTTAACTTCGCCATAGCCTTTAAGAATAATCGATTCTCGAAAGGGTTGATTAATTTCGGTCAAAAAACTAGTGTTTTTGGCCGTGTGCATATCGTTGATAATTTCGCTAGCGTATTCTGGGTTGTGTTCTATTACTCTGATTGGCAGGGGTAAGCCAAACCAGGAAGAGGTGGAATAATTTTCTAGATAAAAGTTGACAACTTCGTCTTTTTCTAGGTTAGTAAAGTAAGTTCCTAGGGGTTCCCCCATAATGTCAGAGACAAAACCCGATTCAAAGGGAAACCTTTCCCCTATTTGAGGAGGTGGGCAAGAAGGCAAAAGCAAATAAAATAAAAAAGCGGCCATAATAGCCAAATAAATTAGGCTAATTTTTTTGGCTAGGGCCCTTTTGAAAGTTTTTTTGATTTTTGAGAAAAAAGCCATTGTTTATTGAAAAAGTCTGGCGCGGCCGATTCGGTAGTTTAGTTTTTGAATTTTTCTTTGGCCAATTTTTTTAGCCGGAACACCACCAACAATGGTCATTTCCGGGACGTCTTTGGTAACAACCGCTCCGGCCGCGATCACCGCTCCCCTGCCGATTTTAACTCCGGGGAGAATAATGGCCCGGGCACCAATAAAAACATAATCGCCAATTTCTACCGGTTCTTCAATTGGATCAAAATTGGAAGAGTGGATATCGTGCTCTGAATTATAAATTAGGACAGATGAAGCAATTGCCGTGTGATTGCCGATAACAAGCTTATTTCGGCCATCCAAAAAAGCATGGTCACCAATAACAGTATCCTGGCCGATGATAATATTTTTAGGCTGGAAAAAATTGGCCCACATATGAATAGTCGAGTCAGGGCCAATTTTAATCCCGGCTAAACGATAAAAAACTTTTCTTATTAGATGGGAAGGAATATGGCCGACAAAGCGCAAGAGCATCAATTTAAAATCAAGGCTAATGGCCTCAATTCGGCCCCAAATTTTTTTTAAAATTTCCCCAAAGGTTAACTTTTTACCAGTTCGATCTTCCATAGTGTCTATTGTAACACCTGTTTTTTGCCTGGACAGATCCTGGATCTATCCCAAGGCTAGAGGGATTTTATTACCTCTAAGATTTTTTGAGCAGAGTCTTTCCAGGAAAAACGGTTAGCATTTTCCCGGCCTTTTTTGATGAGTTTTTTTGTAAAAGATTGATTGTTAATAATTTTTTCCAAAGCCTGAACGATTTGGCGATTTTTTCGGGGGTTAACTAAAACTGCTCCTTCTCCAGCCGCTTCTGGCATGGAGGAAGTATCGCTAGTAATGACCGGGCAGCCGCAAGCCTGGGCCTCGACAATCGGCATACCAAAGCCTTCGTATAAAGACGGGTAAATAAAGGCTTTGGCTCCAGAATAAAGTGGGGCTAAATCTTGGTCGGGGACGTAGCCTAAGGTTTTTATTTTTTTGTTTTGGTTACTAATTTTTTCTCCCCAACCATATTTGCCAACGATGGCCAGTTGAAGCCGGTTTTGATTTAATTTTTCAAAAGCCAAGATTACTTGTTTGAAATTTTTCCTTGGCTCCTGGGTGCCCAAGCCTAAAATATAATTATCTAGTTGATATTTTTCTTTAACTTGGGCAATTTTTTTCTGATTTTGAGGGTAAAACTTATTTTTATCAAGACCCGGATAAACGACGCTAATTTTTCTTTTATCAAAGCCAACAATTTTTGCCAAATCTTTTTTTGTACTATTAGAAATAGCGACTATTTGACTAACTTCTTTTTTAACCCAACTCATTCGCTTTTGGTGGGTATTAATAATTTTTGAATGAAGAGTTTCTGGGTATAGCCAAGGGATAAGATCATAAATAATGGTTAAAGTTTTGGCTTCCTTGGTTGGAGCTTGGGCCCAGTCTGAGGATAAATAAACATCAACCGGCCCGGTAATGGTCTCGAGGGAAAGAATATGAAGCCGGTTCCAGAAAAAATTAGCCAGGTGAGGAGAAAGGGGGGTGATTTTACTTTCCCAATTATTACCTTTTAGTTGGGAGAAGAAACTAGTCAATTTTTCTTGTTCTCTTAGGGTGCCGGCAAAAAGAAAATAGTGGTTTTTTTTATCAAGAGCTAAAAGATTAATGACTAAATTTTTAATGTAATTGCTTACTCCAGTCCCATAAACAGCCTGAGAAACATCAATGGCAATTTTCATATTTCTAATTGTATCAAAATTAACAATTATCAGTTTTTCCTTATGCTACAATCAGAATTATGACCAAAGACAAGCTTAATGAACTGTCAGTGTTTTTCCCTTTTTACAATGAGGAGGCGAATATCGAGGTCCAAACAAAACAAGCCCTAAAAATTATTCCCCAATTTGCCCAAAAATTTGAAATAATTTTGATTGATGACGGCTCAACTGATAAAACCGGCCAAATCGGTCAAAAATTGGCCGCCAGCCGCCCCAATGTCGTTTTGGTTTCTCATCAAAAAAACCGCGGTTATGGTGGCGCCCTAAAAACCGGTTTTAAAAACTCCCAATATGATTGGATCTTTTTTTCTGATGGTGATCGACAATTTGATTTAGAAGAAATGGGCAGGCTTTTGCCCTTTACCAAGCAGGCCGATCTGGTTATTGGCTATCGGAAAAAAAGGGCCGATACCCCAATTCGCCTAATTAATGCTAAGCTTTTTAACTGGCTAATTAAATTGCTTTTTGGTTTAAAAGTAGTTGATGTTGACTGTGCTTTTAAATTAATTAAAAAAGAAGTCGTTGATAGTCTAGAATTAAAATCTGATGGGGCCTTAATTTCTTCGGAATTACTAATTAAAGCCCAAAAAACCGGTTTTAAAATTGCCCAAACGCCCGTTTCCCATTATCCAAGAAAAACCGGTCAGCCCACTGGAGCTAATCCCAGAGTTATCTTTAAGGCCTTTTATGATATTTTTGCTCTTTGGCGGGAACTAAAATGAAGCTTAAACTTTTTAGCCGGTGTTTTTAATTTCTTCTAGAGTTTCTTTGGCACAGTTTTCCCAAGAAAATTTTCTAGCTTGTTCTAGGCCTTTTTTAATTAGGTCCTCGGCTAATTTTTTGCTAGCTAAGATTTTATTAACTTGCTGGGCAATTTGGGCATAGTTTTTGGGATTATCAATATAAAGACCGGCCTCCCCCACCACTTCGGGCAAAGAAGAAACTTTGGAAACAACCACCGGTACCCCGCAAGCCAAGGCCTCCAAAGCGGTAATACCAAAACCCTCATAAAGTGAAGGCAAGACAAAAGCCTTGGCCCCAGCGATCAAAAATGGCACCTCCTCATCAGGAACAAAATCAGTAAAAATAACTTTTTTTTCTAACCCCAAGGCCTCCACTAAAGAAAAGATAGTTGAGTAAAGCCAGCCCCTTTTGCCAATTATGACCAGCTTAATTTGAGGGTTTTTATTGGCAATTTCCGGCAAGGCCTTGATTAGGCTTTCTAGGTTTTTCCTTGGTTGAAGAGTACCAAGATAAACCAAGTAGTCGCCCTTGATTTGATATTTATCTTTAACTTTTTGGCTAGTGCTTTTAGCCAAATTAGTATGAAAACGATTTTGGTCAAAGCCATTATAAACAACCGCAATCTTTTTTTCTGGTAATTGGTAAAACCTGAGTAAGTCTTGTTTAGTGTTTTGGGAGACGGCGATAATTTTTTGGGCTTGGTTGACTGAATATTTAGTCCAAGCGGTTAGTTGTTTTTGATCTCTTTTTTTAAATTCTTTAGGATGAGTAAGATAGGCCAAATCATGGATAGCCACAACACTTTTTATTGAGCAGAATCGGGGGGCATAATGGGCCGGAGAGAAAAAAACATCTGGTTTGTCTTTTTCAAAAAATAATTTTGCCGGCAGAGCCAGTTGGGTCCAAAATTTTCCCGGCCCAAAAATAGCATAGGTAAAGTGAGCCGTTTCTTTGGGTAACCAGGAACCGGGTGCTGAGGAAAGATAAATTTTAAAAGAATTTTTAGGTGAGGCTAGCTTTTGCCAATGTTTTAACAGATAATAAGTGTATTGGCCGGTACCAACCCGGTTAATGATATTGGCCTCATTGCCATTAACTCCAATCAACATTATCTTAATTGTACAATAAAAAAATCAAAAACCCGATAGTTTTTTCGAAGGGGGGCTGGCTGGTTTTTCCTGAGGATCGAAAGGGGCAGTTTGGCCATTTTTCTTTTGCCAATAACCAAATTTGTGAACAGTTTCTTGGGAAATAAGAATATTTTGGCCAGCCCTAATTTGGCCAATGGGGGGTGGACTAACTTGAAAAACAGTTTTTTCTTTTCCCTTTTCTTCTTGAGGCAGAATCTCTCCCAAATAATAAGCTTCTTCTCTGGGTGGAGTTCTAAAACCGCCGGGGGTAAAGGCAATAATCTTTTTTGGTTTTTGCTCATCAAGAAAGAGAAAGGAAGAAAGAGCTTCTTTAGGGAAAACAAGATCATAATCGTTGGGGCCCAGCTCTATTTCTTGGTCAATTTTTTGCCTAGTTCTTGCTTTGTTTTTGATAATTCTTATTGAGTGTTTAACAGAAGGGGGAATTTTAACTAATAAATCGGGTCGAGAATGTTTTAGGGCTTCTTGTAGTTCTTGTCGTTCTTGGGCGGTTGGTCGAGGCCGGCGATAATCACGGGCTCTTTCTTCATTATCCTCCCTAATTTCTTCTATGGTTCTTACCCTTTGCTCAGTTTTGGCCATTTTTTGTCAAAAATCTACCCTAATTTTATCTTTAAAGTGATAAATTAGCAAGCTTTCCCCTATTTTAAAAAAAATAGGGGAAAAAATGGACAAATCATTAGGGTCTTGATTTTTGAAAAAAAAGATTGTAGTCTGGTATTAATGATTACCGAAGAGTTAGTTGCCTATGTTAAACAGCAGCGTCAGGCTGGTGTTGCCGACCAAGCAATTCGTGAGGCAATTTTATCGGTTGGTTGGACCGAAGAAGATGCTAATCAGGTCCTATCGTCTTCGTCGGCTCCAAGCTCTGCCTCAGCCCAAACCTCTCCCTCTCCTTCTCAAGAACCAACAACTTCTGTTAGTCAAGAAACAGAGCCAGTCAAGACAAGCCAAGAAGTTCAAAAAGAGGTCGTCAGAGAAGACCTTTCTGCTAGTCATCCCCAAGAAGCGGCCACTTCTTCAGAGATCCCTCCCCTTGATAGTCAGCCCGGGCCAATTGAGCTAGATGAGCAAGCTCGACCAGTAACTAGCGCCTCAACCAGCCAAAAGCAAGAATCACCCCTTAAAACAGAAGAAGACTTAGCTAAGCCGGTTTCTTTTACTAATAAGGGTCAACAAGATCAACCAAAAAAAGAAGCTTCTCAGCCAGCTCAAGCACCGGTTCTTGATCAGGAACCAGAACCAAATAAAGAAAGACCGATGGAGATAAAAATAGAGCAGAAAGATAAAAGCCCCTCCCCAATCGCTGGTAAACAATCCCTAAACCAGCCGGTTCAAACCCCAAAACAAGAAGAGAGGCCTCAAGTGGCAGTTGACCCCAAGGCCGAAGAAGAATAACCCTTTTTAATAAACTTCAATTTGGCGGCCAATGTCAAAACCCTTAATTTTCTTTGTTGTTCCACCAGGCACTTCTAGAACAAATTGGGCTGGTTCTTTGGGTTTATAAACAGGCAATTCAGCAATAGATCTTGTTGCTTGGGGTTGGGCAAAAGAAAGATAGTCAACTACTCGCCAATTCTCATCAAGCCAAATAATGTCCAGCGGTATTAGGGTGTCTTTCATCCAAAACGAATGATAGCCTGATTTATTAAAAACAAACAACATCCCACAATGGTTGCAGAGATCTCTTCGGCCGGACAATCCTTGGGCTCTTTCTTGGGGAGTAATCGCCAGCTCCACCTCAAAAACAACTCCCTCAACAACAACTTCTTTTATAGAGGCGAATTGATCGTAATTTTTTGTTGGTTTATTTTGGTAACGCCAGTACCAAATTAGGGAAGTACCAATTACCCCTAAAACCAAAATAAACACCAGCCAACCTTTATTTATCATTATTTTTAATCATACCACTCTTTACACCCCTGGGGTGTTTCAGCCCAAAACACCCCAGGGGTGTAAAAGCTTTTTCCTTTTTTTGACAAAACAGGTTACAATAATTTTGGTGAATTCTCAAAATAATAAAAAACTAAAAATTGCTGGTTTGTTTATTCTGGGAATGGTTTTGCTTGGTAGTGGCTTTTGGCATTGGCAAGCGGTCGATGAGAATGCCCCTAATCAAGAAAACCAATCCTCAAGAACAGAGCCCGACTACCAAGACAAAAAACCCGAGAACCTTCCTCTTTTAACTATTACTCGAGTTATCGATGGCGATACAATTGAGGCCGGAGAAGAAAGAATTCGCTTAATTGGCATTGATGCTGAGGAAATTAATCAAATTGAGCCGGAAAAAAACTCTTCTTGTCGGGCCCTATTAGCCAAGGAATATTTGGCCAATCTTTTGCTTGATAAAATTGTGGAAGTTGAAATTGGCCAAGAGTCAAAAGACCAATATAACCGTAGCCTGGCTTATATTTTTCTGGAAGGAGAATTGGTTAATGCTAAAATAATTGAAGAAGGCTTGGCTGATGTTTGGTTGATGTCACCTAATACTAAATATCACCAACAACTAATTGAGGCCCAAATTATTGGTCAAGAATTACAAGAAAAAACTGATTTTTGTCAGCAATTAAATTAGAAAATGACTGAATCTCAGCCAGAGCTTCGTTTAGAAGAAAAGGAAACAAGCCCCGTTTCGATTAGTCAATTAATTAAGTTGACCGAAGAAAAAAGACAAAAATTTGGTATTGATAAAAAGCCGGATGGTTCTTTAGCCCAAGAAAATGATGAAGAGTTAAAAGAAAATATTAGAGCCAATACTGAGCCGGTTTTGGCCCATTTAAAAGAGCTTCAAAAAAAAGAGGGTGATTTTTTTTCTTCTTTTGACGAATTAATTACTGCCCTAAATAAAATAGCCAAGGATAAGAACGCTAAGAACTTCCCTGAGGTTGGGGATATTGTTTTTTTTAATACTCCTGGGAGAATAGTTCGGGTTGGTCTTGGCGAAGAGTTTATGGATGAATATTTTGATGAAGCCATTGTTTCTTCCCGGCCTCTGCTTTGTTTTTCCGGTGCTAACACCTGGGATAATGCACCCGAGCAGTTTCCCAAAGACCTATTTTTGCCAATTGATTATGTTATTGAAGGGGTCTTTCAAGAATAAGCTTGCCCCCTTTTTTTTAAGAAGATTTTGGCGTTAAGATTTGATTAATAAATTTCTGGTTTAAAATTATTTTAACAATTTCTCCAAACAATAAACTGGCGGCGGCGCCGACTATTCCCCATTTCCCCGGCAAAATGACCGCTAGCAAAAAAACCAAAAAAAAATGACCAACAGCAAAGGGGACAAATTTTTTCACTTTAGGAGAATTTTCGATAATGTTGGCCGCCAGATAATTAAAAAAGAGCAAAGGCAAAACTAAGCCGAGAATTTTTAGGGCCGGGGTGGCCGCCAAATAGCGGGAGCCATAAACTAAGTTAATAAAAAAATCACCGGCAAAAAAGAAAATTAATAACACCGGTAAAGACAGGGCAACCAAACCCAAACTGACCCGAAGGTGAATTTTTTTAAGCTTTTTTGGATTATTAATTAAGAGGCGAGAAAAGGTTGGGGCTAGGGCCAAGGCAATGGCTTGGGGAATAAGAGTGCCGGCCTCAATAAATTTAGAAATTGAGCCATAAATTCCCGCCCAATAATTACCCATAGTTTGGCCAATGGCAATTAAAGGCAGACGAAGATAAAAATTGGTCATAATTACCAGAATGGCAAAATAGCGGCATTCTTGCCAAACTTGTCGGATAGTTTCTTTTTCCAATTTTGGCTTTAGGGACAGGCCGACTTTTTGGGCTCGAACAATTACCCCAAGGCTAGTAATAGTTAAAGACAACAAATAGGCAATAAAAACCCAAATTAGTCCAAAACCGGAGAGGACAAAAATTATTCCTAGCAGGGCCCCTAAAAAAGAGAAAAAGAGATTAGCCGCAATGCCGGTACCCACCTCTTCTTGGGCGTTTTGGAAAGAGGAGATTAAATGAATAAGGTTATGGGGCAAAAAAATAAGAGCCAAAAGAGCAAGATAGACAAATTTATTTAAAGACAAGCCCATTATTAGACCCAAAATAATGGTTAGGAAAAAGGTGCCAATAGCCAAGACAACTTTTAAACCCAACAAATGAGAAAAATATTCTTTGGCCCGGTCTAAATGACGAGGCAGATTTTTTAAAATATAGCGCTCAATGCCCAGATCGGCTACCGGTAAGAAATTGTAAACAAAGCCCAGCACCCAAGCATAAATACCAAAATCTTCAACAGATAGGGTTCGGGCCAAAAATATAAAGTAGGCAAAGCCGATAGTTCGACCAACAATTTGGCTGGCAACCAGATAAAAACTGTTTTTAGCAATCCTTTTCTCCATTAGCTTTTATCATAGCATTTTTTATTGTCTTGATTTTTCTAAATTAGCCAGCCAATCGCTAAGAGGAATTTCGCTTGGTTCTTTTTGGAGCCTATTATTATTTTTTTGCTGGTGTTGGAAAAGTTCCCCAAAAGCCCCCTCCTTTTTACAGGGGTTAAGGTTTTTTTGGTGGAGGCGCCAAAGAGAAGGGGCAGATCTTTCTTTGCTCATTGGTTTTTTTAAAAAAATTAGCGACAAAGTCCATTATACAAAGACTATTCTTACACCCCTGGGGTGTTCTAGGCACTACACCCCAGGGGTGTAACCAGTGTTATACTAGTTTTAATGACTAAAAAGTTTTTGATTTTCCTTCCTTTGATAGTTTTGGTTCTTTTTTCTTTCCTTTTTCTTTTCCGGGCCGTTGGCAATATGACTACTATTCCCTTTCACGATTTTGATGAGGCCCATCGGGCCGAAGGGTCTCGCAATATGGTCCAAGAAGATTTTTTCTTGGCTCCTCTGGTGGGTAGCCCCTATTACCAGGGAGCTAAAATTTCCCTTCCTTATTCTTTTGATAAAACCAAAACTCTTTTTGCCCAAACCGGCCGGCCCCCGTTAGTTTTTTCCCTAATGGCCGCCTCTTCCTCTTTTTTTGGTGATTACGAGTGGGCCTATCGTTTACCCAGTCTTATTTTTGGGTTAAGTGTTTTTACGGGTCTTGCTTCGGCTATTTATTTTTTAGCTAAAAAAAAGCCCAATTTTTTGGCCCTGGCAGTGGCTCTTTTGGCGATAATTACTTCATATGACTGGTGGTTATCGGCTCAAATGGCTCATTTGGATACAGCCGTTTCCCTTTTTACTGCCCTGGCTGTTTTTTTGCTAATTATTTTTGCCCAAAACAAAAACAAAGCCTTTTTGTTTTTAACTAGCCTATCTTTGGCCTTGGCCATTCTTTCCAAAGGCCAGCCGGCGGTAATTTTTGTCTTTCCCCTAATTTATTTATTTTTAATAAAAAAAATAACCATAAAAGAGACCCTAACCTTATTGGTGGCGGCTCTAATTTTCCTTTTTCCCTGGATAGTTAGTTTTGACAAGCTTCTTGGTCCCGGCGCTTGGTTAAAGACTTATTTTGGTAAATATGTTACTTCTCCCTCTTCTACCAAAATCGGTGGCGGTGATCCAACCCAATCAGCGCCCATTTTTTGGTATTTAAGATGGTGGTTTGATACTCTTCGGCCTGGAGTATTTTTGTTTGGGGCCTTTTTCTTGCTTGATTTAGTTAAAAAACGGCTTTCTTGGCCAAAGATTACCCTTTTGGTTTACATTTTAGCTGGATTTGGCCTGTTTTCTTATGCTAAGAGCAAAGTCTGGTGGTATGTTTTGCCTATTTTGCCGGCCGTATCGCTCTATTTATATTTAGCCATCACTGATTATTTAAAAGAAAAGAAGACCAATTTGGTTAATCTTTCTTTGGCTATTCTTCTGGCCTCCCTGCCTTTTTTTCTCTTCCGCTCCAACACCATTTCTTTAGCCTACGGTTTTATTGTCACCGCCTTAGTATTTTTTATTTTAAATTGGCAATTGGGAAGCCGATTAATTGAGATAGGGCAATTTATTATTCGCCAATTTCTTAAGCGCAGACTAATCGTAGTACCACAAAGGGTACACGGCATAAGTTCGCTACTTCAAAAAAAAGGACTAGCGGAGCTTACTCCGCGCCAACCTTTTTCTATTTTACTTTTCTCTTTATCTTTAATGTTTTCTTGTTTATTTTTCTCTTTTCGTTTCCCCGCCCCTACTCCTAATCACCCGGAAACCAAAGCCGTTGGTCAATTTTTTCAAACCCTTCCCTATCCCAAGTGCCTCCTGGTAGAAGAAGATTTCCCCTACGAGGCCATTCTTTATTATTCCCGAGTTGGCCAATTGGATTATTTAGATGAGGATTATGCTCTTGATCCTAATTGTCAAAACTATCTAGTCGCCGATAAGCCCTTGGAGGAAGAAAATCTTAACTTAATTTTTCAATCCGGCCCGGTCAGGCTATATGAAATGCTAACCCTTGAGGTTAGTAAGAGCGCGAACTGAAGTTCGCTATTTCGTTGGTTGGAGTAGCGGAGTTTACTCCGCGCTAAACCCTTTTTGTCATTCTGAGGGTACTCCCGAAGAATCCCGTCCGAGAAGCAACCAAGGAACGAGATCCTTCGCCTAAAGGCTCAGGATGACGGGAAAAGAAAACCTCAGGATGACGGGAAAAGAAAACCTCAGGATGACGGGAAAAGAAAACCTCAGGATGACAAAAGGCTAACAATTTAACAATATAGTAATCTTTTCCTTATTAAAATTAACTTATGCACAACTGGTCGGTTGATGAAGAATACTTTCGCCACCGTGACCCGTCCGGTTTTGAGGTTTGGCGCCTGCTTCAGCTAATTAACTATGGTCTTGACGGAGAAAAACTAAGTCAAAACAAGTTAAAAAAATACTGGCCCCAAATAAAAGACAAAATCATCGATCCCGGCATTCGCCGCTACTTGACTCAAACACTGTGTCGTCAAAAAGCATCTTAACTCCGTTTCAAAAAGACGTTTTCCTCAAAAAACAAGCCGCCGAGCTCAACAAAGAAATTTTTAAAGAATACCATTAAGGTGTTTTATTCCCGATATACCACATTTTGTGTCCTAATTGTGAAACAAAAGCAGCAAAGAGCTAAACTTTTAGGGAATCTCATTTCAGGAAAGATGTGCTTCTGTATCTTTACTGAAATAGCAGCCTGATCGTTGCCAAATCTTCTATTTATCTCAACTCTTTCTGTCCGTGTCAATCCGCCCTGCTATTATGATATATTGCAGCTTTGTTCATAATTATGTATAATAATCGTATGAGTAGAATTACAGTTTCCTTACCGGAAAAACTGAAAGAACAAACCCAGCGCCTTGTAGATTTAGGCTATTTTTCTTCGCTAAGTGATGCCGTCAGGTCGGCCTTGCGCAACAAAACCAAAGAAACAAAGTACGAATTATTAGCCGAAGAGGCAAGAGAAGAACTAAAAAATAATCAAGCTGTCATTCTCAAAGACGAACAGGATATCGAAAAATACCTCAAAGACAAATGAGGCTTATTCTCTCTTCAAATTTCCAGAGAAAATTAGATAAATTACTTCAAAAAGAACCCCAACTTAAAAATCGGATTAACAAAACATTTCGATTTATGCTAAGCGACTTAAATTATCCGGCGTTGCGTTTACATAAGCTTTCCGGTACTAATATTTGGTCGGTTTCCGTCGATATGGAAAATAGAATAATTTTTTCCTGGGAAAAAGATGGCCTGTTTCTGCTCGACATTGGTAGCCATGATGAGGTTTATTAGTTTTAAAAAATGATAGTGAACTTTTCATACAGGGGACGATTTCTAATGAAGGAAGCGGCCGACTTCCTCATGTGGGTGGACTAGCGGAGTTTCCACCCGAGGCGGACCCTGTCAGACGGGGCAGACAGATACTCCGCGCCAATTCTCTAAGCGCAGACTAAAGTTTGCTACTTCAAAAAAAGGACTAGCGCAATTTATTGCGCGCCCATTTTTTCATCCGCGTCAATCCGCGTATTATGTTACAATCAAAAAAATGACCGAACAAACACCCCACTATTCCTTTGTCGTTCCTGTCTATAATGAAGTCGGCAATGTCGAAAAACTTCACGGGGAAATAGTCGGAGCAGCAAAAAAACTAGATAAACCCTACGAGATAATATTTGTTGACGATGGCTCAACCGACGACACACTAAAAATTCTTAAAACCCTCTCCCCAATTAAAATTTTGGTGTTAAGAAAAAATTCCGGCCAGTCGGCGGCCTTGGATGCTGGTATAAAATCGGCTCAAGGGGAAATTCTAATTACTATGGATGGCGATGGCCAAAACGATCCGGCCGATGTACCCAAAATGCTTAAAAAATTTAATGGCTTTGACGTGGTCTGCGGCTGGCGGCACAGGCGAAAAGATCCAATTGCCAAGCGGTTCATTTCTTCCGGGGCACGATTTTTGCGGTCTTTTTTGGTGGCCGATAAGGTTCACGACGCCGGCTGTACCTTAAGAGTTTACAAAAAAGAATGTTTTGCCGATTTAGACTTATATGGCGAAATGCATCGGATGATTCCGGCCCTCTTGGCTTGGAATGGTTTCCGACTAACCGAAGTAAAAGTTAATCATCGGCCTAGAAAAGCAGGCAGAACTAAGTATTCCTGGCAAAGGATGTTTAAAGGTTTTTTGGATATGATCAATGTTTGGTTTTGGCGCAAATATGAATCCCGTCCGCTACATCTGTTTGGAACATTGGGAATTTTAGCTATCGGGGGTTCATTTTTGTTTGGCATTTATTTAGGAGTAAGGAGAATGTTTTTTAATTATTCGTTATCAAACAAAATTTGGCCCCTAATTGCCGTTACCGGTTTTATCACCGGTATTCAACTTTTAATCTTCGGTATTCTTGCCGACCTCATCATTAAAAACCGCCCCAAAAACAACTTCTATCATATTAGGGAAATTATTGAAAATTAACTCGATCGGTGAAAATACTATTCTTAAATTACGAATACCCTCCCGTAGGCGGCGGAGCCGGCAATGCTACTTATTACCTCTTAAGAGAATACTCGAAAAACAAGGATTTAGAAATAGACTTAATTACCAGCTCCCCGACGAAGCAAAAAAAAATAGAACAATTTTCCGACAATGTCACTATTCACAAATTGCCCGTCGGCTTAAATAAAGAAAATCTTAACTTTGGTTCAATAAAACTTTTGCTTACCTATTCAATTAAAGCTTTTTTCTACGGAGTTAAGTTAATCAAGAAAAATAATTATGATTTAACCCATGCTTTTTTTGGAACACCATGCGGCTTTATTGCTTTAATTTATAAATTTTTATTTGGTCTCCCTTATCTTGTCTCTTTACGCGGCGCGGATGTCCCTGGTTATAAAAAAAGATTTAAATACTTAGATAAATTTATATTCAGGCGGCTTAATAAATACTTTATCTGGAAACATGCTGATAAGGTTGTCACCAACAGCGATGGGTTGAAAAAACTAGCTTTAAAAACGGCTCCCAGACAGGATATAGCAGTTATCCCTAACGGAGTCGATACCGAAACTTTTCAACCTAATTGGAATAAAACTATGGATACAATCAAGATTACTCCCGGTTGGACAAGGTTAGAAAAAAGAAAAGGCATTGATTTATTATTCAATGCAGTTGCTAAAATTGAGGATAAAGATATTGAAGTGGTAATTCCAGGAACGGGAAAAGAATTAAATAATTTAAAAGCATTAGCAGATAAATTAGATATTAGTGAGCAAGTTAATTTTTTAGAATTAGGAGAAAATACTCAGGAAAATAGAAAGAAAGTTGCTCAAGCTTTGTCAAACTGCCATATTTTATGTCTCCCTTCCGATAACGAGGGTATGAGCAATGCAGTATTAGAAGGCATGGCAAGCGGCTTGGTATTATTACTAACAAATGTGGGCGGAACACAGGAACTGCTTAACCCGGGGGAAAACGGGTATATAATTAAAAGAGACGCTAACGATATTATGAATAAGATTAATAAAATTAAAGAAGATAAAGAAAAATTAATTCAAATGGGAAGACAGTCAAG
>JBMNVW010000014.1:0-10899 GCA_050947035.1 Patescibacteria group bacterium
GAACGCAAATAAACATTCCCCCAAATACTGTTTTCTCCAAGCAGCACTCAAAATGTTTGGTACAATTTAACTATCGATGAAATCTAAGCTGAAAACGTTTCTCCCGATAGTTTTTATATTACTGGGGATAATATTGGTTGGCTTGCTTTTCTTGTATAACGACAAAAAGAAAAATAATCACGTTATTGAACCCGAGGAACAAGCATCAGATTCAAACGAACCGACAATTTCTCCAACCACTGCCCCAACAACCCAAGAGATTACTACTGAAACTGCAATATCAAATAGAGAGGAAGTTAATAAATTACTTTCCGGTGATATTCAAACAGAAGAAAGCCAATTACCTAGCGATTTAGAAAAAGCTCTTTTTGAAAAACTCAAATATTTTTGTGATTCAGAGGAAAAAGAATTTTGGAACGAAGATATTGTTGAAACAGAGACTGTTGACTTAAATGAGGATGGGTTTGAAGAATTTATAGTTAAGCCGTTTAAGGTTTGCGGCGAAATGTTTAGCGGCGCTTCGGGTAATGGTCCGTTTTATATTTATGAGAATAGAGGTGACAGTTGGAATTTAATTGGGGAATTAGAAGGAAATTATTTTGTTATCTCCGATAATCAAACTAATGGCTATTATGACATTAATATTAATTACCACACGTCCGTTGACTCCGGAACCATAACAACGTATCAGTGGAGCCAACAGACACCTGAATCTGAGTTTTTCTATAATTCAATTGTCAAGCGAAGTTATAATTTCAGAGAAGATTAGAAATATGAACTGCATATACCAAAAGGCAAGCGCACTAAAAAAGGCCTTGGGATGGTCTAATGTCACCACGAGATTTGTTTTTGTTTTCAGAAATAATGAGTGGCAGGGTAGACTAGAAAGATAAATATAACTCTTTTTGTCTAAAAAAGTAATCCTTTAACCACTCCCTCATTCGAGTATCATCCAAGTGCGGGAGCCAATCGGATACTAATATACCCAAATTGTTGCTTTGCAAAACTGCGTGTATTGGTTGGAATTCAACCTGGGTGCACGGCTTTTCTGGGCGAGTTTGTAATCTAAAAAGCGTTTTAATGACTATGAAAGAAAAAATAAGAAAAACATTAGCATCAAGAATGAAGAAAAACTGGGTGTTTGGGTTTTTCGGTTTTTTTGCTTTTTTTGCACTGCCTGGTATTCTTGAAGGAGAATGGGGACAGGCAATATGGCTTGTTTGGTTAGTCTGGTTTCTTTATTTTATCCCGCGAAAGAAAACTAAAATTCCCGTACTTATACTTCTGGCTGTAATGGCGATATTTATCTTAAGTTGGGCGCCGTGGATAGATGATAAAGCTATTTATGATAAAGTGCTTAAACAAAGAGGTAAGATGGATGGAACAATAGACAATCATACTGGTGAGTTAGTTTGCGATTATGAAGTAATGTGGGCGCCGTTTGGTCGGTGGGTCGCCAGTTGTGAAGGTGGATATTTTGTTACCTTTTTTGGGAAAAATCTATTTTAACTTCGAAAGGTTGTAGATTTTTTGTCACTAATGCGTTTTAGTTAATAGTTAAGAAACCTATTCACTTCTTTATTTGTAAGCTCTGGATATTCCAGCTTACCTACCCAGTCTGTTCTTTGGTATTTGTCCCATTTGTGGAGCAGTGTACCGCGTGGGGTACACTGCGGTGAACTCTACGTAGTTCACTGCCATATAATCATAAGGTACATGGCCCTAAAGGTTTACTTTATTTTTATGTTCTATGTCTATGTTCTACAAGGCCTAAAGGATAACAAGTTCTACGCTGAGATAATCACTCAAAACACTAACAAATACCTGAGGTCCGAAGATAGCCGACCCCTGGGGTCGGAACCTATAGTCCACGCCATTTGGGAACAAGTGGATTAAGTGTAAGCGGAGGGTTCTTGGTTCGAGTCCAAGCCGAGGAGCAAAACTTCGAAATTGACCTTCAAGGCGCTGTATTTATAAATATTCACGATCCTGGCAAGAAGTGTTTTTGTGTGGGATACATTATAAAGTAGTAATATGCTGGGCACCAATAACCTTATTTTCGCAACTTTTGGAATAGCAGTATTATTTATGTTTCCCCCAATCTAACTAAAAAACAAAATAAAATTGCTTGAATATATTCTTCTCTGGCGATATTAGTCTTAATGATCCTAATCCTTTGGGCTATCCTATGTTTATCAGAAGAATTAAAATAGTCCCAATATTTTATATATAAAAATTTTCTTAAAAAAGATTTGCTTTTTATTTTTTTTAGGTCCATAATTTGCTTTTAATTAATTTAAAAATGGTTATTTCTGGTACTCTTGCTCTCATTGCTACTACCGTTAGTTTTTTTGGGGCCGTTAATACTAGCGCTAATATGGTTGGCGCTTACCACGATCAACAGATAATTAAGGATTCGCTAAATAACATGCAGCAAACTCAGGTGCTTTTGCGTCAAAAGGCCGATGCCGCCACTGGCATTCAAAAGCAACAAATGCTTAATGCTGCCTCTAAATTAGAGCAAGTCAATCTTAAGATGACGGAGCTTAATAACCAATCTTTTATGAATGCTGTTCGTCGGGAAGGGTTAGGCTTTGCCAAAGGTCAGCTAACCGGTAGGGCAACTGATCTGGGGAAAATCGGCCAGGTCGCTAATAGTTTGGTTGGTATTGGTGATGCTGCCGCTGACCAAGTCGTTGGCAATAATAGCTTGCAAGGAAGGCTTAATAATATGGAATTGCAAGATTGGAATGCGGCGGCCCAAGCCGGAGATGAATTAGACGTTCAAATTTTGATTTTACAAGCTCGGGCCTTGACCAAAAGGACCAAAGCTCTAGACAAAGATATGCAGGAATTACAAAGTTGGTACCAGCAAGAAACACCGGGCAACACCGATTCTGGGGTGGTTGACCAACAAGCAGCTCAAATAGTTGATAACAACCCCGAACTTAGTCAACAGCTACAAGATTTAGCTCAAGTTAGAGGCAATGATGACTTACAACCGGAGGAAGACACCACAGAAGATAGCAATGATGCTGCACAATCCGATCCGAACGAACAGTTGTCTCAGAACAGTCAATCGCCAATTGGAACTTGGAGGGGGACTGATAAGAGGTTTGATCACGAAGTGGGAGCTCTCAATGGGACGGACGCTAACGGCAATTTAGTGGAAAAGGTTTTATATTTTAAAGAGGGTGGCATTTTAGACAGAGAAGATAAGCCCCTAGCCGGGGGAATTTCTTATTCTTGGGAACAGGTTGACGCTGATCATGTTAAGACCATTGTTGTTAGTGAGAATCTGCGAGTAGAAATTACTTATAAGATTGAGGGTGATTTATTAATCTCCACAAAAATTTTTGCCGAATTTAATGGAGAGACGAGTGAAAATGATGATGTATACGGGAAGCAGGTATTAAAAAGAAGTAGATAACGCTATGGCAAAAAAAAGAGAAACTAAAAATAAGCCAGTAATTAAAAAAGAAGCAAATCAAAAGGGATCAGTGTTGGAGTTAGACGAAAAAAAAATTGACAGTGAAGAAAAAATAGTAAAAAAGAAACTTTTAGCAATTTTCTTATTTATATTTTTGACAGGGCTGGCTTTTTTATCAGTAAAAAATTGGTCAAGAATTAGCTTTTTAGTAAGGAGGCTTTTTTCTGGTTCTGTCTATAGCGAAAACCAACAACGAGTAATCGATAATTTCGGTTTGCCCCAAACTTTTACTATTGCCAAAGATAACGGGCAAATTTTGGAAAATTGGAAATATATTTATTTGGATGAAATATTTGTTTTTCAAGATGGAGAATTTATCGTCCGTCAGCATTTTAATTTTGATGTTGGCCAAGATGAGGGTATTTACCTTGCCCTAGAGCCTAAAGATTTTTACCCAATATCTAATTTGGAACAAATAAATAGTTTATTAGTCAGAAAACCCTCTTTCGAATCGGAGATAAATCCGGAAATTGCCGGTCAAAACCAATTATTTGTTAGTTATGATAATTTGTTAAATGTAACCTTGTTTGAAGGTAAAGTAGTTGGTTTGCAAACCGTTGCTCTAAAGTCAGCTCCCCAAGAAGATGCGGTCGAAAAAACAGAAATAATGGGCGATGATGTTTTGAACAGGCCAGGAAAAATATTTATTGGCAACTCCCAACAAGAGATTAATAGCTTTAGTTACTATTTGGCTGATCCCGTTTTTCGCTTGATTAAACAGAGGCCCCTACATCTTGATGGTGAGTACCCTAGCTACGGTTATTGTTATTCTTTGGATCAAGGAGCCAGTTTTGATACTCAGCCACAAGACCCCGGAGCCTGCGCCGATGAAGAAAGCATGGTTTGGTTAATTGATTTATTGCCTCTCGAGATTTATGACAATCTTGGGGAGTTGGAAATGATCGGCCGAGAGGAGTTAGTGCGAAACAGAGATTTTGTTTATACCATAACCCATACTAATGGAGATTTACCACCAGATTTGCCCAATTGGCCAACGATTCTAGAGGATATTAAAGATGATTTTAGTGTTCCTCTGGCAAAAGAATTTTCGTTAATTCTCGATTAGGTAGGTTGTTTTTCAAAAATTTTTCTGTTATTGTTTAATTATAATGACGAATTTAAAAAAGATTAGAGGCAATAAGACTGTTCGATTGATTTTTTTTGGATGTTTTATTTTTCTCTTTCTTTTTTTCCCTCCTTCGGTTTGGGCAGAAGAAATTGACCCTTCAGTAATTATTCAGGCAACGATCGGACGTAGTGGAGATGTTTCTGGAGAAAGAACTAATATTGAAACAATAAAAACTCCCGATGGTACAATTCATGTTTTTGTCAACCTATCTGGCCATACCCAAACATGCAATGGTGTTAGCGCTACAGGTTTAGTTTGGCTAACATCAAACGATGATGGTGATACTTGGAATTGTCAGCAGGAAATTTATTCTGGTGAATTTTATCCTGAGGCGGTTTTTGATGATAGTAATAATATTTACCTTGTTTATTCTGATTGGGAATACCTATATCCTGAGCTTTCGAATGGAACAATTTTCTATCGGAAACTCTATAAAGATGGCTCATCTTGGGTTGCTGGTAATCAACAAACGGTAGTCTCCCCTTATGGAGATACCAAGTATTTTAATGCTTCGATTGCTCTTGAGGGAGGCAATCGCTTGTGGATAGCGGCTCGGAGCTATGACGGTACAGATAGTAGGCTTACTAGTTTTTACAGTGATAGCCAATTAGAAAATGCTAATTGGCTGGTTTCTAATCAAGAAATTTCTCTTTGGCTGAATGAGCGTTGGGAAGCTTCTACGCCCCAAATTATCGAATATGGTTCTAATACGGCGATTATTTATGTTGATGAAAGTCTTTATAATAGTGGCCACAATTTAGTTTGGCGGACCCGTAACGTTGAGGATAATTTGAATGAGTGGAATGAGGAAGAAATAATTATCCCAGACACTGCTCTTGGTGTGGATAGCGTTATTTCCGATGACGAGGGAAATGTTTATTTGCTTGCAATTGAATATCGGGGAGGTGAGGTTTCATTTCTTTCTTATAACGGAATAGATTGGACTTTGCCCATGAGGCTTACTGATGATGGGGGCCCCTTCGCTGCTCTTTCTTTTGACGGTTCTAATATTTTAGCTTTTTATTCGACTTACGAGGGGCTTCGTTATGGTCTTTTGGATGCCGGAAAATTTTACTATCGAAAAATTTCTCCTCCCTATACCATGGGAGAAGAAATTTCTTTCGTTGAACGCTATAAACCTTTTGATAAGGTTTTTACCTTTATTTCTGATACTTACGAAGACGTAACTGAAGCAGCTGGCAATGAAAATACTTCCGATTTTGTTCTTTCTCGCAATGCTGGCAACATTCTTTATATAGGCGGTGATCAACCTTTCGATAGTGTTGTTTGGAACCAAAGCACCAGCACTAATAGCGGTGATCTAGTTTGGGAATATTATAATGGCTCCGGTTGGGAGCAGTTAGAGTTTATTGATTCTGAAAAAGCAAATTTTTCCGGGGGCAGCCCTTCTAATAGATGGTTTAACTTTACTCCTCCCGATGATTGGGGTAGAGTAACGGTAAATAACGATCTTTCCTATTATCTCCGAGCCCGAATCATATCGGAATTTACAATTGATATAACCTTAAGCCAGATTCTCCCCATTCCCTCTTTTGGAACCATATCTGGACTGATTTCCTCTTCTGGTGATAGCAACTTAGGGGTTGTCTTTACTGATGTTGATAATGAATTTTCTTCGTCTCCTTTCAGATTGGGCAGGGTTCGTTTTGAGAGTCCCGATTCCTCTTCTTACTCTTCCTCTAATGAGCCCGATTGGGATCCATATTTTTCCATCTCTTTTGATGATAGCCAGGAAATTCCCGATGAGCTTAGTACTGGCGGAGATGCTGATTGGTTTATTGATGATACTGTTTTTATGGATGGTATCCAATCAGCCTCTAGCGGAACAATTACTGACGACCAATCCACCTATTTGAAATTAACCAAAACAATTACTCAAGAATCAATTTTAAAATTTTATTGGTTTGTTAGTTCAGAGGAAGGTTACGATGGTCTCAGTTTTTGCATTAATAATGACGATTGTGTTTTTGATGATGACGACGACGATAGAATTTCTGGATCTTTAGGTCTTTCGGTTTCTAAAACTCTAGCCCCAGGAGATTATTCCTTTGTTTGGAAATATAGTAAGGATGGTAGTGCTGACGAAGGCCTCGATCGGGGTTGGGTCGATGGAATTACTCTAACGAGTACCGTTGAGCCGGAAATCACCCCCACTCCTACTCCCGTTACGACCCCGACGCCAACGCCTATTTCTGATCAAGACCCAATTTCGCAAGAAATAAGGCCTGGTTTGATCTCTTCAGTCTCAGAGGAAAAAACAAAAAATTCTGCTCCTGTTTGTGGAGAATCAAGGCCCTTGTATGTTCCGGATCTTTTCCAGATTAATGTAACTGATAATACTGCCAGCCTGTTTTTTACTCCTATTCCGGAAACAGACAAGTTTTTTATTAGTTTTTCCGAAGACCCTCTTGCTGAAAGTCATGGAGAAATTGTTTCTCTTTCTCGAAACGGTGTTCAAAATCACCTTGTTTATTTATTAAAACCCGAGACGACTTATTATTTTAAAGTTCGAGGCCAAAAGGGTTGTGCTCCTGGAGATTGGAGCAATGTTATGGCAATAAATACCAATCGTGAAGGATTTACCAGTGAGACTATTTATTACAAAAATAGCCCTCTAGAGAAAATAGTCTCTTTATTATCTTTTTCCAAAGAAAAAGTCTTCTCAGAAGAAAATGAAAAAGAGGGCCAAATTGACACCCCAGACCCCACCGCTACTTATATTTTCGATGAGAAAAAAATTGAAAAACCAGCAGAACCTTCCCCGGTTCAGGAAGAGAGTAAATTCGAGATCTTCGATCAAGGTAATCAATCTTCCCCAAAGGGAGGTCTGTTTCGACGGGTAATATCGGCGTTTAAGTCCCTTTTTGATAAGGTAAATAATTTTTTGTCCTAATCTAGCATAGTCAGAGAAAGGGCGATGAAACAAAAAAAGGCTTAGGATGGACAAAATTGAGCGTAGGCTTAGGAGGCTTCCGAATAACACCCTTTATTCCTTCGCATTGAATGTGAACAAACTTATTAAACGCAGAAGGTTAAAAATTTGGAGAGTATTTTTACCAGGAACAGATATTGGTAGACCTTCTAGGGCTTCAAGTGGTTGTTTTTCAAAAATTTTTCTGTTATTGTTTAATTATAATGACGAATTTAAAAAAGATTAGAGGCAATAAGACTGTTCGATTGATTTTGATTATAATTCTTATTATTGTCGTCGCTTATTTTCTCTACTCTATTTGGTAATTTATGGCTATTCCTAAATTTAAACCTCTAGAAAATATCAGTGGGAAAAGTAAAAAAACCTTCAAGGGTATTTTGATTGGTATTTTAGTTTTATTGTTAGGAGCTTTTGGCCTGGAGGCCTCCAATACTGATTTTGACTTAGGCAAACTATTGGGTGGTTCTTCCCTGGAGGAGGCAAAAATGGTTCGTGACAAAGAGGGTAACATTATTTTCTTTGATAAAGAAGGCAACGAAACTACTGATCCGGATAAGGGTAAGAAGGCCCAAGATTATAATTGTGATGATTTTTCCACTCAGCCAGAGGCTCAGGCCTTTTTTATTAAAGTTGGTGGTAGGGGTAATGACTTATACCGTCTAGACGGTGATAAAGATGGGGTAGCCTGCGAAAGTCTTCCCAAAGGAGAATAATAAAATGAAGGGGTTTATAAATTTTATTCGCGAACAAGGCGTTGTTGGTTTAGCCGTTGGCTTTATTTTGGGGGGCGCTGTTTCCGGTTTAGTTAGTTCATTGGTTACCGATATTATTAATCCAGTTTTGGGTCTGGCCCTTGGGGCGGTAGGAAATTTGAATGAAGCTTATTTTTCTGTTGGCGGGGCTAAATTAATGTGGGGCAGATTTATTAATACCACCATAGACTTCTTAGTAATATCTTTGGTTGTTTATTATGGAGTAAGGCTTTTGGGGTTAGATAAATTGGACAAAGAAAAATAATAACGGAGATTTAGGATAAATATAAGCACTTCGATTAGTGGCCGTGTCGTAAAAAAAACTAGATAAATAATAGGACAATTAACCGATTTGTTCCCAGGCTAAATTTTTTCGGCCAAAGTGGCCATTTTTGGCTAAATCCGCATAAATTGGTTCTCGCAAATTAAATCGTTCTATAATGGCAAAAGGACGACAATCATAGTCAAAAGAAACTTCCCCGTTATCTACGTAGGCACTTTTAATAAGCGGCTGGCGATGGCCAATAGCATAGCCAAGCTTTACGATTACTTCCTTTGCCCCATACTTATTCAACAATTGTAAGGCAATCCAACGGGCCATATAGGCGGCAGATCGATCTACTTTTGTTGGATCCTTGCCCGAGAACGCTCCGCCGCCAACCGGAATACGAGGACCATAGGCATCCACAACAATTTTGCGGCCGGTACAGCCGCTATCTGCCTCAAATCCGCCGATTTCAAACGATCCAGTGTTATTAGCAAAGATATTGGATTGATCGATTTTAATTCCAACATCAGCAACGTGCTGTTTGAGCTCGATTTGTGTTTTTCCTTGCACCGACAAAACAACACTGGTTATTTTTCCATTTTCAATGGTTACTTGGGATTTCCCATCTTGGTCAAATCCATCAAGAAGCTTTCGACAAAGATACATTTCTTGTGGCAGGTATGATTCATTATCAGAACAAGCATAACCAATCATAATCCCCTGGTCGCCAGCTCCACCTTGATCTACGCCTTGGGATATTTCTGGAGACTGTTTTACTATATTTGAACTAATTTTTATATTTTGGCCGGTAATTTTTTTATAATATTTGCGGATGATGGTCTCGTGGTCCAGTTCACAGTTAGAGGTGATTTCCCCAAATAAAGCAATGCGCCCGTGTCCTCCGACTGCCTCTATGGCCACTCGGGCATACGGATCACTCTTTAAATAGGCGTCAAGCAAAACGTCTGATATTTGATCGCAAATTTTATCAGGGTGTAAGTAGGTCACTGATTCAGCGATAAGCTTATTACTTTTGGTATTCATAAAAGTGTCCTAGAACAAGGCTAAAAATAAAAAAATATCGAAAGTCTTTATCAAGAGGGTAATGAAGAGATTGTTTTTTCCTTCATCGGATTTTGGCTGAAGCACCGTAGATGCGAGTGCATCTTGGTTGCTGGTGGATCATAGAGCCAAATCTCTACCCACACTCTTGATAAAAGAACTAGGGTTAGTATAACAAACATTAAAAATTCTAGCAAACGATAATGAGGCTTTCTGAGTAAAAATTATTCCACTTTTGGTATGAACGAACATCGATCATTATTTTTTTTAGGTGTAAATTAGATAAACGAATAAATACGGTATTACACCCCCGGAGTGTAAAGTGTTTGAGAGCAGCACTTTTTTTGTTATTATATTGGCAATGAAGAAAAAGGTTTTTTATTGTTTTCTTTTTTTTATAGTAGTAGTTTTATTTTCTTTAGCAAAGCCAGTTACTGTTTGGGCTGATTTAATTATGCCGGGGACGAAAGAAGTCCATGGTTATTACAACATCAGTAATATGGCCGATTATTCTAATTATATTTTCTTTAGCTATACTGATTGGCCGCAGGAACATATTAGGATAATTAAGCCTGGTCAAAAATTTTCCTTTTATAAATTTTCTACGCCATCAACTTTGTGCGCTACCAAAAAAGAGAATTTTTCCGGTGGAAAAAAATTGACTCTTGAGGCCCTTAATCAGGGAAATTATCAGGTTGTTTGTTCAAAACTTTTATTCCCTTCTCTTTACCAGACGGTGGGAGAGAATAATCCGCTAGATAAAGTAGAAGAAACGATAAAGATTATTTCTTTAGGTAAAAGAAGACTTCGCCTCTTGAAGACTAAAACAACCTATTTTTATGAAGATGGTAGTTCTAAAACCAAAGTTGTTTCTCGAAATGATCTTATCAGGTTGGGGACTTTGTTTATTAATTTTTGGTATATTGTTCTTCCCTCATTGTCGCTGATTGGGATTATTGTTATTCTATTTTCTAGAAAAACAAAAACATGAACTTTTTGCATTATTCTACCTTTGAACTCAGTCCTCAGTTCTTTTGGGCCTTAATAGCAACGATTTTGGCTGAATTTTTATTAATCTTGGTTGTGTTTAGAAAGAGGGCCCTTAAATTATTTTTTTATTCAACTTTAATAAATTGTTTTACTCTTCCTTTAGCCACTTATTTTTATCATCGGCGTTTTTTTTCTTCTGAGGGACTATTATTAATTGAAGTAGCGGTTTTTTTAGTAGAGTCTTTTTTGTTTTGG
>JBMNVW010000015.1:0-7908 GCA_050947035.1 Patescibacteria group bacterium
GCAACTCATTTAAATTTATCTTCCCCGTTTTCTTTTTGACTTTACCTTTCGTCTTTTCTTCGCTTCCCTCTTTTTTTCTACTTACCAAAACCTCAAGAGTAAATAATTTATCCAAAAATTTCTTTTTTTCCTATTTTTCATTAATATTCTCAATTAATTCAAAGTTTATTTTAATGAGTTAAAATATAAGGATGAAGATGCTATCTCTTTCGGTTGACCAAAAAAAAGTTTTAGATAAATTATTAACCTGGCAAAAAAAACCTAAAGGGGGTTTTATTACTTTGGGTGGTTATGCCGGTACTGGCAAGACCACTCTAGTTGGAATTTATCGAAAAAAACTTCACCAAGATCGTCCAAGCTTAAAAGTTGCCTTCGTTAGCTTTACCGGTCGGGCGGCTCGAGTGTTGAAGAAAAGCCTTAGTGATCAAGAGGCTCTTTTAGATCAGGACTTTGTCGGCACCATCCACTCGTTAATTTATTCGCCCATAGTTAGTAAAAAAGGTCAAATTGTTGGTTGGGAAAGGCGGCGGGAAATAAAGTTTGATCTTATTATTATCGACGAAGCCTCGATGGTCGATGAGGCGATTTGGCAAGATCTAGTTTCTTATCAAATTCCCATTATCGCCGTTGGCGATCACGGCCAATTACCCCCGATTAGAGGTCACTTCAATCTAATGAACAAGCCGGATTTACGATTAGAAAATATTCACCGTCAAGCCCAAGACAACCCGATTATCAAGGTAGCCACTATTGCTCGTCAGCACGGATCAATTCCCGCCCTAGAGTTTAGTTCTCAGGCATTAAAAATTAAAAAAACCAACCCCGAAGCAGCCGAAAGAGTAGCTAATTGGCTGGCTAATTATAAGCCCGGGATGTTAATTTTATGTGGTTATAACAATACTCGGGTTCGTCTTAATACTCAGATCAGAAAAAATTTAGGGTTTGATTCCCCCCTCCCCCAGTCCGGTGATCGGGTAATTTGTTTGCGAAACAATCATGAAAAAGGGATTTATAACGGCATGCTGGGAACAGTTGATTTTATTGAGAAAAAAAATAGTGATTGGTACGCGGCCGAAATTGCCATGGACGAAGAAAGAGACTTGTATGGAGGTTTAGTTTCTGCTGATCAGTTTAATAATAAAGAAACTCTCAATTTTACCAGCCAAAGAAGAAAGCTTAAGGGGGATTTATTTGATTTTGGTTATGCCCTAACTGTTCATAAAGCCCAGGGCACTCAAGCCAAAAAGGTGGTTCTTTTTGAAGAGCGGTTTGCCAAATCAAGCGATGAAGATTGGCGCCGGTGGCTTTATACCGCCGTCACCCGGGCCGAAGAAGAATTGTATATTATCGGCTAATTCTTAGCCAATAAGCTATAATTGTATATATGGACCAAGTTGAAGAAGTATTATCAAAGGTTGATATTGTTGAGCTAGTTAATGAACGGGTGCCGCTAAAAAAAGCCGGCCGTAATTTTAAGGCCAATTGCCCCTTCCATTCCGAAAAAACTCCCTCGTTTATTGTTTCTCCGGAAAGACAAATTTTCAAATGCTTTGGATGTTTTCCAAAAGGAGAAAAAATAAAAACAAGATTTGGAGTAAAAGCAATAGAAGATATTAGAGTCGGGGATGAAGTTTTTACTCATAAAAATAGATGGAGAAAGGTAATTCGCCTTTTAGGAAGAGATTATTCTGGAAAACTGGTCAAGTTAAAAACGAGAAAATTATCTGAATTGGTCGCAATGACAGAAGACCATAAAGTCTTTGCGATAAAATCAAAGAATTGTAAATATGAAAGTAAAAGCAGCAGAATTTGTTGGCCTCGTTGTCCCTCTTCTTGTCCGGATAAGCATCATTTAAATTATCATATTGAGAAAATACCAGCCGGACAGCTTGAAAAAGGCGATTTTTTGTTATATCCAATAAGGCAGGAAGAGAGAGATATTGAAACGATCGACCTGAAGAAATATATTTCTCATACGCCTAAAGCGGGTAAATTACCGAGAAAAATTCCCTATAAAATACCAGTCGAAGAAGAATTTTTACGTCTGATTGGGTACTGGATCGCTGAAGGCAGTAATCATCGCGCTTATATAAGATTTAGTTTAGGCGGGAAAGAGCAAGATTTCGCTAAAGATATTGAACGGCTAATCAAAAAGCTTTTTGGCCTTAAGACCGGTATTTATGTTTGTTCTAGCGGTAAAACTGGTATTGAGGTTACCTGTTGTCATTCATATTTGTCTGATATTTTTGCTAATCTCTGTGGAAAATATGCACACAACAAGCATATACCCTATCTTTTTGAAAATTTGCCCGACAGAAAACTAAGAGTATTACTAGAAGCAATTTTCCGTGGTGATGGACACCTTAATAAAACCGCCTATTCTAAAACAACCCCTGGAGGAAAAAGTATTAAAATAGTCTCATATCAACTAACAAGACAACTAATTGATATCTTGCTTCGTTTGGATTATGAGCCCTCTTTAAGTTTGAGTGACGCTCGCATAGACAAGAATGGGGTTCATCATAAGAAATCATACTCGGTTAGCTGGAAGGATAACAAAGTCGGCCATCATACCGGTTTCTGGAAAGAAAGAGATAAGAAAAAATATTGGTTATTACCAATTGAGGCGGTTTCTCAAAAACCGTTTAAAGGTAAGGTTTATAATTTAACTGTAGAAGAAGACCATTCTTATGTTGCCAACAACTTTGTTGTTGGCAATTGCGGTCAGGGCGGCAATGCTTACAAATTTTTAATGGAATATGAAAAGATGGATTTTGGTGAAGCCCTGAAGTATTTGGCTGATCGGGCTGGAGTAAAGCTAAAATCTTACCGGCCCGGTCCTAATGAGTCCAGGCGGCGCCAACTTTATGAAATTAATCATTTAGCCGCTGAAACTTACCATTTTTTATTAACCAAACACAAGGTTGGTCAAAGGGCTAGAGAGTATTTATCCGATCGCGGCATTAAGAAGGCAACAATCGAAGATTTTATGCTTGGCTATGCTCCTAATGAATACGAGTTTATCGGTAAATTTTTAGTTGGGAAAAAAGACTTTTCTCCCGAAGAAGCCGAAGCTTCAGGTTTGGTTTTTAAAAATGACCGAGGCAATTTGACTGATCGTTTTCGGGGTCGGATTATGTTTCCTCTTTATGATAATCGTGGCAATATTGTTGGTTTTTCCGGTCGAATAATCACCCCTCAAGAAAATACTGGTAAATATATTAATACTCCGGAAACAAATGTTTACCATAAAAGCCAGCTTCTTTTTGGTTTTAATCAAGCCAAAGAGGCCTTAAGGAAAACTAAGCAAGCGATAGTAGTAGAGGGAGAGTTTGATATGATTTCTCCTTATCAAGCGGGGGTAAAAAACATTGTCGCTATTAAGGGCAGTGCCCTAACGGAGGAGCAAATTAAGCTTCTTGACCGTTATGTTGAAGAGCTGGTTTTGGCTTTGGATGCGGACTCAGCCGGTGATGCCGCCGCCAGGCGGGGGCTTCAGCTGGCGGTTAATGAGGGTCTAAATGTTCGGGTGGTTTCTTTGGGTGATAAATTTAAAGATCCCGATGAGGCGGCTCAAGCCAACCCAGAATTTTTTAAAAAACAAATTAAAAAAGCCCAATCAATTTTTGACTTTTATATTTCTTCGGCTCTAAAGCGATTTGATATTAGTACGGCTTGGGGTAAAAAGAAGGTTGTTGACGAAGTGGCCCCGATTTTATCAGGGATTGATGATGAGGTTTTGCAATCTCACTATATTCAAGACTTAGCGGCTAAACTAAAGGTCGACTCAGAGGCAGTTTGGGAGAAAATTCAAAAATCCGGTTCGGCCTTGGCCGCCGAAAAGGATAATCGGCAATCTTTTCATCAAGAAGAAAAAAAGGATCGTCATCAGGTTTTATCTGATTATCTTTTTGCTCTTTGTCTTCAGGAAAATCGCCAGCAAGAACTAATCGATGATGAACTTAAAAAGTTTGTCGCCAACCCCGGCCTGGTTAGGATTATTGAGGCTTTAGAAGAATATTTATCAGCTGATGAGGATGATGATTTTGATAGTCAAAAATTTGCCAAAAAACTACCAGAAGAGTTGGTAACAATTTTTAATAATTTTTTTGTTTATCCTTTACCGGAAAAATTGGCTGACCCCCAAGCCCAAACTAAGGAGATTGCCCAAATTAAAAGAGAATTGGAGCTAATTTTTTTGGAAGAAAAAAGAAAAAAGCTCTCTGTTGAGGTTCGCCAGGCCGAGGAAGCAGACAAAGAAGAAAAAGTCGAAGAACTATCTGGTCAAATTGACAAAATTGACCAGAAAATCAAGGAACTTCATTAATGGCTCCCTACTTATGATAGAATAAAGGCTATTGATTATGGCTAAAAAAAAGACAAAAAAGAAAAAGAAACCCGCTAAGGCCAAAAAGACAATTCTTCCCTCTGAGGCAAAGGAGCTTCTTGCTAAGGGAGAAGATGAAGGCTTTTTAACCCACGATGAAGTTTTGGCTGTTTTTCCTGACGCTGAAAAAAGAATCGAAGAGTTAGACGAGTTTTATGATCAAGCCCTAAAGAAAGGGGTAGATATTTTTGAGTCCGTTGACCTAGATGAAGGAGAAGAGGAGGATTTTAATAAATTAGCCGCCCAAATTGAAAAGATTATTGCCCAAACCGGTGAAGTTACTGATCCGGTTAGAAATTATTTAAAAGAGATTGGCCGGATTGATCTTTTGAAGGCTGAAGAAGAAATCTCTTTGGCTAAAAAAGTTGAGGCCGGTTCAATTGAGGCCAAAAAACATCTCACTGAGGCCAATCTTCGCTTAGTGGTTTCTATTGCCAAAAAATATATTGGCCGGGGTCTACCTTTTTTGGATTTGATTCAGGAGGGCAATAAGGGCCTAATTCGAGCTACGGAAAAATATGACTGGCGTCGAGGTTTTAAGTTTTCTACTTATGCTACTTGGTGGATTCGCCAAGCTATCACCCGAGCCATTGCTGATCAGGCCCGAACGATCAGGATTCCGGTTCATATGGTGGAGACGATTAACAAAGTCTATCGGACTAGCCGTCGGTTAACGCAAAAGCTAAGCCGGGAGCCGACTGAGGAGGAAATTGCCAAAGAATTAGAAATTCCGGTTTCCAAAGTCAAGACGGTTTTTAAAATTTCCCAAGACACCGCTTCCCTGCAGGCCCCGGTTGGGGAAGAAGGCGATTCGGTTTTGGGTGATTTTATTGAAGACGATTCCCGCCTTTCCCCTTATGAGGAGGCGGCCAGAGAATTGTTAAAAGAAAATGTTGATGAGGTCTTATCCAGTTTGAGCGATCGGGAAGCCAAAGTCTTAAAATTAAGATTTGCCCTAGATGGCGACCGGCCCCGGACTTTGGAAGAGGTGGGCAAGCATTTTGGGGTGACTCGGGAGCGGATCAGACAAATTGAATCAAAGGCTTTAAGAAAACTAAAGCATCCCTCCCGGCGCAAAAAACTCCAGGATTATTTAGATTAATTTATTCTAGCTTCTCTTAATTACTGCGTGTTATAATTTAAGCGCTCGTTGATATTAAAAAAATTATTCCTCGGTAGCTCAATGGTAGAGCGTCCGCCTGTCAAAATAGGCAGCCTCCGGTAGCAATATCGGAAGGAAAAATTGGGTGAATTCAGGGAACCCTAAGAGACTTGATTAATCAGGTTTTACGGCAATCCTGAGCCAATCCATGAAACCAAGCCGGTTCATGGCCGGTGCAGAGACTAGGTGATTACACCAATTAGCGCCCAACCCCTCCCCTTTTTTTAAAAAAAGGAGGGGATGAGATAGTCCACGCCATTTGGAAACAAGTGGATTAAGTGTAAGCGGAGGGTTCTTGGTTCGAGTCCAAGCCGAGGAGCCAGTTTGGACCCAACACAACCTTAAATATTAGAGACGTGAAGTTGTTTTACCTAAGAAAGGCGAAACGTGTTGTTTATTAAAATATTAAAATTTTTTTATGAAACTTTTTTCTTTTGATGGTTTAATAGGTTTGGCAGCAATTGTGTCTGGCCTAGCAACCTTAGCGTCTGCCTTTTTTTTGAGGAGACAAAATATTTTTTTAAAACCAAAGGTTAATATTTCCTTTTTACAAAATCCTGTAATTTGGAAGCGTGGAGAAACAATTAAAATTAAAATATGTAATTCTAGTAGTTATCCAGTGGTAATTGATGATATTCAGGTAATTAATACGCTTAACGAAAAAAAGGGAGAGCCTCACGAACGAGCATTAGATATTATAGACAAGGATGCCTATCTAAAGCAAACAGAAGTGCTTAGTTTTGTCCTAGACAACGCAAAAAATTATCCCATCAACATCCCTTTAAGAATTGAAGTGTGTTTTAGGTCTTCAGTTGATAATTTTAATAGAACAAGAAGACTGTTTTCTAATGAAAGAACAATAATAAAGTAAGTTTCCCTTCCTTCTTTCGAAGATTAGACTTTTATGGGCAATTTAATGCCTTTCTCCATCCGGCTGCAATAGCCTCTTCTTCGCTACAAAGCCAACGTTCACCTTGAATCTCATTGATTACCTCTCGATTAGGGTAAGAGGCTATAAACCCTATAAGTATTGAAAATAAGAAAGTTTTTTGATAATATCGTGTTATTCTGAAACCAGAAGCTGAATTTACCATCGGAGCCATTAAGCCATCATCTGTCGTTCTCGGCCAAAGTGAGGCCATTTTACAAGAAATTTCGGTAAATGGTTTTTCTATTTTAGACAAAAGAGTTATTTCTCTCTCTTCGGAACAGGCTTTAAAAATTTATAATAACGGAGTTAATTTACAAGATTTAATCGGCCATTCTACTTCAGGTGATTGGCTTTTCTTTTTGGCTGAGGGTTCAGCGGCGATAGAACGTTTACGTGTTCTGATAGGGACAACACCTTTGGCAGATCGGCCATCAAGGGGCTTAAGGGGCAAATTTGGTGTTAGCAGAATTAAGAATGCTGTTCACGCTGTTGAAGATGAAAATGAATATCGCGGGCATGTATTGCAGTTTTTCCTAGACATGCAAATGTCAAATCTTAAAAGAAGTCCCTTAACTTTTGCGCCTATAGGAGCGAGGGTGGGGACCCACGGGATTGTTAGAAATAATGAAAATGGATCTTTTTCAAAACTTTCTACTTATAGTAATGGAAAATTTCCGGACTTTCTCTATAAAGAATTTTTACTCTTAAGTTCTATTTCTGAATTGGGTATATCTCCTAAGGTCTTATGTTATTGCACGGAATGTATGGGAGTAGACGAGCTGTTAATGGAATTTATTCCCGGTGTTCATTTTGGCGATCTTTCGCAAGAAGAAAAAATTTTTTTATTACCCGAAATAGCTAAAAAATTAAAACGCTTGCACCAAGAAACAGTTGTTCGTGGTACTTTTGAGTCTATGGGAGAAGGAAAATTTGGTAATTATACCGACTGCTTTGAAGATAATATTGAGATATTGAAATCTTTCGCTAGAAAATCTGATTTTGATGAGGCAACTTTATTTTTAGAAAAAACGAAAGAGCCGTTGCGCTCGTTATTTACAAAAAGGCATTGCTATAGATCTGAAAAATTTTCCTTAATACATTTTGATATTTCTGGCGGTAATGTTATTGTTGGCGAAAGAGGAGCCATTTTTGTCGATTGGGGTTCAGCCCACTTAAATGATCCTGCCTGGGACATTTCTAGGGCCATTGTTAAATTAACTGATGGTTCCGAAAAATCAATCTCCATTTTTTTAGAAAATTATGGCGCAGATGATGAATTGAGAAGAAGAGTTTTTGCTTATTTGCCCCTTGCTTACCTTTCAATTGCAATTGGAAGATCAAAGACAAAAGGAAACTTACCTAAAAGAGCTGCCTTGAGAAATATGGATTGTAAAGCGTTATTAGATTTAGCGGTGTTACAATACAAAG
>JBMNVW010000016.1:0-7821 GCA_050947035.1 Patescibacteria group bacterium
CCTTTTGGTATTTTTGAAGCTCAAAGCCAGGACAAGGAAAATGAACGGGAGATAAGAGTTAATTTAGCAGAGGAGATTAAGACTCAAAAAAGAATACAAAGCAAGCTAGTAGAGCTTCAGGAGAACACTAAAAAGAATGCAGACCTCAATTTTCTCCTATACCATTTTGAGAGAACATACAGATTAATTTTTGGTAGCCAGTTAGAAATTCTTGACCTTTTAAGTAAGAATAAGTCGTTATCGTTCAGGTTTTTACTTATGAAATATCGGGCAACAAATTGGTATCCTTCTTATCCGTTTGGGAGTTATATTGGGTTTTTAGTTACTTCGGGGCTTGTTGTTTTCGATATGGGGGACAATGGCAGTTATTCAATTACTCCGCTTGGAGATTTATTTCTTAAATACTTGCGAGACAATGGTATTAGCTCAGTAAAAATTCCCTACTAAACTATCTAACTAATCTAAGTACTTAACTTTATAAGAATTATATGAAGATAACCGTAGACGCATCTGGCAAAAGAACAGTGGATTTTATGGGGGCTTCTCTGCCTGATGGAAGGAAGATAGAAGATATACTTAATGAGAATGAGGCTATTAGAAAACAAGTTATTAAACTGAAAGAAGAACTTGAAGATGCAAAAGATGTTGTCGATAAAGCGTTAGACAAATTAAAAATTCCAGCAAATAAAAGAAGGTGGATAAAGACCGTTATTGAGTTGATAGATTTGGTTTTATAAAAATGGGAGCAAAATTTAATCAATCTAACTAGAAAATAATCTAGTCTGCTGCTAATATTTAGATATGGACCTAATCAGGATTTTGATAATTTGGATTATGACCTGCAAATGATAGAAAAGTTACAACCAGACTCGGTGAGTGCTTATAGCTTGGAACCAGAAGCTACTGAGCTAGAAGTGAAACTTCCTTTGATGCCAGAAGACAAAAAAGATCAAGAAATATTTTACCATGTCGGTGACTTTCTTGAAGGAATTGGACTGAGGAGATTTATGCAGCCTGATTTCTCGAAGCCAAGTAAAGAATCTAGATATGTAGTCAGTGCATGGAGAGCGCCCCAACAACTCATGCTTGGGATTGGTCCTGGTGCGCATACTCACTATTTCGGAGGACATGTGTGGACAAATGCCTATCCTGTCGAAGCCTACATTAAGGCAGTTAATAGCGGCTTTTCTCCAGCAGTGATGGGAGCTGAAGTAACTACTAGAGAGCTAATGTCTAAATATATGGTGTTGGGTGTGCGTTCAGTGCAAATAGAAAAGCAACCATTCAAAGATTTATTTGGGGTAGAGGTTAGAAATATTTTTGGTAGAGAAATAGAATTATTAAAGGAAGCTGGATGGTTGGAAGAAACAGAAGCTTATTATCCGAAGCTATCCGACTCCTGGGGTCGGGATTCGCGGAGTAATTCTTTTTATTAGTATTATCGGATAAGCTATTTTTTTAGAACTTTTGGGGTAATAAACAGTGTCAATTGATAAGCGTTTGTTAGATAAAATCAAGCTCGTTCGAAGTAAGGTAAAGAAGAGCGAATTATTAAGTTCAATTTTTGACGAAGATTTTTTTAAGGACGTAAAGAAACAAATTATTGAGAAAAAGGATAAGCCAGGACCTTTAATCTCTATTTTCATTTGGCTAATAGACGATATAGATAATGATGGCTCCCAGATTGATAGTCTAGAGAAATATCTTCAGTTAATAATTAGTCACCCTGGTTCTAAGAAAAAACATATTAATGATCTTAAAGCTCAATTACGTGGTAACCAGGCGTTAGAAGCCTTATTTGAAATCAGTGTTATCGGCAACCTATTAAACGCTTTCGGCAATGAGAAAATTAGCTTGTATCCCAAAACTACTAATAATAGAAACGTAGAATTATCAATAAGGGTTATCGAGAGAGAAGTTTTTATTGAGGTCACAGCCTTAATGGAATCAAAGAAGGATCGAGAAGAAAGAGAAAGAGTCTATTGCGAATGTGGTGACTTTAGAGTAGGACCTCTTTGTATGGAATATTATTCTACACGGTTTGAATCAAAACTAAGATGCAAGAGCAACCAATTTCCTTCGGAGAAACCTACAGCACTGATGGTATATATTTTTGATTTTTGGCCTGATAGGTGGGCGATAGAAGATGCTTTGAAAGACAACCATTTTGAGAGGGTTGGGCTATTGTTGCAATTTAGAAGGAAAAAGCTTGTCGGAGTGTTTGATGACAAGGAAATATTTGATGAAAATAACTCTTTAACACCAAAAGAAAAAGAATGCCTTGTTAGTTTTTTTAGTGGGGAAGAATACAAACCTCTTTATTACTTATAATCAAAGTTGCTAATGATTCTATCTTGATTAAAGAAATACCTTTTTAGTCGCCCCCTCACTCGAGTATTATCCTTCGGGCACGGGAGCAGTAAACCGCGTTGGGTTTACCACTGTATTCTCTATTGGAGACATGTGCCCCAAAACATTAACAAATATCGAAAGGTTCGGTAGCTTCCGACCCCTGGGGCCGGATTTACGGAATATTTGTTATAATATTCATATATTCTTCCCAGCAGGAGGTGAGCACAAGTGGTTAATTCGGAAACAGAAAAAAAGCTTTTGATTATAAGACCCCAGGGGGCACAGGGCCCGAGGATTGGTTTGGCTATCGGTAGTCAAGAGGATATGAAGCGACTAGATGAAGAAATGGGTAAATTAAATTCAAGCCAAAGACAAAAGGTTAATAATATAAAAGGGGCGGCAGTAAAAGCTGATATACCGATTGTTGACTATTAGTTTTTTGGTATTTGATGGTCAGCTTTCTTTAATTGACTTTTAAGTTGGGAAAAGTTAAATTAAAGTTAATTATGGCTTCCGGGAAGAGAAGAAAAACCAACCTGGCCATTATTTTTGGGTCACGATCCCCTGAACATGAAGTCTCTATCGTTTCCGCTCTTCAGGCTCTAGACTGGATAGATAAACAAAAATATTCTCCCCTCCTTATTTATCTTGACAGGGAAAATCAGGCCTTTTGGTGTCCTCCGTTTAAGACGGGTAGCTATCGCAATTTTATTAAGCAAACACTCAAAAAAAATCGGCGACTAGACTTTATTAAGGGTGGAGCTGAAGAGAAAAAACTTTTAAGATCTAAAAAAATGCCCATTGATGTTGCCCTGTTAATTATGCACGGGGCTTATGGTGAAGATGGCCGCATCCAGGGCTTGTTAGACTTTTATGATATTCCCTATACCAGCTGTGGTGTTTTAGGCAGCGCCCTGGGTCAAGACAAGGTGATTACTAAAAATATTTTTTCTAGTGTTGGTCTGGCAATAATGCCTTATTTTTGGTTTTGGTCAAAGCAATTTAAAAAAAACCCCAAGTTGATAACCAGGAGAATTAAATCAGCAAAGTTGTATTATCCTCTTTTTGTTAAACCGGCTGGGGCTGGTTCTAGCGTGGGCATTAGCCGGGTAGTAAAAGCGGCCGATTTTACCAAGGCGGTTTTGCTGGCGGCTCGTTATGACAATAAGATTGTGGTTGAGCAAGGGCTAAAAGGAGCCCTGGACATTAATTGCGCTGTTATGGGGGGATATGATCCTGAGGTGTCTGTTTGCGAACAACCTATTTCTGATGATCAATTTCTTTCTTTTGAAGAGAAATATCTTAAGGGTGGTAAAACCAAAGGAATGGCAGGGTTGTCTCGTTTGGTGCCGGCACCAATTCCAGACAAAACCAGCCAAAAGATACAGAAAATGGCCCTTAAGGCCTTTTCCTGTTTAAATTGCTGGGGAATGGTCAGAATGGATTTCTTGTATCAGAAAAAAACCGGTGCCGTTTACATTAATGAAGTCAATACCATTCCTGGTTCGCTGTCTTTTTATCTTTGGCAGGCCAGTGGCTTAGCCCCAGGAAAAATGATTGACCGGTTGGTAAAACTAGCCCGAGAAAAAGCTAAGCAAACCGATTCTCTTTCTTATTTCTTCGATAGTCCCCTATTAGATCAAAAATAATGATCAGGTAAATCGTTTTCTAAAAGTATTACCGTTGGGGGTTTTAGATGAGGTTTTATTACTGTTAGCCAATCTTGACCATTAGCTAAAATAATAGTTTTAATTTTCTTTTTGTTAGCCTGTATTCCGTCCAGAAGCGCTTTTTTATTAGTGCTACCAATAATTACGGCCATATCAGCAATGCAGCCGATATCCCTTCCTAGTCGAAAATTAATTTGATACTGTTTTTCACTAAATTCAATCATGCCGGGAGTAATAATGATTTTTTGCCGTTTGGGAAAAGATTTTAATTTTTTTAGAGCTTTTTGGGCGCCAAGGGGGTTGCTATTATAAGAATCGTCCAAAATAGTAATTTGGTGGTTAATTATTTTTTCCTCGAGTCGATGAGCTGGCCAAACGAAAGAGGCTAGCCTTTGTTTGATTTGAGCAAGGCTAACGCCTAAGTTTTGAGCAATCTTAGAAACTGTAGCCTTAAAATTAATAAAATGATGATCCTTTGGGGGCAAAAAAAGTCGGTTTTTTTCTTTAATAAAAGGGATAATCTCTTGCTTGGTTTTTTTTAGTCGGGTAAAATTCCCAAAACGCTCTAGATGCATCAGGCCGATGATGGTAATAATGCCGATTTGGGGTTTAATAAGTTGGCAAATTTTTTTAATATCGCCCGCTTGGTAAGCACCGGCCTCAACAATTAAAACTTCTGTTTGGCGATTTAATTTTGTCAAAATGATTTTGGCAATACCTATGGGGGTGTTGATATTATCGGGGGTTTTTAAAACCACCCGGTAAGGAGAGATAACCCAGGCCAGCATTTCTTTGAAAGTAGTTTTACCGTAACTGCCGGTGATAACAATCCGGGTGGTATTGGCATAAAAACTAAGCTTAATCTTGGCCAAAAGAATAACAAGGACACTAATTAAATTAAAAACTCCCCCCATTAGGCTATTGGCCCAAGCCACAGCCTTTGCGGTTGTTGTAAAGATTGTTAGGGGTAGAGAAAAAAACCAGGTTAGAGAAGCTCTCAGAGTCCATTTTAATTGGTTTTTATTTTCTTTTAAATCATTAATATTGTTCTTTTTAAGCCAGGCAGAGTAGCGGTTGCTTTGGTATTCTTCCAATTGGAGCAAATAAAGGTGTTTTTTGATTCTTTTCATTTATGGGATAATAAATTGATTGATAATTTGAGCGGTTTTTTGTGGTTGGTCCCAAAAAGGAAAATGACCAGCGGGAATTATTTCTAATTGGCTGTTGGTAATTAGCCGGTTTATTTTTTGGCCATCGGTTGGCGGCAATTCTTGATCATCTTTCCCCCAAATAATTAAAGTGGGAGTGCGGATATTGGCAAAAACTGGCCGTAGATCTTCTTTGACAATATTTGCTAGCATTGGTTGAAGCGGCCCGGCTTCTTTAAAATCGCGGCTGGCAAAAAAATTCCCAGTGATCGGTTTTAATTTTTGTTTAATTGTTGGTGGAACTTTAGCACTTATGGGGTACCACCAGCGTGGATGAAGAATACCTGCCGAGGCAATGAGAATTAATTTTTCCAACTCTTGGGGGTATTGAGAAGCTAAAAGAGCGGCTACCTTGCCGCCAAAAGAATGGCCGACAATAATTGGTTTATTAATTTGTTTTTTTTGAAGCCATTGGGAAATTAATTGGGCATAATTATCAGAGGAAGAAAGCTTAGGAGATAAGGGTGTTTTGCCGAAGCCGGGTAGGTCTAAAAGATACAGTTTAAATTGCCGGTAGAGGAAAGGAACTAGCGATAGGAACGATTTGCTGTTCTGTTGCCAGCCGTGGAGAAAAATGATCTTTTGTCTCCCTTTACCAAATTCTTGAAAATTTATTGTCATCCTTGCTGTTATTTTAACAAAAACCCCAAGACGCATTTTAGTTTTTAATTACGCCTTAAAATGTAACTAAAGATTAAAATATCGAAGGTCCGAATCTGTCCGACCCCTGGGGTCGGAACCCACTTTCAAATAGCTCGTTTGCCTTAAAGGCAAGCTTTAACAGGTATTCTGAAGTCAAATAATACTCCTCATCGGCTAAGTGCAACTTATTTATTTGCCTGTTTATTTTTTTCCGTTCGGTTCGGTACTCTTTTCGCTTTTTTCATAGTAGCTTTCCAGCAGTTTTTCCAAGACAGTTTTTTATCGCCATAAAAACAGGCAAGTAAAATTTACCTGTAGAATAATTTTACTATACACTCGATCGTATCAATATCTGTTGGGTTCAAATAAAAGCCCCGATGTCTCATTTCTTCGGCGTACCTTCTGCCTTGGGCTTTAAAAAAATTTCCTAATTTTTTTTGACCAGCCCGAACCCTATACTCAATGAAATCTCTGGTAATTTCTGCAAGTATTTGGTGATCTTCTGGAGTTAAATTTACGGATTGTCCTTCTTCCGACCGAAGTGAGGAAATTATAGTATCAATTTTCCAAGTAATGCGAGTATATTCTTCTCGAATTATTTTAAGTTGAGCCAGAGAAATATCGCTATTGTGTGTTAAAACAGCAAACGGCAAGTATCTAGCCATAAAGCTTAAACCGATATTTCTAGCTTCTTCCAGAGAAGTAATTGGTATTTTGGGGAGCAATAAATAAGTATGGCGGAAGCCGTTTGTTAACACAGACGTATAGGGGATATTGTGTGTTGCCACGGTGGCGCCTTGAGTTAGTGTCAATTCAGATAATTCATACTTTTCGGCAACTAGTTCGGGCATAAGCGCAACGCCTATTTTTGGATCTAAAACATACCCTTCTAGGCCAATTGAATCTAGGGGTAAACCATATTCTCTTACCCTTGAAATCATAATTCTTGATGGCAATTGGTCAAAAAAACTATGTATATGCTTGGTGTTTTGGGGATAAACAATTTTGTCTTTTATTAAAGATTCTCTATCCTTTGGAATGTCTACCATTAAAACATTTCTTTTTTCTGAACGAAAATGGTTATTTCCACATACAGTGCAAGAAGTTAAACTAACACTGTCGACTGACTGCAGATAGCCACAACTGTTGCAAATATTTACGCCCACAGAATCTATATAGACAGCACCAGAAGAAAAAAGTTGTTCTATTTTTTTCTCAAGCCAGCCTTTTGTAGTATCGTCATCGTCTCTAATTATATCTCTTCCTTTTTTCGGAATTCCCAACTCTTCTAAAACTGTATATTTGTCAACCAGAAGTGGAGTGGAAAAATCTCTTCTAGAACCATATCGACTTTGCTGAGCCGTAAAAATCTTATCCATTCTCATACCTACACAATTCCATAAATCTACTCTAGGCATTATTCTTCCAGACTCATATTCAATTACTCTAGTTATATTTTCGGCCACGAGCATGGGGATAAAACGATGAACAACCCTCTCATTTATGGTATCGAGGTTCTCGGCCGCTGATGCAGTAATGATTTTTCGTTCAGACTTTATCATTTTATCAGAATAAAAGTATAACATAAAATCCTATAATTATTTAAATTTATGTTTGTTTTTACAAAATTGGTCATATATAATACAACACAATCTAATATTCAGTTTAACACTAATTAACGGATTTTTATGAAAAAAGAAGAAAAAATTTGTATATACCAAAATGAAGATGGCAAGCTTTATATGCCCGACTCTGAGGTTAATATTCAGAAAAGATATCAAACTACAGTCGATGATGTTTTAAACTTTTTTAAAAAATTAAACAATAAAAATATATATAGTGTTTATTTAAGGGGTTCTATTGTTTTTGGCTTGGGGATAAAAAATATTTCTGATATAGATTTCTTTATAGTAACCCTAAGACCCTTAACTGATTTTGACAGACTAACA
>JBMNVW010000017.1:0-5688 GCA_050947035.1 Patescibacteria group bacterium
AACCCCTAACCAAAAAAGAGATTTTGGTCGGCCCCTTTCCCAAAACTCAAGAAAAAACCAAAGAAAAGTTAAACTAAAAAGAGGGACAGGGTTGGGGTTCCAGATAAAACGAGAATTATGGATTATTAAGGGGGAAAGAGCATAAAGAAAAGCGCCAATAAAAGCGGAGCGAAGATTAAAATATTTTTCCAACAAGAAAAATAAAACAATATTGGCCAACCAGCCTAAAAAAGCCACTAATAAAATTGGCCCAACCGGATCAAAGTTAGCCAACCACAAAAAAGGCGTAATCAACCAATAAAACAATGGTCCCAAATATAAACTGCCAATTGAGGCCATCGGACCGATAAAAGGAATCCGGCCTTCTTTTAGAACTTGGGCAGCGACCAAAACATCCCGAGCCTGATCGTCCAAAAAAATAGTTAAGGCTTTAGGTCGATAGTAACGAACCCCCAAGCTAACAATCAACAATAATAAAAACAAAAGAAAAACTTTCTTGGCCGGCAAAATTTTGTCCTTAAAAGTTTTAATCATTATTTTTCTTAAAATATTTTGCGATTCGGTTGCCCATTAAGATAAAAAATAGAAATACTCCCCAAGAAAACAAGCTAATTTGATTGGCTATCGTTCTGGTTGGCGTGTTTTTAAAAACAACTTCCACTAACGACTCTCCTTCCGGCAAAGATAAAACCATAAAACCATTTTTGTTGGTTGTTATCGACGTCGGCTTATTATCTATTTTAGCTTGCCAACCAGGAAAATAAAAGCGCTTAATAATTACCTCTTCCTCTCCACCCGAAACCACCCCAAAGATAAGTTTATCAGCCTGATTAAGATTGATATTGGTCTCTGCCCCAGTAACAAGCAGGGGATTTTCAAAATGATCTTGAGGAACCTCCTCTACCGTTTTGGGTAAATAATCAGTCAAAAATTCTCGTTGTTGATATTTCCATAAAGGCGAAGATAAATAATCCTCATCCTCAAAATTCTGAAAATCTTGAGGACGAAAATAAGTAAAATTTAAAATTAATAAAGCCAAAAATATAAAAACAAACCAGAGCCTTTTTTTCGCCCATTTGGCCCAAAAGCCAGCTAAAACAGAGGCGGAAAAACCAACAAAAATAAGCAAGCGCCAGGGAAATTGTAAAAAAGCTAAAAAGGGAAAAATTCGCCAAAACAAGTTTGAACGCTGATGAGCCAAAAAAGCAAACCCCCAGAAAGAAATTAAAAAAAACATTAACCAAAAATTCTTTCTTTCAGACCAAAACTTTTTTTGCTCAAAAACCACCTTCTTAATTAAAAAAAATAGAGCCACCAGGGCGGTTAACCAATGAAGATGGCCAATCTGAAAAGACATTTTATCCTCTGGCCCTAAAACAGAACCACCATAATCCCAAAAGCGAGAAATAAATAACTGCCTCAAAGAGGGAAAATGGTTCTCATAAGAATAATAGTCGCTAGTCATTTGGGCGATTTGGGTTAAATCTTTTTCCAAAATTGCCGGTAGGATAAAAAAAGCGGCCAAGCCAAAGGCTAACAAAAAAGAGGAGAAAAAAAATATCCCCTGATGCCTAATCTTTTCAAAAAAACTCTGCCGATCAATAACAAACAAAAAAAGAACAAAAATAAAAAGCCAAAATAGCCCAACCAAAGCCACTCCGTTATGAGCAATTAAAAGTAAAAAAAGACCCAAAACAAAAGGAAATAACCTTTTTAGGGTCGGTAGATCAAATAATCTTTTGGCTAAATAAAAAACTAGTGGCAAAAGGTTCATTCCCCAATATTCGGCCAAACTCCCTCTAACATAAAGATCAAGGGCCCGATAAGGCAAAAATAACCAAAAAAGGGCGGCCGTGACTGCCCCCCAAAATCCAAACAAGCTTTTTGCCAAAAAAAACATTCCCAAAAACCCCAGCAAACCGGCTAAAACAAAGCTTAGGTTAACTGCTAGGGTGAATGAGGTCCCAAAAAAACGAAACAATAAGCCAACCAAATAAGCCAGGGGGGGGTAAAAATTAAAAAAGGGATAACCATAACCCTTACCCAAATCAGGCAGCCAGCGGGGCGGGAATTGACCCTCGTTTAAAACCTTTTCTAAATTATAAAGTCTAATAAAATGAACCCCATCGTGGGTGGAAAAACTACCAGAAGAAAAAAAGAATCGATGAACAAAAACAAAAGCCACTAGCAATAATAGTAGGGCCAACCCTTTGGGCCAAGACAATCTTAACCGGCTCATTAATTTCAAGTATAACATTTGAAATAATTAGCTCCGAAAAGAGCTGAGTTTTTAAAAAAGCTTTTCATGTATAATAAATTACGATGAGTAAGGCCCGTGGTTTTTGCCTATCTTAAAATAAAAAAATGACCCAAAAAGTTAAAGGCTGTTTTCAAAAAACTAGCAAACTGGCTCTTGGCCATCCCTTTATTACTCTGGCTCTTTTCTTTACTTTAACCCTTTTTCTTCTTTATTTGCCTTTTATTTTCCATCTTGATTCTTTTTGGGGCCTGGCCTATCGAGAACGGTTTAATTTCGCCACCATATTACTCAACTTTGATAGTCTAAATTATATTATCGCCGCCAAAACCTGGTACATCCCAAAACAAATATCAACCCTTTTTTCTAATATTGCCGAGCCGGCCCACTATTTTCCGGCTCACTTTCCCCTTTATCCGATTCTAATTTGGCTAATAGCCAAAATCCCTTTAATAAATTTTCCCTATGCCGCTATTTTAGTAACTATCGCCTCTTCATTTTTGGCCATTTGGGCTTTTTATCAACTGGTTAAACTTCTTTTAAACAAAAAAAAGGCCTTGATTTTGGCTTTAGTTTTTTTAATTTTTCCCGCTCGCTGGTTAGTCATTAGAGCCGTTCCCAGCCCAGAACCATTATTTTTGGCCACAATTTTGGGGGCAATCTTCTTTTTCAAAAAAGAAGATTATGGCAAAAGCGCTGCTTTGACAATCATTGCCCAAACCATCAAAAGCCCGGGCATTCTTTTGGCTGGTGCCTTAGGCATAATTACCTTAATCAGGGTATATCAGGAAAAAAACAACCTTAAACAGGCTCTAAAAAAATACTGGCCAATTCTAATTACGCCAGTTGGCTTGCTAATCGTTTTTTTCTTTTATTATCTAGTAACCGGTGATTTTTTTATCTATTTTAAAACCGGTAATAATATTCATCTTTTCTGGCCGCCGTTTCAAGTTTTTAACTATTTGGAAGAATGGGTAAGGTCAATCTGGTTAGAAGATATCACCTTCATTTATCTGGCTGGGGCAATATTGTTATTCTTCTTGTGGGAAAAATACCGTTTTGACATTCTTTTTCTTTTTCCGGCTATTTTTTACTTTTCAATTCTTTTCGTTTCTCATCGAGATATTAGCCGCTATTTATTACCAGCAGTGCCATTTTTATTAATCGGCGGAGAAAAATTCTTTACCAGCAAAAAATTTTTGTGGGCCCTAACTATTCTTTTCCCAGTCCTGCTCTTATACGCTATCAACTTTATCAGCTTTAACGTCATGCCACTATCTGACTGGGGTCCCTATCTTTAAAAATAAAAAATAAAAGAGTTATTTAGCTTTTTTCTTCAAAAAAGAGGGCTTAAAGGTTTTCCAAATCACCGCGTTGTACATTAGCCAATTATAAGGTAAAACCAAAAAGACAATTATTGCCGGTAGATAAAGCTGCCGATATTGGGGGCCAAAAAATTTAACTAATAAGTTTCCCACTAATGGCTGAATTATTAGGGCCCCGGCTGAAGTTAGATTAAATTGCAAAAATTTCTTTAATAATTGTAGCGGACGAGTAAACCTCTTTTCGGCAAAGGTCCATAAATTGTTCCAGGTGAAATTAGAAATTATCGCCATTTCCGTTGCCAATAGCCAAATTAACCATTCAGGCCAAGAAAAACCAGAAAAAATCGCCAAAGAAATCGCATTAACTAAATAACCCACAAAGCCAACCACGCCGAACTTTAAAAAGCTTTGTGTTGCTGGATCATGCCAGCGAACTAAAAAACAACTTCGGAAAATGTCTACCGCTGTATTAGAGGCAATCTTTGACTCACCCTTATCACGCAAACCAAACTGAAGGGGAATTTCTTTGTGCTTTGCTCCTAATTTAAGCATCTGATAATAAAGCTCCACTTTATAGCCAAACTGAAAAGAATGAAGTTTCTCAAAATCAATTTTATCAACAAAGCCCTTAACTCGAGAAGCCTTCAGGCCGGTAGTGGGGTCGGTTACGGCAAAAAAAAGCTTGCCCGGAAAAAACATAATTAATCTGGCCACAAGCCCGCCAATCTCGGAAAAGAAAAGCCGCTTAAAACCCCAACCCTTGGGATTAGAACCACCCTTAATCTTTCTTGAACCAACCACATAGTCATAACCATTATCAATTTCTTTTAGTAAAAGAGGGATGTCTTCGGGTGGATGCTGAAAATCGGCGTCAAACTCAATTAAAACATCGGCTCCTAATTTTTCCATTGCATAACGAAAACCAACCACATAAGCCCAACCGATTCCGGCTTTTTTCTTATTTAAATAAAGATGAAGGTTGGGGTATTTTTTTTGCTTTTTTTCAACAATTTTATAAGTGCCATCCGGAGAGGTATCATCAACTACCAAAAGATGCATTTGCCAATCGGTGACTTTAGGAAAAGTTTTAGTAAAAAGATGTTCAATCATCTCCCCAATTACCTCGGCCTCATTGTAGGTAGGAACAACAACAACGGCTGTTTTAGTCATAGTATTTGAAATATAACACAAAAAAATAAAAAACCAAACCCTCCTGGATAGATCCAGGATCTCCCCAGAGTAAAATTCCTTTAATGTTAAAATAGGGGCAATGATTATTCACATCTTAACTCTTTTTCCCGAAGTTTTTGAGCCGGTTTTTGCTAGCAGCATTTTAGGAAGGGCCCAAGACAAAAAAATCGTTCAAGTCAAACTTCATAATTTACGAGATTGGGCCCTTGACAAACACGGCACCGTCGATGATCGGCCTTACGGGGGCGGACCGGGAATGATCTTGAGGGTTGAGCCGATTTATCAGGCTATAAAAGACATTAAAAATAAGGCTAAAAATAAAAAAATTAAAGTTTTTCTTCTCTCCCCCCAAGGAAAAACTTTTAATCAACCCTTAGCCCAAAAATTGTCCAATCTTGAAGAAGTTTTATTAATTTGCGGCCATTACGAAGGCTTTGATGAGCGAATTCGCCAATTTGTTGATGGCGAAATCTCTATCGGCGATTATGTTTTAACCGGCGGAGAAATCGCCGCTATGGTCATAACCGATGCTGTTGTCCGCCTTATTCCCGGAGTCTTAAAAAAACCAAAAGCCACTGAAGAAGAGTCCTTCTCTCCGGGTTTAAGCAAAATAAACCCCAACCAAGAAGACTGGCTTGAATACCCTCAATATACTCGACCAAAAACATTTCAAGGCCTTGGGGTTCCCGAAGTTTTACTCTCTGGGGATCATAAAAAAATTAAAAATTGGCAAAAAAAACATTTAAAAGAAAAAGATGGTCTTTAAAAAAATAAAAACTAAATTCTTATTTTTTCTTCCTCTGGCTCTTCTTGCCTACTTTATTTTTTATAAAATTACCGATCGTTATAATTATCATCTTTTCGTTGCTGAAGACGGACCAATTGAATATGCCCAATTTGTCTTCTTTTTTTTGG
>JBMNVW010000018.1:0-3711 GCA_050947035.1 Patescibacteria group bacterium
TGGTGGAGCAAAGATTAACGAGAGAGGTTTTTGTTGGGGCACTGACTCTAATGAGGTTAATGTTAATTTCAATAAAAGAAGAGTAACCGCAACTACTGATAACTTTTCTCTTAATCTTACTGGTCTTGACAGAAATACTAAATATTATGTTAAGGCTTATGCCATTAATGATGTTGGCGCTGCTTATGGTCAGGCGGTAGCAGTTCATACCTATGATATTGCTGATAACGAGGGCAATATGTACCATACGGTGAAAATTGGTGAACAAGTATGGACAGTGGAGAATTTAAGAACTCGCCACTATAACAACGGTGATCCAATTATTCATGAACCAGTAGCGGCTAACTGGGGACCACTCGAGACTGGCGCGTATACAGCTTACAACAATAGCTCAGAGATGGCTGAAAAATATGGCTATCTTTACAACTATTTAGCAGTGACTGATCCTAGAGGAATTGCTCCTGAAGGTTGGCGTATTCCTAGTGGAGATGATTTTGGAGAGTTGAAAACTTTCTTGGGGGGATATTATCTTGCTGGCCCAGCGCTAATGAATCAGCTGGGGTGGCCAGAAACATTGAGACCAATTACCAACTCTAGTGGTTTTAGTGCTTTACCAAATGGCGGAATTGCCAGAAACAGAAAAACCAAATTATATGAATATTCTGCAGGAGATGAAACAGCCGCTTTTATAACAAATGAAATCTTTGCAGGTTATCTGATTATGGTTATAATTAGTGTTGAGAATCAATTTTTTTCCACTGGTGGTCTATATGACCCTTCAGCTGGCGCCGGCATTAGGTTAATCAAACAATAAAAGAGGAAGTAATTTCCTCTTTTTTTTAAACAATGGTATAATTAAAAAGTAATATTCATTATTCTATTTTTATGAAAACAGATAGAAAAGTTTGGCTAGTAGTTTTTATTTTTGTTCTACTGACTTTTATTATTACTGTCTTTTTCTATTTTTATCAAGTCAAAAAGAGTGGCGAAGAAGCGCAAATTCTTACCCCCGAACCTTATAGCTCTCTTGGCAATCTTGAAGGTAAAAATTTATTAAGTAAAGACGCTAAGGCCGGGTTAGGTTTATATCACCGAGCTGTTTTTGAAATAGTTCCTAGAGAAGGTGATGACACCCAATTGGATCTTAAATTTTTAGGGGTGAAGGACCCAGAGCCAATTTCTTTTCAAGAGCTTTCAGTTGAAGATAAGGACAACCTTCATTTAAACAGGGATGAGCGTTTTCAAATCTTACTAACAGATAGTGAAGGAAAAGTTTTGCAATACAGGATTATGAAAGATGAAAACGATATTGTTACTGAATATTAGTTTTAATCATATGAAGAAAAAAAATAATTTTTTTAAACTTTGTTGCGAAAATTTAATTGTTAATAGATATTTCTTTTTGAGTATTATTTTGTTTTTTGCGATCACTGCTCTAATCCCGGCTTCATTTCTGTTTGCAGCATCGCTTAATACGCCCGGGGGTGGCTATAGAGTATCGGCAAGAACTTTAAGCGATCCAATTTTTTATTATAATGGTAGCGTCTTAAACCCTATTGGTTGTTGTGTTAATAATGTTAGTTATCAAGATTATTTTGTGCCTACTAATTCCAAGGCAGAGTGGAATAGTTTTTATAACTCCGCTACATCAGGAGCGGTTCGCAATTATTTGACTCCTGTCGGTTGCGCTGGAGATGGGGTCTGTAATTTAGCTACCGAAAACTGCTTAAATGCGCCTGCAGATTGTGGGACATGTGGAGCGCAGTGTGTTAATAATGGGGTTTGTTCCACTATTGAAAGAATGCAGTATGCTAATGATTATTTATTGATTGGCTGGCGTCCTTCTGATTTAGATCCCAATATAAATCCAGTATGCTCAGATTGTTGTTTCGAAAATGCAGGTGTGGGAACCTGTGGTCAGTGTGGTGGTAGCGAAGTGCTTGGTGATGGTTGTTGTACGAATCTAGAATGGGAAGAGTTGGTTATGTCAGAACGAATTCCTGACCAAGATAGAATAGATGGTCTTTTTCATGACTGTTATGATTCAGAGTATACACCCGTGGCCCCTGGTTATGGTGGCGGTACGCCTATTGAAGGCGGCGGTGGCGGCGGTGGCTATAGGTGTACGGAGTGGGTTATTGATGGCACTCCTGTGACCTATTGTTTCCCGTATACCTAATTTAAGTAAATGCCTCCCTTTTTATTTTTATCTTTTTTTCATTCATTCACTGATATTTTTGTCGGTGGCAGGGGCATGATTAAGACTCTGGTTTGGCTGAGCTACCTCCTACTTTTAATTGTTTTTTATCGTTTAGGGCTAAATAAGAAAAAGAGAGATTATTCTTGGCTGTGGGCGTGGTTATCTTTAGCGGCGGCCTATTTTTACGGAATTTTCTTACAGTTTTATTTTTCTTATCGCTATCAAATACCTTTTTGGAAGCATTCTACTTTTGGTTTCGCTAAAGAGATTTCTAGTACGGTTTTTTACCATAACCACATTGTTAAGGGGGTTGTGGGCTGGCTTTTTACTCTGTTTAACAAACCAGAAACTAGTAATTTTGATGCTGGACAAGCTTATTTAGGTTGGGCGCCAACCATTTTTTGGGTTTTTGGCGCTCTTGTTTTAATTATATTGGTAGGTCTAAGTGTTTTTTATTTTTCTACCTCTTTTCAAAAACATTTAGAGAAAACTAATAAACGTCAAAAATGTTTTTTAATTTTTTCTTATTCTATTCTCGCTTTTGCCCTGATTGAGACGGCTTTTGATGGGGGGCTGTTAGTAAGAGGGGCGGCCTTGTCTTTTCTTGCAATCCCCTTTTTTGGTCGCACCCTAAAAAATAAAAAAATCTCCAATTATTTCTTTTTGGTTAATGCTTTCTTGTCTTTTATCGTTTCGGTGCTTTTTTATCATTATCGTAGAGTTTTAGATCCTGGCGGTTTGTATAATATTTTATTGACTGTTTCATTTTGGTCTCTACTCAATTTCCTTCTTTATTTTAGCCAGAAAAAATTGTCATTTTTGGTTGTTTTGGCAGTGACAGCATCGTTTTTTGGCTCTTGGTGGCACAGTTCTTATACTCAGAGAAATATTATTAAATATTATCAAGTTTCAGTTTCTCAGGGGGAAAGTTTTTTGATGTATGATTACCAGAATAATACTGTTAAAGAGTTAGCTGTTTCTAAGGATGGGGTTTTGGGTGGTCTTAATACTCAAGGGGTTAATATTAGTTATGGTCCGATAACCATTCCTGATAAATTTTGTTCGTATCATCGCTATATTTTGATTACCGGTAAGATTTTGTTTAAGGATTATGTTCCCGAGAACCTACTCTCTATACACCCTTACTCCTATGTCTGGCACGGAACCCCTAAACAGCGAACCGATGGTTTGTGGGAAACTCGTTTTGAGATGAAGCATAATAATTGTCTGCCCGAGCCGTGGACGGTTAGCAACAGGGCATTTCATCAAGAAGGCTTTAATTCTTTTATTTTATTAGATTTAAGAGGTTTATGATGAGTCTCACCACAGAGAATTTTGTTTTTTATATGGTGATAACTTGGGGGTGTAATATCTCCCTCAATTATTTATATGTGCTTAAAAAATTTTTTCCGTTTGTTTTAAAATATGACCATCCTCTTGATTTTCGCAAGAAGCTAGGCGGCTATAGAGTTTTAGGGGAGTCAACCACTTGGCTGGGTTTGCTGCTATCA
>JBMNVW010000019.1:0-3210 GCA_050947035.1 Patescibacteria group bacterium
CCTAGCTTCTTTAGAAAATACAACTTCATAATCGATTCCTTGGTGTTCTTTGACTGCTTCTTCATATTTATTTATAAAATAGTAGAATAATTTTTCCCTCTCTTTTTCACTTCTTTCGTCTAATGGTGGAAGATATAATTCGTATTGAGCTAATCTTTGGTAAAGTTCCGGAAGTAATTCATTTTTTAAATTTTTAGTAGAGGCAGCAATTATAATTACGTCTACGGAAATCTCTTTCGATCCTCCAATTCTTCTAAATCTTCCCGTTTCTATAGCCGTTAACAATATAGATTGATAATTTCCTAGTTCGTGGGCTTCATCTAAAAACAGTATTCCTCCGTTAGCTCTTTCAAGTAGCCCCTTTTTTTCCATTGCGCCAGTAAAGGATCCCTCTTCACTGCCGAATATTTCCAGGGCTGCAATGTCAGAGTTTGTAAATTGACCACAGTTTACTTCTATAAAAGGAGCATCTTTATCTAGAGTTCCAATCTCCCTTCCGTAATTGTAAATCAACTTCGCTAGCATGGTTTTTCCAGTTCCCGAATCTCCGATTATTATAGAATGCCTAGGTCCTCCTATGGAGCCTATTGTCCTCTTAGCACTTTGCAATACGTCTTTTAAACTCTCTCTTACGCCAATCAATGAAGAAATATCTGCCTCAGTATCTGATAAATACAAATGCATTTGGAGAGCTTGAATTTTTCTATTTAATTCGTCTATTTCCCTAATGTCTCTAAACACAGAAAACGCCCCTTCTACTTTGCCGTTTATTACTAAAGGATATGCACTTACTATATATCTTTTGCCTCCTATATAATGGATTTTTCTATCTAGCATAGCTTTATTGTTGTCTAATGCCTGTAACAAAACTGCGTCAGGATAAAATTTAGAAATGTGATTTCCCATCATCTCCTGGGGAGTTACATTCGCATATTCTGCTGAAATTTTGTTGGAATATATGACAATTCCGTCGTTGTTAACTACGTTAATTCCATCACTTATTACATTAGCCACTTCTTCTAATACCAGATTTTCTCGTAAATCATTTAAATTTATCATATTATACCTCTTGTTATAATTTTTCTAACATTGTTTATATATTCTTATTAATATTCTAACATTTATAACAATCCTTGTCTATACAATGAGATTTTTACAAGCTCTTGATTTTGGCATAGTTTTTGCATATTATATAAGTATAAAAAGATATGGAGGTAAAAAATGTCTAAAACATTAGAAATTAGATGGCACGGTAGAGGTGGCCAAGGAGCAAAAACTGCTTCCCTTTTATTAGCTGATGCTGCCTTTGCTACAGGAAATTATGTTCAAGGCTTTCCTGAGTACGGTCCAGAAAGAATGGGCGCACCTATAACTGCTTATAACAGAATAAGCGAAAATCCCATAAGAGTTCACTCTAACATATACAACCCAGATTACGTAGTAGTTGTAGACCAAACTCTTTTGGAGTCTGTAAATGTTACCGAAGGATTAAAAGAAGACGGAGCTATTATAGTAAATAGCGAAAAAAGTCCTGAAGAAATTAGAAAGCATTTAAAAGGATACGAAGGTGATGTGTATACCATAGATGCTAGAACTATTTCAGAAGATTGTTTAGGTAGATATTTCCCTAACACTCCTATGCTAGCTTCAGTAGTAAAAGTGTCCAAAGTTATGGAGGACGAAATTTTCATTAGAGAAATGGAAAATTCTTTCAAACACAAGTTTGCAAGTAAACCTGAAGTTATCGAAGGAAATATGAACGCTCTTCGCAGATCCCTTGAGGAGGTTAGAAAATAATGAAACACGATTACAAAAAATTACAAGAAGATGTGAAATGGGAAGATATTACCGAAGGTGGAGCTATTTACGCTGAAGGAAATTCTAAACACTTTATCACAGGAGATTGGAGAACTAAAAGACCTGTTTGGATAGAAGAAAAATGCAGACAATGCCTGCTTTGTTTCCCATATTGTCCAGATAGCTCAATACCTTTAGCAGATGACAAAAGAATGGATTTCAATTTTGATCACTGTAAAGGCTGTGGAATATGCGCAAAAGTATGTCCTTTTGAGGCGATAGAAATGGTGGAGGAAGATTAATATGACAATTAGAGAAAGATTATCAGGTAATGAAGCAGTTTCAATTGCTATTAAACAAATAAATCCAGATGTAATGCCAGCTTTCCCAATAACTCCATCCACTGAGATACCTCAATTCGTATCTACATATGTAGCAAATGGAGAAATCGACACAGAATTTGTAGCTGTAGAAAGTGAGCACAGTGCTATGAGTGCTGCAATAGGTTCATGTGCAGCAGGTGCTAGATCAGTTACTGCTACTAGCTCTGCAGGATTGGCATTTATGTGGGAAGCACTTTATCTTGCAGCATCCAAAAGACTTCCTGTTACACTTACAGTTGTAAACAGAGCTTTATCCGGACCTATTAATATCAACGCTGACCACTCAGACAGTATGGGAGCTAGAGATTCAGGCTGGATTCAACTTTATTCAGAAAATGGACAAGAAGCTTATGACAACTATATTCAATCCATTAGAATAGCTGAACATCCAGACGTAATGCTACCAGTTATGACTTGCCAAGATGGTTTTATTACATCTCACGCTGTTGAGAACTTAAACTTAATTGAAGACGAATTAGTTAAAGAATTCGTAGGAGTTTATGAACCAAAATACTCACTACTAAATGAAGAACATTCCCTATCTGTAGGTCCTTACGATACACAACACTACTATATGGAACACAAAAAACAACAATCTGAAGCTATGAAAAATGCTAAGAAAGTAATATTAGACGTAGCTGCTGAATTTGAAAAAATTTCCGGAAGAAAATACGGACTATTTGAAGAATATAAATTAGATGATGCAGAAATCGCAATAGTAATCATGAACTCTGCAGCTGGAACTTCAAAAGACGCTATAGACAATCTTCGTGAAAAAGGAATTAAAGCTGGATTATTAAAACTTAGAGTTTTCAGACCATTCCCTGCTGACGAAATTAGAGAAGCTTTGAAAAATGTAAAAGCTCTTGCAGTTATGGATAGATCTGAAAGCTTCAGTTCCCAAGGTGGACCTGTTTATCCAGAAGTAATGGCAGCACTTTATCCACTAAATGAAAAACCATTAGCTATTAATTATATCTACGGTATAGGTGGAAGAGACGTCCGTGTGGAAAATATAGAAGAAGTATTT
>JBMNVW010000020.1:0-3175 GCA_050947035.1 Patescibacteria group bacterium
ACTATTACATCGGATTCATAGACCATTAAATTCGTCTCTTTGTCTCCGTGCATTCCCACAATACCAAAAGACAACGAAGATTTTCTATCAAAACTGCCTAAACCCATTATAGAATTTGCCACTGGTATATTGCACATATTTGCAAGCTCTGTTAGCAATTCAGAGGAGTTCGATTTTAATACTCCCCCTCCAGCATAAATTACAGGTTTTTTCGCATTTTTCAAAAGCTCAATTGCCTCTTTTAATTCGTCTATATATTTTTCTTTTAATCTATTATCAATCGGTTTTTCCTTTGCTTTGTAAGTCGCATCAGAAACTTCATCCATTAATGCATTTTTTGTAATATCAACTACTACAGGTCCTGGTCTTCCAGATGTGGCAATTAAAAACGCCTCTGAAATTGCTTCTCCTATTTCGTCTGATTCAGTCACTAGATAATTGTGTTTACATATGGGCATTGTAATTCCTACTGTATCCACTTCTTGGAAGGAAGATTTTCCCAAAAGACCCTTACCTACTTGACCTGAAATTACTACCATGGGAATACTATCTAAATAAGCATTAGCTAGTCCTGTAATAGCGTTTGTAAGTCCTGGTCCGCTAGTTACAATCATAACTCCAGGTTTACCTGTAACTCTAGCATAACCATCTGCTGCATGGATGCCCCCTTGTTCATGGGCAGGTCTAAAGTGATTTATATTTTTATTATCAAAAATTGCATCAAAGAGTGGAATGACAGCCCCGCCAGGATATCCAAATACGATATCCACACCTTCTGCTTCTAGGCATTTTAATAAAAATTCCGCTCCGTTCATTTATTTCCCCCTAAATCAAATTCATCAAGATATTAGTGATACATCACTTAATGTTTGAAGATTTAATTGGACGGTTTCAAAAACTTTAGGATCTACATCTAAATATAGCATTTCTTCGTCCATAGAAAACTTATTGATGATTATTCCTTTTCTTCTCATCAAATTTAAAACTCTTACGCATGAATCCATTCCCGAATTTAATCTAGCTGTAACCATTCTATCCATTTCATCCTCCCATTAATATATAAAAAAAACTTCCGTCAATCCAAATCTACTGTTGATTTGGGACGAAAGATAAAGTTCCGCGGTACCACCCATATTATGACAAAGTCATCACTTCAGGTCAAACAACCCTAATCTCTATAACGTGAGCGCCCGGCTTTTCCTACTTCTTTCAAAAAAGCTGCCATGGAGTGATATTAGTTTTAATAGTCTTACTTGCTCTCACCAACCGCAAGTTCTCTGAAATCCTTTAGAAAAACTACTGTCTCCAGTTGCATTACAAGTATTCTATAATAATTAAACTCAAATGTCAACACTTTTTTAGGAATTCTGTAGTTATTCTATGATAATGTCATATTATATTTATTCTGATAAAATGTCATGTATGAGAGAGGAGATATATAATATGACCCAAAAAGAAATATCTAGGCTTGGAGTCATTAGTCAAACAATTGATAAGGTAATAACCATTAAAGATGCTGCTGAAGTTTTAAACCTAAGTGAACGACAAGTTTTAAGGTTAAAGAAAGGAGTCATAGAAGAAGGACCTTCGTTCATTATACATAAAAATAGAGGTCGTAAACCAAAGCATGCTACTTTAGTGGAAACTGAAAATACAATTATAGAACTTAAGGAAACTAAGTACAAAGAGGCTAATTTTATGCATTACCAAGAGTTATTAGAAGAACATGAAGACATTAGCGTGAGTTATCCTACTGTGTATAGAATTTTAACTAAAGCTGGGTTTAAAAGTCCTAAAAAACACCGTAAACGTAAAACACATCATCGAAGAAAAAGAAAACCTCGAAAAGGTATGTTGGTACAAATAGATGCTTCCCCACACGAATGGATTATGGGTGGAAATAATTTTGATTTGCATGGTGCTATAGATGATGCTACAGGTGAGATTCTTGCACTCTATTTCACACCCAATGAGTGTATGAAAGGATATTTTGAGATCATTAGGCAAGTTGTTTTAAATCATGGTATTCCAACTAGTCTTTACTCTGATCGTCATAGTATTTTTGTATCACCTAAGGAGGGAAAGCTATCTATTGATGAACAACTTAATGGGAAGACTGTTAATTTGACTCAATTTGGAAGGGCTATGGATGAATTGGGGGTTAATATTATCCCTGCTGGTTCTCCACAAGCTAAGGGACGTATTGAGAGGCTGTGGGGTACTCTTCAAAGTAGACTTCCTGTTGAATTTAAAACTCATGAAATTACTAATATGGAAGATGCAAATGCATTTTTAGTTGAGTTCATAAAAAAGTTTAATAAAAAGTTTGGTGTTGTGCCTGAGGATTCTAAATCTGCTTTTAGATCCCTTGATGAAAATATGAATCTTGATCATATTCTTTGTATAAAAGAGAATCGTACCATTATTGAAGGGTCAGCATTTTCATATAAGGGACAATACTATCAGCTAGTTAAAGATGGCAAGAAGGCTTCAGCTATGCCAAAGGCTAAGCTTACAGTGTTGACTAGCTCTAAAATAGGTGTAAAGGCTATGTATTCTAATATTGTTTATGATACTAAAACATTGGATGAAAGACCTAAGAAGGCAGTGGTAAACCTGCCTAAAAAGGTCAAACAAAGTAAAAAGGCTATCCCAGCAGAGAATCACCCCTGGAGACAGCCTATCAACAAAAGACCCACACTTTCCTATGAGGAAACAGACTCTGAAATCCTCAAAATTTTAGATGAACTGTTCAATTCCACAAGGGCATGGGCATAAGAGATAATACTATATCTCTTAAAATAATCATATCTTTATTTTAGTCCTTTTTCAAGGGTTTATTTTTCTATGCCAATTTTTAAAAATAAATTGCTTAAATTATCAAATTCATTAGCGTTTATGCCGCGAAAGCCTATTGATATAGGGAAGTCCCCCTCTGATATAATCTCGAGGCAGAAATATCTGCCTACTAAAGAGATATTTCTGCCAAAATTGGGAGCTTCAGAGGGGGACAGGGACCCTATGTCAATAGGATCGTGGAATAAATGCGATGATCTCTATTATCTTTTATTCTAAAGATGACATTTTCACTGAATAAAACTATATACTTTTACATGACATTTTCACTGACTATTGACAGGATTATTTTAATTATTTTTTAAAAAATTATTGACCC
>JBMNVW010000021.1:0-2931 GCA_050947035.1 Patescibacteria group bacterium
TTCAGCACGTATTATTGAACGCTTTAGATTTAAAAGCAAATGGTTATGAAGTTAAGATAGTTTTTGAAGGAGCCAGTGTAAAATTGCCACCTATATTAGCAGAAAAAAATCCTCTATACAAAAAAGCACTAGAAGAAGGAATAATCGCAGGAGTATGTAAAGCCTGTGCCCATACCTTAGGCGTGCTAGAAGAAATAGAAAAACTAGAACTACCACTTCTATCTGATATGTCAGGTCATGCTGGCATGAAACCATTTATAGAAGAAGGATATAAAGTAGTAGTTTTTTAGCATCCCAAATGCCACACAATTTAATAGCTAATTAAAAAAATCACAGCATATTCAATTTTTTAGAATATGCTGTAATTATTTATAAATCGAATATATCCAATTTGTAAACTACACCCTACCAATGGCGCAGCGACTCTAAATTTAATCTCTAGAATAAGGTTTCAATATTTTGTTTCTTTAATTATCTAAAGGTTCTAATAAATTTTACCACCACTAGGAACAGAGAAATCCAAAGAATCGCCACTATTCCCATTAGGGCATACTTTTCCATTACCACACTTCTACTAGGCTCTTGGGGAGCTTTTAGACCTTGGGGTTTGGATACTGGTTGGAAGTCTATGTCCTCGCCTTTTTCCACAGGGGCATTAATTCTCACAGCATTTATCAACAGCCTTTCCGTTCCCACTAAAAAGGGAGTACAAGTCAATAAAGTTAAAGTATCTTCTCCTGGAACTACTGCTAACTTTTCATATTCAGAAGGTTTAATAATTTCGCTATCGTACATTTCATACCTCCGTACTTACAATATGGGTACTATCAGTAGTCAACTGTCTTATTTCATAGTCTCCACCTAATAATGTGAATTCCACAAATCCTTCTGCATTAGTTGTTCCAGTAAATACTGCTCCATCTGCCGGTCGAGTTACCTGTATTTGAGCTCCGGCTATAGGAATATTTATATCTCCTGTTTCATTCACTTGTACTCTTAGTAAGAAGCTATCTCGTTTACTGTTATATACATCATATATATTTGTAAACTCTAGTGGTAGGAATGTAATTCCTTCTTCTACCACCGGTGTCTGTAGATCGCTGTATTCATAAGGTACGGATACCTGTCTTAAGGTATAGGTTCTGCCTGTTACAGGGAGTCCTGTAAATACTAAATATCCATTGGCATTTGTAGTTCCGGTCCAAGTTTCTCCTAAGTCATTAGAAACTTCGTAAACCGCTCCTGGGATAGGTGTTGTATTACCTACCGGCATTTCGTAGCTGTTAATTACGATTCTTCCTAGACCCGAAGGATTATCCGAATTTAAATTTGTAAATAAAACGGTTTGTGTTTCGCCAGTTTTAATTTCTACCTGTATAGGGTTAGGATATTTCGTATATCCTGTCGGCGCAGATTCTTGGGTTATCGTATAATTTCCTACAGGTAAATCTGCTATGTTGATGTTTCCGCTCGCATCTGTAGTTCTATCATATACAGTGCCGGTGGCATCATTTACAACCTTCACTACAGCTCCCACGATAGGTGTCGATTGAGCTTCGTGATCACGAATCTGAATGACCAGAGTTCCCTGTGGAGGTATTGTAGTACTTTCCATTGTAAAGCTATTTTCTGTTGCACTGACTGTTACGGTTTGGTCTGCCGGTGCGTAATATCCTGTAGGTGTCGTGCTTTGTGTTAATGTGTATTCACCATATGGGATATCTGGGAATGTAACATTGCCTGTTGCATCTGTAGGTCCCGCGGTGTATTCTGTAGTTCCTTGTATTAATTTAAAATGTACTCCCGCCAGTGGTGTAGTAGTACCATCGGCTGTTGCTTTTACAGTTACCGGTGTCGATGTTGGTATTAAAGTATTTTCAACAGTAATGCTTGTATTTGAGACACTAATGTTTACTTGTTGCGGTGCCACTCCATTATATCCTGCTGGTACAATCGTCTCTGTCAATATATAAGTTCCTGCTAATATATCAGTGAATATTGCTTTACCATCAGGTCCTGTTGTCTCTGCAGGTATATTAGTTGCAGGTCCATTTGTTAGTGTAAATGTCGCTCCAGCTAATGGTTGATTATTTGCACCAGTTTTATTTACTGTAAAGTCTACATACGGTGCATATGCAGGATTTTTCACTGTTGGTTGTGTAGTAGTAGTTAACCAAGTTACTCCTGATACAGGTAATCTACGACCTGCTGTATTGTTATTTGTAGGACCGTATGTTTTGTAATTACCACTACTATATACTTGTGTAGCGGGTAAATATGGTAGTGTAAAGTTTTGGATTGAATGGTTAGGTCCATTAGTGACGGTGGTTGTAAAAGATACAGTTAATGTGTAACTAGTTGAAGCAGCACTACCCGATGTGTAAACTCCCCAGTATCTTCCTGCTCCATTGTCTAAACTTTGTACAGATCGTGATACTCCAGTTGGAGACACAGAGGTTGTTATATCTGCTGCAGTTAAAGGATTAAATTCACTAGGAATTTTAAACTCCATGTAATTGTTATAGGTTGCACCACTTGCAGTTTCAGTAACTGTCAGTGTCCAAGTAACAGACATTCCATCTGGTGCAGCTACAGCATTCCAAGTATAAGACCCAGCGGATGAATATAAATTTCCGCTACCATTAGCAGCTTCTTGAGTTCCTATTGCCATAGGTGCCATTATAGAGTCACTCTCTAGACTATCTTCTATATTAATAGTATTTTCTTCTTCTATTACAGGTCTGCCATCTATATATTCTATTAATGAGTCAGTCGTTCCTAAGTCTGATATGTTTTTTTCTACTAATTCATCAGGTATAGGTATAGGTTCTGGTTCTAATATTGCATCTCCTGTATCTTGGCATGAAAGACATTCTTCCGTTTCAACAACTAAATTTTCACTTCCTGCCGCATATATTGTCGGGTCGTTTT
>JBMNVW010000022.1:0-2872 GCA_050947035.1 Patescibacteria group bacterium
CTAGTATCAGAAGTAACATACTTTCCATCTACCCAAATACTTAAATCATCATCAGCCATTGACGTTTTCGGCACTATTGCTAATACCATAATTAAAGCCAATAATATTATAAAACTTTTTCTTTTCATAACTGCCTCCATTTTATATTTATTTTTTTCACTTATTTATATAACAATCCAAGGTTATAAAATATTGCATAGAAATAAAAAAATTTTTTATACAGGCTTAAAGAGACTAATATAGTCTCATATCATATTTTTAATTATAAATCTCCTAAGTGAAGGGGACATTTTGTCCTACATTCACTACAATTATAGGTGTCCCAGCCTCTTCCTACTTTATAAAAAGATTGCATTCTACATAACTTTTGATCTACCTTCCCTACCTCTATTGCACCAACAGGACAAGCTTTGATACATTTTCTACATCCAGCAATGCAGGAAAAGTCATTCATTAAATCGTCTTCTTTTAATTCTGCATCCACAAGTATTGCACCTAAATAAGGCATATTACCATATTGAGGGTTCATAAAAATCGTATTGTGTCCCATTATTCCAAGACCTGCTAAAACAGCGGTATGTTTTAAAGAAAGTATTCCTTTTCCTTCCATATTATCCTCATCCCAGTATATGTATGGGGTGTCTGATGGAACAATTACTCCATTGATATTAAAATCTTGACAAAATCTTAAGAGTCCCATTGAAATTTCATCAACTTCCTTATACATTTGGTAGGAGGCGTGGGTATATGGTATTGGATTTTCTGCTAAAATTGCACCTGCAGGCATAACTTTATAAAAAGAAATAACACTTTTACACTTGGAGAAGATGTCCTCAGGAGAAAATCCCTCTGGGGCGTTTTCAAATCTTTTGATCCCAGCTATTCCGCATCCTTGGGCGCCTAATTCTAAGGCGCGTCTTTTTATTTTATCTGATGTTATTAACATATTATCACCTCTTATTTACTATTATATCAAATAAATAATTCAAATATCCATTATAAAAATAGATGGAAGTTATTAAAGTAACAATTTCCTAGAAAGTATTAAATTCAATAAAAACTAGTTTAACAGTAGTAATCAACAGGAATTTACAGTTATTTAATATGAATTTAAAATAAATTTAAAAAAGTACTTGCATTTTAGAAATTACTGTTATATAATAGTTTTTGCTGTTCGGGATGTAGCGCAGTTTGGTAGCGCACGTGGTTTGGGACCATGGGGCCGGGGGTTCAAATCCTCTCATCCCGACCATTATTAATTAAGACCTGTTAGAATTTTTCTAGCAGGTTTTTTTGTTTTTATACATATTATAAAACATTGAAAATATATTAAATTAAGATTATACTAAATAATATTAAATGCTTTAATTAAGAACAAAATTATCAAGGGGGGGGGAATAATGTGAAAACCATTTATACAAACGGAAAGATTTATACTTTAAATGACAAAAGAGATATATTCAATACCATGGTTGTGGAAGATGGAAAGATAGTGGATCTTTATAATGTTGAAGAAAAACTTGAAGGCGAAAACATCTTAGACCTAGAGGGAAAAGTGGTTTATCCGGGATTTAATGATTCCCATATTCATTTGGGATATTATGGATACTATGCATCTCAAGTGGACCTTGCAGGAACAAAATCCAAAAAAGAAGCACTGGAAAGAATTTCAACATACATTGAAGAAAATAAAATAAAAGAAGGCCAATGGGTTTTAGGCTGGGGCTGGAATCACGATTATTTTGAAGATGATAAAAGCTTTTTAAACAGATTTGACTTGGATAAAGTTACAACTGATATGCCAATAGCAGTATCTAGAGCTTGCGGACATGTTCTAAGTGTAAATTCAAAAGCCTTAGAAATTGCAAGTATTGGAAATAATCCTGTGCAAATTGAAGGCGGGCAAATAGATATTGACGAAGAAAATAATTCCATAGGAGTTTTTAGAGAGAATGCATCAATAGAAATTAGAAAACACATTCCTAGACGTACCCTAGATCAAGTTAAAGAATCTATTTTAGGAGCAATCCAAGAGATGAATAGCTGGGGATTAACCTCTATTCACTCAGATGATTTGAGTTCAGTTGCAGGATATGATTATAAGGAAATATTAGAATTATTTAGAAAAATGGCTGAAAAAGGAGAATTGAATATAAGAATATATGAACAATGCCGACTAAAAGCAGAAGAGCTAGATGAGTTCTTTGAAGCTGGAAATACTACAGGAGTTGGAAATGACTTTTTCAAAATTGGCTCATTAAAGTTATTTTTAGATGGGTCTTTAGGAGCTAGAACTGCGGCGTTGAGAAAACCATATTCAGATGCTCCTGAAGAATACGGAATTATTACAGCCACTGAAGAAGAAATAGATGAAATGGTAGGTAAGGCCTTTGAACACAATATGCAAGTAGCAGCTCATGGAATCGGAGATAGAGCGATAGAAACTGCTATAAAATGTATGAGTAAAAATAGAAGAGATGACCTTAGAAATGGCGTAATCCATTGTCAAATTACAGATAGTGATATGCTAAAATCCTTTAAAGAAAATGAAATACTCGCATATGTACAACCTATATTTTTGGATTATGATAGAAATATAGTATGGGATAGAGTAGGAGATAGAACTTACACTTCTTATAACTGGAAGACACTAGTAGACTTAGGAGTTCACGTTAGTTTTGGAACAGATTCTCCTGTAGAACACTTTAATCCATTTCATAATATTTACGAAGCGGTAACTAGAAAAGACCTAAATGGACTTCCTGAAGAAGGGTTTTTAATAGCTCAAGCCCTTAGTGTTGACGAATCTCTAAGAGCATATACCTACGAGAGTGCTTATGCATCTTTTGAAGAAAATGTTAAAGGTACATTG
>JBMNVW010000023.1:0-2852 GCA_050947035.1 Patescibacteria group bacterium
CTCTATCATATTCTGTAGCCACTTTTTCCATTGCTTCTTCAAAGGCTTTTATCGTTTTAACATCTAAATTCTCAATTAATTCTTCGGATTCTTCATCGTCTATATCTGAATACATATTAATATATTCTTTAATAACTTTTTCCTCTTCTTTTCTTGAATCGAATTTCTTATTTAGTATATCATCTTTTTTCATTTTGTCACCTAATTATGGCGAGGATTTTTCACCCTCGCCTTATTTTTATGCTGGTAATAAATTCTTACTAGCTAAATCCTCAGCAACATCTCCTAAGCCGAATCTTTCTAGCGTTGCTCTAGTAGGAGATCCAGTTACTTCGTCCCAACCCATTTCCCTATATATTAAGGTAAGAGCATTCTCCATATCTTCTCTGTCCATTTTAACAGTTCCTTCGCTAAATGCTGGAATATCAGGATCTATATCGTAAATCCAATCGTTAAATCTGTCATGTTCATTTCTCATATCCATAGTATTAAGACCTAGGACTTGAGTAGCTCTTAAAAGTTGTAGTCCTCTTTCAGCTGCAAAATCTAACTCTTCCATTGTCCACTCTTCACCTGTTATTGCTGACATGTATTGAGCTTCTACTGTTAAATCTCCCACATAACCACGTTCCTTCATAGGTGATAAGGTCATTGGCCATACCCAATTGCAAAGTGTAAATGAGTCGTGCAACCATTGACGAACTACACCAAATTTTGCAAATTTTGCTTTTGATTGATTCATCGGTGTATAAGCTTTTGGTTTATCTAAAGCTCCTTGTCCAAAGTAATTTTCGATTATAGGATTTAACACATCATAAGGAAGTCCACTGCCCCAAATATTTACAATTGTATGAGTCATGCAATCTCTGTTGTAGAAAATATTTGTCAAAGCACCTACTTGAGCAGCACATTCATTTCCATGATGCCTAGACCAACCTAATGGTGATACTATTGACATTTCTTGGGCATTTAAATATTCATCTCCCAATAGGTCCTTGTATCTTTCGCTAATATAATATGCCCCTTCTCCTAGATTGGATATTTCTCCTCTTTTTTCTGCTATTCGATATTGAATATCCCTAATAAATCCAGGGTCTCCAGCTTCATATAAATCCCATGGTAGATCGTCGTATTCTTCTTTAGAAAGAATTTTTTCCATAATTCCGTATTTGATAAAGTACTTTATTGTATTAGGAAGTTCTCCATAATTTTCCCAAAGTCCCAAGTCATCAGCTGTACTAAAAGCAGCATAATTTGCTAAAAAAGTTCCATCTCCTGCTTCCTTGTAATCCTTTGGGATTGGAAGAATGGAAGCGTATTCGAAATTAGGCATACATGTATTTGCAGCTACTGGTGCATAGCCTTCTTCTTCCATAAATGGAATATCTAATACGCCAAAGCATCTTACGGGACAGGAAGTACATCCACTCATTTTCACTGTATATTTTTCAGATAAAGGTCCAAAATCCTTATATGCCTTTTGACATCTATATCCAAATTTGTCAAGTTCTCCTGGAGGTGAATCACCCGTATCAATAGGCCCACCATCAGCTGCGCCCCAAGTTAACCCCGGTCTTCCCGTCCATCTACTACCTGGATCGTGATATTCTGCCCAAGGTCTTTCAGTTGATGGTACTACGTGGTTATTATTAGAACCCATTAACTCTTTCATGACATAGTTATTTAACTCAAATATTTTTTTAGAATCTGCTACTTTAACGGAACCAGTTCCATAAATTGTAATGGCTTTTAAGTTTTTAGAGCCCATTACTGCACCTGTTCCCGCACCACCACTATGGGATGTTGCATTAAGCATACAAGATTGGTTTACAAGATTTTCCCCAGCTTGTCCGATACAAGTTGTATTATATTCTTTACCTTCTATATCAGCTATCATCTTCGTAGCTTCTCTTGTAGTTTTTCCCCACATTGATGATGCGTCTTGTATGGATACTTCGTCATTTCTAATTTTAATATAGACCGGTGAAGTCGCTTTTCCCTCTACGATAATAGTATCGTATCCAGCCATCTTCATCATATATGCCATCTCGCCGCCCATATGAGCGTGAATAATCATATTGCCCTTTGTAAATGTAGACAAAGATGTTATGGTAGTTCTTCCAGAACAAGGTGCACTCGTTCCGGTATTTGGTCCTACTGAATAAACTAATTTATTTGCTTCATCATAAGGTTTGGTGCCTACTGGTACTTCTTCATACATAATTCTAGTACCTACGCCAGCTCCTCCTATGTAGTCGTTATATTTTGAAGAATCTTCGACATGAAAATCACCTGTCGTTAAGTTGATTCTTAATATTTTTCCTGTAAATCCTAGTGACATATTCTTCCTCCCTAATTATGAATTGTGTAATGCCGTAGCTACATCTTCCCATTTAGTCATGGCAATAGCTCCAGTTACGCAACCTTGGACACATGCTCCGCAGTTTATACATTTTGTTGCAAAATTTTCTTCATGGTCTATTCTAGGTAAATTCCAAGGACAAGCTTTTGTACAAGCTCCACAAGCAATACATTTTTCTTTATCCACTACTCTTGCGCCTGTTTTTTCATCTGCATAAATTGCACTTTCAGGACACGCATCTCCACACCATGGTTGAGCACATTGCTTACAAGTTATAGGTTCCCATCTATAGTTTCCATTAATTCCAGGATTGTGTTTGTAGTCTTCATTTATTTCTGTACCGTAATAATAATTATCTCTTAAATTTAGTCTGGAAATAAAGGGCATTATTTTGCCGTCGTTAAATAAATTGCAATTCATTTCACATCTATGACATCCTACACATTTATCTGCATTTACAACTAATAATCCAGTAGGAGTAGCCCAAGTG